>DATEVU010000114.1:0-49160 GCA_035258345.1 Bacteroidales bacterium
CCCAGGGCTGCTTCCACCGGGAAATCCAACGGGGTACAGCAATCAAGCGCATCAGGCATGGAATCGTGCAGGTACTGCATATGGCAGAAACCAACGACAGCCTGTTGTGCCTTTCCCCATGCAAGGATGTTGTATGTGGATTCATCCCAGAAGGTGTGTGCATCGGTAAGTCCGAGCAATACAATATGCCCGCCAAGGGCTTTGTGTTTGAATGTTACTCCGGCAGGGTCAAAGTGCCATTCGGCATCCCAGTGAACGATCCTTCCGGGTAGTGATTGAACGGCGTCTTTTCCGGTAACTTTCGGAAGATCGGTTCTGCTGTCCTTTACTTCTCCGTTTCCCATATCAGCGAGCACGGAAATTACGGCCAGGTCATGGGGTTCCATCATTGCCGTGAATTCCGATTCATCCAGGATGCCCGTAACATCACCGCAATTCCGGTGAACGTGCATGTCGCCTGCAAACCAGTCTGCCGGCTCCGGCCTGATCGATGAAACAGGGGAGTGTGTTGATTCAGGCTGACCGGCAAGGGTGAAAATACAATCAGGAGGTAAACGCATTTCCAGGGAATGATTGACAACCATTTGATCTTTACAGGATTGCAGGTTGGTATCAGCGGTTGTGCAAAAAAGTGACAACCTGTCGATTGCAGGCAGGTTTGTCAGTGTTCCGTGCAGTGATATGCTGTCTTTGCCGGTATAGCGTCCTGCGATCACCAACTGCCCGTTTGGATTGAGAAAGGACTGAACCACCAGGCTGCTGTCTGTGCCGGTTGATCCGATCCGCACTGCCCCCGGTTTTACAAATTTAAAAATATGCGCAAAATGAAAGAACTGCTTCCGGGGAGTCCAGCTGTTTGTTGCAGGAAGGTATTCGATCAGGGGCTTGCCTTCATCCGGGCCGTACCAGAAAACCCAGTCATTCGGGGGTATGCTGCCATAGCCATTCCGCCGGGCATGCTGGTAGACACAGTCGAATCCGTCCCAGAAAATGAAGGCATGGGCACTGTCGCTGAGCTGGCCCAGCATATTCCCTATTCCGGCCATTTCGGTTACCCAGAGGGATTTGTTCGGATTGGCGGGATTGCTGACGATTTTTCTGTAATTCCCTGCACTGCTGCCATACTGATGCACGCCCCAATGGGCGAGTTTGTCCAAGAGGTATTTGTCTTTCACCATCTCTGTCAGAAACGATGTAAACAGCTTGTCGCCTGCGGCGTCGGCAACCACAAAGCGGATGTCGCCCATGCCGATGGCATCGAGCTTGTTGGCGAGCTTCTTTGTAATGCGGACAAACTGTGCAGCGTCGGGGATATTCGGACCTTCCACGATTCCATCGGGATGTTCCGCACTTCTGGACATGGATATCACATCGGTTTCATTTATGGGCGATACAAGGATGAATTGTATTTTCTCAGTGAACCGGGCATAATAAAGAAAAGCTGCGATCGTCTCAGCGAATTCGTCTTCCATGGAAGGATCAATGCTGTAATCGGTACCCCCCATCCAGCTTTTTTCCTGGTCCTTTGCATCCAAGGGTGCCGCAGCCGGAGGAGATCCCATAAAACTGATCAACAATCCGTCCGTGATCCCTTTCCTGTTAAGATAGCGCAAGGTTTCCCATATTCCCTGAAACTTCTGACTTGAGAAGACCTTGTTGTAATAAGACATGTTAAAGTGGTCAGGATCATTGTCATCGTTCACAACTTCCCAGTCGATTTCCTCAATAACGGCACGGAAGAGGGTTGCTCCCAGGGAGTCTGCCAGCAGGTCTATTGCCGGTTGCATCAGCATGGTACTGGTATACACACCGTCATACCACCACGCGGTGTTGATATTTACACCAAATCCATCCAGCTGCTGGTACTTCTTTGCTCCGTCAATTTGCATGAAAATTCCGGTTGATTGAGCGTGTACATGCAGCAATAAAAGACTTGAAAGAACAATCAGAACAATGTTTTTCATGTGGTTATTTTTTGGCAGTTGCAAATAAATCTTAAGTAAAATCAAACCGAAATAATAACAGTACCTGAAAGCTTATGCCAAAGCCTTATTGCATAGTCTCCGTGTCCAAGGTCCCTAAGTATATATGAATCAGGTGTCAGATCTTTGCTTACGGAAATTACAACTCCGTTTATAGTAATTCGTGCCGGTTTAAAAGCCAGCCGAAGGTATACCGTTTCGTCTTCAGATGTTGCAGTGTATTGAATTTTATCTGATGAATAAATAACATCCTGAAGAATTCCTTCGGAATACAAAATATGGTTTTCGTGTGGGGGTGCCCATTCGGGAACACCTGCAAATGCATGATAGAACATCCTTGGGCATTCTCCGTAACAGTCGGACCACCAGCTTAATATACCCTTACTAACCGGACTTTCAAAAGCCATTCCGGCTGAGTCGTTGCAATAGGTGACCCAGTTCAGGGAGCGGTATGCTTTTTCTTTATAAGAAGTATCTCCGGAAATGGCATACCATCGGGCGCACATTGCAGCATATCTCGCCGTCTGGTAATCCATTTTAAAATTGAATGAATCCTGTTCGCCAACCAGGTTAGCGCCCCACATGCTAGCAGGTTCTCCTTTAGCTGTGCGCCAAACGAAATACTCTTCGGTCCATTTGATTAACATGGGAATATCTGCCCTCCATTCCGCATCGAGTTCGGGATAATCGAAAAGACACAGCGCTGTATTGCTGGCACTCAGGTTGCTTTTGTAGGTATTGCTTTTAATATCCGTATCCGAATGACCATCTGTCCAGTAACCTGTTTGCATTGGAAACCGGAGAATGAAGTCCCTGGCTTTATCCCGGGCATCCTTGTATGCGTTTACATTGCCTGTGTTTGACCTGATCAGATTATCCAGCAGCATATAACATCCGGTCCAGTTTGCACCGTAAGGGGCGGTAATCTTTCCGTTGCTCATTACAACACGGTAGGGCCACACCGATTCGGTTGCCGTTCCTGTCCTTGCATTCTTAGCCAGTATATCAGCTACATTTATGGCAGCGGAAAGGTATTTATTATCTCCTGTAAAAAGATACATCCTGTAATACGTTAAGCCCATTTCACCTGCATGATCAACCTGAATTTCATGCTGCTCAAATCTGCCTGCCGTTGTAAATCCCCGGAACAATGTATCTCCGGCATTGGTGGTGGTATAAGGAAAACCAGGCCATGCAAATTCCGGGGAACTGGTTCCGTGTTCCAGTGTATAATCAACAAAATCCCTGATGAGCTTCATTACACTTGCATCGCCGGTGTATGCGTAATAAAGGCGTGCATTTTCAAACCAGTTGGGGATTTTCTCTGCAATATCATTCATCCACATATCCGGTAAAATAGAATAATTTGTTACTTTGAAGGCGCAATAAAAATAATACTGTGGATATCTCGACCGGGGTTCGGGTCCCGGCGAATAGGGTACATGGTATTTAATAAAATCCCACCGGAGGTGCAGGAAATGATCATAGGCATTTTCACGGGGTATATACCAGGGGACAATCTTTTTTTGTTCGTCCAACATTACAGGATGGTTACAAAAAGTAAAACCGGAATCAACTACCCTCTCTTGTGCACAGGAGAATAAGGTAAACAGGCTTAGTATAAGTAAGTGTTTCATTGGTTCCGGTTTTTTTTGTCAGAATAAAATAAGAAAAAATTAAAACTCAAACTTATAAAAACTTTCATTATCTTGCTATTTATCGAAAATAATATTTCTTTTGCTTTGTATTTTCCTTCTTGTTGCAAAAATAGACAATTATGAACAAAATCCTTTTGCTCCCGGTTTTTTTGATCCTGGCATCAAATGGTTATTCGCAGTATTCTCCGGTTGAACACAGGATGTTTTCCGGAAATGAAACAGCGGTTCATACAAAGGGTAACTATGCAAAATCCGGAACAACCTATATATTGGCAAATGATATTACCAGCGAGGGAAGTGCGCTTTTTCTTGGTAAAAATGTGACCCTTGATCTGAATGGCCATACGGTGAGGTTTGCAGATGCAGCCTATGAGCATATGCCAAACAGGGGATTTGAGGAAGGCATTAAAGGCTGGGATTTATCCCGCGCTCCCGGCGCCAGACTCGAGAATACAGCAGATGTGCATGTGTTCCTGGGAAAAAAGCTGCTGAGTCTGAAAGCAGGTGATGTCATTACATCGCAATATATGACACTGCCGGTGGCAAACCGGTCGTATTACGCCATATGCGGAGTCACAGGATGGTATTATCACCAGATGAAGAACTATCCTGAAGATGAAATGACGGTAAGTGTTTATGTTGAGGATGAGAACGGCGCTGAAGTAAAATGTGTGGCCCCCTATGGTGACGGGATGCAAACCGGGTGTCCGGCTGAAAAGAAAGCACCGCGGTTGGGAGGGGGCTTTGTGGTTGCACACCTTACAGGCTTACCGGCGGGCAGGTACCGTATACGCATTAAAGCTGACACTGATTGCCTTGTAGATGAAATTGACATACGTCCTGCCATGGATGCAGGTATCAGCATTATAGAAAATACCACGCCCCTTGCGAATTACGATCATCTGATCAGGGAGTCTTATCCGGCGGTGATTCCGGCCTTCTACGATTTTACGGAAGATTTCAATACGGGTATGCCGCTTACGTCGGTTCCCCGGGTAAGCGGCAGCGGTACCATTACAATTAAGAACGGTGTGATTGAAGCAGGTAGGGATGGAATTCACAGTTGGGGAATCCAATCATCTGCACCCGGTGTTAAAATTGTTCTCAACAATGTTAGAATTGTGGCCAGGGGGATCAGTTCGGGAACTGCCGACATGATGTATTCCGAAATCCGGAATTGCAGGTTTGAAGCAGATATGCCTTTTCTGATCCAGCGTCATGTAAACCTCTGCTCGGTATTAATAAGGGGTGATCAGCCCTCTGAAGTATCAGGTTCTGATTTTATTGGCGGACAGGGTTGTTTATCCATCAAGGGAAAATTTTCCCTGGTGCACGACAACCTTTTTGTGAACGACCAGTGGGTTACCAACCATTACAGCATCATGGGCACCGGCGACAGCTCCAAAATCTATAACAACCGGTTTGAGCCGAAACAGGGATCAGGAATTTATGTGTCAAGATATACCGAAGTATTCGATAATGTTTTTAAGATTGAGACTTCGGAACCAACCTGTGAATACGGCAGGGAAGAATACAGCACCGCCGCCATCAGGCTTGGCGATTACAATGCAAAGCCCGGATCTCCCAAGGCCTCGATTGGTAGCAGGATACACGGAAACAAAATCTTTATTACCGCCAAAACACACCCCGAGCCCGCAGAATATACTCCAATGTGCTGGGGTGTTTATTATAGTGCCAGCGGTGGAGAGAATTACGTTTATGATAACGATATTGTGGTTAATAAAGTTGATCCGGACTCGAAAACAATAACTGCAGCCCTTTACATTTGCGGGGGGCCAAAGTATTTCGGCGGACAATTTTACAACAACCGCATTACTACCAATGTACCGGCTGCCTGGGTCGCGTCAATGTATGGAGGCGCCTCTAATTCAGATCTATACAATAATACTATTGTTCCCCTTCAGGGTGCTGTTTTTAGCACATTCCGGATCGGAAGCATGGGATGTGATGACTGTGTGGCCAGGGATGTGAAATTCAGGTCGAACGCGGTGGAAGGTCAGGCCTTTTCGCTGAAGGTCTCTGACCAGGATCATTCCTTTAGGGTATCATGGACGCTGAACATTGCTGTGAAAGATGACAAAGGGAATCCGGTTCAAAACACAGTTGTTACCATCCGGGACCGCACCAATGGTCGCTCATTCAAAGCGAGAACGGATGAATCGGGAATGGTAACCACTGAATTGCCCGAATATGCAGTTGATGGCAGAGCCAAAAAAATTTACTCTCCTTATACGGTGAGAACAGGCACCATCACCAGGCAGGTGGAACTCAACAGCAACAGGGCGATTATGCTTGAACTGCCCTGAGTCTCCGGTGATGCAGGCTTAACCGGAAATGGAACTAATAGAAAAAAACAAAAACATTTGCCATGAAAAACTTCAATAGAATACTTTTGATAGCTGGACTGTTCTTACTGGGTCTGAACATTTACGGGCTGTTCAAAACCATGCGAAATCCGGCGGTATATGCCGAAGAACAGACCCAGAGAAACAGGATCAATGATATTACGATCCGGTATCCTGACATCATTGACCAGTTGAAAAAAAAGCCCGGGGAACCGGACCTGGATTTTGGTATCAGGATCAACAAGGTGGTGAACGACGGATTTATGCATTACTGGAAGGAAGAGGGCATTGTGAAATACCACATGCGTGTACCTGCCTGGGAGAATTATCTTCTATTTTTCGCATCCTATGTTAATCCCGGTAAGTTTAAAAGGTACGAGTTCAGCAATTATAAAAAGAACCTGGAAAGGGGGGTTGGCTTATGTTCTACTCATTCCACGATTGTGAAAGGCGTATTGCTTGAAAACGGGATCAAGGCAGAATTGATGGATGTTGGCGGGCATCATGTGGTGGTAAGGGCCGAACTTAATGATACCGCCATTTATATGCTGGATCCCGATTTTGGCATCGTGGTGCCGTATGATACAGCTGCCATTACAGCAAATCCGGAACTGGTACGTAAAGCATACAACAATATGACTTCATTGTATTATCCCGACGCAAAAGACCCGTATACCCCCGATATTCTGGTTGATATCTTTGGGAGGAAGAAATACATCTATACGGTGAATAACCGGTTTGAATATTTCTCCTATTGGGCCATCTGGATTTTTCCGTTTTTATTGATGACGCCTTATTGCTTAAATGTGATCAGAAGAAAATAGTTTCATGGAATGAACTCCACATGAGAGTGGAGTTCTTTTTTTCAGGGATACCATACATACTTCTTTACCAAATCCAATAACAGCTCCATGTTCACCGGTTTTGAAAGATACCCGTTGAACCCTGAATCCAGACATTGTCGTTTTATATTATCATAAATACAGGCAGTTTGTGCAATCACAGGTATTGATGGATTAAGTTCCCTGACTGCGCTTAGGATTCCGAACCCATCTATCTCCGGAATCCTTATCTCGGTGATGATACAGTCAATTCCGGGATCTGCGCTGAATAACCGGATAGCATCAGGACCGCAAATTGCATGAATGATCTCGATGTTTTGTCCGGTCAGGAATTCAGAAAGCAGGCAATAGCTTGCCATATCGGAATCTGCAAAAAGAATTTTTTTCTTAACGCCGGACAAATATTCTGACTCCTTGGTCATTTCTGGGTATGTACTTGTGGTTGAAGCAATATTTTTTGAAATATACAAAAACTACTTTAGAGTAGTATCATTAAAGGGGTAATAATTGTGTGGTTTTCTTCCTTTTTTTGCATTATGGAAGACAATATGCAAAAAAATAAGGAAGGGGATTTGAAAAAGCTGGCAAACCGTATCCGCATCCTTCGCCAGGAAAAGGGCTACAGTAATTACGAGAATTTTGCATATGTGAACGACTTGCCCCGTGCACAATATGGCAGATATGAGAAAGGAGAAGATCTTAAATTCTCCAGTTTGTTAAAAGTTATTCGGGCATTGGGAGTTTCCGTAAAAGAATTCTTTTCAGAAGGGTTCGATTAATTATAACCGGCATCTTACGGTATTGAGCAGTAAGCCTAAGTCCACTACAATAAGTATATTTTCCACATGGGACTTAATTTATTAGCAATCAAATGTTTATAACTTAACTGCTATTCGGAGTAGACTAACTATTAGAGTTTTAGTTACTCGAAATCTACCTGTACACCGCTGAACAGTGGGTTGAAATGGATCAAATTAAGCGTTAAGTCAAAAATCAGAAGGCGAATAAAGTCTGTATCCGAAAGTAATGGTTGTTTCATCATATTATCTGTATTATTATTTGCCATTGTTTAACAATTTTAATGCTTAAACTTTGATGATTGTTAATTAATATATATTTTTGTTATCTTAATAAATCGTTTCAAATATTATGAAATTACCTTACGATAGGTTACTAAAGATTAATAGTTAATTATGAAAGATAGTAATACTGTTTCAACCTTACAAATATACACACTTGTTGTGTTGCGGTTGATGATCGGATGGCACTTATTGTTTGAAGGTATTTCAAAGCTTCTCAATCCCGCCTGGTCTTCATTTGGATTTCTAAGTGAGTCGAAATGGCTGCTCTCAGGTTTTTCCAATTGGATCATTTCAAACAGCGGTTTGCTGAAGGCTGTGGATTTCCTCAATACCTGGGGATTAATTGCCATAGGTGTGGCGTTGATGCTTGGACTGCTGACCAGATATGCAGCCTTTGCCGGGGCTTTTCTGCTGCTTTTATATTTTTTAAATAACCCACCCCTGATTGGTATGGAATATACTATGCCTTCAGAGGGTAGTTATCTGATTGTCAACAAGACCCTGATAGAAGCGGTTGCCTTGTTTTTTCTGGCAGTTTTTCCGGCCCATACGGCTTTCGGATTGGAGTCACTTTTTAATGGTATGAGATCAAAAACAAATTAATTAAGGGAGATCGATGGTTATGAAAAAAGATCGGAATCAGGCATCCGGGGCTGATAGCAGCCTGCAGAACAATCCAACATCACGAAGGACAATACTGAAAGCGCTGGCAGGAATACCCGTACTTGGTGTTTTTGGCTTTGAGGCGCTGAGATACATGAATTATACAAGCAAAAAAAACAGCAGCGTAATTAAGGTACTGGGACTTGAAAACCTTCAGATACCTGTTGCTGAAAAAAGCATGACAGCCACCAATGCAGATATACTGCGCATTGGTATCATTGGTTTCGGGAGCAGGGCACAGCAATTGTCGAACGGTTTGGGATACATGCATCCCGATGATGTTGCGGCCCGTAAACAGAATGACTCCCTGGCGGAATGGCTCGAACAGGAAGACCTGAAGGTTGCAATCACCGGCATATGTGAAGTTTTTGACCTGCGTGCGGAAATGGGGATGGCCACAGCTCAAAACGAAGTCAGGGTTGGTGCCGGAACCAGTAAACCATTACCGGTGAAACGGTATCTCCGGTATCAGGAAATGCTGGCCGACAAGGATATAGATGCGGTTGTAATTGCCACACCCGATCACCATCATGCACGGATTACGATGGAGGCCATTAATGCGGGTAAACACGTTTATTGTGAGAAAAGTATTGCCCTTACCGAAGCAGAATTATTCGGTGTATATAACACGGTAAAGAACAGTGACAGGGTTTTTCAGCTGGGTCACCAGATCACCCAGAATGTGGTTTTTCAGCAGGCCAAAGAAATTATCAAAAAAGAAATCCTGGGAAAGATCACCCTTGTGGAAACTACCACCAACCGCAACAGCGCCAACGGCGCCTGGATCAGGCATGTTGACAAGAACGGGAATCCCTATCCGGGCGATGAAAAAACGATTGACTGGATGCAATGGCTTGGTGACAGGCCGGTTGTTCCCTTCAGCATCGACCGGTATTACAGTTGGGTAAAATGGTTCGACTATGACCTGGGCATGATCGGCCAGCTTTTTACCCATGAGTTTGATGCGGTGAACCAGTTGCTGAGGATCGGCATACCGGCAACTGCAACCGCCTCCGGAGGCATATATTACTGGAAGGATAACCGTGAAATTCCGGACGTTTTGCACTGCGTATTCGAATACCCAAACCACGATCTTACCCTGGTTTACAGTGCCAACCTTGCCTCCAGCAGGGACAGGGGAAGGGTTTTCATGGGGCATGATGCATCTATGGAATTAGGGGAATCGTTAAGCATTAAAGCCGACTACGATTCGACAAGGTATAAAAAACATATCGGGGATGGGACAATCGATACTTCCGCACCTATGTTGTCCATTCAACAGGGATCGGGCAAGATAGATGCGGTAACATCAGCTACCGCAAAGTATTATGCTGCCAGGGGGCTTACCACCACTAACATTAACGGAAGAAATGTTGATGTTACCCACCTGCACCTGAAAGAATGGATTGATTGCATCCGGCATGGCGGGGAACCAAGCGCCAACATTGAAAGGGCATTTGAGGAAGGCGTGGCATGCCTGATGGCTCATAAGGCATATATGGAAAAACGGCAGGTGGCATGGGATCCGGTGAACAGAAGAATAGTGTAGCAATGAAATTTCTGTGGGTAATAGTTCCAGGTTTATTGCTTGTATGTTGTGCCGGGTTTTACACGGAAAAGGACTCCTTTACCTTTAAGGAAACCAATGAGGGGATTGGATTGTATGAAAACGGACGACCGGTTTACTTTTACCAGCGGAAACCGAAAGTGTCGGACGGCCGGTATACCTGCAATAATTATCTTCACCCGGTATGGGGTATTGACGGCGACACAATAACGGAAGAATTTCCGGCCGACCATCCATACCATCGAGGAATATTCTGGGCCTGGCACCAGGTTTTTATCGGAAGTCAGAGCGTAAGTGACGGATGGATAATGGAACATTTGGTACAGGATGTAGTTGCCATAAATTCATGCACTGAAAATAAACTTGCCAGGCTCGATGTTGGGGTTGAATGGCAATCTCCCTTATATGAGAAGGGTAGGTCGTTTTTAAAGGAGCATACTTCAGTCTTTGTCCATCCCCTGCAACAGGGAATCCGCCTGATAGATTTTGAGATCAGCCTGAGCGCTCTTGTTCCGGGCGTCAGCATCGGCGGATCGGATGACGAGAAAGGATACGGCGGATTTTGTGTCCGCAGCAGGCTTCCGGAAAACATGGCGTTTACTTCGGCCGCCGGTCCTGTAATTCCACAAACCCTGCAGATTGATGCAGGACCCTGGATGGATTTCTCCGGTTCATTCGGACCGGATGGCGCAACAAGCGGATATGCCATCCTGTGTCATCCGGATACACCCAACTATCCTGCTCCCTGGATATTACGGCGCGAGGCAAGCATGCAGAACATTGTTTATCCCGGGAGACAAAGGATCGGTCTGCCCCTTGATAAACCGGTTGTATTGCGATACCGGTTGATTATTCACACGGGTGATGCCCATGTGGTGGACCTGGAACGTCTGCAGGCCGAATATGAAAAATTTGCGTATCGGGGCAAAGACGATTGAATTACTTCAGCCACCTGTCAATATTCTCTGCCACAAAGGTATCGTCGTTCAGTTCGGGATAAGAACCGTATACACGATCAATTTCAGCCAGCTGGCCCGGTGAGAGTTTTTCATTTTCATCCAAAGTCCAGATGCCTTCCAGCAATCCCTGCCGCCGCAATACCTCATGAAGACCGGCAATACATCCGGCAAAACTGTTTGCAGCATCAAAAAAAGCAGCATTGCTGTCAGTTATTTTTGCTGCCAGTGTCAGCATCTGCTGTAGATCTCCTGTATAACCCGGTTTCCTGATCTCTTCGAGCAATTTCACGGCCGTTTGCGTCCACACTGCCCAATGGCCCAGCAATCCGCCCGAAATCCGTTTTTTCACCACCTTTTCCGATGTGTTCACCTCGAATTCGGTAAGTAAATCTACAAGAATGTTGTCATCATTCCCGGTATACAATGCGATCTGGTCTGACCTTCCCGATTCAGCCACACCCCTTATCACATCGAGTGTATTGTATCGGTTAAAAGGGGCTATTTTAATGGCGATCACATTCCCGATCCGGGCAAAAGCCCTCCAGAAATCAACATCAAGTATCCTGCCGCCAACGGCGGGCTGTAAATAGAAACCAATTACCGGCATGAAATCTGCGACAGCCCTGCAATGTTCGAGTATTTCACTGTTGGTGGCATCCCTGAATGCAGCCAGGCTAAGCAATACCGCATGGTATTTATTCGCATGGGCAAGCCCTGCTTCCTTTAAAGCCTGATTTGTTCTACCTATTACCCCTGCAATGCGGACAACCGGCCTGCCGGTATTCGTTGTGAAATGGCTAATCTCTTCGGCAGCAATTTCAAGGACAGGCTTGTACAGATCAATGCCCGGGTTCCGGATGGCAAACTGGGTGGTATGTACTGCAGCTGCAATGCCCCCTGCACCGGCATCGAGATAATACCGGATCAGGGCACGCTGCCGCCTGTCATCCAGCTTGCGGTTTTTGCCGAGCGCCAGCGGGAGCGCCGGAATAACAACACCCTGCCTAAGGGCACGGATCACATTGGCCGGGATTTCATGCGATTGCATACGGAGGTTTTATTTAATACTTGCCATTTCGTACCTCAAAGTGGGTGGGCTTTCCCAACAACTTGCCACCCCCAAGCATCCATTGGGAGATCCAGCGTATCACCAGACTTACGGGCACACCTGGACTTCCCAGCAATTTGTACGCCAGCGTGGAATTGCTCAGGAGCGCTGTACCGGCTTCATTTCCTGCAAAAGTGACCTTCTTTCCAAACAATTTTCCAAATTCTGTGGCTACTTCACGCACCGAAAGGGTTTCAGGTCCGGTGATATTCAGTACCCTGGCCGGACTTGAGGCATGTTCTACCGATCGCAGCACAAAATCGTTCACATCGCCCTGCCACATCACGTTAAAATATCCCATGGCCAGATCCACTGGCTGATCGTTCATTACCTTCAGGGCTATGTCAACCAGCACGCCATAGCGTAATTCCACCGAATAATTCAGTCTGATCAGGGAGACGGGAGTTTTGTATTTGCTGCTGCCGTATTCGAACATCCTTTCCCTGCCCAGGCATGATTGTGCATATTCACCAACCGGAGCCGGCAGGTCAGTTTCAAGGGAACCTCCTGTTTCAACGGGTACCAGCGGATATACACAACCTGTTGAAAAGGCAACGATGCGCGATTGGTTAAAATGTTCCGCCACCAGGGCAGGCAGAAATGAATTTACAGCCCAGGTGAGGGACAGGTCTTCAAGGGATCCGAATTTCATGCCCGCAAGAAAAAACACATTCTTTAATGCGGGCAGGCTTTTAATAAAATCCATGTCAAGCAGGTTGCCATGGATGGTTTCAATACCATGGTCAGCGACCTTTTTTTGATTGGCTGCCGATTCAAACAGGGAAACACCAACAATACGCTTGTTAACTCCCGCTTTTTCACAGGCCCGTTTTGCCATCAATGCCAGTGAAGGGCCTATCTTACCACCGATGCCGAGAAATATAATATCGCCATCGAGCCTTGCAACCATTTCGGTCACCTTGTCACCGGGCCTGGAAAGGATTTCTTCCAGTTGTTCCTCTTGGGTTATTTTTTCAGGATATGTGTGCATTGTTATTCCTCCAGGATGTTATTATTTTTCGGTACAATCGTTCAGCTTGTTCTATTTTTGAGATATAGCAGAATTCATCCGTCTGATGTGCCATATCAGGCTGACCCGGCCCCATGATTATAGTGGGCACACCCCTGTAAAAGGGCTGCAGCACGGAACCATCTGTTACAAATGGCAAGGCCAGTGGAAGGGGGTCGCGGATGCCTTCTTCGGAACAGAGCCGGTAAACAAGCTGAACGAATTTCTCTGCTTCACCGGTAATAACCGGTTGCAGGTCGGTCAGCTTCTCCAGTCTCGTTTCAATGCCAAGTTCCCTTCCGAGCTTTTCAAGGATGGCTTCATGCGCAGATGCCGGGGTAGTTCTCACATCAATGGTAAACTCGGCATGGTCAGGTACAGAATTGATGTTCATGCCGCCGTTAAACTTGCCCACATTGAGGGTGGGGTATCCGAGCAGCGGATCCTTTTCAGCATCAAACCGGAAATCTTCGATCTTTGAAACGGCGCGTGCAGCCTTGTAAATGGCATTATTACCCAGGGAAGGCATTGATGAATGAGCCGTTTTGCCTGCAGTAACTGCTTTCAGGTAGATAGCGCCTTTATGACCGATGGCAGGTACATTACCGGTAGGTTCGCCGATAACAAGAGCTCCAGCCGCGCCCAGCGCCCCGGAATGGGCAACAAGATGCAGGATGCCCTGGCAACCCAGTTCTTCACCGGCTGTAAAGATAAGCCGGAGCCCCTCCTGCGGGAATTCCGATTGCGGAACTGTAACAGCCGCGCAGATCATGGCTGCCAGTCCTGCTTTCATGTCGCTCGATCCGCGTCCGTAGATTTTGTCCCTGCTCCTTTGGCCTTTGAACGGGTCATGCTTCCAGGGACGGTTTCCCAGCGGAACCGTATCAAAATGCCCGGAAAATACAAGGGGAAGGCCCTGGTTGGGAACGCCCTTTTCAGCAATCATGTGCAGCCTGTTTTCACCGAACACTTCATAGGTTACCTCAAATCCGGCATGCGACAACAGGGTGCCGACATATTCGGCCACAGGAGCTTCATTGCCGGGCGGATTGACAGAATTATAGGAAATCAGCTTCTCAGTAAGGGCCAAAACATCCATGGGATCAGTTTCCTTAAAACTTCGGGTCAATTAACAACATCAGTGGCCTTTCGCAAGTATATTCTTTCATATGCTTGAATTTGACATGGCAATTTTGCTGATCCATTCATGTGATAAAATTATGATAAAAAAACCGGAATGCAAATATTACGAAACATTATGTCATATTTGAATTATAATTTCGAAACTTTATTGGGTATCTTTGGATGGATGGATTATGTATTTCCCATACAGCCAATGCTTACATTCAACGATGAAATATTACTATGTAACCCTATTGCTGTATTCCGCCTTCCTGTATCGTAGTTACGGACAGGATTTCAGCACAATCAACAGGACACTTCAGGATTTTTCTTCGGAGATGCGGTTCAATGGCAGTTCAACTGGCCCAAACCCTGGTTCGTGGGTTGCAAAAAACTACAAGGGATCGGTTTATCTCGAAGAATCCTTTATAAACGGGAAGATCTACACACGCAACAATGTGATGTTTTCTGAGATGCCGATGCGTTACAATGCCCTGGATGATGAGGTTGAGGTGAGAATGCCCGACGGAAAGTATTACAACATTTCGGGCAAGGCAGAGATACTGAAGATACAACTGAATAACAGGGAGATGGTGTTTACTTCCTATGCAGCTTCATCGGGTAACAAAAGTGGATTTCTGACGGTAATTTACCTGGGGAACAGTGTACTTTACAAAAGGAACTGGAAAGATTACAAGGAAGGAACCCCTTCCAACGGGATCATTCCTGAAACCCCTCCGTCAATTGTTGATAAACCGGCTGTTTACTTTATAGCAGTACGGGGGGAAGTGCCAATAGAAATCAAAGGCAAAAAGGACCTGATTACACTGATGGCAAACCACGGACCTGAAGTGGAAGCCTATTGCAGAAAAGAAATACTGAACCTGCGGCAGGAAGCAGACCTTGCAGCAGCAGTTGCCTACTTTGATTCATTATAAATGCAATACCTTACCACCAACCGTCGGGCATATTAACCACATCATCGGCAATTCCCGGAAAACCGTCAGAAGGCCCGTAGAAGACACTGCCGCCGTAGGAAGTAAGGAATAGCATGCCCGGATGGTTGACATCAGGGATAGCACGCTGGCCCCATTTGAACCGGTAACCCTCGATCCTTTTCCATGATTTTCCGGCGTCATCACTCCGATATGCCGCATTGTGAAAAGTATTGATGAAAATGGTTTCCGGGTTTTGCGGATCAAGTCCGGCAGCATTCACCCGTACCCTTTCATCAAAAACCTGTTTCCAGCTCAGGCCGCCATCCTCAGTTTTGATCACACCACCATGAAAGTCTTTTCCATTCGCAGTCCTTGGCCAGCAACTGACATACATGGTGTTGGGATTTCCAGGATCAATAAGCAGGTCGTGCGGACCATTGATGCTGTCGGGCAGGTTCATTTTTTTCCATGTGGAAGCGTTGTCATCGCTGTAATAAATAGCTCCGTCCACGGGCTTACCCCGGGTTTCACCCCGGGCAAAAAGCACAAATAGTCTTCCGTTAGCATTCTGACGCACCTGCCAGGCGAAAAGATTACTGCCCAGTCCCGCAATGCATGCATTCCAGGTTTTACCGCCATCAACGGACTTATATACCCCCCGGTCAAACACGCTGACATATAAGGTACGCGATTGGGGTGGAGAGTTGGGATCGAGTACTATATTGGTGCATACGGAATTTTCCGGTATCCCTTTGTTGCTTTTTTGCCACGACTTGCCTCCATCTTCCGACACGGCTACCCCGCCTGAAAAAAATCCGAATCCTGCTCCCCCGAACATTTTAGTCCTTGGCAGGTCATGGGCATTGGCCCAGACTGACCAGACTTTTCCGCGGATTGCAGGATCGAACTCCACCTCATAGCAGGTATTCTGCCAATCGCGTGGAATGTCTTTCAGGGAATGGAACCAGCTGCTGCCTCCGTCAAACGTATGGAACAAACCCATATCGGTATAACAGATGAAATAGTGGTTGCTGTCGAATGGATCAAAATGCACCCCGTAGCATGTGGTAACATTGAGACCGTTGTTGGAATAGGATCCGTCGGGATTGTTACGGCTGTAAACCTGCTCCCAGGTTTTACCACCATCAGTGGTTTTATAGCCCCTCCCGTTATCACCGGCAAAACACACATCAGGATTCCCGGGGGCAGCCCCGAGGTCAATGGGACTTCCGCCCCAGCCCGGATCAAAACTCTCCTCCATCCAGGAACCTTTAAAGTTCCCTGTGATGTAACCGTCGGGGGTGGAGGACATTAGTACCGGAACCCACTGCCGGCCTGCATTGGTGGTTTTAAAGATACAAAAGATGCCTACCGTTTTTCCTTTGGCGTTGGTTACCGGGTTGACGGTGGAAATATAGACCACCCCGGGCACTGAAGCACATACCGCAAGGCCTTGCCTGAACCCAGGCTTCCTGCCTTTTGCAATGCCGTTAAGAAGCCCTTCATTGATTTGTGTCCATGTATCTCCCAAGTCGGATGATACATACATTCCACCCCATGTATCGTCAGCATCCCGTCCAAAGGCGGACTGCAGATAGATCAGGTCGCCGGAGGCACCCCTTCCTCCTTCAACTGCTGTAAGACTGCTGACCGGCAGCGGAAGCATGCGTGATGTACCGGCAATGGCATCGATCCGTACACCTGCACGTTCGGTGATCACCACCACCTGGTTACCCTTGCCGGCGGGAAATATGCCCATCACACTTTTTCCCGGCAGTTTGGCAACAATTTCCCAGCTTTCACCACGGTCTTTGGAAAGCAGGAGTTTTGCCGTTTCTTCAATCCCTTTGGTTCTTCCGGGGCCCATATAATCGATCAGCGGTGCCAGTCCGATAAATATCCTTTTGTTATCCGAAGGATCCACCCGCACTTTCTGAATGGTACCATTGATGGCTCCTGCCATGATGTCAGACGGTTTCAGGGAGGTACTCTGTAACCTTTCAACTTTTACAGCTCTTTCCACATTGGGGAAAATGATCCGCCAGGAGCTGCCTCTGTCATCCGATCTGAGCAGCATGCTTATTCCGGATCCCCTGTCTTCGCTGTGCAGGAAACCACGCGTGGCAGCATATACCGTATTGGGATCGGCCGGATCGAATTCAAAATCATCAGGAACATTTCCCAGGTTTTTCATTTTCCAGTTCCTGCCGCCGTCGTGCGAAACATAAGCCGCCGTCATATCACAATGGGTCATTACAAAGTTTTCATCGAAAGGACTTACAGTGGGTTTGAGCACACCCCCTCCGCCACCGGGGCCCAGTACCTTCCAGCCTCCCTGCCCTCCTGTTAAATCCCCGGAAGATACTGTCGACTGTCCATTGCATAAAGACGCCAGAACTGCACCAAAACAAAACAGCATTGATTTACGTCTCAAATTGTGTAAATTCATACGTTTTTGAATATTTTTTTGAAAAACCCTGTAATCGCATTTCATCTTTGCAGATCTTACTATACCTTTTCATATTTATAAAAATAGTAATGAAATGTAAGTTGAATACAAAAATAGGAAATTTAATGAAATAGTATTTGGATTTTTATTATTTTTAACTCAAAATTTCCGTAACCTGTTTTCTTATGAAAAACGTACTTTTTGTACTGTTGTTAATGAACATACTATATGTTTCTTCGGGATTGGCGCAAAATCGCTCCATACCCGGAAAGATTACAACACCTTACCCTACTTTTATTAACCTTGCCATGGAATGGACCATTGAAGGCGATGATAACGCAAACGGAGTAGTCCTGGTAAAATTCCGTGAAAAGGGAAAGGATGCATGGCACGATGGAATGTCATTATTCAGGGTGCCTGCCGGTAAGAACCTTGTATTTACCTGGAAAAACAAGCATTCCGGAAGCATTTTCGATGTGAAACCGGATACCGAATATGAAATCAGGCTTACGCTTACGGATCCTGACGGCGGTTCGTCCGAAAGAACGGTTACGGCGCGTACAAGGGCTGTTCCGGTTATCGGGGGAAGTGCCGAGATCATTGACATTGCCCCGGGTGAATATGATACGTTGCGCACCATCAGCGGCACCCGCGAACGTCCAAAAGTTTACAGGTGTTCAAAAGGAAACGCAAGTTTTACTTACATTGATGTTAATAACCGGAAATGGGTTTATATTGAGGGACTTCATGTCACCAACCTGAAACCCGAGGGCATCGGGATCCAGATGAACGGTGCTGAAAACTGCATGATCACAGGTTGTACCATCCATGCCGTATATGGCATTGTCGCCTATAAGCCGGGTGCTGAAAACTGCTATATATGTGACAATGTGCTGACAGGCATTTGTGAATGGACCAACGAAGCCATGGGAGCCCATGGGGCCAACATCGGCGAAGGCATAGAAATGACGGGGCCGGGAAATGTGATCTGTTACAACCGGGTTGCCGGATTCAGGGATTGTATTTCCACCATGGAAGATCAGCATGTTGTAAATCAAACCTGTATTGATATTTACAACAACGACATCTTCAGGGGTGCGGATGACGCCATTGAGGCTGATTTTTGTTTTTCAAATTGCCGGATATTCCGGAACCGGATCACCAATTGCTTCGTAGGTTTGAGTTCGCAACCAGGATTGGGTGGCCCCAATTATTTTTTCAGGAACAGCATGTACAACCTCATCCATGGTGCTTTTAAGCTGAAAAGGTTCAGCCAGGGTGACGTGGTCATGCATAATACGGTGGTAAAAGTAGGAGCCGGGCTGAGCGGCAATGATTCAATGGATTATGCCTGGTTCCGGAATAACCTGGCTATAGGGGGACCCGACGGCGGTGTGAAATGGGGTGATTACGGGGCAGGGAATCCATATGCCGCGGACATTATCAAACCCTGGAAACATTGCAGCTTTGATTATGATGCTGTTGGCATCTTTGCGGGTACATATGTCGCCAATATAGGAAAACACCCTTTTTCTGAAATTGAAAAACACGGGATCGAACATCTCGTGCTTGGTGAGACTTTTGAAAATGTTCAGTTCCCGAATCCTCCGGTCCCTGAAAGGGAAATACAGGATCTGAGACCCAAAGCGGGCGCAAAAGTTATTGATAAGGCAATTCCTATTGCAAACATGAATGATAAATTTACCGGAAGTGGCCCTGATATTGGTGCTTATGAGTTCGGTCAGGAGCTTCCCCACTACGGACCCCGTAACAATGAAGCCGGTGATGTAACAGAATACAGGCCCCGTCTGTTTTTCAGGGAGGATTGGAAAGAAATCCCGGCTGCCACGCCAGTAACACAGGAACACGTCGCTAATAAAGACCTTGTTTTGTCACTTTACGGACCCGGAGCAGACAGTATCAAAAAGAGCCATCACCCAAGACCCCCAGATGATCCCTATTATATATGGTCGGGTCTGTGTACGGGAAACTGGGCGGTTACCCTGAAAAACCCGACAAGCTATGTTGACCTGTCAAATTTTGCAAAAATTGTATGGAGGTCCAAACAATCCGGACTGCGCAGGTTGCATATCATTCTTAAACTTGCGGATGGAACCTGGCTTGTCAGTGATAAATGTGATGATGTGTCAAAAGACTGGCGCGTATCTGAATTTAACCTTGCGGATATAACATGGTATGAACTCGATATTGCAGCGGTCGTGGAAGGTTCCCCGGTGCCAAATCCCGACCTTTCAAGGGTGGATGAAATAGGATTTACAGATCTGATGCGCGGGGGGTGGAGCATTGCCTGTTCTCGACTCGACTGGATTGAAGTATACGGGAAAGCAGTACCGCGGTGAGAATTATGAATTATGAATTATGAATATAACAGTTAAACTTCAGGAAGCATGAAAGGATTGCGAATTGTGCTTTGTATGCTTGCCATACTGATTGTTTCAGGCAAAATAGCCGGTCAGGTGAAAATTTATCGTGAACCTTTAACCCTGCCAACATATGGCGTTATGGCACCCGAAATCATGCCTGACTGGGATGAAAACAGGTATCCTTATACCATGCTCGACCGGCTGACCAATGTAAGGGGAAGCAGGACCTACAATGCACTTTACATCGAAAATGAATTTGTGAAGGCGTTAATTCTTCCTGAAATCGGGGGACGTTTGCATGGGGCAAAAGATAAAACCAACGGGTATGAATTCCTTTATAACCAGACCGTAATTAAACCTGCACTGGTTGGGATTACAGGTGCCTGGATTTCTGGTGGTATCGAATGGAACTTTCCGATAGGGCACAGACCCACGGGTTTCAGGGATACCGATTGGACCCTGGTGGAGAATCCCGACAGTTCTAAAACAGTTTGGGTAGGTGAAATAGAAAGGCTTACCGGCATGCGCTGGTCTGTTGGCACAACCGTGCATCCCCACCGGAACTGGGTGGAGACCCGGGTGAGGTTATACAATTGTACACCTTTCATACAACGATTTCAATATTGGGCTACAAGCGCAGTCAGGGCTACGGAAAATTACCAGGCTGTAATTCCGGGGGAGATCATGACAGGACACGAAAAGAAGGAGTTTTATCACTGGCCTGTAAATAACGGGGTTGACATCAGTTATTGGAAAAACACACAGGCTGCCACAAGCTACTTTGCAGTGGATTCAAGATCCGATTTCTTTGGCGGTTACAGTCCCGAAGCAAATGCCGGCATGGTGCATGTTGCAGATCACCACATTGTTCGGGGTAAGAAATTATGGACCTGGGGAACGGCACCTGCCGGTCGCCTGTGGGAAAAACTGCTGACCGATGGTGACCTGCCCTATTTTGAACCCCAGGCCGGAGCTTATTCCGATAACCAGCCCAGTCTTTTTTGGATTATGCCCGGGGAGACAAAAACATTTTCACATTTCTGGTTCCCTGTCCGCGATATAGGTGTTTTTGATTATGCCAACCTCGAGGGTTCGCTCAGACTGAAGGCGGAAGATAATCAAATTCGTTTCGGATGGTCACCAACAGGAATCAACAAAGGTGCGGTCGTTATCCTTACAAGCCATGGAGCGGAGCTTTTCAGGAAATCGGTGGATGCCGATCCTTCCAGTCCTTTCAATGGAATGGCCGAGATACCAGCCAATTACGGGTTGTATGATATAGGCATGCATGTATTGGCAGCTTTGGGAGATACCCTGCTGTCATTCAAACATGAACGGCCGCTAAATCCTCCCCTTCCGAATCCCATGCCCGAAACTGCACCGGAAACCGAAATGACTTCTACCGATGCACTTTTTCTTGCAGGAGATAAATTCAACAGGTATAATGAAACTGCACGGGCCCGGAAATACTATAACGAGGCGATCCGCCGGGATCCCGGTGACGTACGATCCAATACAGCATTGGGGATCATGGCTATGAAAGATGGATTGTTCGCTGAAGCGATCGGATACTTCAACCGGGCTACCGACCGGGATGAAGACTATTTTGAAGCAATTTATAACAGGGGATTGGCACAGGATTGGCACGGAAACCTTAAAGAAGCGGTATTCAATTTAAACCGGTCCTCCTACGCTGAACCCTTCTTTGTTGCTTCATACCAACAATTGGCGGCAATCTATGGAAGAATGCATAATCCGGAAAAAGCCCTTGCCTGCATCGAAAAAGGCATTCAGGGCCATGTTAACACCACAGGAACCCTTGATGCATCGGCATTGCTGCATTATCAGCTTGGTGATTTGGAGCGGGCATGCCGGCTTGCAGGTCAGGCGCTCGAAACAGATCCTCTCAACCATTTTGCACAGGCCATCCTGTTTCTTTCATGTAACCGGAAGGATCCCGGGGAAAGTGTAACCGCACTCATGCTGGAAAAACTGCTCTCGCTGACACGCCTTGATAATGAAAATCACCTGGCGCTGGCAATTCAGTTTGCCCGGTTTGGAAGTTACAACGAAGCAATACGCATGCTTGATTTTGTGACGGAACCGAAATCAGTCGGTATTTCGCCCCTTTCATACTACCACAAGGCTTATTATAATTCATTGGCAGGCAATCCGGGTAAACCGGATGAACTAATTCTCAAAGCATCTTCAACCAGTCCGGCATATTGTTTCCCAAACCGGCTTGAGGACATGATGGTGCTTGAATGGGCATTACAACGTAATCCGGAGGACGGACTTGCATCCTACCTGTTGGGAAACTTTCTTTATAGTCATTCCCGAAAGGAAGAAGCCATACGATGCTGGGAAAAATCAGTGGCCGTATATCCGAAAAATGCCGTGGCATATCGTAATCTTGGGGTTGCTTACCAAGAGGTTGGAGAATTGGAGAAAGCCCGGATGGCATACCAATCGGCCATACGTATCGAACCCACGGCGGGAATGGCTATTGTGGAACTTGGAAGGCTTAATAAAGAACTTAAACTTCCGGTTGCCGACCAGATCCGCCTTTTCGAAGAAAATACAAAGGTTGTAGCAGCCTATAATCAGGCAGCTAATCAGTTAATCGAACTTTACGTGATCACCGAAAGGTACGAGGATGCACTGAAATGGCTGAAATCCATACATTTTAATTCCTGGGAGGGACAATACGACATCCATCAGCTGTGGGAACAAAGCAATATTAAGCAAGGTGATATTGAATTTGCAAAGGGGAATTTTGCCAAGGCCCTTGATTGTTACAGGCTGTCTCTTACCTACCCCGAAAACCTTGAAGTGGCGGAACAGCCGAATGCCATCCACGCCAGGAATAACTACAAGATTGGCAATGCACTGATGAAAAAAGGGGAAAAAACAGTTGCCCGCGAATATTACCTGAAGGTGATTTCAGACAGTGTGGATATCCACAGCGCATTTCAGATATACAGGGGACAGGCATATGAGGCGTTAGGCGAAGCAGATAAGGCGCATAAGATATATGCGGCCATGCTGGAAGAACAACCTGCTCATAGTACGAACAACAGGAATATTGCAACCGGTATGTTTTGCCGTTCACTTGCATTGGGAGCCCTCGGTAAGCAAAAGGAAGCTGCAGACCTGCGTAAAGCAGCCATGGAACTTTATCCCCTGGTGGAAATCAATGCTTTCAGGCCCACGGGATCAGATTATTAGTGCGTAAAATTTATAAAACGATAAACAACAAAATATGAAGCGTAGAAATTTTTTCAGGCTGGCATCCGTAGGTGCCGCAGGATTAACCCTGGGGGCATCCTGCAAATCATCCAATAAGAATGAGGTTGCACCTGATCCGGTATCCGGAACCCAGGGAACAGTACCCTCTTACAGGAAGGAGATTAAATCCTCCTTTGCTGCAGCAGGAAACAAGGGACCCAATGACCGGGTGGTACTGGCGCTGATCGGTGCAGGTTCATACGGCAGCATGCTTATCCTGGAGGCTGCCAAAAGCGGGGCAAATATTCTGATAAAATATGTCTGCGATGTGGATGACACCCGGGTAGGGTACGCCACTGCGGAACTTGAGAAGATTCAGCATTTCAAACCTATTACAGTGCGTGATATGCGAAAGGTCTTTGAGGACAAGGAAGTGGATGGCGTATTTATTGCCACTCCCGAGCACTGGCACGCCCTTGCCACCATATGGGCCTGCCAGGCCGGTAAGGATGTTTACGTGGAGAAAACTGTTTCGCATTCCATTTTTGAAGGTCAGCAAATGATCCGTGCAGCCAATAAGTATGAGCGCATCGTTCAGTGCGGTACCCAGAACCGGAGCGCCGATTATGCGCTCACGGCCAGAGAGTACATCAGGCAGGGAGGATTGGGAGAAATCGTGGCCGTACATGTACGTGAATTGCTCGATGGACCGGTGCCTTTTAAAGAAAAAGAAAGTAGCGCCCCACCCGACACAATCGACTGGGACATGTGGCTCGGACCGGCTCCGAAAGTACCCTACAGCATATCACGGAACAAAGCATGGATCTATTACTGGGATTATTCAGGAGGTCCTATCACCTCGGGAGGTTCCATTCATCAACTCGACCTTGCCAGGCTTGTACTTGATAATCCGGGATTTCCAAAATCGGTATATACCGCCGGTGGCAGGTATTTCTTCGATGATAAGCGGGAAATTCCCGATTATCAGATGACAACCTTCGATTACGGTAACTTTGTACTTACCTTGCAGACCGGTGAATGCACTCCCTATATGCAAAAAGAAGGACCCGACGTACGTTTTGGTGACATCTATCCCAAATGGATGCAAAACGCAACACGGATCGATATATACGGTACGAAAAAAATGATGTATGTGGGGCGCATGGGAGGCGGGTGGCAGGTGTTTGATAAGGACGAAAAGCTGGTGGAACAAGACAAGGGTATCTTCCCCCTGAAGGCCCATATCCTCAATTACATCGACTGCATCCGTACCAGAAATCAGCCCAACGGCAATATCCTGGAAGGACACAACAGTTCTGTTCTGATCCACCTGTCGAATCTTTCCTATCGCGCAGGTAACAAACAACTGCTTTTTTCTCCCGAATCCGAAACCATTCTGAATGATGCCAATGCCTCCGCCATGGCACAGAATACATACAGGAGGGGTTTTGAAATATCAAATGAGGTTTAACCATTGCCCTATGCGTACCGGAAAATTCAAAAAAGTATTTCTGTTTGGCCTTGTGACAGCGTTCATCATCGCAGGAGCCCTTGTTTTTTATGCATTTGCCCGAACCTGGAACAAGACCGAAATCGAATTCAGGATACACATCAATGAAAAGCTTGTACAGGAATCGGCCTTTGGAGAATCGCCTACATTTGCCATTTGGCTTGAGGATCCGGTAACCGGAAGAACCCGGACGGTTTTTGTGACCAGCAGGGCGGGACTAAATGACTGGGAAGGGAAAGCGGCTGTACCGGTAGCACTTCCCATGTGGTTTGAAGTGGACAGAGTGGAAAAACAAGCCGGCAGTCTTGCAGACATGGAACCTGAACAACTTGCTATTACAGGTGCAACACCCAAACCAGGCTATTTTACCACCCGGGTAAGGGTATCGCCGGGAACCAGATGGATATGCCGGATTGAGGTTAACCTTGCCGGTGATTTTAATGACACTTTTCCGGAATACAATGTGGTGAAGATGACCTCGGATGAATACAAGACCGGTCAACCGGCCCTGGTATACGTGGCAGATATTGTGGCAGAAATGGGCAGCATGGCAGTGCCTGTGATCGCAGGCATGAGCATTCCCGAGCCGGATCCGGCTGCTATGCTTAAACCGCTGCAGGGCATTACCACAGCCACAGAAATTTTTGATGAGATCTCCTTACAGGTTACCAAACCCAAGCCCAGGATAATTGCCTTGAAATAATGTTTTATTTTCAGCAGGATTTTCGTATTTTGAGCAAATAGTGCCTCAAGTACAGATTATAAAGCTAACCTATGATCCGCATCAAATACCAATTGAAACCAGCAGATTTCGAAAATAAACTGCGGGAATTCTGGAGCATCTCCGGAGAAAAGATCAGGATGATCAGGCAGCAAGGCAATGCCGGCGAAGGTTCACCGGTTTTTACCGTACAGGGTAAGTATACTCCAAGGGGATGGACGGAATGGACCCAGGGATTTCAGATCGGTTCGGCCATTTTGCAGTTCGATGCAACGGAGGATTCCGAATTTGCTGCCTGGGGTAAAAAAGATACCATTGCAAAAATGGCCGGACATGTAAGCGATACCGGCGTGCATGACCATGGTTTCAACAATATCAGTACGTATGGTAACCTCCATCGACTCATGCGCGAGGGAAGGCTGCCCTATAATTCAAAGGAGAAAAATTTTTACGAACTTGCCCTGAAAGTATCAGGAGCAGTGCAGGCAAACCGCTGGACCAGGACCAGGGGTGGCGGTTTTATCTATTCTTTTAACGGACCTCATTCCTTGTTTATAGACACTATAAGGTCATGCCGTATTCTGATTATCAGTCATTTACTTGATCATGTTCTGAAAATTGATAATGACGCTACTGTCAACCTGCTGCACCGTGCCATGGAACATCTTGCCACCACGGCCTCCTGGTCGGTTTTTTATGGGGAGGGACGGGATGTGTATGATGTTTGGGGCAGGGTGGCACATGAATCCCTTTTTAATACCAATGACGGCTGCTATCGGTGCCCGGGCACCCAGCAGGGTTATTCCGGCTTTACCACCTGGACACGCGGACTTGCCTGGGCCATGCTTGGATTTTCGGAACAGTTGGAACTCCTGCATGTACTGCCTGCATCCGATTTGGAAGATGCCGGCGGAAAGGAACACCTGGAATCCGTTTTGTTGAGAGCAGCCACCGCAACCTGTGACTTTTATATAAAAAACGCTGCTGCGGACGGTATACCTTATTGGGATACCGGTGCTCCCGGCCTGTCGAAACTTGGAGATTATCTGAATAATAATGCTAATCCTTTCAATGACTCTGAGCCGGTTGACAGTTCAGCAGCTTCTATTGCCGCCCAGGGATTGCTCCGCCTTGGGAATTATTTTAGCATGAAAAAATCAATGCCGGAAGCTGAGCGCTATGGGCAGGCAGGACTGACAATCATGGATACGCTACTTGGAGAACCGTATCTGAACACTAAGCGGGAACACCAGGGATTGATCCTGCACTCCGTTTACCACAGGCCGAACGGCTGGGATTATATTCCCGAAGGAATGAAGATTCCCTGCGGAGAATCATCAATGTGGGGCGATTATCATGCCCGGGAAGCGGCACTTTATCTTCAGCGATTAATAAACAGGAGCAGTTATTATACCTTTTTTAGCGGATTAATTTAATACCCTATGGCCAGTATTTTGAAAGATTTTTCCAGGCTTTGCCTGCACACTATGACAACCCGGCCGTGGGGAATTGAAACCTGCATCCTGAATTATCATGCCGCCGGGATACATGGAATCACCCTGTGGCGAAACGTGCTTGAAAACAAAAATCTCAGTCGGGTCAGAACCCTGCTCGATGATCATGGAATGCATGTAGTATCCCTTTGTCGGGGCGGTTTTTTCCCTTCCACGGACGCTGCTAAAAGGCAGAAAGCATTGGATGATAACTACGTTGCTATAGAACAGGCTGTGGCCGTGGGGGCACCGCTGATTGTACTGGTATGTGGTTCCGAAAAGGACCAGTCACTGGAAAAATCGCGCGAACAGATACTCGAAGGCATTGTACGATTATATCCCCTTGCCGAAAAAGCGGGTGTCAAACTGGCCATTGAGCCTCTGCATCCCATGTATGCGGGCGACCGTTCTGCAGTAAATACCATCAGGCAGGCCAATGCAATGGCAGAAACCATTCATGCCGGCAGTGTGGGCGTGGCTCTGGATGTATACCATGTGTGGTGGGATCCCGACCTGGAATCGGAAATTAAACGATGTGCCGCACAAGGCCATTTATTTGCCTTTCATGTATGTGACTGGAAAGTTCCAACGACAGACTTTTTAAACGACAGGGGGGTGATGGGAGAAGGATGTATCAATATTCCCCTCATCAGGGAATGGGTTGAGAGTAACGGTTTTAACGGATTCATTGAAGTGGAGATTTTTTCTGAAGCTTATTGGGCCGAAGATCAGCACCGGTACCTGGAAAAAATAAAGGATTCATATTTAACAAAAACATAGATGATGAATGAAAAAAGAGTGATTCACCGGATCGGGATCATCATGAACGGGGTTACCGGCAGAATGGGTAGCAACCAGCACCTGATGCGCTCAATAGTGGAAATCATTCGTCAGGGGGGAGCCGCTGCCGGAGAGGATGAGTTTATTCTTCCGGTTCCTGTCCTGGTGGGAAGAAATGAGGAAAAGCTGAAAAAACTCGCGGACCAGTCGGGCATTATACAATATACAACCGATCTCAGGTCCGTTTTGGATGACCCGCAGTATCCTGTTTATTTTGATGCACAAACAACGAGCCGGCGCGTGGATGCCATCAAAATGGCCATTCGTGCCGGTAAGCACATCTACTGTGAGAAACCGGTGGCAGCCAGCACAAACCAGGCAATGGAATTATACCGCCTGGCTGAACATGCCGGTATCAAACATGGCGTTGTTCAGGATAAATTATGGCTGCCGGGAATGGTAAAACTTAAAGAACTTATTGTACGCGGCTTCTTTGGCAGGATTCTGTCTGTGAGGGGAGAATTCGGGTACTGGGTCTTTGAGGGATTTACCCGGCACCCACAGCGACCCAGCTGGAATTACAGGAAAGAAGAGGAAGGCGGGATCATTCTCGATATGCTCTGCCATTGGCGATACCTTCTCGATAACGTATTCGGACCTGTAAAGGGGGTTTTTTGTCTGGGAGCAACACATATTCCTGAACGTGTGGATGAATCCGGAAAGGTATACGCTTGTACTGCCGATGATGCGGCCTATACCACTTTCCTGCTGGAGGGGGGCGTGGTGGCCAGTTTTAATTCTTCCTGGACAACCCGGGTCAGACGCGACGACTTGCTGACGCTGCAGGTAGATGGAACAAAGGGTTCCGCCGTGGTCGGTTTGCGCGAATGCTGGACGCAGGATTATGAAAATACTCCGGCACCGGTTTGGAACCCGGATGTTCCACAGCCCATCAATTTTTACGAAAACTGGAAAAAGGTAGGTGAAAACCAGTCGTACGAGAATGCCTTTAAGATACAGTGGGAATTGTTCCTGCGGCATATTGTAAAGAATGAACCCTTTCCATGGAACCTGAAGGAAGGGGCAAAAGGAGTTCAGCTGGCTGAAAAGGGACTTGAAAGCTGGGCCAAACGAACCTGGATGGAAATACCTGAATTATGAATCCAACAGCACTAGTTACAGGCGGAACCCGGGGCATTGGGCTCGGTATCGCCAGGGAAATGGCCAGGGAGCAATTCGATCTGGCCATTAACGGAAGACGAGACGAATCTGAGGTAATTCAGGTATTGAATGAATTGAGGTCAATGGGAAGTCAGGTTATTTATGTGAAAGGAGATGTTTCAAAAGAAAAGGACCGGAATCAGATGGTCAGCCAGGCGCTGGTGCATTTCGGACAATTGAACGTGCTGGTTAATAATGCCGGGATTGCCCCACCCGAAAGAAGGGATATTCTGGAAGCCACCGAAGCCAGTTTTGATATGGTTATGAATACGAACCTTAGGGGTCCGTACTTTTTGACACAACTGGTTGCAGGACAAATGATAAAACAAAAGGCAGCAGATCCTTCCGGTTTTTACTGTATCATCAATGTTTCCTCTGTTTCTGCTTCAGTTGCCTCAGTCAACCGCGGTGAATATTGTATATCAAAGGCGGGTATTGCTATGGCAACGAAGCTTTGGGCAGTGCGGCTCGGAGAATTCGATATTCCCGTGTATGAAATACAACCCGGTATTATTGAAACGGATATGACTGCCGGTGTAACGGAAAAGTATGACCGGTTGTTTCAACAGGGCCTCGCCCTGCAGAAGCGATGGGGAACTCCGGAGGATGTTGGCAGGGTGGCAGCTGCCATGGCGACGGGGAAGCTTCCTTATTCAACCGGACAGGTTGTCAGGGTCGACGGCGGAATGACAATCCAGCGGTTATAGCTGAAATACCGGGTCCCGGGAAGGAATTATTGTTGCGCCTTCTGCCTGAGGAGTGCTTCCAGGAAATAATAATCGGCATATACAAGCGGCTTGTCAACCTCAGCGCCATGCGGAATGCTTCCAACACAATGATTCAGGATAAAAAACCGGTTCTGATCCGATCCAAAATAGGCCGGCGAAGCGAGTGACCTGAGCAACCGTTCTGCTGTGCGCTTATATTCTTCACCGTAGGTGGCGGAAAACGAACCCAGTTCAAAAAGGGCTGAGCAGGTAATGGCGGCTGCAGATGCATCCCGTGGAATTACAGGAAACCGGGATGCATCGTATTTCCATTCCGGTGTCAAACCCGTATCCGTTACATTATAGTCCCAATACGGAACCCCGTCTTCCGGCATGCCGGGATAATGGATGATATAATTGGCGATGTTTTCTGCAAAAGTGAGGAATTTAGGGTCTTTCGTGTAACGATAACAAACAATAAAACCGTAAAGACCCCAGGCCTGACCACGTGCCCATGACGATTCATCGGTAAATCCCTGGCAGGTGGCCTTGTCGAGAACCTGTCCGGTAATTGTATCATAATCTACCACATGGTAGGATGAATAATCAGGCCGGTAATGATTTTTGATTGTGGTAGCCGCATGCTGGAGGGCGATTTCCGTATAATGATTATTTCCGCTCAACCTGGTGGCTTCAAAGAGCAATTCCAGGTTCATCATGTTATCGATGATAACCGGGAAGAACCATTCGGTTGTATCATTCCAGGCCTTACGGTAGTCCCACGATTCAATACACTTTGTATTGTGATTGTACCTTTTGCATAATGATTCAGCAGTCTGAACCAATATTTTTTTATATTCCTCCGTGCCGGTAAGCCGGAGTCCGTTTCCGTAACTGCAGTTCATCATGAAGCCCACATCGTGGTTGCCGCTCCAGTACTGTATTGTATCCAGGGCTTCCGTCCATTTTACGGCCTCATTTTTCCATTTTTCATCACCGGTAAGTTCAAACAAGTACCAGAGGTTGCCTGCAAAGAAACCACTGGTCCAATCATAAATATCCGTACTCACAAGTTGGTTGTTGCTGTCAATTGTGCGTGGGAACTGCGTAAGGTCGTTTGATTCCGACAGGATATGATCATACTGACCGGTGATAAAACTTATCTTTTCCGGTGACAGGACGGGTTTTTCCTTTGCGCAGGCAAGGATGAGGAGGTTCAGGGAAAGGATGACCAATAGAACCGGAAATTTTTTCATAAACAGGAGGTTTGTAAGTATAAAAGCAAATCGGGGTATTAATTCATGGCAATGGCTTTAAAATAAGCAATGTAATCCTTTAGCTTCTGAAGATAGCCTTCCATGTCGAGCAACTGCTCATCATAGATAAGAAAAGACATATCCGGCCTGCGGAAGGCAAAATGCCTAGCCCTGTCCTGCTGCCAGAAGAATTCTTTTTCATCATTCATACCTTTAGGTAACCGGGTAACCTCATATGTTTTTACAAGGTCATTGAAGACGTATTCCCTTCTCGCCAGGCTGTTTTCAAGAAGCAATTGTGCCTTCTCCAACTGTTCAAGTGCAGCATTTGCATCAGTGAACCGGCTCACATGGGCTTCACGGATGGTATTTTCGAGGGTTGAAAGGTCAATGTAGGAAAGGCAGGTATGCCTGATCAGTGCCGCACTCGTGCGGAAGATCTCAAAATCATACGGGTGGCTTACCCCGGCTTTTTTGTTCTTGTTAATTATCTCCAGCGCCTTATCCATTTTATCCAGCATGATTTTTGATTGGGTGACCTTTTCCTTATATTGTGTATTCCAGAATGGATCGTATTCCAGCGCATCGCCCCTCGGCAGGTCAGGAAGATGGGTTTGTCCGATCTCACCATAATGCCATACATTGCGTTCCAGGGTACCGGCATAATAGTAAGCACCCTGGTTCAGCAGGCTGAACAATGAATCGATCTGTATGGCTGTACTGCCATAATAACTAAGGTAAAAGGACTCCCAGAATGTTTTGGGATCGGTACCTTCTCCATTCCAGGAACAGGCAGCGGCATTCACAAAATGCATCATCCACATCTGGTTGTGCAGTCCGTCATCGTCCCATGATGTACTGATCATCCCGTTAAATACACCTGATTGTGCGGCATGGGTTAAAAACAGATGAGATTTTTCAAGGCTACCTATTCTGGGCTCATTGCTTTCCCCTTGTTCAAAGATATAGGGGACCATCAGTGGAACCACCCCCGGATTGGGATCGTAGGCGAATACTTCAAAACCGAGTGTCCTGGCTTCTTTTGCATAACCAAGTTCCGGGGTTTCATAATCATAGCTTTCCGTTAGTGCCAGTCCTTTAAACGGTTCAATTCCCCTTGCCGGTGATTCGCTGATTTTCCATCCCATGGGTGTCTCCCACGCCATTGTTTTCCGGCTTGCAGAAGCCAGATAGGTTGCTGACTTATTGATGAATAACTGATAAAGCCCGCTTTTGCCTATTTCTTTGGCTTTTGTTCTGCATGCATCGCATGCAGCAAGTTCATAGGTTTCGTCGGACCCTATGTGGAAGTATTCGGATCCCGGAGTGGCTTCAATGGCATCTTTCCAGAGGTCGAAAAGCAGGCTGTAGGTACCGCTTTTTAAGGGGCAGAATTCCCAGTTTGATGAGGCTATTTCTCTTAAGGATTTATACTGAGGCCATTTCAGAATATAGCTCACATGTCCAAGGCCTTGCACCAGGGGCACTATTTGAATGTGGTATTGCTTTGCAAACCGTGTAAATTCCTGCATTTCCTTCATGGTGAACGCACCGGGCGCGCCAATTTCAGGATGGCTCGGGTAGGCAAATTTATCCTCCCATTCCCATACAAGCATGTTCACCTTGTACCGGGCAAGGTCTTTAATAAAATCCCTGACATAGCCGGCTTTGTCCTGGTGATGTTTGGTGTCATAATGGATCGCGCGTTTCTCCATATCCGGCCAGTCGGTTATGCTGACTCCGGAAATTTTAAATCCTTGATTTTCACGAACAATAAGTTGCAGCAGGGTTTGTGTTCCGTAAAACAAGCCTGCTTCATCGGGGGCACGGACAAGGACATTATTTTCTCCGGTTATAACCTGATAGCCCTGGGCTTGAAGATTTTTCGGCACCTTATGCCGGGTAAGTATTATGGCAGGACCCTTACCCTGAATGCCCTGCTTTGCCGGTATATCCCAGTTTTCTTTTAGTTCACGGATGAGTTCAGCGGCCGCAAACCTGTCGGCTACGGATGCATCCTTATCCAGTACAATGGTAACTTCATTTTTAAAAGTAAATGCCTGCCCGGTCGGGGATACCTTTTTCGGGTAAGGAATCACTTGCAGTACGGGTGCCTGCAAATCCTTTGAAAACATAAGTGCCCATGAAGCCTGGAAACCCAGGATAACAAGCAATGCCACCAGCCTTAAACCTTGCAGTTTCATCTTTTTGATCATGTTAGGGACAATTTAGAGGCCATTTACTACGTTGAGTTTATCGATCACCAGGGAAGTGACTGCCCGGGTGGCTATCGGAAATACCTTGCGCAGGTCGATTTCATCCTCGTTAACAATTCTACTCTTGAGGGTTTTAACAAAGATGTTTTTAATCTCCGTGGCAAGATTTATTTTACAGATTCCTCTTTTCATGGCTTCGATGAGCGCCGGGTTCGGGATGCCGGAACCTCCGTGTAGCACCAGCGATGCCGGGGTAATGCTGTTGATTCGTGAAAGCAGATCAAGATCCAGTTTGGGTTCCTGTTTATAAAATCCATGAGCCGTACCGATGGCGATTGCAAGGGCATCTACACCGGTTTCCTCAACGAACCGCTGTGCCTCGTCAGGACTTGTAAAACCATTTTCGATGGAAGGTTGTCCCAGCTTGGCTACAAATCCGAGTTCAGCCTCCACACAGGCATTGAATCGGCCTGCGAGTTCTACCACCCTTCGGGTGATAATCACATTCTCTTCGAAAGGTTTTTCGCTGGCGTCGATCATAACGGAATCAAAGCCGGCTTCGAGGCAGGAAGCTGCCAGTTCGAAAGAATCGCCATGGTCGAGATGTATCCAGGCTTCCACCCCGTAATATGCGATGGCGGCCCTGGCCATTAAATAGGCCACCGGAAGTCCCATGTATTCAATGGAGCTTCGGGTAAGCTGCAGTATAATGGGGCTTTTGCAGTCGGCTGCCGCCTTAAGTACACCCTGCAGGGTTTCGAGATTGTAAAAATTCGTTGCCAGCAGGGCAACTGGTTGATCGCGGTAAGTTTTAAGTTTGTCCTGAAGTTTCATGGGAAGTCAATTGCCTTTATAAAGATAGGAATTTCCTTCATTGCTTTTTTCGGCAGTCAGGCCGCATGCACGTGCATATTTTCGGATTACGGCCATAATATGGTTTTGAACGAGATCCGTTGGAACCGGATTGATTTTATTCTCGCAGACTTCATTAAACTGATCCGGCATGAACTGACTGAGAAGGGAAAACGGGATGGCGTGATCAGTAAGATTCCTGAACAATCTTTTTTTGGCATGGTCTACCCCGGGGTCTGTCCAGTAATACCTGCTCCGGTCAGAAAAACTGTACTTTCGTTTAAAGCAAACAATATCTTCATTGCCATGGTAATGGGATTTCCAGTAAACGGGATTCTTAACCATTGCCCTATCGAGTGAATCGGCCAGCCCCGACAGGTCACCCTGCTTTCCAAGGAGTTCGATTTCCATCGCTTCAAGGGCAAAAAGAGCCTCACGGTATACAAATGTAAGCCAGGGTCCCACCTTTAGAATGCAGAAATGGTCTTCTACAAGGGCTTTCAGATCTGATTCCGACTGGTAATCGGTTGAGTGGGCTTCATATACAAGGCGCTCATGAGTGAGAATCTGCCTGCTCAGTTCGGCAGCAGCCCTCCTGTTATACCTGAAAACGGTATCATCGCTGAATTCAACCCCGGGCTGGACAACCAGGCCCGATACCCGGTTCCAGGCGGCTGTCATGCCGTTCCGGGTAAAATGCTCCTTCAGTACGGTAAGGGTAGTGGCCGCATCTTCAGGCCGTGTGGGATGAATTGTGGCTTCTGCGGCACGTGCACCCCCGGGAACAGGAACCTCGGTACCAACAATATAAATCAGACCGGGCTCGGTTCCGAATTGCGCTTTCCATGTTCTTTCTGCGGTCTTACAGAGTTCAAGGGTTCTGGTGGCAACAATACGATCATTCAGGGGGCGAGTCCTGTCCCCTGCATCATCCGCACAGTACATGCTTGTATCCAGATGGATTTTCTGATATCCGGCCTTAACATATTCCTGTATCAGCTCATTTGCCCTGGCCATTGCCTCAGTTGCCGGAAGCAACTGCCAGGCATTTGGTCCGAGATGGTCACCCCCAAGCAGAATGAGGTCCCCGGGAAAACCGTTTTCAGCCGCAAGGGTTTGTATAAAATGGACAAAATCGCCGGGTTTCATACCTGTATACCCACCGAACTGATCCACCTGGTTCGACGTGGATTCGATAAGCACCAGCGATCCATCTGACTTTGCCTGTCTGAAGCAGGCTTCCAGTACATCCCTGTTGGCTGAGCATATAGAATATATCCCTTTTGCAGTCCCTGACCTGTTACCTGCAAGAACATCAAGAAACAGACTTCCCATAGGCCTTGTCATGTAGCTCCGGCTGTTTAGACCTTAAGGGTTTTGGATTTAAGAGCGTGTTTTACAGCGGCATCCACCCCTGAAGATTTATCGGCCGGGGATCCATCATAGATTGTAACTCCCTGAACCACCCTTGTGATAGAGCCGCTGTTCGAGGGAGAATCCGGTGATAGTCCAAGACTGAGAGACTTGAAGAAACCAATGATCTGAGCGGGCATAACATAAAAAACTGAAAGGAATTCTTCGGGCACCAAACTGACGTCGCGAGATAAGAGAATAGGAATATCAATTTTTAATTCCTTCGGATCAAAGTCATCCCCAATAGCAACAGATCGATGCCCTTTTGCGGTCTCATTAACGGACCTGATAAGATCGAGTTCGTATTTTTTAGAATGACAGTTACTTGACAACAGGTAGAAAACTACCGTATCATTCTTAACAACCGCCCTTGGCCCATGACGGAATCCAAGAAAGGAATCATAGGTACATATAACCTTGCCATCGGATAGTTCCTGAACTTTTAAATGAGATTCATGTGCAACTCCAAATAAGGGACCTGATCCAAGGAATACCATTCTTTCAAAAGTTGTTTCGGCAAGCTCTTTTAGTGTCCCGAGGCATTTGTTCAGGATAAAATTACCTTGCTGCTGCAACTGTTTCACCACAGGTAACATTTCACCAATGTGATTAATGTTAAGGATAAGCAATCCTGCGAGTAACATAGATGTGAATGAACTTGTCATAGCCAGCGAACGGTCATTCGTTTCCTCAGGTAAAAGGAATACATAGGAATTTCCCGTTCCCGAATTTCGAGCCAGCTCTCCATCCTTATTGCAGGTAATATTCAGTTTATAAACTTCATCACAATACCTGTCGGCCAGTTCCACTGTAGCAAGACTTTCGGGACTATCTCCCGACCGTGCGAATGATATCAGCAGGGTGGGTCGTGAAAGAATAAAATAATCTTCAGGATGGGTAATGATATCCGTTGTTGCTATAGCCCTTACATAATGACCCCATTTTCGCTGAAACGGACCTAATAAAGATTCTCCAATAAATGCCGAGGTACCTGCACCTGTAAGGATGATATAGGGACACTCCTGCTTAAGTACCTTATTTATAAAACTCCCCAGTGCATCTTTTTCTTTTACCACATTATAATAAGTCTCCATCCATAATGCGGGCTGGCGGCTGATTTCCTTTGCCGTATTAAACCCGCCGGATGTTTTCAGAAGCCCGGTCTCACAATTCAGATATTCCATACCTTTCAAGTATATTATTTCAATACAAATGTAGTAAATTTCAATAGCTTTCCAAAGTATTATAGAAATGTTTCAGAAGGTTATTAATAATATTTTAAAAAGTTAAATAACATAAAACTAAATCATTTAAGTATGGTTTTGAAGGACAGGGGGAAGCAGGTTCCGGGAAATTATTTTCTGGTTTGGGTGATTCCGGGCCATGTATCTGTTCTGAAGGGGGATGCTGGCAGGAAGTACCGGTTGTTCTGCTGGTTATACAAATTGCATCCCTGTGGATGGTTGGCCCAGGCATACCGAACGGCAACGGGATCTTTGACATTCTCATTCCAAACGATCACCCGGTTACCGTCAACAATGGCCTTTGCTTCAATAAAAATCCGGTCGGTCCCTGCCACCGTAAACCCCTTCAGGGGTTTATTGTCTGCAATTGTTAGTCCCGCTCCGGTTTGGTCAAATTCCAGCCAGCATCGTCCTTTTTCCACGTGCATGCTTTTATAAACCGGTCCCGAAAATACCAGATCCTCACCGTATATCAGGCCACGGGCTGCCAGTGCAAGGCGTTTGCCCACCTCCTGTTTGTTTTTAGGATGGATATCGGCTGAATCGCCGACGTCAATTGCAACGGCCATGGCAGTTACGGGCAAGGAGAGAGCCATCTGCTGGGCCTCACGTAATTCGGGAAATACCTGGGGTTCAAAGTGGTAATTGGCAAGTTGAACAAAAAGAAACGGGAAGTCTCCCTGTTGCCATGCACGGCGCCATTGTTTGATAAGTGCCGGAAACAACGTTTGGTACTGGTAGGCACGGTATGCATTTGATTCGCCCTGGTACCAGGTTACGCCACGGATACCAAATGGAATTACGGGCGCAATTATACCGTTGAAAAGTACGGAAGGCTGGTTAAAGTAAAGTGGCAGGGAAGATCCGTTCTTTCGGGCTTTTTCAGTTTCTTTTACAAAGTTGGCATACTCTTCTTTGAGCCATTCTTCATCGTTGTTATAATCAGGCCAGTGCTCAAGAATCAGGCTGAACTCCGAATCCGTAACGAAGGTGTCCGCAGGCATCCAGGCTTCCGCGGTAGTGCCGCCCCATGAGGCATGGATCAGGCCTATCGGAATGCCCAGTTTTTTATACAGTTCCAGGGCGAAAAAATAGCCGGTACCGGTGAAATGGCCAACAGTAGAAGGACTGCAAATTTCCCAGGAATTGAGCCAGGACGTCTTTGCATCAACCGGCGAAACATCCTTCAGGGGCCGGGTAGATTTTGTCCTTTTTACCTGAAATTGTCTTATTTCCGCATAATTGGCATTATTTTTTTCCCGGGCTGCATCGAGGCAATTCTCAACTTCCATGGCCATGTTGGATTGCCCGGAACAAACCCATACTTCGCCAACAAGGACATTCCGGACGGTTATCCTGTTATTGCCCGAAATAGTAAGCTCAAAGGGTCCGCCGGGATCCAGCGGACCAAGGTAAAGTTTCCAATGACCGTTTTCATCTGCCGTGGTTTGAGCAATATGCACGCCAAGTGCCGCTTTTACTATTTCACCCGGATCGGCATGGCCCCAGACAGGAACGTGCATATCGCGCTGAAGTACCATGTTATCGCTGAAAATCCGCGGCAATGTTACATTGGCGGTTACAAACCAGGTGCTGCTGATCAGCAGGAAAGTAAGGACAAAAATCCTTTTCATAGCCGGGTTTTTTACTTGTGGGTATGTGGGTACATTATTTTGCCTTCGGCCCGTAATCAACTTTCCTCACGGCCTGTTGCTGCATTTGCCGGTCTCCCGTGGTAAAGCGGATGTTCTTATATTTTTCAAGGATGGGAGGATTCGGATTGGTAAGCATTTGGTATATTTCGGGCCGCCGCGACTTAAAATGGATGGCCTTCAGGTTGCTTGTACCATTAATGGTTTCCCACCATGGGCTGGCCTGTATCCTTTCCCTGGCGAAATCCACCTCGGCCATGATCACGGTATCGTTGCTGCCAATGGCTTCAGCCACCACATTGCCATTGAAATCAATGATCCCGTTACCCGATGAACCCAACACAACAGGTGCAATATACACCGAATTGTCTTTGGCGCGTGTAATGAACATCGGCGCTGTAGCCAGGCTTTCTCCGGGTTTATTGTCGGGTGCCATGGTGGGATGGAAAATTATATCCGCCCCCTGCAATGCATAGATTGTTGCAATTTCAGGATAGGATAGCTCCCAGCACGTTGCCACCGCAATGTTTCCAAAATCGGTAGGGTATACCTCAAATGCATCCCCTGTGGATACCAGCCAGGTCTCCATGACAGGCAAAATTGTCTTCCGGTGTTTGCCAATGATCATTCCCTTACGGTCGAATAGTACAGCGGTATTGTAGACTTTATCGCCTGCAGCTTCATAAATAGGGGCAATGATATACATATGGTATTTTTTTGCGATGGCAGCCACCCTGTCGGTCAGGGGTCCCGGAACCGGAACGGCAAGTGCATCAGCAAGAATTTTTCCGGTTTCAGGGTCCTTTGTATCAATATACAGTCCATAGGAACCTATTTGCTGCATGTCTTCGGGTCCGCAAACAATGTCGGCGCCCATCCGGCCGGCTTTTTCAAAAAGATCCAGCAGTTTTTCAATATGCGCCATCATTTGAGGCCGTACCTGTGCAGGGTCATATTCCGGCATAAAAGGATCCTGGTGGGGTGAAGGGTTTGCCTGAATCACGGCAATTTTTGCCTTGCCCGCTGTCTGGCAGTCTGCCTGAATACAAACCGATGCAGCCAGTATAACAAATACAAGTATAAATCCAGTTTTCATAACAAAAAGTTAATTTAAAAAACAAATATAATAATTATATGAAAGATTATTGATATAATTATATTTTGAAATATTATTTTATTTGTTGATTTTCCTTTCAGAGTTCCGAAGAAAAGGTACGTCATGAAGGAACATTTATTCCTCAAACCATACTATGCACGGGAATATTATTAGTCGGCCATAAGGTAAACCGCTACCAGGGCGATAACGATCCCGATAATGATCACAGGATTGGGAATTACTGCGTACATCAGCAGGGACAGAACTATTGTAATGATGGGAGCTACCGCGTTGGTGAGGGGTGCCACAATGATCACTTTTCCAAACCGAATGGCATAAACAAGGGTCAGGGCTCCTATGGAATTAAGCACCGACACAAGCGCTGCCAGGTAGGGGCCTTTAAAACCCAAGTGGATCTGCTGTGACATGTCAGTCATCATATAGGCAAAAGGAATTACCAACAGTCCCGAGATCATCATATAAAAAAAGATGCTCTCAGCCTTCATGTGGTCATTGGCCTTTTTCATATAGAAGGCCTGAATGCCCCAGGCAAGAAACACAAGGATGGCAAAGATAAACCAGAGGTAACCGCTCACTGCATTATTGTCGGGTTTCTGGAATGACATCATGACGATAGCGACAAGGGCGAGGATAATGCCGGTCCAATGCCTTTTGCTGGCCGATTCCCTAAGGAAGAATATTGACAATAAAACTGTAATGGCCGGTGACAGGGAAATAATCGGAAATACAAGGTAAGCGGGCCCCTTCAGCAACGCCTGGAATAACACAATCTGTCCGCCGGCCCCCGTTATGCCGATGACCATCCCGTAAAATACCGATGTGAGATCCGTGTCGAGTTTCCAATGGATGATGGCAAGTCCAGCCAGGGCACAGGGTATCATCGTCAGCGCCCATACTATGTATACAAGGGTGGGTGGGAAGCCGGCCCTGCCGGGTAATTCAATCAATGCTCCCCAAATGCCCCAGAACAAGGTGGTAGTAAGGGCATACAACAGCCATGGACGTTTTGTCATACAACAATCACCTCCACACCGCTTTTTTCAAGCCTGGACAGATCTTCTTCCCGCACAGCCGAATCGGTGATAACAACATGCACACTGTTAATGGGCGCAATAAATGCGAACCGCCGCCTTAAGAATTTCCTGGAATCCGCAACTACGATTATTTTTTTGGCCATGCCAATCATAATTTGGTTCAGGTGCGCTTCTTCTGAATTAGGGGTAGATAAACCGTGGCTGGTGTCAAACCCGTCAACGCCTAAAAAGAGCTTATCACAATAAAACTTCCCGAAATTTTCATCCGCCAGCACGCCGACAAGGGAAAGGGATTTCTTTCTCAGGATGCCTCCGGGCATAAAGATGTTAAATCCTTCGTATTCAGACAGAATGATGGCAATATTGAGTGCGTTTGTAATAATTGTCAGGTTCTTAAACTGTTCCAGGTTTTTTGCAATCTCGGTGGTTGTCGTTCCCGAATCCAGCACAATGGTATCACCATCCTCAATAAGCTTGACAGCCGCTTTTGCAATGCGCTGTTTTTCCTTCTGGTATTCTTTCTGTTTATCGGTAATGGAGGGATCGATCCCCATCCTGTAATACTTGATCTTAATGGCGCCTCCCCTGGCACGAATAAGCATGTTCTGTTTTTCAAGATGAGACAGGTCATTCCTGATGGTTACTTCACTGATCTTAAACATCCGGCTCAGTTCGCTTACGGTAACCTGTCCTTTGGTTTCAAGTTCTTCAAGAATTTTAGCCCTTCTTGATACGGTTGACTTATTTGATGATCGATCCATTTGTTTTGTTAGATTTTAGCAATCATGCACAATAGTGACTATTTGTCGGACAAGATATAAAATAATTTTTCAAAAATGTATGTGCAAATAACCAAACGAAAGAAAACCAATTAAAAAGTATAACTTTCAAAACGTTGCCTAAATTAGACAAAAAATTATTATTTCACGAATAAAATTGAAATTAATGCAGTAAATATTACATTACTTATGATTTTATATAATTTTATCCTTTCGAATATTATTCGGATACTTTATACATATTTTCAAAGCAAACGTAAATTTTTCAAAAGATAACCGTGTACATCCCATGTTGGTTTTAAGCACACATATTGGCAACATTATCCGGTATAACGGCAAAAGGTACGATTACTTTGGCGGCAACAACTACCTGGGGCTGGCCGGTCATCCCGAAATGAAAAAGGCCTGCATTGCCTCCATCAGAAAATACGGGGTGAATTTCGCAGCTTCGCGTCGTACAACAGGTACGGCCGAGATTCATCTTGAACTTGAAAGTGCGCTTTCAGCGTTCAAAGGCAGCCAGGATACAGTGGTGTTTTCTTCGGGTTACCAGGGCAACAACATTGTGCTTGAAGTGTTGCGAGCAAGGTATACTGCAGTCTTTGTTGACAGGATGGCCCATCCCAGCATTACCGGCGGATTGCCGCGCGATGTCACAAACATCCAATATTATGATCACTGCGACGCCGGTCATCTCGAAGCGTTGCTTCAGCAAGGCAAACCGCAATGTCCGCTTGTCATTACCGATGGCATTTTTGCCCTTACCGGGGAGATTGCACCGCTGGATAAGCTTTACGGGCTGGTTCAGAAATACAGGGGCATTCTGGTGGTAGATGATGCGCATGCAACGGGTATCCTGGGGAACAACGGAAGGGGTACGCCAGCCAGTTTCAACCTGGATGGGGCGCGTGATATTTTCCAGACCGAAACCATGAGCAAGGCACTGGGTGGCTACGGTGGGTTTATTTCGGGTAGTTCGGAGTTCATTGCCGCCATTCGTGATACTTCCCCGGTTTATCAGGCTTCAACGGCATTACCACCGCCGGTTGTGGCCGCCGGCATCGCGTCATTAAAAATTATCGGTGAAAATCCCGGATACAGGATCCGGGTGCTTGATATGGCAGACAGGCTCAGGCAGGAGATAATCCGGTTGGGTTTCCGAACCTTTCCCGACTGCACGCCCATCATTACCGTGATCATGAAGGAACCTGACAGGGCCAGGAAACTCTCTGCATACTTAGAGGACAATGGCATTATAGTTCCTTTTATCGATTATCCGGTGAAGCAGGCAGGTGCACTGATCCGGATCAGCGTTTCTGCAACCCATACTGCCGGACAGGTTGAAAGGCTTATTGGACAATTGCGTAAATGGAAACAAAAACAGGGTAAGGATTGCGATTAAACGGTCCGGAGGCCAGGTGCGGTAAGGGTATGTCATCCTGCTTTTAAGGGAGGTATTTCAGGGTAATGTATCAACATATTTAACCTTATACGCACTGATGTATTTCAGCAGGCTGCCCAGATATTCCTCCAGGCCTAACGCTTCTTCGTCACAGACCATAAAACTCAGATCAGGACGCCTGTTGGCAAAATTTCGCTGTTCGTCCCTGGCATGGACGTAGGCTTTTTCCGGTGTTGACAACCCCTTGGGAAGCTGGCTTTTCTCCCAGGTAGTTTTTATTTCTGCAAATACCTGATTCCGTTCGGCGATATTGTTTTCAATGATTGAAACGGCATGGGTTAATTCATTATATGTGGCCCGGCTGTCGTCGAAATGGCTACCGGCAGCTTTTTCGATTGATTTTTCAAGTTCTGACAACGCGAGATAGGTTCGCGCGGTGTGTCTGAAAAGCTTTGCCAGGCCGTTGAATAGTTCAAAATCATATACATTGGAAACACCTGCCTTAACATTCTCCTCACACAGAGTCAGTACCCTTTCCATTTCCGGGATTATTTTGACGGAATTGGCGATCATACCGGCATACGCTGTGTTCCAATACGGATCAAATTCCATATCATCCCTCGGAAGATCAGGAAGGTGCGTTTTGCCTACCTCTCCCCAATGCCAGACTTTCCGTTCGAAGGCATTCATATAGAAATAGCTTGCTTTGTTGAGCAGTTCATAGATTTCTTTGATATCCCTGCCGCGGGGGCCGTAGTAATTCAGAAAAAAACGCCGGATAAGATCTTCCGGTGATGATTCCTTTCCGTTCCACGAGTATGCGGCTGCCGTAATATAACGAAGCATCCAGATCTGGTTATGCACACCGGAACAATTCCATGAAGTAGTGATCATGCCCGTGAATTTTCCGGAAAGGACCGCTTTGGTAAGTACAGCATAAGATTCCTCCAGATGAGGCCTGACAGGTTTTCCTGAAGCATTTTCCCGGTAAAAGTATGGAAGAAAGAGGTGTTCAATACCCGGATTCGGATCATAGATATATAAGGGATAACCGTTTGCAAGGGCGGCTTCGTCAAGCTTGTTGTTGAACCCGCCAGGGGTAAACAGGTCTTTTACAGGTTTCATTTTTTCAGCTGGATTATAGCCCCCGTCCCATGCCATAGGCTTTCGGTTGTGGTTTTTGACAATACTGGCCACCTTGTTTACATAGGTTTCCATAAGAGCAAATTTCCCTTCCTTTTCAGCCATTTCGCTGCAACCGCAGGCAATACCCTCGCCCAGCACATAGGTTTCATCGCAGCCGATATGCAGGTAGTCTGAACCCGGGGTAGCTTCGATGGCCTCATTGATTAAGTCGGCCATCAGCTTGTAGGTACCTTCCTTCAGGGGACAAAAGCCCCAGTTGTTCGATGGGATTTCTCTCAGGTGCTTATTTTCAGGATGTTTGAGTATATAACTCACATGACCCAGGCCCTGAATCAACGGAACAAGCTGAATGTGGTATTTTCGGGCATACCGTGTAAACTCCTGCATTTCCGCCATGGAAAATGCTCCCGGGGCAGCAATCTCGGGGTGGCTCCGGTAGGCAAACTTGTCCTCCCATTCCCATACCAGCATGTTGATTTTGTAGGTTGCCAATGTTCGGATGAAGGCAAACACATATTCTTTTTTCTCCTGAAAGTGCTTGGTATCATAGTGCACTGCCCGGATCGGTATGTCGGGCCAGTCCCTGATGACCACACCTTCTGCGTACACGATGTTGTCTGTTTTCCGGATCAGTTGCAGCAGTGTTTGTACGCCATAAAATAATCCGGTAGCATTATTGGCCCTGATAATTACTTGTTTCCCGGTGGTCTCGATTATATACTCCTCGTTTGGCAATGAGGGTACATTGGCACAGGTAAGTACAATGCCGGCGTTTTTTTGGTTTTTGCTCAGGCTGCAGGTCAGTCCCCATTGTTCCCTGAGTTGAAAGCTTAGCTCGGTAGCGGCGAACATCGCCTCCGGTGAGGCACCCTCATCGGTGGATATACGGATGCCATTGTTTAATTTGCAGTTCTCTCCGGTCAATGCGATGGATCTGGGGTAAGGAATAAGGGTAATTCCGGCATTACCGGATGTGCCGGTCCCGACAGTGGACGAATGTCCGGCAAGCATACAGGACAGGATGCCGTTGAGTATCAACGCAGCAAGCAGATATTTCTTCATAGTGGTGAACAGTTGCTAATATTACAGACTTTGTAAGAAATAAGAAAAAAGCCCACAGAGAAACTCCATGGGCTTTAAATTGAAACCCTAACTACTAACTACAACGAATTCATTTAGATATCTTAAATCCAGGGAGTGGTACGCCATTCGACAGTTCCCGGATGTACATGCGGCGCGTCAGGATTTGCATCCCACCAGAACTTTACAAGCCTGTTGTCCTTGCCGCCAAATCGTGACTTGGCTTCTTCAATGCTGGTACTGTTGAGGTTATCCTCGCCGGTGGGCCAGGGCATTCTTCGAGGTATTACGCCTTTCAGGTCGTCCTCATCCGGACCGATCAGAATCCTTGGATAACCGGTCCTTCTGTATTCACACCAACCCTGGAATTCATCGGGATAAAATGATACCAGTTTCTGATTGATGATCTGCTCAAACTTTTCTTCGTCGGTACCGGTCAGTGCATAAACAGGGGCGGCTTTGAAGGCAGTGATTGCATCCTCTGCAATAGCTCCGTTGTCAATATAGGTGTTAATTTCCGCTTCCGACCAGTCGTCATGTACCAGGGCCAGCAGTGCCGGTGCCTGTGGTTTTACAAGGTTATAGAAATCCTGTGCCCACAATATAGCAGCATCGATGCCTTTCTGGTAGAAGGTATTGGCATCACCGAAGCTGATCAGGTTAAACAACCGGGCTTCAGCGAGCGCAAAGTATACTTCGGAGGACCGGATGATAGAGAGGTCCACCACCGGTACCCGCCAGAACTGGGAAATTTCGGAAATTGTCTTGGCCTGATAAGGATACTTGTTTTCAACAGGCACAAGACCCAGCAGAGGTTGACCCCTGTATCCAAATGGTTCAACGTCTTCATAACCCGGTGTTCCGGGAAAGGAAGCCGATGCTGTATCGGCATACACTCCGATGCGTGGATCCAGCGGGGTCTCATTGTTAATGAGGATATCCAGCAAGGTTTTGCCGATAGCGACGCTTTCGTCGGGGCCGTAATCAATAATCCGGTTGTAACGCGGGTTTCTGTGATCAGGATAGTCGGTGGAATTGTTCAGGTGGGCATCCTCCGCACGGGAAGTGATGAGATCCGCTTCGGTGAGATCGCTCATGTTGGACTGTGCCAGTGCGGCATCCGCAAACCTTACCCGAAGGGCGTACCTGAGCCGTAATGAATTGGCCAGTTTTTTCCATTTGGATACATCACCCCCATAAATCAGATCGGCACCTCCGTAGCTTTCTTTGCTTGCATCCAGTTCTGCAGCTGCTTCCTTCAATTCCTTCAGCAAGTCTTTGTAAATATCCTCCTGGGGATCATACTTTGGTGCAAATACTGCTTCTTCCTTTGGCAGGCAGGCTTCAAAATACGGAACATCGCCATAGGTATCGGTCAGATTAGCAAAGGCCCATACTTTCATAATACGGGCGATGGCCTTTTTATTAACAAGATCGGCATCATCCCTTGTCAGGTAAATGATTTCAGCAAGGTTGTTGATGTAGGTACCATAGGCACCGTAGAATGAGCCTGGGGCGTCACCTTCCTGAAAAGGCCGGTCATCCGCCCTGACGGTCATCCCGCAATAGCTGCCCGTGGTTCCGTTTCCGTAATCACTCCCGCTGATAAGCATCTCGCTTTGAACATAAGTCATTATCAGGTTCACATTTATCAGCTCAGGGGTGATGAGACTGGGGTCGGTATTCATTTCCTCAAATTTCTCCGTGCAGGCATTCATGCCAAGCACGAACATAAACAAGAGGGAGACAATTTTTAGCGTTCTGTATTTTTTCATAGGTGGTAATATTATCAGGTGAAATGCAACTAAAAGGTGATCTTAACATTCAGTCCGAAAGTTCTGGTGGTAGGCATGGAAAGTACTTCTGATCCTGAAAAACCGGCAGAAGTGTTGGGGGCTGATTCGGGGGAGACGCCCATTCCTTCCATATGTTCTTCGATATACCAGAGGTTGCGGCCCACAAGGGTAAGTGTCAGACCTGTCATCCCCACCTTGCCCAGTAACTCTGGTTTAAATGAGTAGCTAAGCATAACCTCACGGAGCATGATATAGCTGCCATCGAGTACGAATTCTTCGCCGATATCGCTCCAGGCCCTGTTTGCCCAGTAGGTTTGTCCGTCAACCGCTTTGGTGTTCGGTTCGTATCCGGTTACATTGCCTTCACCGTCAACTATTTCAACAACACCTGGCAGGATGCCTACAAGAGGAAGCTGGTTACCGGCTTGATCCTTGTCTTGCAGCCTTCTGCCTTCTGTGGTCCATACACCGGTCCCTTTGGCAGTCTGCTGGTATTTTGTTCCGGAGTTGATCTCCTTGCCCTGAACAAAGTCGAGCAGGAAGTTAAAGGACAAGCCCTTGTAGGAAATGGTATTGTTCAATCCGCCAATCCAGTCGGGTGTAATATTGCCCAGTACCGATTGTACATCCTCCCGTACATATCCGCCGCCTGATCCCACGATCTTCTCACCGGAGGGGGATCTTTTGTATTTGTACCCGATGATATCGCCAAAGGGATGTCCGGGCCTTGCCTCGTACGAAGCATAAGCGTCATTACCGAGTGTATAGGTTTCAATGCCTGGTGCAAGGGTAACCACGTTGGAATGGTTCCTGGCATAGTTGCCTGAAATTTCCCAGCTTAATCCCCAGTTGGTTTTTATAGGAGTAGCACGGAAAGCGACTTCAAGTCCCTTGTTCTGAATTTCGCCGGCGTTGATAACAACGCTGCTGTAACCACTGGCAATAGAAATGTCAACCGGTAAAATCTGATTGGTTGTTTTGCCGTTATAATAGGTCAGATCAAGTCCCAGCCTGTTGTTCAGGAACCTTAAATCGGCGCCGATTTCCCATGACTCCGTCAACTCGTTTTTCAGATTAAAGAGTGGGATCATGGAGCTTACCGATGCCAATCCCTGGCCGTTGAATGAGGTGGTAAATGAGTTGTAACCTGTGCGGGTAAGGTAAGGATCTGAATCGTTTCCTACCTGTGCCCATGACAACCTTACTTTACCGAATGAGAGTATATCCTCCGGAAATACCCTGAATGCGTCCGTGAAAACAAAGCTTGTGCTTACCGAGGGATAGAAGAAGGAGTAGTTGTCCCTTCCAAGGGCAGACGACCAGTCGTTACGTCCTGTCACATCCAGGAACAGGTAATTGTTGTAAGCCACCTGTCCTGTAAAATAAACTGATTGCATTTCCTTCTCTGAAAAAAAGGCATTGGGCCGTATATCCTGTGCATTGCTCACATGATAAACCCCTTCTGCCTTTAAATTGCGTGCGTCCAGGCTGTTGTAATTACGGGTCTGACGCAGTATGCTTGAACCTACGGAACCCGACAGGCTAAAATGCGAGGACAATTCTTTGCTGGCGGTTAAAATAACGTCTGCATTAAAGTCCTTTACCTCGTTCAGGTTGCTGGTAAGACGGCCATTGGCATTGTCACCTCCGAAGGCACCGACCGGCCATATTTCCTCTCTTTTCTCCGTATAAAAATCGGTACCTACACGTCCCATCATGCTGAGCCAGGGTGTAATCTTAAGATTGGCCGATGCAAAACCGATGATACGGTCCTGGCTGTCGTTGTTTTTCAGTTCATTCACCACATAATAAGGATTGTAGCTTACACCGGGCCAATTGCCGGGTTGTCCGGTTGTCTCATAGTATTCCTTTAGCCAGGGCAAAGGTACATACCTTCCGAGTGTTGCAAAGCCGCGTGTGACATTGTCACGTACTGTTCCCAGTGCCGGCCTGTTGTGTCCCTCATCATGGATATAGTTGATTTTTGCGTCGAAGGAAAGAAAATCGGTTACCTGGGTATTGGTGCGCAGGGAGATGGTCTGCTTTTCAAGCCTGTGATTCGGGATAATACCCTTTGCCCATGTATTGCCAATGGAAAGCCTGGCGGTAGATTTCTCAGTACCACCTGAAATTGCGATGTTATTTGTATTTGTCACCCCTACTTCATAGAATTCCTTTACATTGTTCTCGGGTTGGGGCAACAATACTAAGGTTCCTGGTTCCGTTCCGGGATAAACAAAGGGATCAACGATAGTCCTGTTACCGTCCATGGGAGGACCCCAGCTGTCACCATGCCATGTGTCCATAGTTTCATAGAAATTGCCGCTGCCTGACGGTATTTGAATCAGGCTGCCATAGATATTTGTTTCTTCGTATCCGGTGGC
>DATEVU010000115.1:0-41060 GCA_035258345.1 Bacteroidales bacterium
CAAAGGTCATGAACTCTGAAGTACAAACGGGTGTAAAATCGGCCGGATGACTGAAAAGGATCACCCAGCTGCCTTTGTAATCTCCCGGGAAATTGATGTTGCCTTGTGTTGTTACTGCCTTAAATTCAGGTGATTGTTCTCCGATACGCGGCATTGATACGACTTGGTTATCTTCCATTGTTTAATAAAATTTATTGGTTACTGTATTGTGAATTAAATTTAAAATTAAGTTCTTCTCTCCCGGCGGTCATAGCCTTTCCGAAAACCTCCCGATGATCTGTAGTTTTATATCTTCGATTGTAAATCCCGGTATGTTTTTTTTATTGAAATACGATTCCAGCATATTGTTGAGCTCGGCATCCATGTAGTCCTCAATCCGGTCAGATTGTATGCAATATAAATGGTGATGATTTTCCATCATGGCATCGTATCGCATAATGTCCCTGTCAGTTTTTACCTTACGGATCAATTCATGCCCCGCCATCACTTCCAGGATTTTATAGGCCGTGCCGGTGGCCAGGTTCGGATGATGCTGCCGCACATAATCGATGATCTGTTCAGCCGTCGGATGATTATTCAATGTTGCAATGGCTTCAAGGATGGCAATTCGCTGGGGTGTAACCTTCAAGCCCTTCTCAACCAGCTTGTTTCTTATCTCTTTGATCTCCATAAAAGCTACAGATTATCTAATAATAATTATTCTCTTTTAATAGTTAACAAATTTAAGGCAAGTATTCTTATTTTCCAAATCATTTCGCACTAAAAAATTTAAAGCACTGTTAACATTTTTTAATACAAAAATCTTTTATATACGAAACTTATCGTATATATTTGTACGAAGATTTTCGTATACAATATAATTTTCATTAACAGTACTCTATGTCACAAAAGAATCCCACCGAATCAGAACTTGAGATCCTGGAGATACTCTGGCACTCAGGTTCCGCCACTGTGAGGCAGGTGAATGAACTGCTGGAACACAAGGGAAAAAATGTAGGTTATACCACCACCTTGAAAATGATGCAGATCATGACCGATAAGGGTTTGCTTTCGCGAATCATGGATGGTCGCACCCATGTGTACAAACCGCTGCTGCAGGCAGGCACAGCGCGCAATGCCATGATCGACCGTATGATAAACGCTGCATTTGGCGGATCAGCCATGAAACTGGTGCTTCAGGCACTGGGCAATCACCGGGCAACGCCCGATGAGATCCGCGAGATAAGAGCAGTTATTGATCAGTTGGAAAAAGAACAGGATATAAGATAAAAAAAATGGGAATCAATAACCAACTCATTCATTCTATGGGAATGACCCTGGTTCATTCCCTCTGGGAAGGAGCGCTGGTAGCGGTGGTTGTCCTTTTCGCACTTTCATTGATACAAAAAGGGAATGCACGGCTCAGGTACGTTGTTTTAACTTCCGGGCTCCTGGTCCTTTTTGCCGGGTTTCTGGCTACATTCCTGATCATTTACAGCAGGCATTTTTCCATGAAAATTCCTTCCGGCGTGTTTCCGGCAACCCTTTTACCGGACCTGCCTACCACAGAGGCGAGCAGGGTATGGCAACCGCGATCCGGTATTTTTCCGGAAAAGTTGCTGCAATGGCTGGAACCGGCCTATCCTTACCTGGCGATAAGCTGGTTGCTCGGATTTTTTATGGTAAGCCTAAGGACCCTGGGAGGCATTTTCATGTCCAGGCGCCTTGTTCGGAAATCGGTATCACGTGCCACTCCTTCACTGCAGGCAGTTTTTGACCAAACAGCATCAATTCTGAAAGTTTCCAAAAAAGTTCATCTGCGTGTGTCGACCCAAATGATCGGTCCCATGGTTTTCGGTTTTGTGAAACCGGTAGTTGTTGTTCCCCTAGCAGCGATTTCCGGACTTGGTGCCGGTCAGATCGAAGCCATATTTTACCATGAACTGGCACATATACGAAGGTACGACCATGTTTTTATAATCATTCAGGCACTCATCATGCAGGTCTTGTTTTTCCACCCCCTGGCCTGGTTCCTTTCAGCTGAAATAGACCGGGAACGCGAAAACTGTTGCGATGACCTTGTAATAAAAAAATCAAATAATCCAGTAACATATATTAAAGCCCTCACCATGATACAAGAAATGAATTTAACAGGGCCTGTTCAGGCCAATGCCTTGTTAGGCAATTCAAAAAGACTGCTTAACCGGGTCAGGCGACTAGTAAAACCGGAGCTAAAGCATTCACCGGCATTTCGTCTCACGGTAATATTCCTGCTGTTTATTACCCTGGGAATTACGGCAGTGGCACTTACTGTTAACACCGATATAAAAACGGGTCTGCTGTTGAAAAAGCAATCACCTGAAACCTCTGCATCTCCCGCTGTTGTCCTGGATACGTCCCGAACTGTGATCAAGGATGTGACAATGGATACCGAAGTAATTGATTCAAAGGGAGAAGTTAAGAAAAAAGTAAGGATCATAGTTGAAAATGATACCGTACGGGAAATCACAGTTAATGGTAAGAAAGTTCCCCCATCGGAAATGGACGATTATATGGATGAAATTCGTAATATGCAAAGCGACATGGAATCTTCCGGGCGGGAACTACGGCATGCGGAAATGGAGCTGGAAAGAGCCCGGATGGAGCTTGAAAAGGCCAGGCAGGAAGTTGAACAGGCACGCCAGAATGTCTACAGGAAGCACCTGTCGGAACTCAACGGTCAGTTAAGACCCCTGCTGGAGGAAGGACAAGCCAGTCTGGATGAATTCAGGCTCCGGAATGGCAAAAAGATTCAGGAACACATGGCTTTGGTACATAAGGAGTTGCAGCGTTCACATGAACAACTGCAAAGCGACCTATGGCAGCTCAGGGAAAAGGACTGGGAGAAGTACCGCAAAGAATGGGGAAAGGCCATGGAAAAGATGAAACCAGCCTTTGAAGAGTTTCGGCAAAACTGGAATGACAGCCTTAGATTCATAGTTAAACCACCTTTGGTACCTTATGCTCCGAAGATCCCTCCTGCTTTTCCTCCTTTTCCTCCTTTTCCGCCGGCTCCTGATTTTGATCTGAATGATGTTCCCCATATAAATGAGTTGGAAATCGAGATAGAAAAACACGAAGAACTGAATCGGGAAGCATCCCCTGAACAGGATGTAAACCTGGATCAGTCGTTGGACTCGAAATTGAGAGAGCTGGAAGAGAGTAAGGAGTAGGGAGTCCCTACTCCCTACTTACAATAGAGCCAATTCTTTCATCCAGCTTCGCCTGATCCTGTGCAAAACTCGCCAGTCCTGCCAGGTTCAGCAGGGTATCAATGGCAAGTTCACCTGACCGGATGCGGGCTGCCCACCTTTCATGCCTGGGAATTTTACCATCGGTGCTGATCAGGGCAAGATCAGGTTCAGAAAGATCCGGAAACATATCTCCGCAACCGGCATTATGCACCCTTTCTATAAGCTCCCTGGCAGAATCCGGTGGATTTTCACCCAATTCCTTCGCCAGCTTGAGTTCATTTTCAGTTACCTCCCACAGTTTTTCAACATGGGAACCGGTTGCTTTGTTGTTTAGATCTGCCGGATAGTCCTCTTCAAGCCTGGATACAAAATTTCCGGTCAGGGTTGATCTACCAATAGAAGCAACTTTTACAGGGATGGTATACACATCGGTACCGGCCAGACTCTCAAGCTGGGCTGCGCTGCGCAAACTGGCAGCAATGAGTTTTGTGGAGGTGCCATATTGTGCATTCATTTTTTTTACCCACTTCTGTGTGGCGAGAACAGCGCGTTCCCCAACCCCATTACCGCTTCCAAGTTCATTATCTTTAATATAGGCTCCCAGTCGGCCCAAAAATACATTCAGGTAAGCGGGCCGGGCAAGGACAGTTACCAAAAGATTCTGGCGGGCACTAAACTCGAGGGTAAAATTAACAGGTACACCCAGCATCCCCAGGCGTCTGGCTCCCAACAAGCCAGTTGCCGTGTAAGGCACTTTCACAATGAACTGCTTAGGATTTATTTCGTGGTAACGAAGTCCGTAGTCCACAATAGCATTAAAATCATGAGCCATATCAGTATGAAGTTCCACACTCACCCGGCCGCCAAACTTTTGTGCAAGCCTGAGTCCATGACGGGCATTCAGGATAAAAGCGATCTCTATGACCTGTTGACGGAGGGGCAATGATTTAACCACTTCATGTGCTCTTGCAATCAGGCTGTCATAAATCCCTTTCTGAATTTCCAGGTTAAGCAGGGTGTTATTGGTTGTCAGTGCCGACATTTCAGCAGTCCAGTTTAGCGCAGCTTCCCCGATATCCCCGGTATCGAGCCATAATTCCGTGCCGGTGTTCCGGAGGTTTTGCCAGAATGCATCGTTGCGTGCTGCAACGCGTGTTTCTGAAGTAGTCTCCAGTACAAACTTTTTTATAATTGATCTGAGATTCAGTTCCATGGATAATAATTATTTACCGGAAAATGTTAAGGGTAATTTAAATTTTTACTAATTTTATTTTTATTTAGTTTAAATTAAAATAATAGGAGACCTAGAACATGGCAAAATTTCTGATTGAGGTTCCCCATAGCAATGATAAAAAAGCGTGTAATCAGGCCATACAGATTTTCCTTCAGACTGGCTCTCACTTTTTGACCCATGCCGATTGGGGCTGTATGGACGGGGAGCATAAGGCCTGGATCATAGTAGATGTTAAGAGCAAAGATGATGCCCGGTTTATTATCCCCCCGGTTTTCAGATCGACTGCGAAAATAACCGAGTTAACAACGTTTACTGCCAAAGACATTATAAATGCCGATGTACTTCATGAACAATGATCAGGCAGCCTGATGTTTAAACAATGGAGGATTTTTCAGTGCCAATTGATCAAGCAGTTCGGTTTCGGTTTCAGTAATGGGTTGGAAATAGTTGGCAACTTCAACTGCCTTCCAGAAGAATCCGGCATCTCCCGGAGGTATGGCTGCTGTAACTTCCTTTGACAGGGTATAACGCATAGCAAGCTTCAGCAGTACGTCATCCTCAACAGGACGATACCATACATTCTTATAAGGTTTTGTCTCTCCTTCCTTTAAGTTGGTATAAGCCATAGCCTTAAGGGCCAGGATACCCATGCCTTTTGATTTCGCCGTTTCATACACCTGGGGACCAAAATCTCCTGATTTCCAGCAATTGAAATTTATGGGAAAAAGAATGGTGTCAAAATCGAATTTATTCATAGCCAGCATAGCAGCTTCAACCGAATGAGCTGAAAAACCTAGATATTTTACCTTTCCCTGTTGTTTTGCCTTGACAAATACCTCCATAGCTCCTCCGGGTCCGAAAGCCCTTTCGACCTCATCCAATTTGGTGATAGCATGCAGCTGGTAGAGATCAAAATGATCTGTTTTGAGGAGGTCCAGTGATTCATGAAGTTCTTTTTCAGCACCGGCAGCGTCTCGCTCACCAGTTTTACAGGCGAGAAAACATTTATCGCGATAAGGTTTAAATGCAGGACCCATTCTTTCCTGGGCATTCCCGTAACTCGGTGCCACGTCAAAATAATTTATCCCGGCGTCGAATGCCCTGGCAACAATCTCATTAGCGAACTCCTGGGGATTGTTATTGAGCAGAATGCCCCCGAATCCGATTACAGATAGTTTTTCCCCGGTTTTCCCGAGTGTACGCTTTGGAATCGCAGATTCATCCGCAGCCCGATGGGTACCAAACGATGACAATCCCAGCGCAAGACTTCCCAGCGCTGCATCCTGAATAAATTCACGTCGTTTCATGAGTCAGATTATTGGTGTAAATCAAAATTACAAAAAACTGACCACCTGATCAACAATTATAATGTTAAAATCAGATTATTCCATGATCCAGCATGGTGTTGGCCACCTTCAGGAATCCTGCAATATTTGCTCCTTTCACATAATCGATATAACCGTCGGAACGTTTTCCGTGTTTCACGCACGAATTATGAATGGCGCCCATGATCTGATGCAGACGTTTGTCCACTTCTTCGGCCGGCCAATGCAGTTTCATGGCATTTTGCGTCATCTCGAGTCCGGATACTCCCACACCACCTGCATTTGCTGCTTTTCCGGGGGCGAACAGCAGTCCGTGCCGCTGGATAATTTCCACTGCTTCAGGGGTACATGGCATATTGGCAACTTCACAAACACCTATGCATCCATTGTTCACCAGGTTTTGGGCATCATGTTCGTCAAGCTCATTCTGGGTGGCACAAGGCATAGCAATATCGCACTTCACTTCCCAAGGATGTTTTCCGGGTATAAAAACAGCGCTTTTGAATTCGCGGGCATACGGCTCAATGATATCTTCATTGGAAGCCCTCAGTTCGAGCAGGTAATCGACTTTGTTGCCCGTAACTCCCTCCTCGTCATAAACATAACCGTCAGGTCCCGAAAGGGTAATAACCTTTGCACCCAGTTCATTCAGCTTAATGGTAGCTCCCCAGGCCACATTGCCGAAACCCGATACGGCAACCCGTTTGCCGGATAAGGCTTCATTCCGGGTACCCAGCATATCCTGGGTAAAATAAACAGCACCGAAACCGGTGGCTTCGGGCCTGATCAGGCTGCCTCCCCAATTGATCCCTTTTCCTGTTAATACACCCGTGTATGTGTTGGTAAGTTTCTTGTACATACCATATAAAAAGCCTATCTCGCGTCCTCCAACACCAATATCACCTGCGGGTACATCGGTTTCGGGGCCGATAATTTTCCACAACTCAAGCATAAAAGCCTGGCAGAAACGCATAATTTCCGCGTTGGATTTTCCTTTTGGCTGAAAGTCCGAACCGCCCTTGCCGCCACCAATGGGCAGTGAAGTAAGACTGTTCTTGAATATCTGCTCAAACCCCAGAAACTTCAATATGCTCAGATTCACACTGGGGTGAAAACGCAATCCGCCTTTATAAGGTCCGAGCGCATTGTTGAATTGTACCCGGAAACCCCTGTTAACATGTATATTGCCTTCATCATCCATCCAGGGTACCTTAAAGGTAAGGACCCGGTCGGGTTCCACCAGCCGTTCTATTATCCCTGCTTTTTCAAAACTGGGATTCTGGTTATAAACATCCACGATGGATTCAAGTACTTCACGTACTGCCTGAAGATACTCAGTTTCACCCGGGTTTCTCCGTTCAAGATATTGCAAGACACTATTTACTTCCATAAACTCTTGTTTTTATACAAGTAAAGTTGCCTATAAAAAAGCAACTGTACTATGATAAAATTCAAGGTAATAGCTGGTTTTTTTCATGTTTGAAAAATAGCATGAAAAAAGGTATCTTCTTCAATGCGATCTCTTCACTGTTCTGATCACATCGAGTATTTCCTCCCGGAAAGGTATGGATGATTTTGTTCCTGTTCTGCTGTATGAGATTGCGGCAGCAGCATTTGCAAACAGTACGGCTTCGTAGAAGTTTTTTCCTTCCGCAAGTCCAACGGCAAGGGCTCCGTTAAACACGTCATTCACGGCAGTTTTATCAACGGTTTTCACTTTAAATCCCGGCACATGTTCGGCTCCCCCATTATCAATTACCATGGCACCTTTTGATCTCAGGGTTATTATAACACGGTCGAGGCCACGTTCAAGCAATATCCTGCCGGCAAGTTCCGCTGACCGCTCGTCGGTGATGGTTATGCCGGTTAGCAATTCAGCCTCGGCTGAATCCGGGGTAAGTACCGATATCGATTTCAGGATTTCATCGCTTACGGGTAATGCGGGTGCGGGATTCAGTATTACCCTTATCCCGGCGGACCGGGCAAGACCGGCTGCAAATTTTACCGTATCCAGCGGGATATCAAGTTGCAGCAACAGCAAATCTGCGTTAACAATGGCATCTCTGGCACCCAGGATATCGTTTTGCGAAAGGTTAAGGTTGGCACCGGGAGAAAGGGTTATGCCACTTTCCCCGTTTGAATCAACAATGATGGAGGCTACTCCCGACGAGGTTGAATGGTCCTTTATGACAAAAGAAGTGTTAATGCCGTCCTGTTGCAGCATTTGTACCGCCTGCTCACCAAACATGTCATTTCCTATCCTGCTGACAAATGTTACATCGCCCCCGGCCCTGGCTGCAGCCACAGCCTGGTGAGCCCCTCTTCCGCCGGGTAACATGCTGAACGTTTCCCCGATCGCCGTTTCACCTGGTCCCGGAACAAAAGGAGCTTTTATGATAATTTCCGTGTTTGAATTGCCTATCACTGTGATTTTCATGGCTGCATAGTATTACCCTGTATCAAATATACAATTTTACTGATTATATTGCTACATTTGAAATTGGCTATAAGAATAATTGCCGGGATGCATTATCGGAAAACAATCATCACCACCCTGTTCATCACCTGTACGGCATTTGCGCTGAAATCCCAGACATTCAACTGGAAAACAGGTTATTATGGTTTTTTTGACAACCGGGAATATTTTAATGATTATGTAACTGATCAAACCATATCCGGAACAAGGATTTCAGGCGAACTGGGCTATTCTTTCATCGCAGGAAACAGGATCATGGCCGGTGCCGATTACCTGTATGAATTCGGAAGCAAGGGGGAATGGATTGCGCCCGACTTTATTGCCTATTACAACGGGAACCGGGGCAATATTGACTTTTACCTTGGAGCCTTCCCCAGGTTAAACAGGATAAGGATGCCCCTGGCGCTGATGAACGATACATTTCAGTATTACAGGCCAATGCTGGAGGGAATATTCATAGAATTCAAAACTCCGGGATTCATGCATAATATATGGATTGACTGGACCGGCAGGCAGTCATTCCAGAAACGGGAAACTTTTGTGCTTGGTTTTTCAGGATTTGCAAAAAGAGGTATTTTAATCTGGCAGCATCACTTGGTCATGACTCACCTGGCCCATTCGCTGAACACCGGCACCGGTGAACGGATCCGCGATAATGCCGGATTTTCGGTTATGCCGGGAATCGATCTGTCAGGTGTTACGGGTTTGGATTCACTTTGTATTTCGATGGGATTTTTGGGATCTTATGACCGCCTCAGAAGCATTTATGATTTTCGGGTTCCTGTTGGATTTCTTGGAGAAATAGAGGCTGTTCACAAAGGATTTGGCCTGCATGGTACTGTTTATGCAGGAGAAAGCCAGGTAATCCTGCCCGGAGACGGATTTTACAGGGCTACTTTTTATACCAGGGCAGATGCCTTCTATGCACATTCAACGCCGCATTTACAGGTAAGACTGCAATTCTCGCTGCATTTCATTCCCGGAGTGGTTGACCTGTCCATGTCCCTCACCGTCCGTGCTCAACTTGACGGTATCTTCAGGGGTCACCATTCCAACTGACTGAAGTATCGCTTCTTGCGTATAAAAAAATCGAATACAATACTGCCCGGGTAGATCCCGGTAATTTTACCTGTTCGCAGGGTACCCCTGATTTGCCTTCTCATACCGATAAGCAGGGGTATTCTTCTGTAGAAGGCCAGGTGAGCCCTGAGAACTGCTCCAAAAAAACTTCCCTGCCTGTTGATAAGATAAACAAGTGCCGACATGCCATCCAGGACCACTCTGACAATAACTACAGGTACAAGCTGAAACACCGGCAGGTTCTTAAAAAGCAGGAAAAGATTGTTGCGGTAGTTCAGGTATAATTTGCGGGGCGTATTGTTGGGAAGGGTACCTCCGCCCACGTGGTACACCGTTGAACCGGGAACAACGGCAACCGTATAACCGGTTCTGTGCATGCGCCAGCATAGATCAATTTCTTCCATGTGTGCAAAAAACTCACCATCCAGACCACCTGCCTGATGATATGCCGATGAACGGACAAACATACAGGCGCCGGATGCCCAGAAAATATCCCTGAAGTCGTTGTATTGCCCCGTATCTGTTTCGATCACACTGAGCATCCGTCCCCGGCAGAAAGGATAGCCGAATCTGTCGATGAACCCTCCGGAAGCGCCCGCATATTCAAAACAGGTGCGTTGATCATATGCCAGCAGTTTCGGCATACAGGCACCGATTGTGGGGTTCGCTTCCATGGCAGTATACAAGGGAACCAGCCACCCTGGCGTTACTTCCACATCGGAATTCAGCAGAACAAAATAGCTCGCTGACAGCTGCTTCAAAACTTCGCGATATCCCATGGCATAGCCCTGGTTCTGAGTAAATTCAATAAGCCTGATTTCTGGATAGAAATTTTGCATAAAACTTACAGAATCATCTGAAGATCCATTATCCGCAACAATGATCTCCGTACCGGGAAAATCAGAATTTCTGCAAACCGAAGGAAGGAACTTCTGCAGATAATGCCTGCCATTCCAATTGAGTATGACAACTGCAATCTTTGTCATGAGGTTACCAGGCTAATATTGGCAGGCCGGGAATGTTTGAAACGATTGTGTGACCAGAGCCAGAATTCGGGTCGTTTGACAATTTCGTCCTCCATTTCCCTTATACACGCAAGTGTAACTTCGTATTCCCTTGTAGCAGCAGCATTATCAAATAATTTCTTAAGCGTTACCTCGTAATAGCCTCGCCGGACCTTTTGAATGTCCATAAAAACAACCGCCAGTTCCAGTTTCTTCGACATTTTTTCAACCCCTTCAAAAAAAGAGGTTTCCTGGTTCAGAAATCTTGTCCAGAACCTGCTGCTGCCGGGAGGTCGCTGATCAGCCAGGAACCAGATTGAAAAAAGCTTATTGTCGTTCTTGTATTTCAATCCCTCCCGGAAAATACTCTCCATGGGCGTCATTATGTTACCTTGCCTGCTGCGCATATACAATGACAACCGGTTTACCGCTTTATTCTTTAAGGGGCGGTAAATAATCATCAGATCATGTGACATTTTCAATTGAAGATTGATCATCCATTCCCAATTGTTATAATGGGCGGTAACCAGTGCAAAGTTCCTGCGGTTCAGGGCCAGTTCAGTAAAAACTTCAGGATTAAGCAACTTCATCCGTTTGTCAAGTTTTTTCACCGGGATCCGGATACATTTTACCGATTCCAGGAGGAAATCACAAAAATGCCGGTAAAAGCACCTGGCCAATGCTTCAATTTCAGCCCCGGATCTTTCCGGAAATGAATTGCGCAGGTTCCTGTATACAACTTCCTTCCGGTATCCGATAATATAATAGGTAAACAGGAACAATACATCTGACATCAGGTAAAGTAGCCTGAAAGGGATCAGGGATAATAACCAGGTTAAGCCGAACAGCAGGTAATATAAGATAGAAACCATAGACAGCAATACTTGGATTATCCGGGGTTCATAAAGCGTGCCACATCGTGCAGGAATTCATCGAATACTTTTTTGTTGGAGGCAACGATCTCTTTTCCGAACAGGAACCCGTCACCCCCGTTAAAATCTGAAACCCTGCCACCTGCCCGGGTAACAATAAGTGCACCGGCTGCAACATCCCACGGGCTGAGGTTATATTCGTAGAATCCTTCAAAACGGCCACAGGCTACATAAGCCAGATCGGTTGCAGCCGAACCCAGCCGCCGGACACCATGGGTATTACCAAAAAAATAGTCCATCGACTTCATGAAACCTTCCAGACGGTCGTAATTGTGATAGGGAAAGCCGGTGGCTATGAGAGCGTCCTTAACTCCGGAAGTTGCTGATACGCGTATCTCCTTTCCATTTAGATAGGCAGCACTGTCCTTCCAGGCATAAAAGGCCTCCTTCATCCATATTTCATATACAACACCCGTAACGGGAATATCATTTTCAACCAGGGCAATACTAACAGCAACGGGAGGTGCCCCGTGGATGAAATTTGTAGTGCCGTCGAGCGGATCAATAACCCAGTTATACTTTTCTCCCCGCAACGAGGAGGTTCCTTCCTCGGCTATAAAACCGGCTCCTTCCACAAGCGTTTTCAGTTTGCCGATTATCAGAATTTCCGCCTCCTTGTCAACTTCCGTGACAAAATTATGCCTTCCTTTTGTTTCAACCTCCCGGGGAGAAATACTGTTTAACCTGCTGAAAATGAAATCGCCTGCTTCAACTGCAATTTCAACTGAAGCTTGGCAAAGGGCTTTGTAATCCATATCTATGTGCTTTCAGGTTATTTATTTGGAGGTTTGCATTTTGTTCTTGTAATAATGGTATAATTCAAACTGTGACCTGATCTTTTCATTTTTCACGGTCTTTACATACTCATTATCCTGTTCGGCGTTAATAATTCTTGCCTTAACATTATCCTTCATCTGGATCTCCATCATATCCCTTATCTCGCGTTGCACATCCTTGTCGAATATTGGACAGGCTACTTCGATCCTGCGATCAAGATTACGCGTCATCCAATCGGCCGAGGTAATGTAATACAATTCATCGCCTCCATTGCAGAAGATCAGAATTCTGGAATGTTCAAGGTATTTATCAACTATGCTTATGGCTTCAACATTTTCACTCAGGCCGGGCTGCCCCGGGATGAGGGAACAAATCCCCCGCACGATCATTTTTATCTTAACACCGGCATCATTTGCCTGATAAAGCTTGTGAATGATTTCGATATCAACCAGACTGTTTATTTTCAACAGGATATAGGCTTCTTTTCCGGCACGTGCATTCCTGATCTCATTGTCGATCAGCTGATACATTTTGCGCCTCAGATACAATGGCGATTTAATAATGTTGCGGTAACTGTAATTCCGGTATGAATTTTCAAAGAATTCAAAGATCCGTTTCACATCTGAGGTGATCCTGGTATCGGCTGTAAAAAGGAAAAGATCAGAATAAACCCTGGCATTCCCCTCGTGGAAATTGCCGGTGCTGACACAGGCATAATGCATGGTTTTCTTGCCTTCTTTCCTGGTAATATTCAGCAATTTGGCATGGACCTTCAGCCCGGGGATCCCAAAGATCACCCTGGCCCCTACTTCTTCGAGCTTGCGTGACCAGTATATATTTGCTTCCTCATCAAACCGGGCCTGAAGCTCTATGACCACGGTCACCCTTTTCCCGTTTCTGGCGGCATTGATAAGCGCATTGATAACTTTTGAGTTTTTTGAAACACGGTATACGGTCATATTGATCTCACAAACACGGGGATCAATGGAAGCTTCCTGCAACAACCTGATAAAAATATTAAAATCCTGGTAAGGCACATGCAGCATGAAATCCTTCCTGGCCATTACATCAATAATGCTCTTGTGGGTCTTAACAAGCGGGTGAGCCAATGGAGGTTCCTTTGAATAAACCATTTCCTCACCGTCAACATTCGGAAAACTCATGAAATCCTTGAAGTTATGGTATCTTCCCCCGGGAATAAGGTTGTTGTCCTCATCGAGGTTAAGCCGTTTCACAACCAGATCAAGAAAATCCTTTGAAATTGAATTATCAAATACAAATCGCACAGGCTGACCGGTCTTCCGGCTGCTCAATCCCTTGGAGATCACTTCCAGAAAACTTTTCGATATATCATTGTCCATATCCAGCTCGGCATCACGTGTGAGCTTGATTATCCACGATTCAAATATATTAAACTTAAAAAGGGAAAAAACATTATCCAGTGAATACCGGATAACATCTTCCAGCAGGATAATAAATTTCTTGTCATTTTCTGAGGGCAAAACCAGGAACCTGGGAAGTACATTGGTAGGTATTTCAATCAGGGCATGATCGATACGGACATCGGGTTCGGTACTGCTCAGCTTAACAGCCAGGTAAATCGATTTATCCTTAAGATACGGAAATTCCTTGACATTGCTCAGCATGATGGGTGAAAGAACCGGAAATACATGCTCATCGAAATATTCTTTAACAAATTCCGCCTGCATGGGATTCAGTTCCATCTCATTGATGAGATGAACCCCTCTCCGTTCAAGTTCACCAAGAATATGATGATAGGTATATTCAAATTTGTTTTGTAGCTGGAGCACTTTTTTCTGGATCATGCCCACAAGCTTTTTGGGCTTTTCTCCCTCAATTTTCCTGCTGCCCTGCTGAAAATCGATCATACGCTTAATGGTAGCGACCCGTACCTTAAAGAACTCATCCAGATTATTGGAAAAAATACCCAGGAATTTCATCCGCTCCACCAAAGGCACATCAGGGTCCTGTGCTTCCTGCAATACCCTCTCGTTAAAAGAAAGCCAGCTGATTTCGCGGTGTATTAGTTTTGCCTTTTGCTTCATGAACGGTTAGTTTTAGGGGTAGTTTTTCCGGGTCAGGTATTATTCCTCAATATTGGGGAAGGTGAACTGGTGGCTATCCAGGCAGTCACGATCGATTTTCTTCCAGTTCTCGCACCTGAAGGTAAGTGTAACCACCCCCGATGTGGGGATATCTTCAATAGGCAATTTCATTAATGAACCTGCAAGATCAGTGAGGTCAGGATTATGACCGACGATCATTACCGAATCAAAATCATGGCTGAACTTTCTGATATAGTCAAGTATCTTCCCGGATGATGATTCATACAACAGGTTATTGATTTGCAGGTTTTCCATATTGATTTCAAAGACCCGGGCAAATATAACGGCAGTATGCAGGGCACGGTCAGCCGGGCTTGAAATGATCTGTTCGGGTATCAAGCCTTGCAGCTTCAATTTTCGTGAAATTTCGTATGCGCTTTTTACCCCCCTGGTCTTCAGCGGACGGTCAATATCTGCAATACCTTCACTGTTCCACCCCGATTTTGCATGCCTGAGAATATGAAGTGTTTTATGCCGGCTCATATCAAATCCTTTTTAACCCGGTGTAAATTTAGCATATTCCTGACGAAAAAGCATTACAATAAATGGCTTGCCAATTCTGCGAGATAACTCCGCTCGCCCTTCACCAGGTTAACATGTGCAAACAGATCCTGTCCGTTCATTTTATCGGTAAGGTAGCTTAATCCGTTCGATTTTTCGTCAAGATAGGGAGAATCAATTTGTTCGATATCGCCGGTAAAAACCATCTTGGTATCTTCTCCTGCCCGCGTGATAATTGTTTTGACCTCATGCGGCGTAAGATTCTGTGCCTCATCCACAATAAAGAATATTCTTGAGAGGCTTCTCCCGCGGATATAAGCCAGCGGTGTGATTATCAGCTTTTCGGTTTTCAGCATCTCCTCAATTTTCAGGAATTCCTTGCTGGTTTGGGTAAACTTATTCTTGATTACATCCAGGTTATCAAACAACGGAAGCATATAAGGACCGATTTTTTCCTTTATATCTCCCGGTAAAAATCCGATATCGCGATTAGCGAGCGGGATGATGGGTCGTGCAAGAAAGATCTGCGTGTATTTTTGTCGTTGATGCAATGCGGCGGCCAGTGCAAGCAATGTTTTCCCGGTCCCGGCCTTGCCTGTCAGCGTTACCAGCTGAACTTCATCACGTAACAATGCATCTAGCGCAAAAGTCTGCTCAGCATTTCTGGGTTCAATGCCATAGGTCTTTTGCTTGATTACCCGGTTTATCATCCCCGCTTTCGGATCATAATAGGCCAGTGCGCTTGAGTTACCTCCCTTGAATATGAAGTACTGGTTTGCGCTAGGCATTAAAGGAAGCTTGAAGTCCTTCACCGGAATACCGTCGGGATTATCGTACATCTTCATGATCAGGCGGTCATCAAGGTTTTCCAGGGTGCTGACGCTTTTATAGATCTCATCAATATTACGAACCTTATCGGTCTCATAATCCTGTGCCATGATCCCGATGGACTTGGCTTTCATGCGCAGATTAATGTCCTTGCTGATAAAAATGACGTTCTTATCCTTATTATTCCGGTAAACATGCTCTGCTATTGCAAGTATTCTGTGATCCGGCGTGTTTTCCGGAAATGAGACCTGCATGGGAGCTGAAAATGGTTTACCGGTCTCAATGCTTAATTTGCCTAACCCCTTCCCCAACGGCACACCCCCGTTAAACAGCTTGTCACCCGATAGTTTGTCAAGTTCCCGGGTAAACTCACGGGCATGAAAGTTAATGATGTCATTCCCCTTTTTAAACCGATCAAGCTCTTCAAGCACCGTGATCGGAACAATAACATTGTTTTCCTGAAAATTGTAAATACACTTGTAGTCGTGCAACAATACATTGGTATCCAGTACAAATACCTTCTTTTTCTTTGCCATGTGCGTGAGATGTTACAAATAATGAAAATGAATTCTAATTTTATTGCATTTTTGAATAAATTCATGCAGGGTTTATTAATAATTATCAACATGAGCTATTGATATTCGGGAAACCCTGAAATGATCATAAGTATTCACAGCAGATGAACTATCAGAAAACGCTCGATTACCTTCTCGAACAGCTTCCCTTGTACCAGCGCACCGGTAAGCTTGCTTACAGAACCGGCCTGGAAAATACATACCTGCTGGATAGCTATTTCAAAAGTCCCCACAGGAATATTAAAACAATACATGTTGCCGGAACCAACGGAAAGGGCTCCGTTTCCCATATGCTTGCCTCAGTTCTTCAGGAATCGGGATACACGGTAGGATTATATACTTCTCCCCATCTCCTCGATTTCCGGGAACGCATTAAGGTAAACGGAAAGCTAATCAGTAAAAATTTTGTCTCCGGTTTTGTTGAATCGCACCGCCCTTTTTTCGGCACCTTCAATCCTTCTTTTTTTGAGATTTCGGTTTTCATGGCCTTCTGCCATTTTGCAGCATGCAAAGTTGACATAGCTGTTATTGAGGTGGGTCTGGGAGGCCGGCTCGATGCAACAAATATCATCTCGCCGGTTTTGTCGGTTATCACAAATATAGGAAAAGACCATACTGAGATACTGGGCGAAACCCTGGAAAAAATTGCAGGGGAAAAGGCAGGGATCATCAAACCAAATACCCCGGTGGTGGTAGGAGAAAGCCAGCCGGAGACCCTGCCGGTATTCAGGCAGGTTTCATCACAACGGGAAGCGCCCCTGCACATCGCCGATGAAATTTATGAGATCCCCTACAGCATGAAATCCATGGACGGATTCCAGGTTTTTAATGTTGTTAAAAACGGTGCCGTTTGTTTTCCCAATCTGAAATGCGGTTTACTCGGCCATTATCAGCGTAAAAATACTGTTACTTTACTGTCCGTACTTGATCAGTTAAAGAAATCAGGTTATCATATCACGGAAAAAAGTATTTATGCAGGGATCAGGAATGTCATTACCAATACAGGCCTGACTGGCCGGTGGCAGATTGTGCAGCACCAACCGGACGTGGTATGCGATACGGCGCATAATGCCGACGGATTGAAACAGGTAATGCAGCAAATTATTGAAACACCCCATGAACACCTTCACATCATCCTTGGATTTGTAAATGACAAGGATATCCATGAAATATTCAATTACCTGCCTGAAGAAGCCGCCTTTTATTTTACCCGGCTTTCCGTACCACGTACCATGAGTGAGAACGACCTGGCCTCCCTTGCAAACAACAATGGTTTTACAGGACAATCATTTACACATGTTAAAGATGCCTTTGAAGCAGCGAAGGAAAAAGCAGGAATCAATGACCTGATCTTAATAACCGGAAGTAATTTCCTGGTGGCGGATTTTCTGACAATAATAAAATAGTAACATCAAATCATCAAATCATCAAATGATAAAAGAAGCTTGCGTTGAAAACTATTCCCAGGCCCTGCGGGCAGAGGAACTGGGTGCCGACCGGGTAGAGCTCTGCGATAACCTGGCTGCAGGCGGAACCACCCCTTCCGCGGGAACCATATTTGCCTGCAGGAAATATCTTAAAATCCCTGTAATTGTGATGATACGCCCCCGGGGAGGTGATTTCATTTATAATCCGGTTGAACTGGAAATCATGGCAGAAGATATCAGAACGTGTCTCTCAGCCGGTGCCGATGGTATTGCCATCGGCCTGCTCACCCGGGAAGGTGAGGTGGATATGCCCCGACTGCGAGAATTAATATTTCAGGCAGGCAGCATGCAGGTCACCTTTCACAAGGCATTGGACGAAACCCGTGATATTGAAAAGGAATTTCTCCGTCTCCGTGATTCCGGTCTGATACATCGCGTGCTTACCTCGGGAGGAGGCCATACAGCCCTGGAGGGAGCCGGCATGTTAAAAAAAATGATCGGGTTGTCGGAGGGGAAAATTACCATTCTCGCAGCCGGTAAAATCACGGCTGATAATCTCACTGAATTGTCCGGAATTATTGCCACCGATGAGTTTCATGGGAAAAAAATCGTGGGAGATCTCGGATAAGTCGTGTGAATTGTTATTTTTGCAAATCCTCCTGAATTCTTTATTAAGCTCGTTTTTCAAATTATCATGCCAATATGAATAAAAAAAGATTTGCATTTGCCGCGATAACTCTGATTATAATAGTCCTGATCGTTTTCATATTTAATAAGTTCCTGCTGGTTCCCTCGCTTGAACCCGGGGATTATAAAACTTCGGATGTTGACCGCGGTCCTGTTGTACAATCGGTGCCTGCCTCGGGTATAGTAAATCCCGAAAACGAGGTGTTGCTGTTAAGCCCTTCTGCAAGCGTGGTTTCATCCGTTCATCTTACGCCAGGCAGCCATGTTTCCAGAGGAGACATCATTCTCACCCTCGATCCGAAAACCATTACCCGTGAAATTGATAACCTGAAAGACCAGCTCGGGGTCATGGAAAACGACCTGCAGAAGAACAGGCTCAATGCCAGGAGTACCCGGGTTGACATGGATTATAGCGCCGAGGTTAAAAATCTGAAGATATCCTCGTTGAAAGCCGAGATCGCCGATCAGGACCAATTGCTTAAAGTCGGCGGCATTTCCCCGGCCGCGCATGAACAAACACGGCAGGAATTATTGCTGGCTGAGAAAGACCTGAGAATGACACAGGAAAAGAATTCAATCAGGCTTAAACAACTTGAAGCGGAGGAGCATGGATTGCAATTACAGATCGATATAAGGAATAAGGAACTGGAAACAAAAATGGCGCTATTGAATAGGCTGACCATCAAGGCACCATCGGATGGGATTGTGCTGGGAGTATTTGCCAATGTAGGAGAAAGAGTGGAAACCGATAAGCTCCTTGTAAGAATGTCGGATCTTTCCACTTATAAGATCATGGGCTCGGTGGACAACAAGTATATGGAAAGCGTAAAGACCGGTGGCGAGGTTTATGCCATCATCGAACATACCCGGCTGAAGGGTAAGATCGGCAATGTTACACCGGTAATTACCAATAAAAAGATAAGTTTTGATGTGTATCTCGATTACAGTCACTTCAGTCAGCTTGTTCCCAACCTCGAAGTTGACCTGATGGTGGTCACGCAGCAAAAAGACAGCGTAATCAGGGTTGAACAGGGGCCTGCCCTTAGCAGGTCGAAACATCAGGATGTATATATTATCAAAGAAGGAAAGGCAGTAAGAACTCAGGTAACAACAGGTTTGATCGGAACCGAATATGTTGAGATCATTACCGGCCTTAATCCCGGTGACCGCATAATTATCTCGGACATCTCCCCGTTGCGTCATAAAAAAGAAATTGATTTTGAGGAAATGTAACGGAATTATGAACCTATGAAACAATCCCTGATAATTCTGCTGTTCCTGTTTCTGTATATTCAGCCGGGGAATGCGCTCCCTGCAAATGATACGGACACGCTTTCATTAAGCTTAAGCAATGTGGTTGATCTTGCTATTCAGCAATCGGCTTCTGTTAAATATGCTCAAAATACCAATGTAAATTATTACTGGAGATGGAAAAACTTTAAGACCAGCTTCAGGCCTCAGCTGACACTTAACGGTGATCTGCCCAATTATACACACACCACTTCGCCGGTTGTACAACCCGATGGCAGTATAGAATTCAAACAGGTTTCGCAGGCGCAGGCTTCGGCACAGCTGTCACTGAGCCAGTCAATTCCCCAGACGGGAACTTCAATTTATGCTGCTACCAACATGTATCGCATTCAGGACTTTATTAAAAACTCGGTTGAGTTTTCAGGCAGTCCATTTCAGATTGGTTTATATCAGCCGGTTTTTGCATTCAACTACATGAAATGGTCAAAAAAAACCGAGCCCCTGGTATATGAAGAAGCACAAAAGGGGTTTGTGGAATCGGTGGAGCAAATAGCCCTGGAGGCCACAAAAAAGTTCTTCAGGTATCTTCAGATCCAAACCAGCTATAATCTGGCAGAAAGCAATAAGAAAAACAGTGAGGATAACCTCAGGATAGCCGAGATCAAAAGAAAATTAGGCAAAATCTCGGAAAATGATTTTTCACGGATTCAGCTTTCGGTATTAAATGCACAGAAAGCCCTGAACAAGGCCAGAATGGACCTTAAGAATACCGGATTTGAACTGAAATCCTATATCAACCTCGACCAGGATAAAGCCATCGAGCTAAGCGTACCGCTGGATATGATCCTTTTCAATATCAACATGGAAAAGGCCCTCCAGGAAGCAAACCTGAACAGGAAAGAAACCCCTTTATTTGAACGAAGGCTGATCGAAGCAGACAGGGACCTGATAAGGGCGAAACGCAGCACGGGATTAAGTGCAACCCTGGTTGGCAGTTATGGTGTCTCAAACAGCGCGGATTTCTATGGCGGCATTTATGAGAATCCTGAAAAACAAAGAACTGCGAGACTTTCAATGAGCATTCCCATTCTGGATTGGGGCAGGTCTACTTCCACCGTTAAACTGGCTGAATCGCGGCGAGACCTTGTACTGTATGATGTGGAAAAAGACAAATCCGATTTTGAACGAGAAGTAATTGTTCAGGTTGAGCAGTTCGGCCTGCTCAGGGACCAGCTGAATACTGCCCGTGAAGCCGACAAGGTGGCTGAAAACGGGTACCAGATCGCCACCAAGAAGTTCCAGAGTGGTGAGATCAGCATCACGGACCTGAACATCTCACTTGCAGAACGTGAAAGTGCCAAAAGAGATTATATTACTTCAATTGAGAATTACTGGCAATCGTATTACCGCCTGCGGATACTTACGCTTTATGATTTCGAGCTGAATCAGAGGATCAGTTATGAAAATCCGATGCTGACCGGAAAATAAGAATTTGGTGAGCTGTGAAGCTGTTATTTTCACTTCACCGCCTTGAGCAATAAATATCCGGCCAGATTTTCCGCTGCTTTCCTGTTTTCAAAATCCCCGGGAAGACGTTCGTGATCAAAATATTCGTTGTAGAGCCAGGGATCACCAACAGCAAAAACATAACCTTTACCAAAGTTGCATTCGGCCATGATCACCTGTTCGCGATCTGTCAGTACAGGCGTGGCATTTCCGGAAAGTGTGACGGATGCAACTTCTTTCAGGTATATTTTTCCAAGGTTTTTAAACAGGGGATGATCGGGAAATTGTGTGAAGGCTCCCATCTCGTATTGGTTATTCAATACCGGACGCAGCATGACATTGTTGAAGACCATGCCAAAACGGGAAGAAAGGTGATTCAGATGGGCAAGGCCGCAATGTTTTCCATCATTGGCCATCAACACCAAAACACCGCCCTCCCGTACCCAACGCTCTATTACCTGAACATCTCCGGGCAGGATATAATTGGGCGATGGCGTTTCCGCAATGGAATCGGGATCAACAATGATATATACGTTAACATTTTTTAAAGTGCTGTAGTCCGGACGATCAAGGGTGCTGATAATGGCACCTCTTTGTTTGAAAATTTCTCCCCATCGTGAGAATCCGCTGTCGGCCGAATCACCCCAGAGATAATGATAAGGCTGACCCGTTTTGGCATGGGTCTCACGGTTGAACCAGTTGTCAAGCCCGATAACTACCTGGGTAAAGGAAGTATGGGCAACCAGTAAACCTGATACAATCATACCCAACGACGGGAAGAAGCGGAATAGTGACCGGGTATTTTTGTTTTTCATCATTTTAACTGTTTTTAAGGATACCTTGTGTTTATTTTAACTGTTGACTTTCATGTTCTTTTGTTTACTCGGTGAGAACCCATACGCGGCCTTGAAATGCTTGCTGAAGTATTTGACATCGGAGAATCCGGTTCTGTAAGCCACTTCAGAAACATTATAACCCTTTTCGAGTAATTGTGATGCAATTTTTAACTTGATCTTCCTTACGAACTCAAGGGGCCCGAAACCGGTTAAACCCTTAATTTTATTATAAAATACCGTTCTGCCTGCGCAACAATGTTCAGCGAGGTTATCAATTGAAAAATCGTTCTGATAGTTCTCTTCAATAAATTGTGTCACTTTTTTCAGAAACTCCTCATCCCTCGATGCAACTTTCAGGGGTTCAACACCAATATCCCTGATATTTGTAAAATGGGCAATAACTTTCTGCCGCTGATTCAGCAGATTACCGGTTACAGCCTTTAAGTAGTCAAGTTTAAAGGGTTTGAGTATGTATGCTTCCGCACCGTTTTCAATACCGGCAATCTGATCGCTCATCTCAACTTTGGAAGTAAGCATGATCACCGGAATGTGACACGTATTAAAATCTTCCTTTAACAGCCGGGTCATTTCCATTCCGTTCATACCCGGCATCATGATATCCGTAATGATGATATCCGGGTTCATTTTTTGGGCAATATGCAATCCCTCCTCCCCGTTTCTGGCCCCCATACAGGTAAAGTTCGAATGCAGCGCCTGGCAGATATAATTGAGTATTTCCGGGTTATCCTCCACGATCAGCATTACCTGCTTTTTGCCGGTTATTTCCGAAGTACCGGCAATATCCTCCTGGTTTATTTCTTCCGGTTTCTCTTCCTGGTGTTTTGCATGAACTTCAACCGTGTCGTATTCACCCGTAACAACCAGGGTTGATTCATTAAAGTGATCTTTTCCTTTTGGCAACCTGATCGTAAATGTACTTCCTTCTCCTTCTACCGAGGATATCAGGATATCACCCTGATGAAGCTTTGCCAGTTCATAGGACAGGGATAATCCAATTCCCGTGCCGGCTAAATCACGGTTGCTTAAAATAGTATAACGCGTAAAAATATCCGAAAGATTCTTTTGCGGTATTCCGGGCCCTTCATCTGTTATGCAGATATCAACATAATTGCTGGCATTGGAGCACAAAATAGTAACTGCAACGCTTTTACCCTGGTCAGTGAATTTAATGGCATTGGAAATAATATTATAAATAATGGTGTCAATTTTTGACGGATCGCCATACAGGGTAAATGTTTCAACTTCAGCATGAAAAGTGTACCGGATACCCTTATGCCTGGCCAGTGGAATGAAACTTTCGTAGATTTCACGGGCAAAATTGATCAGCTCAATTTCCCGGATCTTTAATACCATTTTATTATTTTGAATTTTCCGGAAATCCAAAAGCTGACTGGTTAAATGAAGCATTCTTTTGGCATTTTTATGAATGATCCCCATCAGGGTCCTGTTCATGGGTGGGATGCTTTGGGTTGCAAGCATATCTTCGATTGGGCCTATGATAAGTGTCAGGGGTGTCCGGATTTCATGCGAGATATTGGTAAAAAACTGCAGTTTCAGTTCATTCACTTTTTTCTCAACCAGCAGCTCATTTCTATACCTGCTCAACCTGGCAGCAGTTTTATAAATGGAGAGCGTGATCAGGGAAATCATCACCAGATAGGTCAGGTATGCAGCAATTGTCCTCCACCAAGGCGGACGAATGAGTATATGCAAAACCCGTTCATCAGAACCCGAAAGATCATTGCCTTTTAAGGATTTCACCCTGAAAACATACTTTCCGGGAGAAAGATTTGTATAGGTAGCCCTGGATTGATTTCCCACATAATTCCATTCCTCTTCAAAACCATCGAGTATATAGGCATAGTTGATTTTAGCCGGGTCAAGGAAATCGAGGGCTGAAAAATTTAAACCGAAGCTCGATTGGTTATAACGGAGAATAATTTCATCCGTAAAGGAAATGTTTTTATGTAACGGGGAACCCGACTGATTAACCGGAACTTCCTTATTGAATAACTGGAAGTTTGTCAGCTCTATCCGGGCTTTGCTCTCTTCGGGTACCAGTTTTTCCGGAAAAACTACTTCAAATCCCAGGTTCCCGCCAAAACACAATGAATTGTCCCTTCTTTTAAAACAGGTATTTTCTGAAAAGTTGCTGAAATATAATCCATTATAGGTATTGTAAAGAGATACCCCACCATCATCAGGATTCAATCTGATGAGTCCGTTTTCCGTGCTTAACCAAATATTACCGGAGTTATCCTCAAGGATGCCGAAAATCACGTCATTGCTCAGCTCGTTTTCCGACATAAAATGGCTGAAAACGATATTGCCGTTCCGCCTTTCAAGCAGATCGACTCCTCCGCCAAATGTTCCGAGCCAAATTCTACCCCTTTTATCTTCGAATATATGTATAACGTCATTATAACTGAGGCTGTTATTATCAGACGGATTTTTATAATATGTTGTGAATTGATAATTTCCTTTATCTATATTGCTTTTTTCCAGTAAGTTGAGTCCGAGTACGGTAGCAACCCACAGGTTGCCCTGCCTGTCGGTAAGTAAATGTCTTACGAGATTACTTGAAAGATTGCTGTTCTGTTGATTGATACGGATGAATTTGCCGGCCTTATCCCGGGCATTTCTGATCAGGCTGATGCCATTTCCGTAAGTCCCCACCCAGATATTGGAAGAACTATCCTGGCATATGGAATAAATGTTATTATTTCCCAATGTGGTGGAATCATCGGGGGAGTATTTATACCTTCTGAAACGAAGCTGCCGGTAACTGGTATTTCCGGTTATGGGTTGGGTGCTTACGGATAAACCATCGCCTTTAGAACCAATCCATAAATATCCGTCATGGTCGTTAAACAGGGCATAGGTATTGTTGCGTACGGATTCCCTGCCTATTCCGGGTAATGAATCAAGGAATGCCACTTTTTTCAACGTGCTGTCAAAAACATGAATCCTGCCTGCCTTAGTTCCCACCCATAAATGCCGGTCCTTATCCTCCATAATTGCCCTCACCACATTATCCAGCATATCATCACCATCACCCTCCGGAAGAAAGTGTTCAAACGCCGGGTTTTCCAGGATGACTTTTTCAATACCCCCGAGGAATTGGCCTGTTCCCAACCACAACTGCCCGGTTTTGTCTTCCGCGATCGAATGTATGATGTTGGATGAAATTGCGTGTGGATTATTGGGATCATTTCTGAAAAACTGGAACCGGTTGATTTGCCGGTGAAATAGCGCCAGGCCTCCGCCATGCAATCCGATCCAAAGATTATCATGCCGGTCTTCAAAGAACTGGGGTCGTTCGAGATCGGTCAGGTGCTTTATTTCCTCCGGAGTCAGCATGTAATAATTCCCGTCCAGTGAATTCAGATCCACCCTGGTAACACCAAATTCCATAGCTGTAAGCCACAACTGGTTAAACCGGTCTTCATATACCCCGGCCAGCGAGCTGCCATGAAAGGGCAGTTTCGTCCACTGTTTGCCTTCCTGATCCGCGATCATCACATTGCCTCCGTCAAGGCCTATAATATTGCTGCCGGTGTTTGTATGATAAAGCAAAGTGATTCTGTCCGAAGGTATTCCGGCATTTGTTGTCCTGTTAATAAATTCAAACTTACCATCCTTCGGATTAAATACGAAGATTCCATCATCTTCGGTGCCGAACCATATATTCTGATCGCTTTCACATGCGGTTGTGAAGGACGCATTAACAAAAAGATGCTGAAAATTCAGCTTTTGCGTGGCTATATCCTTTGCCGGCAGGAGATTTAATCCCCTGTTTGTACCTATCCATATATCCCTGTTATGATCTGCATGTACAAACCTGACCTGGTTATTGGATAACGTCTGACTTCCCCGGTCGAGATACTGGCTGACCCGGTAAGTGTCATTACCCGGATCATATTGCAGCACGAAAATTCCGGCATTTGAAGATCCTAATATGATAATCTCATCCGATAACTGAAGAAAACTGTTGATCTTGCTGTTTGAAGCTACATTGCTCTCATAATTGGGAATAGTTGAAAAAACTTCACGCTGGGGGTTAAAATAATGATAATAACCATCATAGGTTTCTACCCATATAAAACCTTTCCGGTCTTCCCAAAGCCTGGTTACCCTGTTGTTTGTGAAAATCCTTGCGTTTTCTGTCTGCCCCTTAAAAATCCTGAATTCATAGCCGTCATACCGGTTAAGTCCGTTCATCGTCCCAATCCACATAAATCTCTTACTGTCGAACAGAATGCTTGAGCCGGTATTTTGAGACAATCCCTGTTCCGTCCCGATATGTTCAAATCGGAAAACATCCTGTCCATAGGTATTTACTAGTAAAAGAAACTGGCAGATCAGGCAGGTGAATGAGCATGTTAGTTTCATGTGGGATGGCCTATGCTAACAAATTTACTAATATCAATGATCATCAGAGATGAAAAATAGTAAAATTTAGAACGGGGCACATGCATAAAATGGTGGGAGAATGGCCGGATGACAATTTAACACCCTTATTCCGACAATTTTTCCACCCTTGGTTGCCATAAATACAAGTAATTTTAGATTGAATTATTTTCAAACTCGCGGAACCCTATGAAAGAATTTCTAACCGCATTATTCTTATTGCTGTCATCATTTCAGGCTGAATCTCAGACAAGCTGGACAAACGTTAAAGATCACGGGGCCGATCCCAAGGGGATAATTAAGTGCACGGGGTTGATAAATCATCTGATCGACAGTGTTGCCGGAACCGGAGGAGGTACCATATACTTTCCGTCAGGCACCTGGTTTACCGGTCCGGTATTTCTGAAAAGCAACATAACCTTATATCTCGAAAGCGGTGCGTTGATAAGGTTTTCCGATGATTTTGACGATTACCTGCCCATGGTCAGGTCGCGATGGGAGGATGTGCGGGTTAAAACCTTTGCTTCACAGATTTACGCTTATCAATGCGAAAATATTGCCATACGGGGTGACGGACATTTTGAAGGACAGGGTAAAAAATGGTGGGACTTTTGGAACAGGGCAAGGACCGGAGCAGAAGCCGATACTAAGTGGCAACGGATCTTTAAGGAAGAAAATGCCGAATTGCTGCAGAAGAATAAATATCTCATCGATAAGAACGCCTTTCTGAGGCCCCCCATGATTACCACGTACGAATGCAAAAATGTATTGATCGAGGGTGTAAGCTTTTCCAATCCCCCATTCTGGACCATAATGCCCACATTTACCGATAATGTCACCATAGAAGGGATAACCATAGAAAATCCCGATTATTCACCAAATACCGATGGCATCGATCTTTCGTCCTGCACCAATGTACATATTTCAAACTGTCATATCAGTGTCGGTGACGATTGTATTGTAATTAAATCCGGAAGGGATGAGGACGGCCGTGAGGCAGATCGTCCGACCGAAAATATTGTAATTACCAACTCAACCATGCTGAAGGGACACGGAGGCATAGTTATCGGCAGTGAAATGAGCGGGAATGTAAAGCGGGTTACTATATCCAACTGTGTGTTCGAAGGAACCGACGTTGGGATCAGGATCAAATCCATGCGGGGAAGGGGTGGGATCGTGGAAGACATCAGGGTCTCCAATATTGTAATGTACAACATGATAAAAGAGGGCATAATAATTACCCTGCGTTATCAGCCAACCGAGCCTGAACCGGTTTCGGAACGAACACCAACAGTCAGGAGTGTGCATTTGTCCGGAATCAATATCAGAAAGGCCAACAGGGCAATAGCCATATATGGTCTTGAAGAGAAGGAAGTGTCACAGGTATCCTTCAGCGATATGGAGATCTTTGCCCAAAAGGGGATCCTTGTCGAAAACTCATCGGATATCAGTTTCCACAACATAAATCTTGCGGTAGAGGAAGGAACGCCATTTGAGGCAAAAGACACAAAACGGATCAGTTACGACCGGTTAACTGTAAAAACCCCGCAAAGCCAGTCACCCCTGATGAAATTGACCAATTGCCAGACGGTGACAATATCCAATTGTTTTCAACCGGAAAACATATCCTTCTTTATGCAGCAGGATGAAAAGTGCGATGATCTTTATTTTATCAATAATATCATGCCTAATACCCAATCGCTCTTTGTTAAAAACAAAACAAGTGTAAAACAGATCAGCAACATTATAAAATAGTCTTTACCAATTACCTAACTAATTACTAAATTATGAAATACATGTTATTATGCCGATTTCTGGCATTTCTGGCATTGATCATGCTCACTGCAACTGCAATGGCCCAGAATGGCAGAACTATTACGGGGAGAGTCGCTGATTCCAACGGGGAACCCCTCCCGGGCGCTAATGTAGTAATACAGGGCACCAATACCGGAATTGTGACAGATGCCAATGGAAAATACGAGATTACAGTAGAAAATCCCGATCAGGCTGTACTTGAGTTTTCATTCGTAGGATTCCTAACCGAGCAGGTTTCTGTTGGTAGTGAAAGCGTTATCGACATGGTACTTGCCGAAGATGTTACCACGCTGGATGAATTGGTTGTCATCGGGTACGGTACGGTTAAAAAGCGGGACCTCACCGGCTCCGTCTCATCGATCAAGTCATCGGAAATCACCAAAACCGCTTCGAATAATGCACTGCAATCCATGCAGGGGAAAATTGCCGGTTTGGATATTACAAAAGTAAGCGGCGAATCGGGTGCCGGAGTAGATATCTCTTTGCGTGGTGTCAGATCGGTCAACGCTTCCAATGCGCCCTTATTTCTGGTGGATGGTATTGAATATGGTTCAACACTGGATATCAATGCGTCAGATATCGAATCGATCGAGGTGCTTAAAGATGCCTCATCAACCGCAATTTATGGTACACGGGGAGCAAACGGAGTAATCATCATTACCACAAAACGGGGTAGAGCTGCGGCTGATAAATTGAAGGTGGCATTTAACACCTATTTATCGGTAAACAGCCCGACAAATCTTCCCAAACTCATGAGCGTTGAAGAAGATTATCTCTTTTTAGCCGAACGCGAAAGGTTCGATGATGAAGAAAGTGCCGGTGATGCCTGGGGAACAACCAACCTGGCTGACTATCCTGCCAATGAGGTTCTTTCCACTGAAATTTCATCGCCCTATGAAAAGTCGGTTTACGATATTTACACCGAAGGAGGGGTTGACTGGTTTGATATGATATTACGGAATGGTTTAACCCAAAATTATGAGTTATCATTGTCGGGAGGTACTGAAAGAACTGCGTTTTCCGTGTCATTGGGCTTTATGGATGAAGAGGGATTGTTGCGCAATGACAACCTGAAACGTTACAATGGAAGAATAAATCTTGACCATAATATCAGGCAAAACCTTAAGGTTGGCGTCAGTCTGTTATATACACACCGCGATTGGGATCGCCGGGATGATGGAGTATACGGCCAGTTAATCAAAATGCATGCACTCGCACAGCCTTACCTGGCCGATGGCACCATCCTGGACAGACCATCACAGTTGGCCATTAGTCATACCAACCCGTTGCTGAACGAAGTTGAAGGGTATTATGTAAATAATACGCTAAGTAACAGATTGTTTGGAAATATATACCTCGATTGGGAACTAGTCAAAGGACTTCGCTTCAGGACCATTTATGGCATAGATCAGAATTCAAGCCGGATGGGTGAATACGAAGACTTCATGTGCACGGGAAATTACCAGTCGGGTCGCGGCTCCTATTTTGAGGTCGAAAACAGACAGGCTTTGAGTTATACCTGGGAAAATACCCTGAATTATACTACAAACCTGAATGGTGTTCATGATATACAACTGCTTGCCGGTCAGAGCGCTTACCAGAATATCAATGAAACCCACAGCACAATGGGTTTTGGTTTACAGGACCATTACGGGAAGAATTCGTTCTATGATCTTCAGAATATCCTTCCCGGGGGAAGAACACTCGATGACATATATGTAAAGAGTAACATGCTTTCTTATTTTGGGCGTGTTAATTATAAATTACATAACAAGTACCTGTTAACGGCATCGATGCGTGCTGACGGATCCTCCGTACTGGCGGAAGGCAACAAATGGGGCTATTTCCCATCGGTGGCAGCAGCCTGGGTATTATCCGAAGAAAGTTTCCTTAATTCATCGCCCCTGATCGACAACCTGAAATTGCGGTTAAGCTGGGGTAAAGCAGGTAATTCCTCGGTAAACCCGTATCAAACGCTTACCATATTGGGGGATAATATTCCCTATACATTTGGCGTAAATGAACTTTATATTGGTCTGGTTCCTTCAAATCTTGGAAATCCTGACGTAACCTGGGAAACAACATCAACCTATGATGTTGGTCTGGATGTTTCAATCTTAAATTCCAGGATCTCAGCCACATTTGATTTCTATTATTCTCAAACAAATGATTTGTTGCTTTTCAAAGGCTTGCCCCCCACCTCAGTTTATCCGCAGGTATTGGCCAATGTGGGAGAAACCGAGAATATCGGATTTGAAACATCGGTTAACCTGAGGATTATTGAGAAAAAGGACCTGAGGTGGCAGACCGATTTTGCATTCTCAACAAACCGTGACAGGATCGTTTCCCTTGCCAGTGGTGAAAGCCGTGATATCTCCAATCCCGAAAAGGCATTGGTTGTTGGAGAACCGGTAAATTCATTTTACAATTATGAAGCGGATGGCTGCTGGAGTATTGGTGAGGCCGAAACCGCTGCCCTGTACAACCGTATTCCGGGAGATATAAAGATTTTTGATGCCGACAAGGACAATATTCTGAATGATGCAGACAAGCGGATTTATAATAAAAGTCCGAAATTCATTTTCAGCATGAACAACAGCATCCAGTTCAAACAAATTTCATTGTCGGCGCTGGTGTTTGCGCGGGTAGGACAATGGATACAATATGATTACAACACGGCTTATAAACCTACGGAACAGGATGGTTCGCCGGCAATTGATTTCTGGACCCCGGAAAACCAGGGTGCCAGGTTTCCCCGTCCGGGTATTGCTTCGCAAAATGATATGCCTGCCCTGGCCTTTGAAAATGCTTCCTTTCTGAAAATTAAGGAAGTCACCCTGGCTTATTCCCTGCCTGCAACCCTGGTAAACAAAATAGGCATGAATAATCTGCGGATATATGCCTCTTTGCAGAACTATTTCACATTCAGCAACCTTGATAACTATGACCCGGAGCGTGGCGGTGAAATTTCAAATCCATTGTCAAAACAAATGGTATTTGGATTAAACGTAGAATTTTAAAAATAAACTGAAATAAGCATGTTTCTTATGAAAACAAAATTCAAGTATATCATCACAGTATTTGCCATGCTTACCCTGGCAAATATTTCTTGCACCGATTTTCTCGAGGAGGATAACCGGGCCGGAACTACAGAAGGCACCAAATACATTACCCGATCGGGTATTGACGGGCTGGTTGCAGCCAGTTATTCCTACCTGAGAGGATGGTATGGCAAGGAGGCAGCATTTGGCTTAAGTGAAGGTGGAACTGACACATGGCTTACCGGCTATGATAACCGGCAAAAAGTGCTCATCGACTACAGCGGAATTACCCCTGAAGTGGCTACCAGTTCGCGTGAAACCATGAATGCATGTTTTGACGAATACTGGGAACTATTCTATACGGCTGTGAATACATGCAATACCGGTCTTAAATTTGTAAGTGAGGCAGCATCGGACATACTTTCCGATGATCAACGGGATGCATATCTTGGGGAACTGAAAAGCCTGCGCGCCTTTTACTACTGGCACCTGGTTGAAACCTGGGGACCCGTACAAATAAACACAGCCCCGGTAGACAATATTTCTACGCTTGCCTATCGTGATAGCGAAGAGGATGTTTATGCTTTCATGCTGAACGACCTGAGCGAAGCCATAGTTCACCTGGCAAACAGAACAGCCAAAACCGGTCGTTTTAATCTTTGGGCTGCCAAAGCTTTGCAGGCAAGGATACTATTATACAAGGGATGCAAATTTAATGACGTACAGGCTTACACGCAGGCAGCAGAAGTAGCTGAGGAAGTAATTGCCGGTAGCGGAAATTCATTTTATGACAATTATGCGGATTTGTGGAGTGGCAGTTACGAAGACGGCATAAATAACAGCGAAGTTATCTGGTTTGTCGAATACTCCAATGTTCTCGAAAACAACATCATGCCCGTACGCCTGAAACTGGACGAAGACGCAGAACAGATGAGGTGGTCGCAAATGATGCTTCGCAATTCCGCCAATGCCATTGGTGGAAATGCCTCACATTTGATGTTTGTAGGTGTTTGGAATTTGGTGCCGGGTCTTACCGGTATTATGATCCGTACCGATACGGAACAAAGAAAGTCATTGCGTTACCTGGATGTGACCTACAATCTGGGAACCAGTTATCAGCCATATAGCAAAGGATTTACCAGGTATGTTCCATCAGGTTATCTGCTCGACCTTTATAATGCCTTAACGGATCAACGCTACCAGGCATCGTTCAGGGATGTATACTATGTTGCACCTTCCCTTTCGACAGCTTTTGCCAATGGCATCGCACCTCCGGCTGGTTTCGAAAATTTGCGTGACACGGCCATTTACCTGTCAAAAACAACAGTAACTTCTGATCAAATAGCCCGTGCGGCCAACCGGTATATGCTGTTCTCGCGTACAGATGTCGGAGAACCGACAGTATACCCGTTATACCAGGATAATGACGGTACACGGCCCACCATTGCCACAGGAACTTCCGGGGATAACAATCTCAGGGGCAACCGGATGTTCATCCAGCTTAAAAAGTTCGACGACCTCACCGGATCAATAATTCGCGACCTGGGATCACGTGATGCTTTTGTAATTCGCCTGTCGGAAATGTACCTTATTGCTGCAGAGGCTTACATGATGTCAGGTCAGCCTGCTATGGCCGTACAGCGACTGAATGACCTGCGCAATGCACGTGCAGTACCGGGACAGTCCAATGTGCTGGATGCTGCTGAAGAGGCACAGGTTAGCGCCCAAAATATCGACGTCATCCTGGATGAAAGGGCACGCGAACTTTGCGGGGAGCAACACCGCTGGTTTGATTTGAAACGGACTGGAAAACTGATTGAGCGGGTAACCATGTATAATCAGGTTGCCGGTGAAAACATACAGGGTTTTCATGTTTTGCGCCCCATTCCTCAACCCCAGCTCGATGCCATCACTAATAAAACCAGTGGGCCTGATGCTGAGGGTTTCTGGCAAAATGAGGGGTATAATTAAAGGTTGTTTTTAAATAGGGTATGTTAGTTGGGTTAACTTCGGCGGAGCTTCCCACTCCGCCGAGTTTTTCTGGTATTTTTGCTTACCGGTGTTGCCTGTTTATTTTAAAATATAAAAAATGAAAATAGCTTATTTCCTGTTGCTGATGCCATTCATATTATCGGGCTGCGGCCTGAAAAACCCTGAAAATCATTACATGGAGTCTGATACCCGGTGGTCGGTTCGCATGGCAAACTCGGTAATCACCCGGTATGACAGCCTCGTGAATTATCTGAACCCGGCCTCGGTAAAATGGCAATACGATGTGGCATTTCTTGGTCAGGCAATTGACCGGCTTGGAAATATCGATCCCGGCTATTCCAAATATATGGAAGATTATGTCGGTTATTTTATTCAGGAAGACGGGTCGGTCCTCGATTATGACATAAAGGAATATAATCTTGACCGGATAAATCCGGCCAAAAACATAATTACGGTTTATAAACGGACAGGGAATCCGGTATACCGTGCGGCACTGGATCAGTTTGTACGGCAGATGGAGACCCACCCGAGAACCAACGCAGGCGGTTACTGGCATAAGAACATCTATCCCTGGCAAATGTGGCTCGACGGCATTTACATGGCTTCGCCATTCCTGGCGCAATACGCTAAAGAATTCAATGCCCCTGAATGGTTCGGCGAAGTAGCCCTACAGATCGAACTGGTTTACAGCAAAACACTTAACAGCAATACCGGTTTGTTATACCATGCATGGGATGAAAGCCGCACCCAAAAATGGTGTGATCCTGCAACCGGCCGGTCGATGTATCCCTGGAGCCGCGCCATGGGATGGTACACCATGGCCATCGTGGATGTGCTTGATTTTTTTCCCGAAAACCATCCGGAGCGCGATTCATTGGTCACCATACTGCAAAAAACCTGTAAAGCCCTGCTTGCGGTAAGGGACCCCAAAACCGGTCTTTGGCACCAGGTACTGGACCAGGGTGGACGTGACGGCAATTACATCGAGGGATCAGGCTCAGCCATGTTTGCCTATGTCTTTGCCAAGGGTGCCAATAAGGGGTATCTCGACAGAAATTACCTGGAAATAGCCAATGAAACCTTTGACAGCATTATTGAAGAGCTGATCACCGTGGATGAGAACGGTATTGTAACAATGCATAATATATGCGGTGGATGCGGCCTGGGTGGCGATCCGTACCGCGACGGTTCGTATGAGTACTACATCAATGAGAAACGCGTTGATAATGATCCGAAAGGCGTGGCTCCTTTTATCCTGGCAGCCATTGAACTTGATAAATAAGTAATACAATACACGCATTATTCGGGTGGGATCCCGTTTCTATTTCCGGCTTGCCGGCAAGGAGAAAGAAAAAGATGCTCCTTTTCCGGGATTCCCTTCTGCATATACATCACCGCCAAAGCGTTGGACGATGCGTTTAACGATAGCCAGCCCTGCGCCGGTTCCTTCAAATTCCCTTGAGTTGTGAAGGCGTTGGAATAAAATAAACAATTTGTCCTTATAATTAGGATTAAATCCGGCCCCGTTATCCCTGATTGTATACACAATCATATTTCCTTCCTTCTTTCCAAAGATTTCGATTGCCGGATTTTTCTTTTTTGATGAGTATTTTATGGCATTGGAAATAAGATTTATCCAAACCTGATTTATAAGCACGGAATCGCAATATGCTCCCGGCATATCCTGAACCAAAAAGCTAATTTTACGTTGTTGATTTTCATCAGTCAGTTCATGGTATACAACATGCACCAACTCCTTCATTTCAATCAGCTGGTAGGTGATCTCCTTCCTGCCGAACCTGGATAAACTCAGTATGTCCCTGATAAGCTGATCCATTCTTTTGACACTCGAAATAATGGTAGCTATAAGGTCCTGTCCTTCTGAATTCAAATTCCTGATATGATCCTCCTGAAGAATTTGCGCAAAGCTGCTGATTGCCCTGAGAGGGGCTTTTAAATCATGGGATATCGAATAGGCAAATGATTCCAGTTCTTTGTTAATGGAATCAAGTTCCGCGGTTCGTTCCTTCACCCGCTCTTCAAGAACTGCATTCATGCTCTTGATCTTGTCTTCCGTTTGCTTGCGGCTGGTTATATCGTGGGTGATATTGGAGAAACCGTACAATGATTCGTCATCATTACGCAGTGCAGTAATAACAGTATTGACATTGATCACAGATCCGTCTTTTCTTATGCTCTCACCTTCAACCTGAATACTATTATTTTTAGCGGCAGCTTCAAGCCACAACTGTGCTTTGCCTTCTTTTTTATCCACTGTGGTGAAAAACATGGAATAATGCTTTCCGATTACTTCATCGGACCGGTAACCGTGCAGCCGTTCTGCACCTTTATTCCACATGGTAATATGCCCGGAGGCATCCAGCGGATAAATGGCATGATCGGTAACACCGTCAATCAATAAATGGAGCTTTTTCTCACTTTCATACAATGCCTTACCTGCTCTTTTCCGCTGTTCCTCCTTTTCATTGAATTCCATCGAAAAGGAAAGATCCATTGCCAGTTCCTCCAGGAGTTGAATCTCATCCTCATTGAAAAAATCGTATTCTTCCGCGTAGAAGTTAATTACACCTTTTATTTTTCCGGATACTGTGAGTCCGAAAGAAATTATTGAACGTAATCCAATTTCCAGGGCACTTTTCTGACAAAGTTGCAACCCAGAATCAAATGATGTAATATTACAACTATGGTATCCACCTTCATGGATTGCCTTATCTATCGGGCAATATGCGCAGGACGAATCATGAAGCAAAAGATTTATGGTTTCCAGGTAGCCTTTCGATTTACCTGCCATTGCAACAGGTATCAGGTGGTTGTTTTTTTCATCCAGCATGCCTATCCAGGTGAGCGCGAAATGTCCTTTTTCCAGGGCAATCTGGCATGCTCTTTCAAAAAGTTCATGGGGATTACGTATCCGGACAATTGCCTGGTTTATATCGCTCAAAACGGCATAAACCCTGTTAAGCTTAACAATCCGTGCACTAGCTTCTTTCAGGTCGGTTATATCGGTTGTAACAGAAAGCCAGTATTTTTCTTCCCCCGATTCGAGTACCTCAACTGACATGTTCCCGAAACGAAGCAATCCTTCCTTTGTGCGCAAACCTACTTCCATGTTATGGATATGACCGGTTTGTTCCATGAGTTCACTGATCCTTTTCATCATCCCCGCCTCATTGAACAAGCCGATCGATTCCGGATTCCTGTTAACCAGTTCGGACTGATTGTATCCGAGAAACGGCAGCACAAATTCGTTTACATCCACATATGATCCATCGGTCCGCATAATCGCCATAAATACCGATTTGGATTGAAATACCTTTACAAATTTTTCAACACTGGAATGAAGCGCTTTCAGTGTTTGATATTTTTCATTGAAATAAACGATATACTGTTGTTTCCATATGTAGGCTATTATCGTGCCTGTACATATCAGTAGTGCAATGATCAGTATAAGTATGCCCCAGAGCCGGTTTCTCAATTGTGCGAAGATTTCAACCTTATCCATTCTTGAAATAAGATACCACCGTGTATCCGGAACTGATGTGATATAAGCAATTACCGGTACTCCCCGATAATCCAGTCCTTCCACGATTCCTTTCTCTCCCAGGGCAGCCTTTACTGCCGGCATCTGTTTTTCCGTCAAAGGGCTTCTGAGATTCAGGGCTGTATTACTTCGGAATCGCAATTCATTCAGAAATAATGCATCATTGCCATCACGCCTGATGAGCAGATTTTCTACGCTTGTACTTGGCACCGGCCAGTTCTTGATCATGGGAAATAAGTACTCCTCCGGATCAATCCGCATTTCAACAATTCCTATGACCTGTCCGGGTGTTTCACCGGTAATAACTGGAACCAGCAGGGACATATAGATCCGGTCATTAACAGAATCACGGTAAAGATCATGAAAGATGATCTTTTTCTGTGTTGCAACATCTTTCAGCCAGGAAGGCGAAACTGCTGAAGAATGACCATCATGCTTCGTTATGCTGATAAGTACCTTTGCGTAGGTATCAAGTAAACTGATACGGTCATACTGATAAGCACCCTGTATCTGCCTGAACCATGAAATTAGTGCTTTTGAAGCGGGAACTGATGTATTGTCTGTACGAAGCTCCGATACCAGATCAGTTAAGGCTATATTTCTGTATAAAACAAGGGCATCACCGTATTTTTCATTTTTCCACCTGGTAATCTGATCGACCTTTAAATCAGCCACAGCAGTTAACTGATTTCCCATTTCAGTTTTGTAATGCTGTTCATAATTCCGGTAATACAGGTATCCTGTGGCAATAATCCCTATTGCCAGCAACAAAAAGGTGCCAATTAGGTAATAAACATTCCTGTAATTTGTTATTTTTTCGGGGAAAGTGGTTTTCCAGACAATTTTGCCTGAATAAAAAACCAGGGATATTCCAAGTGCAAAAAAGGACAGGGAGGTTGAGAAGGCAGGCGGTATTGTATCACTGCTGGATAAAACCGGCGCTCCTATCAGGTAGGCAAAGATTAAAACCGTACCGAACAACAGGACAAGACTGGCCAGAATGAAAGATGGTATTGCCCGCTGCATTTTTAACGGTTTTGAAAAAGTCAGCAACAATTGTGAAAATCCGGCTAAAACAAATACAAAGGCAGTAAGCGGTGAGATATACCCCAGCGGTATATTGCCCACTGAATCCGAAATAGGCATTCCAAGGTGTTCAATGTTCAGATGAATACCCAGATAGGATACGATGCTTAAAAAAACAGAGATCAAAACACCGGCATATCCCATAGCCATTCTAGCCATGTAGCCCGAATTGCTTTCCTGATAAAATACAAGTACGCCAAAAAGAATAAATAGCAGGGCGGTACTTGGAGCCATCGGTACAGGTGATCCCATACTGGCCAGTATCGGAATATTCAATACCCAACCAAATAATGTGCTGAGGCCTGTCAATATGACAATCAAAGCACTTATAACAGGAATCACATGAAACGATTTTTTATTGGCCCTTTTTCCGAAAGCTATCATATTTCCATATTTTCTTAAAAACCAAAAACATATTCTACTCGATTCCTGTCTTATTATTTCTCTATTTGTATAACAGTTTCAATTATTTGGCTATGGAATTCAGGTTGGCAGGGTAGCGGAATTTATTACGGATTAAGTTACTTAAAATAATAATAACATGAAAAAGATCATCATCATACTTATAATGGTTGTTCCTGCCATGTTGCAGGCACAACAATTACCCCTCACCGAAAGTTACCTGGTGGATCCTTATATACTTTCGTCGGCTTATGCAGGAGTGCACAATTCCAATACCCTTTTGGCCAATTATATTTTTCATGCCAGTTACCTGTATCATTTCTCAGAAACCTGGAGTTTCAAACCGTTTACCATGTTCAGGGCCGGGAGAGAAATTCCTTCCCAGTTTGAACTGGCTGTTCAGGCATTTTACAGGGAGAAATTCTTGATGGCGTATCACTGGCTTATTCCTGCAATGCCGGTTATGATATAGAAATTTCAGCATTTCAGAATCACTAAATTAGCCTGGGGCTGCATTTGGCAACACTTTATAAAACTGTAACAAAATAGTCCGTGGGTGTCCTGCAAAAAATAAGCCCGGAGTCAATTCTAAGTTGCTCCGGGTTTATTAAATATCCAAATGCTATTGAATTAATCAGGAAATGGGGAAAAGGCTAATGAAGGAATATTTACAATTTACATTTCTGTGTTTAAAGACAACCCCAAATGGAAACACAACAGGCGAGCATTGGAATAATTCCTGGAGTTTCCTCAAAAATTAATCAGGGAATAAAGATAGTTGATAGCCCTGATAACTGATTCCGGTTTTGCCTTTGAAGTTAATAATTCCACACCGTGATGTTTTGAGCAATTCAAAGATACCATCAGCCATGGCATAGTTAAAGAAAGTCGGTACCCCAAAAAATCTTTTAGAAAGGATAAAGACTTTTTGCACCAGTACTTTGAGTTTCAAGCTCATTCCCATATAAATGCTGGTAAAATATGCTATTGAATGAACCAGTACGGTGATATTGCGTACCGAGTTGTAACTCATAACCCGAACATCTTCAAGGTTATAGGATTGCTTGATATACCGATAGCATTCGTCGCATTTCCATCGGGTAAGATAGATTTCCACGATACGCCAAAGTTCTTTTGACCTGTGGAGGTTTACCTGTTTGTTTGTCAACAATAGCATGGGTTGTTTACCAAAGCCTTCAACGATAACCAATGTATACCAATTTGCAGGATCATCGGGTAAGGCTACAGAAACTGCCCCAAAACTCAAATGCAGGAACTCCTCTTTGCCATCTGTGGTTATGTAAATGTGTGCCTTGTGATTCAGTTTTACGTGATTATGGATACGTTCGGCTTTTATCTGTTTATTCAGGTTGTTGTCAAAATGCAAATACCGGTTCATTTTCAACCGGGTCACAAATTGAAGTTCTTCTTTCTGAAAATGCGCAATCAAATCAATATCATCTCCTTGCCTGTCTATTGCCCATGTGCCTTTCTTTTTGGTATATTCAGTTACCTGAGTGATAACCTCTATCAGCTTTTCGGAGGAACCTGGATAATCTTTGGCTTTACTCGAATAGGCTTCACAATACAACGGAACTATCCTGTCATGGGCCAGGTTGGCTGCTGTTACCTGGCAAAGGTGATATCCCCTGGCATCTATATGCGCACTGCCATCGTATATGCAGCACAGGTGCTCCATCGCTTTTGCATAGGGCTTCATAATATCACCCGGATCAATGGCAATAACCATCGAATCGTCTATTTTATCATCGGCTAACCTTAGAATCTGATGGTTTAAATGATCTGTCATATCACATGATCCCAGGTTCCTGCTTAAGCGATCTTCGGTCTTTATCAAGGGGATGTCCTCCTTTAAGGCACGGCTGATGTTTGAAAGTTTGACATCCTTGCTGGCTTGTATACCATACAAGAACTCTTTGACCATCCTGCATTTTGTTTTGGGAAGTCCCTTTGAAACGATTCCTGAAAATTTGTTAACTTGCATCTTGAAACGATTAATAGTCGTTGAGTTTGCGTCCATATGTGTGCTGAAGTTTTTGTCTAATGCTAAGTTCATATTTTGGACGCAAACTTTTTAAGGAAACTCTTTATCTATGTAAAGCAATACAATTCACTTGCTAATACTCGCAATAGCTTGATATTATTGAACTCTGTCTTCGATTAACCTGTTTTTTGAGGAAACTCCAGAATAATTCAGAAAAAGGATTCTTTTTCCATAAAATATTTTGAAGATATGAAATAGAGGTATATATTTGCAATCCTTTAAAAAGAGAAAGGGGGCGCTTAGCTCAGCTGGTTCAGAGCATCTGCCTTACAAGCAGAGGGTCGCTGGTTCGAATCCAGCAGTGCCCACGAGGGTTTGAAGCAATTCAAACCCTTTCTCTTTTTGCATAAGTGCCTCAATCTGAATGCATTTTTGAAATTTCCCAACATATTATTTAAGAAGTGACCCTCTCTTTAGTTTTGGATAATCATTTAACCCAAAATACAAATTATTTGAAAAACGTAATTAATAATTTGAAATTCATTATTAATAGGTATGTAAATCAAATACTTTTACAACTTGAATTGAATAAAATAAAAATATAATGCAAAAAATTCTCCTGTTTAGAGCATTGCCGCTATTTGTTTTTTTAAATTTTTTTCCTTTTGCATTTTCTCAAAAGACAGATAGTATAAAAGTTGCCGGTCGTTTTGGAGGTGCAGTTACTTTTACCACAAAAGGCATTTCAACGATACCCAATTTAACATTGGGCAAACCGGCAGTCATATTCGATATGACCGTGGGCAGAAGGCTTAGTTTTGAACCACAATTCCGGTTTGCGCTGGAAGGAAAACCCTGGTCTTTTCTTTTCTGGTGGCGGTACGAATTGCTGAATACCGACAAGTTTCAGTTTAAGATAGGGGCACATCCTGCGTTCTCATTCAAAACC
>DATEVU010000116.1:0-6705 GCA_035258345.1 Bacteroidales bacterium
ATCGGCGACGAAGGCGCCAACCGCCTGATTAACCAACCCATGCGGGCACCCTGGATGATTTAATAACTTCAAAACCATTGAAAATCATGACCAAAAATAAACTCATTGCCGTATTGGCGCTGCTGTTGGTTTCATTTTCCACCTTAGGCCAGTATGCGATCAGGGACAACAGGACGCTGGAAACAAAAATTGCAGATCTGCTGGCACAAATGCCTGCCACGGACCAATCCTATCTGAATACGCTCATGGCCAGCATGGCGGACCTTGGAGAAGAGGGCCTGGTTAACCTGGCCGGAATGCTTACCCCATCCGGAAAAGGCAATGATGCGGGCGTGCGCTTTGCCATGGGCGGCTTCTCGAAATTCGTCACCGGCCCGGGTCAGGAGAAAAACCGGCTGCTTTGTCAGAAAGCATGGTGCCGGGCATTGGATGCGGCAAATGAACCGGAAGTCAAATCATTTCTGATAGCACAACTCCAGCAGGTTGGCGATGATCAGGCGGTTCCCTTCCTTGCGAAGTTTCTTTCGGACGACCTGCTCAGTGATCCCGCAGCCCGGGCCCTTGTAACCATAAATACGCCGGAGGCAGGACAGGCATTGTTGAAAGCGCTCGATAACGCACAGGGTGCGTCACAGATCTCGGTGGTGGAGGCACTTGGCAATATGGGATATCCCGATGCATTGGCCAGGATCACCCCGCTGGCCTCTTCACAGGATATCAACCTGAAGAAGGTTGCCTTATATGCCCTTGCAACAATCGGTTCGCCCGAATCCGCATCTTTGCTCCATAACACCGCCGTGAAAAGCGGATTCACGTTTGAGCCGGCAAGGGCAACCTCTTCCTATCTGACGTGGATAGGCCGGCTGGCAGAAAACGGGAACAAAGCCCTGGCTGAAAAATATTGTATAGCCCTTATTAAAAAGTGTACATTGGAAAACCAGACACAAACACGTTCTGCGGCACTCACTATGCTGGTTCTTTCTTCGGGTGAAAAGGCCGCACCTTATTTGTATGGTGCTCTGTCCGGCAATAACCCGCAATATCGGATGACAGCGCTGAATCTTTCCCACCGGCTGAAAGGAGAAAAACAGACCCTGGCATGGATGAAAAAGGCCGGTAATTTAACCGGACAACCAAAGGCTGATGTGGTCCTGATGTTGGGTGAACGTGGTGATCCTGTGGCTTTGCCCTTAATCAGGCATTCGCTGTCGGACAAGGATGAAACCGTAAGGCTAACTGCCATTCCTGCATTTGCAAAACTTGAAGGTGAATCAGCACTGCCTGAGCTGCTCGGGATAATGAAAAAAGAAAATACCGCAGAAATTGCTGCCGTTAAAACCTTGTTGTTATCACTGAAAGGGGATGTGCTGATTCCCGCAATTATTCAATCGCTTCCGGAAATGCCTGCCGGTGCAAAGATCGCGTTGATTGAGACACTGTCCTCCAGGAAAAGCGATATCGCTTTACCTCAGATTTACCGGGAGACAAGATCATTAGATGCCGGAGTGCGGCTTGCTGCATTACAATCTCTTCCAAATCTGGTTTCTGAAAAGGATCTGGAGGAATTATACACTTTGTTGTCACGTGTTAAATCTCCGGATGAGGTATTAGCAGTGCAATCAGCGATAATTAGCGCTGTTAAAGGATTACCCAAAGAAAAACAAACGACGGACGTGATCTCAGCCTTAAAAAGAACCGATCATGCGGAAAGAAAACCATTTTACGGTGTTCTTGCCGGTATTGGCAGTGTTCAGGCCTTGATGGCAGTTGTAAATGATTTTATCAATGAAGGAGAAAATGAAATGAAATATGCAGCTTTTGAAGCCCTGGTTAACTGGACCGATCCGAATGCCATCCATGAACTCTACAACATTGGTGTTAAACCTGAAAATGCTGAATACCGCGAACCGGCTCTTAAAGCATGCATAAAACTGATCGGCCGCCCCGAATACCCCGGTGATCAAAAACTGTTGATGTTAAGAAAGATCATGGATCTGGCCGTAAATACGCATGAAAGGAGTCTGATCCTGGCAGAAACCGGAAAATGCAACACCTATCTGGCCCTGATGTATGCAACAAAGTATTTGGATGATCCGCCACTGCAACAAGCTGCTGAAGAAGCTATTCGCAAGCTGCGGGAAACCATGCCTTTGGAACCCGGTTTTGTACCGCTGTTTAACGGCAAAGATCTTACCGGCTGGAAAGGTCTGGTTGAAAATCCTATTATCAGATCAACCATGAAGCCAGCCGAATTAACAAAAGCGCAGGTTAAGGCAGATGAGATTATGCGCAATGAATGGAAAGTTGAAGATGGCATCCTTGTTTTCACCGGAAAGGCTTACTATAATCTGTGCACTGTTAAGCAGTACGGTGATTTTGAAATGATTGTCGATTGGAAGATCACTGAACAGGGCGATGCCGGTATTTATCTCAGGGGATCACCCCAGGTGCAGATCTGGGATACTTCCCGTCGTGATGCGGGCGCGCAGGTTGGATCAGGAGGATTGTACAACAACCAGGTGCATGAACGGAACCCGATGAAAGTAGCCGATAATGCCATCGGCGAATGGAACACGTTCCGCATCATAATGATTGGAGAAAGGGTTACTGTTTACCTCAACGGCGAACTGGTGGTAGATAATGTCATTCTGGAAAATTACTGGGACAGGAGCATTCCCATTTTCCCGGCAGAACAAATCGAGTTGCAGGCTCATGGCACATTGGTGGGATACCGCGATATCTATATCAGAGAGATACCCCGCACTGAGCCTTACAAGGTTTCAGAACAGGAAAAAGCCGAAGGATATGTTGCATTGTTTGATGGGATATCCTTGTTCAACTTTACCGGCAACACGAAGGATTATGTGGTGGAGGACGGATGCATTGCCGTGTATCCGAAGTTTGGCGGCAAAGGGAATCTTTACACCAAGGCGGAATTTGGAGATTTCAGCTTCCGCTTTGAATTCCAGTTGACCCCCGGGGCCAACAACGGCATCGGTATCCGTACCCCCATGGAAGGTGATGCAGCTTATGCGGGCATGGAAATTCAGGTTCTTGATAACACGGCGCCTATTTACAGGAATCTGAAGGATTACCAGTACCATGGCTCCGTATATGGTGTGATACCGGCAAAACGCGAATATCTCAAACCTGTAGGGGAATGGAACGAGGAGGAAATAGTTATCAAAGGCAGCCATATCCGGGTTATTCTGAACGGCATAGTGATTGTTGACGGTGATATTGCCGAGGCCAGTCTTAACGGGACAGTTGATCACAATGAGCATCCCGGCCTGAAAAATGCAAAGGGACATATCGGATTCCTCGGGCACGGATCGGTTGTTAAATTCAGAAACCTGAGAATAAAGGAACTGCCCTAACACCGCAGTTAGCTTCTGTCGTTCCTCACTTCAAAGCATGGCGGGCTGGCTGTGACAAAACACGATTTTTTTTGTCACTTTCTGTCGTCACAGAAAGTAACCAAAGAAGACTAACGGCCTGAACGCACTCCGTCTCGTTCCTCGACTTCGTTTGAACGGCAGGCCGTCAAATAAGGTATTTGTTATTTTGCTCCGCACACGTTGTGGTGGCCTTCCGCCTTTGTGGGCAGATCACTTCGTCAACATTTAACTTCAGAAAATTCAATAGATTCCGGCAGTTTCCTCGTGACGGCAATGAATAAAGCACTACGAAAATCAAAGTACCGTGGGCTGGCCGTGACAAAACGCGGAGGTGCCGTGGCGCTGAATGTCGCAAGGCTTGGAATTTCAATAAAGGAGCTTGCGACACTTTATTAGAAATTCCTGCCTTGCGGCAGAGAGCGCCGGGAGTCGTTTTGTCTTGATTTTTCTTGCTTCGTTCTTTGTGTCAAGTATTCGCGGTTTTAAACCGAACATCAGAAAAGATAACTTTGGTGCAATGAATAGCGCCTGATCAAGAACCCACTCATGAGGAGCAACGTATTAATCAGTTGGATAATCAACTAAAATACCTAAAAAAAGTAGCCTGATAATCTGAGTGTTAGAATTAGTTATATAGCAGATAAAGAATTCAGTGGGGATTCGGGGCGAAGCTCCCGGACGATGATTGATCCGAAGAACTATCCTGGAAAATTAAAAATATTTCTCGTGGAAGTAGAAGAACTGGCTCTCGGAGCCATGCCTGCCGTCTGGTCAAGAAAATCTATTTATTTTTCTCCCTCTTTTGTCAACCACACAAAAGAGGCAAAAAGTCACCACGAACGAAAAAATCGGGCTCGCCCTTGTCGCACAGGGCCATCGCTAACTAAGGCCGTGCGACCCGATTTTCTCCTCCGTTCGTGGACACCCAGCCCACGAGCTATGAATATTGTTGGTGCTTGTATCAGGTTTCAACTTTTTTCAAAGTAGTTGCTTGAAATCTATCCTATCGGTAATCTATTGAACCCAACACACCTGAAGTAGTATAATCCGCCTCTGAAAAAATGCGTTAAGAAAATCAATTCATGAAGCGTAATAAGAAAATTTGTCTGATCCCGATTTAGAATCTGTAGAATTTCAGGCACTGAAATTCACAGAATTCTTAATCGGGAGAGTTATTTTCTTATAGCGTAATGAATTGATTTTTAGCAATTTTTTCAGCAGCGGCGGCATTTTTTGGTTACTTTTTTTTGCTGTAGAAAAAAAGTGACAAAAAAAGGAAATTCTCTCCCAGATGTAGAAGAACATGCTCTCGCAGGAAGCGGGCGGAAGCATCGATTTGACTTGATTTTTCTTTCCCGGTTTCTTTGTATCAAGTTTTCACGGTTTTAAACCGAACATCAGAAAAGATAACTTTAGTGCAATGAATAGCGCCTGATAAGAACCCACTCTTGGTAGGATCAACGCATTAAACAATTGGAAAATCAATTAAAACGATTGAAAAATGTTGTCTGATAATCTGTATATTAGCATTAGTTATATAGTAGGCAAAGAATGAAGTAGGGTTCGGGACAAAGTCCCGGCTGAATGTCAATTTTGGCTATATTTAGGACATTTGAGATACCCTCTTTTTTACCTTGCAACAACTGCACTGTCCGTTTCTGTACAATTTGTATCCGTATTCGTTCACCTTACAGTTTTATGTAATATATACCACTTGTGTTATACTATTGTATATCATTAGTATATAACGTCTGGCATGATTAATGTCATGTTCACAAAGGGCCCTGAAACATTTCATGTGACATTTTATACCAGATCCATCAAAGAAAACTGGAAGATGAAATATTGCATATTTATACAGAATTTTAATTCATAAATGTTGTTAGAAAACTAAAAAAACAGGAGGAATAAATCATGAAAAAGTTACTTGTTCTCACTTCCATAATGGCATTTTGCGTGGCTGGTATGGCAGCATCTCCATCCAATGCAATACGTAGTGCCAAAGGCGAAAGGGTAAATTGCAAAAGGATAAGCATTGGAACCCAAAAAGCGCGCATTACGATGCCTGACGGCGAAAAAAGGGTCATGCAGATTGACCAGCTTGATTCTTATACGGTAAATGGGCAAATTTTTGAAAAAAAGGAGCTTTACGTAAACGGTAAATCCACCGGCAGGGTAGCATTTATGCAGCTCATAGGTGTCCGGGGTAACCTGAAGATCTACAAAAATGTGGCATTTGATCCGGAACTTGTTACCGCAGACAAGAAACGCAATGATTTTTATGTTTATATGGGCGAGGAAGTTTACCTGGATGTTGACAGAAAAGCATTGCCCAATGTATTGAATTTCTTCGGATTGAAATGGTCATACATGTGATCTGATGCCTTTCAGATAAATCCTGCCCATGTGCAGGATTTTTTTTGCCTGTATCCTAACAAATTTATTCCTAACTTTTCATTTTAGTTTTTTAGTTTTGGTTTTTCACTCTATCCTTTCAAGCCATGAAAGAATTACTAATGATCTGCCTGGCCTTTTGTTTGACAGCTGTGTCGGCACAAAACCTTCGGGTTGCCTCCTACAATTTACGGTATGACAATCCGGGTGATTCACTCGATGCCTGGCCATACAGGATTCACGCTGTGGCAGATGTGATTGGTCTGTATGACTTCGACATTTTCGGGACCCAGGAAGGATTGAAACACCAGCTTGAAGACCTGAAGAAGGAACTTCCCGGATACGAATATATCGGGGTCGGTCGGGACGACGGAGCCCAACGGGGTGAGTATGCTGCCATTTTTTTCAAAACCGGGAAATTTAAACTGCTCTCCCAGGGTAATTTCTGGTTGTCACCGGTAACCGACAAACCCAACAAAGGCTGGGATGCTGCCCTTCCGCGGATCTGCACCTGGGGCAGGTTTGAGGAAATAACAACCAGGAAAACTTTTTATCTGTTCAATGTTCATTTTGACCATATCGGCGAATTAGCCCGTAAAGAAAGTGCCAAACTGGTACTGGAAATGATGAAAAAAACTTCAGCCAATGTTCCGTATATCTTAACGGGGGATTTTAATTTTGATGAAAATCATGAATCCTATGCGCTGATCAATACTTCCGGTTTGGTGAAAGATGCTTATGACAGTGCCCGCTTACGCATTACGCCCAATGGTACTTTCAACGGATTTAACGTTTCGGGTAAGCCGGTGGGCCGGATTGACCATATCTTTATCACCCCCGCCTTTCAGGTGATACGGTATGGCATTTTAACCAATACGTATAAAGGCCATTTCCCCTCGGACCATTTCCCGGT
>DATEVU010000117.1:0-35230 GCA_035258345.1 Bacteroidales bacterium
TGCATGCCTTCACCTCCGTGGGTTATACCCACGGTTATTGAAATTATACCCTTTCAGGGTAATATGCAGTTATTCAAGTTTCCAATTGATTATTGAATGATGATTTCAAATGATTATGCATGATTCCGGATACTCATATAACTTTAAATGATAACAGAATATGAAAAATCCCTTGTTTTATTTGGCGGCCTTATCACTTGCTTTTTTTCACCGCATGTAATAAAGATGAAGAAACGTTCAAGGTTCCTTCGGTGACCGCCCCTTCTGGTCAGAATGTTGTATCCGGAACAGATGTTGAAATAACCTTTAATTATACATCTGAAGCAGGTTTTTTTCATTAACCGGGGAGAATTCAATTTTTATTCTCCTGAAAAAATATTGAATTTGCATATTCCTGTTTTCTGCAACAGATAGGAAACGGATACAACCAAAACTCCCATTCCGTATTTAATGCTGCGTGTGAGGTTAATGGACGAAGCCTCTTTGAAATAGCGGGTAGGGCAGGTAATTTCTGCTATCTCAAATCCTGCATAGAAAATCTGTGCAAGCATTTGGTTATCAAATACAAAATCATCAGAATTAACACGGTAATTGACCCGTGTCAGCACCGCTTTTGAGAAAGCCCTGTACCCGGTATGATACTCCGAAAGCTTTTGGTTCATCAGGAGGTTTTGTGCCAGGGTTAAAAAACGGTTTGCAATGTATTTATACAGCGGCATTCCACCTTTCAGGGCTCCCCTTCCGAGAATTCTCGAACCCAGCACAACTTCGTATACCCCGTTGGCGATCAGGTAGCACATCGAATGAATGAGCAAGGGAGAGTACTGGTAATCGGGATGCAGCATTACTACAATATCCGAATTCAGTTCCAGGGCTTTATCGTAACATGTTTTTTGATTTCCGCCGTATCCTTTGTTTTCCGCATGCTGTATAATATGCTTAATGCCAAGTTCGGTGGCTCTCCGTAAGGTATTATCACCACTGCGATCGTCAACCAGGATGACATGATCAACAATGTCAAAGGGAATTTCCCGGTAGGTCATTTCAAGGGTTTTCTCTGCATTATAGGCAGGCAGAACAACGGTTATTGTTTTGTTATTAATCATTTGGAAGACAAGGGTGTTCGTTTGAAAAATGCGAATCCATGCTTTTCGTAAAGTAATTCCAGTTCGGGATATTCCTGCAGGACTTTGTCCTTCCCGGTAATTTTAACGGCAAAGTAAGCCACTTTATCAATATTTCCGGTAAGAATCCAGTTTTCATCCCTGGCCTGTGCATTTACATGGTTGCGTGACCTACCGTAAAACAAATGTGCATAGCTTTTATAGCCAATCGTTTCGAGATAAGCATCCTGGTGGTTCACCGATTTGAAAAATTCAACCACCGGACGTTGTGAATAAGCTTCGATACGTGGAACGATCAGAAGCATGGCAGTGAACATAAACAGGGAAACTGTGACCGTTACTATCATTATTCCTTTGTCAAAATCCCTGTTCTTCCAGGTAAAGCTGAACCAGGTGAGCCCGGCGATAAGAATAATGCCCGCAAATGCCTCATATCCTTTCCATTCTCCGGAACCACCCAGGCAGGCAACTGCAAAGGGATCCCCGATGAGATTGCGACTGATAATGAATTCTTTATACTGATCAATCAAGGTTATTCCCACTACAACCAAAGCCAGCATAACACCCATGCTTACTGCCAGGATCCTGAGGATACCTGCCCGCAAAGGGGTCATCAGTCCGGAGTGATAAACCGACCAGGCTGCAGCAAAGGTCAATGGAAAATAGCATAGTGAGGAGTAATGTACGATCTTGGTCTTTACCACGGTGAAGAGCAGGAGGACCACCCAGAACAGGATTATCATCCACCGGTAAAAATCTTTATTAAAGCCTGTTTCAGCCCTGGATCCAAAAAGGGCAGGAATGGCAAATACCGAGGCAGGGAATACCCCGGCGAACAACACAACGAAATGGTAAAGCAGGAAACCTCCATGTCCGGCGTCCCTGGTTCGGAATAACCGGATCTGGTAGACAATAAAATCAGAAATGATTGAAAAATTACCTTCCAGGATCTGCAAAATGAACCAGAAACCTCCTGTGAAAGATAATACCACTACAAAAACCAACATGTCAGACATCCTGAACTTTACTTTGAATTTTTTCAGGATCAAAAAAATTCCGGCTGTGATAAAAAATACCAGGAAAGCAACCGGTCCTTTTGTCAGAATAGCCAGTCCAATAAACAGTGCTGAACCGGCAGAATGGTATAGTTTCTTTTTTTCCTGGCTTACATACAGGTAAAACTGGTATATCCCCAAAAAAATGAACAGATTGAACCAGGGATCAATGATACCTGATTTGAAATAGAAAAAGGGCAGTATAGAGCCGGCATATAGGAAAACCCACAGTAGTGCGAAGCGGACATCGATGATTTTCCGGCCGATGGTAAACAGTGTCAGCAGGGATACAATACCGCAGATTGCATTCGGGAAACGCGCGGCAAATTCATTAATGCCAAAAATCTTCATCGATATTACCTGCATCCAGATAAACAGGGGTGGTTTTTCCCGGAACGGGATAAAATTAATCTGTACGGTGAGGTAATCACGGCTGACAATCATCTCCCGGGCCGATTCGGCAAAATTTATCTCATCCCAGTCGAACAAGTGAACACCGCCCAGGAAAGGCATAAAAAGCAAGGCAGCCAACAGGCCGATGCATAAAGTATAAACCTGTTCCCGGCTAAACCTGGTTATCATATTTGTAAATGTTTTGAATGGTCCAGGAATGCCATTTGCGGTCATCGCGGTAAAACAGGTCGTAGAAACCTACGGCACCTATGCAGCCAATGATGGAACCTGTATAAATATCTATCAGAAAATGCTGTGAGAGGTAAACCCTTGAAAAAGCCACCAAAACTGCCAGGATAAAACACAGAAATTTCAGTTTACGGTTCGGTATTATCAGGGCAAGGCAAAGAAACAAAGCAAAGGCAGTGGTTGCATGTCCCGACGGAAAACTACGGCCACTGAGCTGGTTAACACCGTCAACCAGGTGTAGCGAAGTGCCCTCAAAAAATTTAGCCGGTCTCACAACATCTTGGAATAGTAACCTTTTTAAAAGCTGTACAAATATCCCGGTAGAAAAATACGCAGTAACCAGTAACACGAAATGCCTCAGGGAAATGAAAAGAAGGAAGATGGCCGGAAATATGATGAACAAACCGTCACCCAGGAAAGTAATGTGCTTGAAAAACCAATCGAAAAAGTCAGCGTTATGCCTGTTGATCCACAAATGAATTTCAGGTTTCGAATAAATGACTATTACAGGAATAAGGATCAGAAGCACAAAAAGATAAGGAATTATAAAGAAGGTATTATTTTTAAATATCTTGAAAAGCATACCATGGGTTTATGGCCGCAAAAATAATGTAAATTATACAAAAGTAACTATTTAACGATTCCCGAAAATCCCATAAAGGCTAATGACAGCAATCCTGCCGTAATCAGTGATAAAGGAAAACCCTTCATTCCCCTTGGCGTCTCGGCCAGTGTAAGTTGTTCACGGATACCGGCAAGGAGGATCAGCGCCAGGGTAAATCCAACGGCAATGCTGGCAGCATAAACAACACTCATGATCATGTTCAGGTCTTTCTGTACGGCCAGGATAGCTGTCCCCAGTACAGCACAGTTGGTTGTTATCAGCGGAAGGTAGATGCCCAGTGCCTGATAAAGTGCAGGTGCTGCTTTTTTGAGTATTATTTCCACAACCTGGACCAGGAAAGCGATCACAAAAATAAAGATTATGGTTTGCATGTATTCGATATGCAGGGGAATCAGTATGTAGTTTTGAATGAGGTAGGTTACAAGGTTTGCCAGTGACATAACAAAGACAACCGCCATGCCCATGCCCGCAGATGTATCTATTTTTCCGGAAACGCCCAGAAAGGGGCAAATTCCCAGAAACTGGACCAGTACAACATTGTTGACCAGTACTGCCGATATAATGAGGATAATATATTCCATATCCGGTATCTAAATATTGTATTTCAGTTTAATTTGGTTCATAGTGGCAATCAGCAGGCCATAGGTTACAAATGCTCCCGGGGGCAGAATAAAGAGAAGCATGGTGGTGGTGTTTTCACCAAACAACCTGAGATTAAAGATCGTACCATTTCCCAGGATTTCACGGATAGAGGCCATCAGGGTTATGGCGATCGTAAATCCCAGTCCCATTCCCAATCCGTCAAGCAGGGCAGGCAAAACCCTGTTTTTCTGCGCGAATGCTTCCGCCCGTCCCAGGATTATACAATTAACCACGATCAGGGGGATAAAAATTCCCAATGCCTTGTACAGATCGGGGGAGTATGCCTTCATCACCAGGTCAACAATGGTTACAAAAGTTGCAATGATCACAATAAAAGCGGCGATCCTTAACTTTTCCGGTATATAGTTTTTGAACAAGGCAACAATCAGATTTGAGCAAACCAATACAAAAGTGGTTGCTGCACCCATGCCCAAACCGTTAATGGCTGCAGTGGTAACCGCAAGTGCAGGGCATGTTCCCAATACCAGTACAAATATTGGGTTCTCTTTGAGAATGCCATTGGAGAAGTATTTTAAATTTCCCATCTTTTTCAGAACATTTCAGGTTATTTACTGTGCAACCGATAAAGAATCATTCACCATTTTCAGTGTATTGTATGCACGCTGCAATGCATCACAATAGGCCCGGGAACTTATGGTAGCCGCAGTAATGGCGTCTACCTGCCCCCCGTCTTTTTTAACCCTGAGTGCAAAGGTTTCCGGGTTCTTACCCAAAAACTGTCTGCTGAATGAAGGGTCGGTCATTTTAGTACCCAACCCTGGTGTTTCCTTGTGCTGAAGAACAGAAATATTATGGATAGATCCATCCGGAAGAAATCCGGCCATGATCTCGATATGTCCGCTGAAGCCTTTCTCTGTAAATGATTTAATGGCATATCCCACCGGTTGGTCCTGTTTATTCACCGTATATATAAAAACACCGTCTTTTTCCGTTGCGCCTGAAGATGGATCACTGTCAAATTCGGGCAACACCAGTTTTATGGCATTCAGCTCTTTTTGTTTCTGTGCCATTTCAATTGGCCCTTTTGTTTTTTGATATACAAGGGCTAATGCGGCCGACATGGCCATTGAAATAAGCACGAGCGAGAAGATCATGTTGATCAGTGTGGATTCGAGTCTTTTAGCCATGCTTCACCTCCTCTCCGAATCGCCTGGGTTTAATATATTTATTGATGAGGGGAACAAAAGCATTCATGATCAGTATAGCAAAGGAAACCCCTTCGGGATAGGCTCCGTAAACGCGGATGATCACGGTGATCAGCCCGATACCAACGGCATAAATGAACATACCTGTTTTTGTCATGGGGGAGGTTACCAGATCCGTAGCCATATAAATGGCTCCAAGCATAATACCTCCGGTTAGGATATGGAACACAGGGGAGGCATTTTTGGAAGGATCAGCAAGCCAGAGAATTCCGGTAAAGATAAAAATCGTGGCAATCATGGAAACCGGGATATGCCAGGTAATAATACGTTTGTAAAGCAACCAGAAGAATCCGATGATCAGGGCAACCGCCGAAACTTCTCCCAGGGAACCTCCCATTTGTCCCATGAACAGTTGCATGTGGTCAGGAAGCTGGTTCATTGCTTCAGGAACTGTCACTCCGCCGCGGACGGCCTCTTTCAGGAAGCCGAGCGGGGTAGCTCCGGTTGCGGCATCAACATATTGCAACCGCGAGGCAACCGGCAGGGGCCAGCTGGTCATCTGCACAGGGAATGATATCAACAGAAAAACACGCCCTACAAGTGCCGGATTAAAGGGGTTGTTTCCCAGTCCGCCATAGGTCATTTTTCCGATACCAATGGCAAACAGGGCTCCCAGTGCAACCATCCACCAGGGAAGATTGGAGGGCAGGTTAAACGCCAGCAGCAATCCTGTTACCATGGCAGATCCGTCACCAATACTGATCCTGGTTTTGAGAATAAACTGCTGGATGACCATTTCAGCCAACACACAGGATAAGATTGAAATGACGGTTACTACCAATGCACCCAGACCGAAAACATAAAGGGTGATGAGAAAAGCCGGGACCAGGGAGATGATCACGCCGTACATCATTTTGCTAACCGACTGTTCACTGGCAATGTGTGGAGAGGGTGATACGGTTAAGAGGTTGCTCATTGTTTTTTTCTTGTTCTGATTATTCTACCAACTTTTGATTTGCCCAGCCTGATAAAATCAAGCAGGGGCCGGTCGGCCGGACAGGTATAGCTGCATGAGCCGCATTCAATGCAATCCATCACATGTTCAGCTTCAAGCCTGTCAAAACTGTTTTTTTGTGCCAGTGGCATCAGCAGGTATGGTTCAAGTCCCATAGGGCAAACCGATACACACTTGGCGCAACGTATGCACGGCAACATATTCCGGCGGGCTGATTCCCCGGAGGCAAACAGTAAAACGCCCGATGTTCCTTTCATTACCGGAACTTCCGGATCGCTTAAGGCTTTACCCATCATGGGCCCGCCGCTGACGATCTTGCCGGTATCTCCGGGTATTCCGCCGGCAGCATTGATGACCGCGGATATCGGAGTGCCTATGCGTACCCTGAAATTAGCCGGCTGGCTTAACGTTTTTCCTGTAATGGTGACCACCCTTTCAAAAAGTGGCTTGTTTTTTTGTACTGCCTCATATACGGCGAATACGGTTCCAACATTGAAAGCAACAACACCAACATCAACCGGCAAACCACCGGATGGAACTTCCCTGCCTGTAATGGCTTTGATCAATTGCTTTTCTCCACCCTGGGGATACTTTACTTTCAGGGCATGTACCTTTATTCCTTTGTATTCGGCAGCCAGTTTTTCCATGAGTACAATGGCATCGGGTTTGTTATTCTCAATACCGATATGTGCCAAGGGTACATTCAGCGCTTTTTTAAGCAGCTGGATACCAACAATGATCTCTTCCCCTTTTTCAAGCATCAGGGAGTGATCCGAAGTAAGGTAGGGTTCACATTCCACACCATTGATAATAAGGCACTCAGCCTTCTTTCCCCTGGGTACCGTAAGCTTCACATGCGTGGGAAATGTAGCACCGCCGAGACCTACAATACCTGCTTCATTAATTTTCTTAATGATCTCCTCACCTGTTAGCTGAATATCTTTTTCAAGCGTGTTATCCCGTTTAATGGTTTCAATCCATTCATCCCCGGCAACATCGATAAAAACAGCCTGTTTCCTGTAACCGCTGATATCCGTAACATCATCTATTTTAGCTATTTTTCCGGATACGGATGCATGAACGTTGCTGGAAACAAATCCTTCTCCGGTGGCAATAAGCTGTCCGGTTTTAACCTCATCACCCTTATTGACGATTACTTTTGCAGGAGCACCCAGGTGCTGTGACAGCAAAATCGCAACCGAACCAGGCAGGGGTAGTTTCCGGATACCGTTATGGGCTGAAAATTTGTTCTCAGGAGGATGGATACCTCCTTTTTTGAAAGTTTTTAGCAAGTTATTCCTCTTTGTTAATCAGTTGAGTATTTATTGTTTCCGGTTGTTTTCTTATGGGTAGACCAAACTCAAGGATTGCATTGGTAGGACATTCCGGTGCGCACTTCCTGCACAACTTGCATTTATCGGAATCGATGAAGGCCAGGTTGTTTTTCATGACAATGGCATCGTGCGGGCATACCTTGAAACATTTGCTGCACCCGATGCAGGCTACCGAACAGTTTTTCCGCGCAACCCCTCCCTTGTCCTCATTCATGCAGGCAACATATATTTTTTTATCGCCTTTCCAGCGTTTGCGCAGTTCAAAAAGATCTTTAGGACATTCCTTTACGCACGCACCGCAGGAGGTACATTTCTTATCATCAACAACAGGCAGACCGGTTACCGGATCCATGTGGAGCGCATCAAAATTGCAAACCATAACACAATCTCCAAATCCAAGGCAACCGTAATTACAACCTGTTTCTCCGCCATATAGGGCTGAAGCAATGGCACACGACATGGTACCATCGTACTTGCTTATCTTTGGTCTGAATTCACACGTTCCATTGCATCGAAGAACCGCAACCCGGGCTTCCTGGGTGACAGCTTCCCGGCCAAGTACCGAAGCTATCCGGCTCATGGTTTCATTACCACCGACCGGACAAAACAAACCATCAAAAGTTTCGGCCTTCACCAGGGTTTCAGCAAAATTCCGGCAACCGGCAAAACCGCAACCACCACAATTAGCTGCTGGCAATTCGGCTTCTACCAGATCGATGTTCGGATCCTCATACACCTTAAACCGCTGTGCCACAAAATACAACACCAATGCAGCAACTGCACCCAACAGGCTTAAGGTGATTATAGTATATATTATTATGGAACTCATCTCATGCGTCATATTTGAGCGTAAAAGTAATAGTCCTGTTCAGATAGTTGCGGAAAAGATACAGGATAATGTAATAGGGCACCAGCGATCCCAGGGAAGCAATTCCTGCAATCCATTCCCTGATACCTACGGAGGTTGAGATTACAAGGACAGCAATGAACAGCAGAAAGGGTATCAGATAACCCAGGACAACTGCTTTATTGCCCATTCCGCGGGAAATGGCAATATTAACAGGGTCACCGGGAGACAGGGGTTGCGATTGATTATAAACTTCGATGATCCTGTCAACAGAGCCGAAAACACTGCACATACCTTTTGCATTGCAGCTACCACATGCAGCCTCCGGTTGAATCCTTACCTTAACCCGGTGGTCATTAATTTCTTCAACGATCCCCTTCTGTTCAATGCAGACGGAAACATCCATATCAGTAAAACTTGTCATTGAAAGCGCATAAAAATAGTAAGGTTCACAAAACAAAAGACAACGGAAATGTCATTATTGCGCAATTTAGTATGATTTTAAATAAGAACATCTTTACCTTGTGAATAACATTTTGCTTTTTCTATCAGTTTGTATTAAGTACTTCTTTAATTTTAGCAGCTCTTAGAAAGTTTCATTACGGCAATGACAAAAAATAACAGTACTGAAGTAAGCAAAAGCAAAAAAGGTAAAACGGGTTCATTTATAACCGATGATCGGTTTAAGGTAACCCTGGGCATCCTCATTTCGGGGTTTGGTGTGCTGCTGTTTATCTCTTTTGTATCCTATGTTTTTACGTGGAAAACCGACCAAAGTTTTGAATGGTCAAAAGTTTTTTCAAATCCGGAATATAAGGTTGAAAACTGGTCAGGTAAGCTGGGAGCCTATTTTTCAAATCTTTTCATGAATAAATGGTTTGGAATTGCATCCTTTGCCGTTCCTTTCCTGCTGATTCTCATCGGATTCAGGCTCATGCGGGTGAGAGTCCCCAATCTTTCAAAAATATTCAGGATTACTGTAGTCGGAATATTGCTGGTATCCATATGGCTTGGTTTTATCCTGGGTGATATGAATGGTCTGCTGGGCAGTGGCCCTGGCGGAAAGCACGGCCTCTACCTGAGCGAATGGCTCAGATCATTTGCCGGCCTGTTTGGAGCCGGACTGATCCTGCTGGCGGTGACCGCCATCTGGATGATATTTTCAAATATCAATATGCTGACCTGGCCTGGCAGCCTGTCCTCACTGTTTACACGCCTGCCCAACCCGGTGAAAAATGCCGGACCTGTAACAGGGACGAATGTTGAAAGGCAGCCAGACGGCGGGCATAAGGATTATAATGACCTTGTGTTTGAGACCGAATTCAACAGGCATGAACGTGAGGGCAAAGCAGTTCCGGTGACAGATGCTGATACAACCGGGGACGACATTGAATTGCTTGTTGAAACTCCGGACACGGTGAATGCTGCCGGCGAAGTTCCTGAAAAATATGAAATGCTCGAGGATTATGATCCTACACTTGATCTGCCACATTACCGTATGCCTTCGATCGACCTGCTGGAAAAACACGATACCGAAGCTGCAACGGTTACCAATGCGGAGCTTATCAGCAACAAGAATAAAATTGTAGAAACGCTGTCTCACTATAAGATCCAGATTGATAAGATCAAGGCTACCATCGGCCCCACTGTAACACTGTATGAGATTGTTCCGGCTCCCGGCGTGCGCATTTCAAAGATCAAAAGCCTCGAAGATGATATAGCATTGAGCCTGGCAGCCCTGGGTATAAGGATTATAGCTCCGATGCCGGGAAAAGGCACTATCGGTATTGAAGTCCCCAACCAGAATCCGGAGATTGTTTCCATGCGTTCGGTACTCAGTTCAAGGAAATTCCAGGAGAGTACCTTTGAGCTGCCTGTTGCCATGGGCAAGACGATTTCCAATGAGACCTATGTTTTTGACCTGGCTAAGATGCCGCATTTGCTGCTCGCGGGAGCTACCGGACAAGGCAAATCGGTTGGTCTGAATTGTATTATTTCTTCGTTGTTATACAAAAAGCACCCGTCACAGCTTAAGTTTGTGCTGATCGATCCCAAACGCGTTGAGCTAACTGCCTATACGAACCTGGAAAAACATTACCTGGCCAAGATCCCGGATGCCGAAGAAGTGATTATTACCGATACCAAAAAGGTGATCTATACATTGAACTCCCTCACCATTGAAATGGACCAGCGTTACCAGCTTCTTGAAAAGGCGGCAGTAAGGAATATCAGGGAATACAACCATAAATTCATAAAAAGGTCACTAAATCCGGAAAAGGGTCACCGGTACCTGCCTTATATTGTTGTAATTGTTGATGAGTTTGCCGACCTGATCATGACCGCCGGCAAGGAGGTTGAAACTCCGCTGGCCCGACTCGCACAGCTTGCCCGTGCCATTGGCATTCACCTGGTAATCGCAACACAACGTCCAACAACCAATATCATCACCGGGGTGATCAAGGCGAATTTCCCTGCCAGGATTGCTTTCCGTGTGACCTCCATGATCGACTCACGTACGATCCTTGATTCTCCGGGCGCCAACCAGCTTGTTGGCCGCGGGGATATGTTGTTTGCCCCTGGCAGTGATATGATCCGGATCCAATGTGCATTCATTGATGTCCCGGAAACTGATGCCATTACCAGGTTCATTTCCTCGCAGCGTGGTTTCTCGACCGCTTTGTACCTGCCTGAATTTGTTGACGAAAACGGATCACAGGATATGGGAGAAGTCGATCTGTCAAAACGGGATGGTTTATTCAACGATGCAGCCCGGTTAGTAGTAATTCACCAGCAGGGTTCTACTTCCCTGATACAGAGAAAATTTTCGATCGGCTATAACCGCGCCGGACGCATTATGGATCAGCTTGAAGCGGCAGGGATCGTGGGACCTCCGGACGGAAGCAAGCCGCGGCAGGTTTTTTATTCCGATGAATACAGCCTGGAACGGTTTTTGAATACAATACCTAAGAATTAGGTTTGAGGTTTGGGGTTTGAGGTTTGGGGTTTGGGGTTTGAGGTTTAAAGGTTGAGATGATGAAAAAATTGCTTTTTGTGTTAGGATTTTTATGGGTTTGCACGGTGATCCGGGCTCAGGATAGCCAGATAACACAGGATCCGGCAGCCGGGGTAATACTGGACCGGGTTGCTGCCAAAACAAGCCGGATGAAATCAATTCAGGCTGATTTTGAGCTTATTATCGAAGACAGGAAGGAAAAAACCCGGAATTCCGCTGCCGGAAGCCTTTTATTAAAGCAAAACAAATACAGGATAATTTCCGGGGGAAGTACCATTTTATACGATGGTAAAACCATGTGGACCTATGTGGAGGAAAATAATGAAGTAACTGTCACAGAGCCTGATATACAGGAAGGAGATCTTTTCAGCAATCCTTACCGGATACTTGCCCTATACAAGTCCGATTTTAAATACCGGTATGTGCGGGAAGTCACCCGGAACGGAACAAGGTATCATGAGATCGATCTGTTCCCGAAAAACCTGGATCAAAGCTATTCCCGCATTAAGCTATATACCGGCGTAAAGGATGACATGCCGCAAATTATCACTTCGGTCGGCAAAGACGGAATTGACTATACTGTTTATCTCAAAAATTTTTTACTCGACCGGGAAATCGGTGATGCCACTTTTGTATTCGACCCCGCCATGTATAAGAAAGTAGAAGTTATTGACATGCGGGGACTATGAGAGTGAAAAACTAAAAGTGAAAAACTAAAAACCAAAAAAGAAAGAGTGCTATTAGTTTATCAGTTTTCATTTTTCACTGTTCACTTTTCGTTATTAGTTTTTCACTACTACCGTTCTGCTGGCTCTCCCAACCTTATTAAAAGCTGCAAGCTTTATATTACCGTTGACTTCCACCGGTTCGCTGTAAACAGGGGAATCCTTGCCGGGTTCGGAACCATCCACAGTATACCGGATGATCAATCCGGGGAAATCCGTATTGGCATATAGTTTACCATTCATAATCCTGGCACCCGGAGGGGTAATGCGATAATTAAAGCCTCCGAATATGTAATCGAGCCTTGGGAATTCATAAAGGCCGATTTTGTTTGCAAATATATTCCAGGCAGCATCCGTTGCCTTGATCCTTGATCCTGTATTTTCAACCATTTCATATGCCGGTGCAGGGCTCCATGCTCTTTCAGCAAATCCCAGCAATTTTGGCAGGGCGGAATATTCCAGCATACCCTGATTTTTTAGGGTTTCACTCCACAATTCTGCCTGCAGGCCAATAACGTTTTTCCGTGCATCCGGTTTAAGCTTTTCCATGCCCCTGAACGCTGTTGACGGGTCAACCCGGCGTCCGCGGTGATCCCAGAGACTTGATTTAAAAACATCATGGGGTATGAAATCAAATGCTTTCCGGGTATCAACAAATCCCCCCCAGTAAAGGCCGGGTTCTTTTGGATCGGGATCATAGGCCAGGTCAAAATAAAAATTGTTTACATTACAGAGTATAACCGGGTATCCGGCATTGGCCAGTTTGTAACCCAGGTCCAGGTTGTCACCCAGACTGTTCCATACGAAGGGTATTACTTTTTGCTCAACAAATGCAGGATTCGGAATCCATCCGTTTTCAGAGATCAGCATGGCAACTTCTTCCCATCCGCCTATCGTAAGATCGTATTTTTTAAGCAGGTCAACCAGGCGTCCCAGGAAATAACCCTGCAGGTTTGCGGGATCGCCTATTTCCGGATGCTGCAGCAGCAGCCTGATGCATTCCGGAGATCGGGTCCATACGCCCCTGGGCACTTCGTCACCCCCGGTATGAATAAAATTAAACGGTACTCCGGCTTCTTCATAAACAGCCTTCAAATCCTTCACCACAGTCTCATAAAAATGGTAAGCTGATTCCAGAGCAACGCAAATAACATTATCATTAAAAACCTGGGCCGAAGAATATACCGAACTGTCATTGGGATCAGCAAGCCTGAATTCATTTGCAGCTTCGGTATTTCCTTCTGCCATGAACCTGCGGTAACGGTTTTCCATGGACTTGATGGCAGCCCTGGAATGCCCGGGTGCGTTAATCTCGGGAATTATATCAATATGTCTGTCCCTGGCATACTGCAATATCTCAACGAAATCATGTGTTGTGTAAAACCCGGTGCCGGTGGAATTTTCCTGATCGGCAAAAGGTCCCGAACCATACGAGGGCTGAATGTGACCGGCGTTGTCAAGCGTATGTGCGCGATTACTACCCACTGCCGTAAGCTCGGGAAGACTGGGAATCTCAATTCTCCATCCTTCATCGTCTGTGAGATGCATATGAAGGGTGTTTAACTTGTAAAAGGCAAGCAGGTCTATCAGTTTCAACACGGTCTCCTTTTTCGAGAAATTCCGTGCCACATCCAGGTGAAATCCCCGGTATGAAAACCGGGGTGCATCTTTGACAACGGCCTCACTGATGCTGAATGTTGTATTCCTTGTTTTATATGTTTCGGGAGGTAGAAGTGACAGAAGACTCTGAATGCCATAAAATACCCCGTCAGGGTCAGAACCGGTTATGGTTACACCCAGACCGGCTGCAACCTCGAGTTCATAAGCTTCCCGATCTGTTCCATTAACTACTGTTACTCCGGTTTTCAGAAATATGCCGTTGGCGTTTTCCCTGGTTCCTTCACGGATATCTGCACGCATACCGGTTAATTGTTCAAGGACAGCAGAGAGATATACCGCTTCGGCTTTACAGTCACCCTGATAATAAACAGGATCGGTGGTGGAAATTTCCACTTTTCCTTTTCCTTGAATATAGGAAACAGGGGTGGGTGTAATTCTGCCGGTAACATCAGGTTGTAACAGCGAAATACCTGCATTTGCGTCATAAACCGATTGCGGGGTGGGGAACGAAAATCCGCTTTCGTCATTTGCAGAGGTGTATTTTTCAGGATGCGAGAAAGGTAAAACCGAATAGTTGCTTACCGGAGATATAATTTCCACAGTTTTTCCATCGTTAAATACAAAATACAACCCTTCGGGTGCGTGTGATTCTTTTATTATTCTACCCCGGCAGGTATAAGCAACTGTAATCCTTTTACCCGGTTCGAGGATAAATGACCTGCCCGGTATAAGGCGGAAGAAATCACCATTAATGTGCTCAAAAATTGCGAGGGAGGTTTCACTGGCTTGTCCCGGACTTGCTCCGATCTGATTAAAATAGAGGTTCCAGTTGATGTTGTCGAGGGTAGAACTTCCCTTATTTTCAAATAAGAAAGCAGCAGTGCTTTGTCCGTCAGAAAAGCCTGTTAATTCCCAGGTAATTGTAACATTTTCCCCAACAGCAGCATATTTCTCCTGTTTTGTTGTACAGGCCGCGAGGATCAGCAACGAACCTGTCAGCATTATGTTCCATGTTGTTTTCATTAGTTTGCAGGTATGTTTTTTAACGTTTCAACCAGGAAATCCCAGAATTTCTGAACACTGGCAATATGTACTTTTTCATCGGGCGAATGTGGATGTCTGATAGTAGGCCCAAAAGAAACCATATCCAGGTTGGGGTAAACACCTCCTATAATACCACATTCCAGGCCGGCATGTATAGCTTTAATTTCCAGATCTTTACCATACTTTGCCTTGTACACTTTGTCCATAGTTTTCATAATAGCCGAATTCATATTGGGTTTCCAACCGGGGTATGACCCTGTTAACCCGACTTTTGCACCGGCCAATTCGAACAACGCCCGGATGGTTTCAGCGAGGTTTTCTTTGGCTGAATCAACGGAACTTCTCATAAGGCAATGCATGTATATCTTTTTTTCATCAGTTTTTACAATCGCCAGGTTGGTTGATGTCTCCACCAGACCCGGTATGCCGTCATTCATGCGAATGGTTCCGTTGGGGCAGCTATACACGGATGCAATTAACTTTTTCTGTGCGCTCTTTTTCATAACCCTTACCGGCATGGATATTTTTTTCAACTCGATTTTCAGGTCAGGTTCGGTGCCGGCAAGTTCCCGTTTAACTGTTACCTGATAATTCTCTGCAAGGTCGATGAAATTCTTTTCTTTTCCGGAAGGAACCAGAACGATGGCATGAGCCTCACGCGGTATGGCGTTACGCATATTGCCACCTTCGGCCTCACACAGTCTTATTTTGGCATGTCGCTCACCTTGCCGCAACAGCCTGAAGAGAAGAAGGTTTGAATTTCCCCGGCCAAGGTTGATTTCGATTCCCGAATGACCGCCTTTCAAACCCGACACCTGGATCAGATAGGGAACATGATCACCAGGAACCTGATCAACCTGGTAGTTGAATACAATATTGGCATCCATACCTCCGGCACATCCCACATACAATTCCCCTTCATCCTCCGAATCCAGGTTCAGCAGAATATCGCCTTTCAACTGTTTTGGCTTCAGGGCAAAAGCACCGGTCATGCCGGTTTCCTCATCCACCGTAAAAAGGGCTTCAACCGGACCATGCACCAGATCATTCGACTCGAGCACCGTAAGCATGGCGGCAACACCAATGCCGTTATCGGCGCCGAGGGTTGTTCCGTCTGCCTTAACCCATTCACCATCGATATAAGGAACTATGGGGTCTTTCTCAAAATCGTGCTTTTTATTGTTGTTCTTTTGTGGTACCATATCCAGGTGGGATTGAAATATTACACCTTTGCGGTCTTTCATCCCGGGTGTTGCCGGTTTGCGGATTATCACGTTGCCCACGGCATCAACCCTGGTTTCGAGTTTGAGTTTTTCCCCGAAATTTTTAATGAATTCCACAACCCTGGTTTCTTTTTTCGATGGTCGCGGGATCCGGGTAAGACTCTTAAAATTTTTCCAAATGCCTGCTGGCGCTAATGTTTCAATTTTGCTGTTCATATGGTCAAATGTTAGTGGTTGTCTTAAATTATAAAATTACCGATTATATCCCATTTCGTTCAAGATTTTTGTCATGTAATTTCCTTGATTCAGGAGCATGTCATAATATTTCATTTGCCCAGGGCATCGCCCTGTGATTAACCGGCGACATTAAACAAACGCCCTGAAAGGGCATTATCATTCTAATCCCAAACATAACGTTCATCAAATACAACCTTGTATTTTCTCAGAAATGCCCTGTATTCTTCCTGAAAGGTAATTTTCCGGTGATGTTCCTCCTGGTTTTTAATATATTTCACAACTACGTCTGTTTGGACGGGACTAACTGAAAAGGCTCCATAGCCCTGCTGCCAGTAAAAATTCCGGTAGGCATGACCTTTTGTCTTGATCCATTTGGAAGAGCCTTTTTTAATTTCTTCCAGTAATCTGATCAGGGTAATTTTTTTCGATAAGAGGCAGAGGACATGAACATGGTCCTTGTGCCCTCCAACACATAAAGGATTGCACTCAAGTTGTTTGCAGATACCACCCAGGTAATTAAATAGTTCATCCTTAATATCATTTTTGATGTGGTATTCCCGGTTCTTTGAACTAAATGTAACGTGGATGTAATTAAAGGCAAGTGATTGTGGCATAGTTTTGATATTTAACGGTTTAACAATATAACGGTTTATTGATAACAGCTATAAATTGACCCGTGGAGGAATCCAGGGTAGTTGATGTCACCCATAAGGGATATGTTACAATTACATCATTTATCCATCTAAAGATTTATTTGCAATATTGAGATTTCAAAAATTAAATATACAAAAAACTTAATGATGGAGCCCTTTCAGGGCTTTTCACTTTTCATTAACATTCTAATTGGAACAATTTAATAACTTTGCCGTTATACATGTTAAAATAAGAAACATGAAAACTATTTTTCTTACCCTGGCGGCTTTATTCTTTGTAGCGGCTGCCGGAGCTCAGGACCCCGTGAAATGGTACACTGTGGAGGAAGCATATACCCTTACAAAAAAGGAACCGAAAAAAATCGTGATAGATGTTTATACCGATTGGTGCAGCTGGTGCAAGGTTATGGACAGGAATACGTTCAGCAACCAGGTAATAGCCGATTATATGAACAAGAACTTCTATCCGGTGAAATTTAATGCCGAACAAAAAGCAAATATTACACTTAACGGTAAAACTTATAAATTCGTAGCCAGCGGTACCAGGGGATATCATGAATTAGCCGCTGAACTGCTGAATAATCAGCTTGGATATCCGTCGGTTGTTTTCCTCGATGAACAAACCAAAATGATCCAACCCGTACAAGGTTATATAAAGGCAAAACAATTCGACGAGATCATCAAATTTATCGGTGGAGACCACTTCAAAAACAAAACCTGGGAAGCGTTTCAGGCAAGTTATGTGTCACCGGTCCAGGAAACCGCTGATATTGAGTAAATAAAAACTAAAAATGAGTGAAAAGTGAATAGTGAAAAGCTAATTAGATGATTTCTATTATTATTAGTTTTTTACTTTTCACTTATCGTTGATATTAGTTGTTACGATCACCCCGAACTGAAAGACCGGGAACAGCGCTTCGGCCCACAATTCCTCGCCGGTAAGCAATTTTACCCATGCCTGATCTGCAATCCTGTAATACAACAGGTTATCAGTCTCCTTCACGGACATCATCGATTGTTCGAGACCCCTGGTTTTTTTGTTGCTGGCAAGTTCAAGCATCACCGGTATCCCGCCGGTCTCCCGAACATCAAGAAATCCGTCAGTTTCTGAAAACCTGAAAAGCACAATTCTTTCAGTTTCTTTTCCTGATACAGGAGTATAATGGTAAGTACGTTGCCAGGTATTTACAATCCTTTTTCCTGTAAACAGGGAAAGATATTCTTCCTCGATCCTGGCCAATTCCTGCAGGGCGTCAGCCATGGCTGAGCCTTCGGGCATGTAGTCGTACTGACCGGCGACCAGTTTGAACCGTCGTTTTTTAAGTTTGATCAGGAAGTTGGCGGCTTCTTCGGCTTTTTGTTCCAGTGTTTTTTCTTTCAAGGCCGTCCGGCCTGAAGATCTTCGCATATACAGGGTGTCGGGCATTACCGAGCTGACCTCGACATCCTTTTCAGCTTCGAAGTTTCTTTTAACCGACAGATCAGTGAAATTAACATTGTCCGCGGGTGAAGGGATTGTGTTGTAGTAAACTTTGTTGATGGCAAAACTACTGTTCTCCAGAACCAGGGTGTCCCTGATAAGTTGCATCAACCGGGGGTATCGCGTAATTTCCTGTAATCCGCGAACCACATAAACATAATCCGGATCGGCCTCAATATGAGAAGAAATGCGCAATTCACGGATATTCCAGTGGCGTTCTGGATTTGAAGGAGCATGTTTAATTCCCAGGTATTTATCAGCAAACTTCTGGTACGGACCGGGTATGACAACGACTTCCTCTGCTGTTACGCAAACATCGAAAACCGTCTGAGGCAAAGCATAGATAAAGGAGTTATCCTGCCTGGATCCCGAATCATTCACGTTGGACACGGATATCTTACCGGGAGAGGCACAGGACAAAATTGCAAACCAGCAGAAAATCACAATTATTTTAAAACCGTTCCGGATCATAATTTTCAAATTTTAAAAATGCTTTTCCCAAATTATCAATAATATCAGAGGCGATCATTGCCTGCTGTCCATTTTCGTTTGCAGCAAGGTCACCCGCCAGGCCGTGTATATAAGTACCGAGCAGGGCAGCGTCAGCGGGTTGGTAGCCCTGAGACAATAACGCTAAAACTATCCCGGTTAGTACATCACCACTTCCACCGGTTGCCATTCCGGGATTCCCCGTGCTGTTAAAAAAACAACGGCCATCCGGCAACAGCACAGCCGTATAGGCACCCTTTAGTACAATAACCAGTTTATTTTCAACGGCCAGCTTACCGGCACGTAAATTCCTGTTAAATCCGTTCGTTGACTCCCCGGCTATTCTGTCAAATTCCTTGGGATGGGGCGTAAGTATCGTATTTTCCGGCAGTAATGCATGCAATTCAGGATGACCTGCCAGGATATTCAATGCATCGGCATCAACAACAAGCGGTTGACTGATCGTTTCAAGGAGCGAGGCAAACGCTGCCACCGTTTCCGGTGCTGTACCAATGCCTGGTCCGATCCCAACGGAGGTATAGTTTTCATCAACAGAACATCCTGTAAAGTAATGGGGAGATTTATCAATCCGGCATATGACCTCCGGCACAGCAACCTGCATTATGGGATAGCCCGAAAGGGGAATATGCGATGTTACCAGTCCGGCACCAGACCGGAGACAGGCTCTTGCAGCAAGTATTGCGGCGCCCGTCATCCCGTAAGATCCGGCTATCAGCAGAGCATGACCGTAAGTTCCCTTATGAGAAAACCGACTTCGTTTTTTAAAAATTTTAACAAGGTCGGAATGAATCAGGTAATAATAACCGGTTTGCATCTCAGCAATGATCCCGGGATGAAGACCAATGGGGATGATATGCCAGTTACCGGTGTATTTCCGGTTCTCGGCAAAGAAGAATGATCTTTTTGGGAATTGAAAGGTAAGTGTTTCCGAAGCTTTGATTATGCCTGCTTCGGGATTGCCGGAATTGTTTTCTCCCATCAGGCCGCTGGGGATGTCAATTGACACGACCCTGCATTCCGCTGCGTTTATGTGTTGCACCAGTGCTGCTGAAAGCCCTTCAAGCGGACGGGATACACCCGATCCGAAAAGGGCATCGATTACCACATCTTTTTTAAGAATATCAGGAAAAGCTGATGCATCACTGATTTCTGAAACCGGCACCTTATTCTGGCTGATCAGCCGTTGCCGGTTGACTTCAGCATCGGAAGATAAAATATGACTGATTTGCAGATGGTACAGCCGGATGTTCCCGTATCCCCGCTCTGCAAGCAGCCGGGCAATTGCCCATCCATCACCCCCATTGTTTCCGGGTCCGGTAAATACCAGGAAAGAGTTTTCCCGGGAAATATTCTCCAAAATCCATGCTGCACAGCCCATTGCAGCTCTTTCCATAAGACCGTCGGATGAAACTGGTTCATTCCGGATGGTATATTCATCTATTTCCCTGATCTGCTTGGTTTCAAAGATTTTCATAACTGCTCACCTGGGTACCACGCTCCATGTAATGCTTTTTATAATCATACTGAAGAAGCAGGAAAATGTTGCCATTGGCATCATTTTCCTGGTAAAGGCTTTGGGCTCCTGAATTCAGGTATTTGAAGATTTTTTCTCCCGCAGGTACAGACTCTCCGTTAAAACATTTAATACCTGCCAGCAGGTTCTTTTCATTATAACTATACTCCTCCAGTTTTGAGAATACCTTATTGGATGCATCCCTGCCATTAATTGTGACCTGAGAGATCTTACCATCCGCATTGTACGAATAATCAAGAGTTTCACCTTTAATCTTTTCAGCAGCGCTGCCTTTATATTTGGTAACGTCACGGATCATCAGTTCCGATTCATTGTAAGAATATTTGGAGGACCGGGTGAGTTTTTTACCGGTATATTTTTTCAACAAAATAATACGGTTGCCTGCGTCAAACCGGCTTACGGTTCTTTCCGCCGGAACCAGCTTACCCGAGGCTAGTACGAGCCGGGTCAGCAATATTTCATTGCCGTTTTGATCATATTCATGTTTCAGAATATGCTTAAGGCTGTCCTGTCCATCGTAACATTCGCCTGTGAACAACCTGCCGTTTTTGTAAAAATAAAAGGTGTAATCCGAAATCTGACCTGTCTTTTCGTCGTAATTGATCTCACGGAAGTAAATATTATCCGGTGTATAGAACTTTTGATTTACAGTTACATAACCTGTGGTCTGACCGGAAGGGTTAAGTTTGTGTTTATAGGTAAGATGAATTTTCAGGGTATCGGCTGCCTGCAACAAGGGAATGGAAAGCAGAAACAGGCAGGACGTGACGGATATTTTTAAAAAAGCGCGCATACGGAAAAGCTTTATGGATACTAATTACTTGTTACTGTCTGTTGTCCGCAATGTATTGACAACAATTCTTCGGCGCTGCGAAATCCAAGCTCCCTGGCTTTATTCAGATCTTTACAGGCCTTTGTTGTTTGCTGCAGATTCAATTCAGATATGGCACGGCTATAGTATGCCTCCGGATAATCATCACGCAATTCAATGGCCTTGTTGTAATCGGGAATTGCTTCGTTATGCATATTCAGGTTTCCCCGCGAAACGCCGCGATTGAAATATGCTTCTGCAAAGGATGGATTTATATCAATAGCTTTATCATAATAAGTTAAGGAGGCGGTAAAATCCTGTTTCATGGAATTGATAACCCCCATGGTAAGAAAGGCTTCGGCATTTTCGGGTTCATCGCGAACGACTTCCTTCAGGTCACGGATCGATTCATTTAGTTTTCTCAGGTTTAAATAAGCCAATGCACGGTTATAATATGCCTTGGATAATTTGTGTTTTTTTTTGATCGCTTTTGAGAAATCGGTCACTGCGGAGTTAAAATCCCCTTTCCTTGCATAAACAGCGCCTCTGTTGAAAGCCACATCAATATTTGCGGGATTCATTACCAGTGCTTTGTTGAAATCAGCAAGAGCACCATCCAGATCTCCGATGTTAAGCTTGAGATAACCCCGGTTGACATAAGCTTCTTCGTTGTTAAGGTCAACCGTTAGCAATTTATCATAATCGGATATGGCTCCTTTGAAATCATCCAGGGCAGATTTAGCTTCTATGCTTTTGAGGTAGGCTTCTATATTTTTTCCATCCAATGCCATTGCTTTCCGGTAATCGTCCACGGACCCTTTAAAATCAGCCAGCCCGGCCCTGGCAACCCCCCGGTGATAATAGGCCTGCGCATGCAGGGAATCAAAGCCGATGGTCCTTGAAAAATCGAGAATTGCCCCTGGTTTGTCCTCCAGTTTCAGGTGAATAAGTCCGCGGTAAAAGAAGGCTTCGGGAGCAAGGCTGTCGATCCGGATAGATCTGTTTACATGTTCCAGGGCCTTATCATATTGGGAAAGATGATAACCGGCCTCACCCATACCCAGAAGTGCCGCAGATGATTTGCCATGCCATTTGGCGGCCTTTTCAAATATGGTATACGATTCGGCATACTTTTCCTCCTCGAGGGATGAAAATCCCCGGGTGACCATATTCCGGGAAATGAATTTTCGGGAAAGCTGTAGAACAGCAGCGGTAATTACCAGTAATACAAGTACTAAGGTACTAAAAGTCAAAAATTTGCGCGACATTGGCAATGAATTTAATTATCATGATAATATTATGAAAAAAAAATGAGATTGATTATGCATTTATTAAAACCGTCGGGATTATATCCAAAAGGATTTTATTGCAACGATAAAATGATTTTCTTTGTTTTTTTATTAATTTTAAATACCGAAAACATACGATAGACTGTTATATCGAAAATATTTCCATACAAAGTTCATTCGATTTGTTAGGGTAAGGCTTTCATAGAACAATCATAATATGAAACGTGCATGTCTAATCAAGACACAAAATGGTATGAAAATCAGTACATGCGACATACATCCGACCTGTAATAAATCAAAATAAATACGGATGAAATATCTCAGGTTTTCCCGGCTGCTTATAACTATCCTGCTGATTGTAAATGTTGCCATTGTATTGATTACGGTCAGGTATTTCCTGCTGGAAAGGGAAAGATTTAAGAAAGAAAAGGCAAGCCAGCTTCAAAACCTGGCTGAAATCAAAGTGCGGCAGATAACCGATTGGCGTCATGAACGGTTATCAGATGCCAACTTTTTGCTGCAGAGCAAAGTGATTGCGGAGTATTTTAAAGTCCTGTCTGCCGATCCTTCAAATGCAGGTTACCGGCAAAGCCTGTTCGGTATCCTGAATGCCATGTTCCTGAACGGGAAGTATGTGAGTATGACGGCAATGGATATACAGGGAAGAATTTTGTTATCTATTCCCGACAGTATAACCGGAAAAACTTTACCTGTGCCAGGTGATTGTGAATATGCCTGGGATCCGGGACACATTTACATGGGTGATATAAACAGGGTTGGTGATAGTGCATTTGCGCTTGAAATACCGGTTCCTGTTTGTGTGTCCTCTTCGTTTGATACACTACAGATAGGCTGGTTGTTATTGACCATTGATCCGGAAAAGGATTTTTTCCCCCTGTTAAGGGCCGTTCCTTTTCGAGCCGAAATGCTGGATGTATTGCTTGTTAGGGGAGGAATGGATGAAGTTGTTTATATTAACAAGCCGCGGTTCCCAACCTTGCATTTTACAGATCCTGAAGCCAGGAGCCGTTGGAAGGATCTTCCGGCCTTTATGGCGGTTAACGGATTTACCGGAACGGTTGAAGGGATCAGCGCAGAAAGGAAGCCAGTAGTAGCCTTTGTGCAGGCCGTTCCGGAAAGCAACTGGTTCCTGATTGTAGAAATGGACAAAGCGGCGGCATACGCCGAAATAAGCAATATGCGGATCAGTATACTGGTATTTTCACTGATGCTTATTTTGTCAATCACATCTTCCATCTCATTTTTCTGGCTTAAGCAGCAAACCGAAATGGAAAACCTGGAATCCGAAAGAAATCTCTTAGCAGAGAGATATGACCTGCTTTCAAAATTCGCCAATGATGCCATATTATTATATAACAGTGATCTGGTGATTTTGCAGGTTAACGACAGGGTGTTGGAGAATTACGGGTACACCCGGGAGGAGCTGATGGGCATGACTGCTGATAAACTTAGAAGCCCGGGATCGCGTCATGATATGAATGAAAGAATCACCGAAATTGTCAGGGCTGGCGGTCACCGGTTTGAAACCATGCATTTGCGGAAGGACGGATCGGTATTTCCTGTCGAAGTAAGCACCCGGCATATTGAGATTGGTGGTAAAAGATATTTTCAGAGCATAGTAAGGGATATTTTCCAGCGGAAACAGGTGGAAGCGGCTTTGCTGGAAAGCGAAGAAAGAATGCGACTCATTACCAATTCGATGCCACAGATCGTATGGACAGCAAATCCTGATGGCAACTTCGACTATGTGAATTCCAGGTTCGAGGCATTAACAGGTGTTTATCCCTTTAAAGACGATGCCATCCGGAAATCACTGCATCCTGATGATGAGGAGCGGGTTCTGACAAGCTGGAACGTATACACAAAAAAATCTTCTGAATTCCATTTCGAATGCAGGATACAAATGAAAGATGGCAGCTACCACTGGTTCCTGAACAGGGGAGTTCCCTTGCGCAATCCCGACGGGACGATCATCAAATGGTTTGGCAGTGCCACGGATATCAACGATCTGAAAACAACACAGGAAGCCCTTGTTATCAGTTTAGCCAAAAGCAAGAAGGCGGAACTGGCAATACTGGAACTCAATGCCGAACTTGAAGAAAGGGTTGCAAACAGGACGGCTGAACTCAGTGATCTTTATAACAATGCACCTTGTGGTTATCATTCCCTGGATTCGGCAGGCAACTACATCATGGTGAATGATACCGAGCTGAGATGGCTGGGTTACCGGAGGGACGAAATAATTGGTAAACGTAACTTTTCCGAATTGATTACGGCCGCCAGTCTGACTGTATTCCGGCATGCATTCCCGATTTTTAAAGAACAGGGCGATGTAAACAACCTGCAGTATGAAATGGTTCGAAAAGACGGCAGTGTTTTGCCGGTATTATTAAGCGGTACGGCAATTTATGACGAAGGGGGAAACTTTATCATGAGCCGTTCAACCATTGTTGATATGACGCAAAGGTTACAGTATGAACAAGAAATACTTAAATTGAATAAGATCTTGCAGGATCATGGTCATGACCTTGAGATGGCCTATAAAGAACTCGAGGCTTTCAGTTATTCAGTTTCCCATGATCTGAGGGCACCGCTTCGCGCAATTGACGGATTCTCAAAAATCCTTCTTGCAGACCATTACCATCATGTTAACAGTGAAGGTCAGCGACTGCTTCATGTAGTTTCTGAGAACGCACAAAGGATGGGACGTTTAATTGATGATTTACTCAAATTCTCCAGGACTGGCAGGCAGGAAATGACCATTTCCAGGATTAAGATGACCGAACTTTTTAAATCGATAAGTGCGGAATTGATACCCGCACATCCTGAACAGAAAATAGAAATGAATTTTAATGATTTGCCTGATGCGTTGGGTGATCTGTCATTATTGAAACTGGTTGTGAATAACCTCTTATCCAATGCAATTAAGTTTTCGGCGAAGCGGGATATTTCAATTATTGAAATTGGCAGTTATAGTACTGACAATGAATTGGTTTATTTTATAAGGGATAACGGGACAGGTTTTGATATGCGGTTTTCTTCGAAATTGTTTGGTGTATTTCAGCGACTTCATAGTATGGAGGAATTCAGTGGTACCGGAGTAGGCCTTGCACTGGTTAAAAGAATAGTGGATCGCCATGGCGGGAGGATCTGGGCTGAAAGCGAGCTTGATAAGGGTGCGGTATTCTATTTTTCCCTGCCGGTAGAGGCAAATAAAACAATGGATTAATAACAGGTCATATGCCGGATGCATTAAAAGTATTGTTTGTCGAGGATCTAGTCAATGATTATGAACTTGCTTTATACGAAGTTAAAAAGATAGGGATCCCGATCAATGGTTTACGCGTGGAAACACAGGCAGATTATAAGAAGGCATTGGCTGGTTTCAAACCCGATATAATTGTCTCCGATTATCTGATGCCACAATTTAACGGTATGCTCGCCCTTACCCTGAAAAAGGAAATACACCCGGATATTCCTTTTATCATGCTTACGGGTTCAATGAATGAGGAAACTGCGGTTGAATGCATGAAAGCCGGGGCAGATGACTATGTGATCAAGGAACATATCAGGCGACTGCCTCATGCAGTTGAAACAGCCCTGGCCAATAACGTAATTAAGAAGGAAAAAAGAAAGGCTGAACTGGAACTCGTGAAAAGTCACAGGCTAATGCGAACCGCCGTAAATAATCTCCCGTCGGCTTTTGTCATTTACGACCAGCAGCGAAGAATTGAGTATATCAATGAATATGGTCTGATATTCTACGGATTGCAGGTAAACGACGTTATCGGCAGAAAGGATGAAGAAGTATTTCCCGCTGAAATAACCGGGAGTTACCTTCCGGCATTGAAAAAGGCCTTTGAACAAAAGGAAAGCCAGATCATCGAATGCCAGATCAATTATCCCGATCTTCACCGCTTTGTGATTTATCATGCCGTGCCCATTCTCGACGAGAATAACGAATTATATAAATTACTGGGTATTGCTTTTGATATAACCGACAGAAAAAATTTCGAAGAAAAACTGAATGAATCCAGAAAAAAGGCAGAGGAATCCGACCGGATCAAATCTGCTTTTCTTGCCAATGTTTCTCATGAATTGCGTACGCCCCTGAATGCAATCCTTGGATTTTCACAATTGATCAAAAGAAACTGTACTCCGGACGATCCTGTAGAAAATTATGCCGATGTTATCCTTACAAGCGGGGAACAGCTCCTGGAAGTAATCAAGGAGATGATAGAAATATCCCAGCTGGAATCGGGGGGATCAAATATTACCCTTTCGGAATTCTCCCTCGGGGAATTATTGGATGAAATAGCCGGGTCATTTGCATCCAAAGAAAAAAATAAAATTGAAAATGGAATTATCTTTACCATGGATCGTGCAGATGAAATAAAACAAGAAGAATACCTGCATACCGACCGGGATAAACTGAATCATGTTCTGAAGAACCTGATCGGAAATGCATTTAAATTCACACAAAAGGGCAGTATTGTATTTGGTTTTGATAGAGCAGATGAAGGCCGGTTGCGGTTTTATGTCCAGGATACCGGCATTGGTATTGCAAAGGAGAAGATCTCCTTCATATTCGACAGCTTCAGGCAGGCTGATGAAACCTACACACGGAAGTTCGGAGGAATAGGGCTCGGACTGGCCATTTGCAGATCACTGGTTACGATGCTTGGCGGTAAAATATGGGTCGAAAGCAAGGAGGGAGAAGGCTCAGTCTTTTATTTTACAATATTGCAGCATCTTACTGTTTAACTCGTAATTATTTAAAACCAGATAACTATGAAACAAGCATGTTTTAATCAAGACGCAAACTCAAATAATAATGTACAAATGCGAGTTACATACAACCCATTAAATAAGATTAATTTACGGATGAAAAATATAAGGACAATTCTGTTGCTTACTCTCCCTTTTGTTTGGTTGTCAGGATGTGTGATCAATATTCAGGATTCCATTTCCGGTAATGGGAATGTTGTTAAACAACAGCGTGATGTACCCGGATTTACCGGGATTAAAGTGGGAAGTGGCATTGATGTTTATCTTACCCAGGGAGATAGCCAGCAGGTGGAGGTTGAAGCGGATGAAAACCTTCAGGAATGGATACGGACTGAGGTATCGGGCAATGTTCTTCAGATATATTCCGACAAAAATATACGCCTGGCCAAATCCAAAAAAGTAATGGTAACCTGCAAAACTATTGACAGATTAGAAGTTTCAAGCGCGGGGGATCTTCACGGGATGAACAAATTCACGGCAGATAAGCTTGACATACAAATGAGCAGTGCAGGCGATCTGCGGTTTGAGGTTGATGCGAATGAGATTTCCATCTCCATTTCCAGTGCCGGCAATGCGCTCCTCAGGGGAAAAACCAATACGCTGAGAGCCGACCTGAGCAGTGCCGGGGATCTTAATGCCTTTGAGCTCGAAGCCAGGGTAGGGGATATCTCGGTCTCCAGTGCAGGTAACGCAAAGGTTTATATAACGGAAGAGGCCAGTTTCCGGTCGAGCAGCGCAGGTGATATCAATTACAGGGGCGAACCCAGGATAAAGGAAATTCATACTTCCAGTGCCGGATCGGTGAACCGGAAATAGTATTACCTCAAACCTTATTCCTATAAACCTCCTCGTATCCCGTCAGCCTTTTTGCCATGGCGCACGGTTTTTCAGCGTAAAGGTACATGGCTAAAGGGGTGATGGTTTTTTGGATTTGCTTTCGTTTTCCGGCAATGAATTCCACCAGTTGTCCGGTTTCAGCGCCGGATTTTACGGTATGTTCATTTAGCAGGAAATACTCCATCTCAGCCAGATCATGATCATACCCAAGTTTTTCCGCCAGCTGGTCGAGCTGCCTTATAAATACGGTCATTACCGGTGGCCATATCGGCCGTAACAGGCAATACTGATTCCAGAGGTATTTTACGCTTTTTCTCAGGTTATGGAGGTTTTCGGTTACAGGATGTTGCATTACCGTGTCCAGAGATTCCATTCCCCGGCAATATGTTTTCTGAATATTCTCCACAAGAATCTTAAATTCAATATTTTCCGGCAAAATTATTTCAGGCTGTGACAATTCCTGATGCAACAGTGCGTGAATCCTGTCCATAATTTTTTCCTGATGAATTTGCCGGTTGGTCAGTTTCTTATGTTTTGCCATCAGTTCATTAAACAGCTTTTTCAGGACCCGGGTTGAAACGGATAGTTTCCTGTCATCAGTCAGATTACCCAGGGTTTCCAGATAAACAGCACTTAACCGGAGCTGGGCAAGGAGCTGGCTGATTTCCCGGTATTTTCCCGAAGTCTGCCTGTAAAAGTCAGTTTCAGTAACTGACCGGCATAACCTGTTCACAGCCCTTACACGCTTGGTTGATTTACGGATCTCGTGGATGGCAATATCCGGATTCAATTCCGGCTGCCTGCAGTATGCAACCGACAGATCAACCTGTTCACGGATCAGCCGCCTGAGCATGTCAGGATAGGGTTCCTGCCTGAATATCCTGAACCCGCGAAGCACTTTGTTTTCCATAAAGCTAATTTAAGAACTAATACCTATTTTTGCCTGCCTAAAGGATGGAATTCAATATGGATAAAAAATATATTAATTTACTGTCTGTTGACCTGAACGTATTACCCTGGCAGGTGGAAAACACCCTCGGATTGCTTGAAGCCAATGCCACAATACCATTTATAAGCCGTTACCGCAAAGAAGCTACAGGAAGCCTGGATGAGGTACAGATTGCAGCAATCAAAGACAATTATGCAAAATACGAAGAACTTGACAAACGACGGGAAGCTATTATCCACAGCATAAACGATCAGGGTTTGATGACACCTGACCTGCAGGAAAAACTGGATAAGGCTGTGACCATGATCGAGCTCGAAGATCTGTATCTTCCGTGCAGGCCAAAGAGGAAAACCCGGGCGTCGGTGGCAAAGGAGAACGGACTTGAGCCGTTGGCAAATATTTTACTTAAACAACAGGACAGGGATATTTACCGGACAGTCGTTTTGTTCATTAATGATAAAGTTGATAATGAAGAAGATGCCTTTCAGGGAGCCCGGGATATTATTGCGGAATGGATCAGCGAGGAACAGCATGCCCGGAATGCCATCCGGACTTTATTTTCCAGGAATGCGACCATTGCTTCAAAGCTTGTGAAAGGTAAAGAACTGGATGGTCAGAAATACATGGACTACTATGAATTTTCCGAACCGCTGAACCGTTGTCCGTCACACCGGTTATTGGCCATGTTCAGAGGTGAGGAGGAGGGATTTCTCAGGATTACGATTGAACCAGGACCTGAGAAGGCTCTTGAGATTTTGGGTAACCAGTTTATCAGAAGTAATGGTGAATGTGCCAGGGAGGTAGAAAAGGCCATTAAGGATTCTTACAAGAGATTGCTTGGACCATCTATTGAAACAGAATTCAGAGCACATTCAAAATCCAGGGCAGATGAACAGGCTATAGCTGTTTTTGCCGATAATCTCAGGCAATTGCTCATGTCGCCACCCCTGGGTCAGAAACGTGTGCTGGCAATTGACCCGGGATTCAAATCGGGTTGCAAGGTAGTATGTCTCGATGCCCAGGGGAACCTCCTGCACAATGAAACAATATTCCCGCATCCTCCCCAGCGGGAAACATCACTGGCAATAAAGAAGGTCAATACCCTTGTCAATTCCTATAAGATAGAGGCCATTGCCATCGGGAACGGAACAGCAAGCCGTGAAACCGAAGAATTCATCAGGAAGATTAAATTTGAACGTGATATCAGGGTTTACGTGGTAAGTGAAGCTGGTGCATCCGTATATTCCGCCTCTAAGATAGCCCGGGATGAATTTCCGGAATATGATGTTACGGTGCGGGGAGCTGTATCAATCGGTCGCCGGCTTATGGATCCGTTAGCGGAGCTGGTAAAAATCGATCCGAAATCAATCGGTGTGGGCCAGTACCAGCATGATGTTGATCAGACCAGGCTAAAGGCATCACTGGATCAGGTGGTTGAAAACTGTGTAAATGCTATCGGGGTCGACCTGAATACGGCAAGTATGCATTTATTGACTTATATTTCAGGATTGGGTCAGCAACTTGCACGGAATATTGTAGAATACAGGAAAGAGAAAGGATCGTTCTCTTCAAGAGAAGACCTGAAAGAAGTTCCAAGAATGGGTCCGAAGGCTTTCGAACAGTCGGCAGGTTTTCTGAGGATACGTGGAGGAGTGAATCCATTGGATAACAGCGCAGTGCATCCTGAAAGCTATTACATCGTTGAAAAAATGGCTGCCAGCCTTGAAAAGCCTGTTGCTGACCTGCTACGGGACGATTCCTTGCGCAAAGAAATAGAAATCAGAAAATTCACCGATGAAAAGGTGGGAATTCCCACCCTTACCGATATCATGAATGAACTGGAAAAACCCGGCCGTGATCCCAGGTCAGCCATAAAATTATTTGAATTTGCCGCGGATGTGCACACGATCGGTGATGTTAAACCGGGAATGGTACTTCCCGGGATCGTAACCAACATTACAAATTTTGGAGCGTTTGTGGACATTGGTGTGAAGCAGGATGGGCTCGTCCATATTTCCCAGATAGCGGACCGGTACGTAAGTAATCCTTCTGATGTGGTGAAACTCCATCAACATGTTACGGTCAGGGTTTTGGAAGTAGATGTTGCACGGAAGCGAATTCAGCTCAGTATGAAAAAGGAAAATACAGGAGGAGTATAATAAAAAGCAGCAGAGACGCAAATTTTTGCGTCTCTGTCAATTCTATCCCAAATAGGATTTTAACAATTTGCTTCTGGAAGTATGCCGTAATCGACGAATTGCCTTCTCCTTGATTTGCCTTACCCGTTCACGGGTCAAATCAAATTTTTCTCCAATTTCTTCAAGAGTCATTTCCTGCACCCCAATACCGAAAAAGAACTTTATGATGTCTCTTTCCCGCTCAGTAAGAGTGGCTAATGCACGATCGATCTCTTTCATCAGCGATTCGCTGATAAGTTTCTTATCGGCTTTGGGAGAATCGTGGTTGATAAGGATATCCAGGAGGCTGTTATCTTCACCTTCTGCAAAAGGGGCATCAACAGAAACATGGCGGCCCGATACTTTCAGGGTATCGGAAACTTTTTCCTTAGGCAGTTCAAGCACTTCTGCCAACTCCTCGGGAGTAGGGGTGCGTTCGAATTCCTGCTCGAATTTAGAAAAGGCTTTGTTGATCTTATTGAGAGAGCCAACCTGGTTAAGGGGAAGCCTAACAATCCTCGATTGTTCGGCGAGGGCCTGAAGAATGGACTGCCGGATCCACCAAACCGCATAAGAGATAAATTTAAATCCGCGTGTCTCATCAAATTTCTCAGCAGCCTTAATCAATCCGAGATTTCCTTCATTGATCAGATCGGGTAAGCTAAGACCTTGATTCTGATATTGTTTTGCAACCGAAACGACAAATCTGAGGTTTGCCCTTGTAAGTTTTTCAAGGGCCGTTTTATCTCCCTTTTTAATCCGCTGCGCAAGCTCAACTTCTTCTTCCACCGTGATAAGTTCTTCTTTCCCAATCTCCTGCAGATACTTGTCGAGCGAAGCACTCTCCCTGTTTGTAATTGATTTTGTTATCTTTAATTGTCTCATTTTCACCAATAAATTTGTGCGAATTTATGCTATTTTATATTTAAATTCAATATAAATTACAGTACTCATAAGTTAAAAAAAAGGCTTGCGTACTGCAAGCCTTAAAAATATGAATTTTATAATTGCTCCTACAGTCCAAATGCGTAATAAGCCACAACCCCATCCTGATAAACCCCTTCTATGTAAACCCCACCTTTTAAACTTTTAAAGATTTGATCAAGCTCATCAACCGTATTAACCGGTTTGTTGTTAACCTGTGTTATGACAAATCCTGGTTTTACACCTTCTTCCTTTAGTTTGCCTTCCTGAAGTTCAGTGACTTTTACACCGTATTCGATGCCAAGTTTCTTTTTTTCCTGGTCATCCAGATTAACAACTTTTGCTCCAAGTATGGTATCGTAGGTTCCCGCTTTAACGACGCTTGTGTTGCCCTGTAAATTACGTAAAGTAACCTCGAATTGTTTCGTTTTGTCTTTCCTTTTTGCCAAAACAGTAATCTTGTCACCGGGACGGTTTCTCCCAACCAATTCCTGAAGTTCAGCAGGGCTTTTAACCGCTATACCGTTAATTTGTATAATAACGTCACCTGCTTCAATTCCTGCCTCTTTGGCAGCACTGTTTTCATTCACCCCGGAAACGAAAACACCGGTGAGCATATCCAGCCCTTTTTCCCTGGCCAGCTCGGATGTGATTTCAGAAATACTGATCCCCATGATGGCGCGTTGTACGGTCCCAAACTCAATAAGGTCCCTGACAACTTTCTGAACAATACTGGCTGGAATCGCAAAGGAAATTCCCACATTCCCGCCCGAGGGCGAAACAATCGCTGTGTTAATCCCCACCATTTCACCCCGGAGGTTTACCAGTGCACCACCGCTGTTACCGCGGTTCACCGAAGCATCAGTTTGTATGAACGATTCTATACGGTACTGATCTTCAATTATCTGCATGCTTCTGCCTTTGGCACTGACAATACCGGCCGTTACCGTAGAGGTGATGTTGAATGGATTGCCCACAGCAAGAACCCATTCTCCTATCTTCAGTTCATCGGAATTACCAAACGAAATAAAGGAAAAGTTTTCGCCTTCAATTTTTAGCAGGGCAAGATCGGTTGAATGATCTGTACCCACTACCTTTGCTGTGAATTCCCTTTTATCGTTCAGGGTAACAGACACTTTGTCGGAATTTTCAACAACATGATTATTGGTTACGACATAGCCATCTTCCGTAATGATCACACCAGAACCAAATCCAATTACCGGTGCCTGTTCGCCCTGGTACCTGTCGCCATAGAAAAATTCGTATATCGGATTCCGGTAAGTGACGCTGGATTCAATTTTAACATGCACAACACAATCAATGGTTTTTTCCGCAGCAAATGTAAAATCCGTAGAACTGTCAAGTCCGGCTGTTAGATTTACCATGCTTACCGGCTCTCTTGCCTGGACGATTTTAATTTTCTCTTTGTTGTCAATCAATGCCGAATAGGCGAATACAGCAACCAAACCACCAATAATTGCAGCAGCAACAACTAAAAGTACCTGTTTTCTTTTCATATTGTTATTTTTTTCTGATTCTCAATATATTATCACTTCAATAAAAAAGCTATTTCAAAAATTATGCCTTTACAGTGCTGATATTAACTTCAAAATTATGACATTTGTTCTGTTATGATGCTGGTTTAACATAATTTAACGTATCCTGCTTATGGAGGTGAATTTCTGCAAATACGAGGGCGCAGGGAATGATTTTATCCTGGTGGATAACCGGAAGCTGGATTTTCCGTCAACCGACCATGATCTGATTAAACACTTGTGTGACCGCAGGTTTGGAATAGGTGCCGACGGGCTTATGTTGCTGCAGCCACTCGAAGACTTTGATTTCAACATGCTGTATTATAATGCCGATGGAAAGGAAAGCAGCATGTGTGGAAACGGGGGAAGGTGCATCGCTGCCTTTGCCGGCAGGCTTGGAATAACACGTGAAAAGGCAAGATTCATGGCTGTTGACGGGGAGCACATGGCCGAACTTGTTTCATCGGATTATGTGAAGCTTAACATGAAAGATGTGACATCAGTTGAAACAGGTCCGGATTACTACCTGCTCAATACCGGTTCACCCCATTATGTAGCCTTTTTTTCTTCAATCTCTGCAATGGATGTTTTCACCGAAGGCCGCAACATAAGATACAACGGGAAATTCCGTGAAAATGGCATCAATGTCAATTTTGTTGAGGACCGTGGTGATCACATTTTTGTAAGAACTTACGAACGCGGCGTGGAAAATGAGACACTTGCCTGCGGAACCGGAGTGGTAGCCGCTGTCATTTGTTCAGCCCTGAAGAAAAAACATGACAAAAATTCATATACTATGCCTGTGAAGGTACCAGGAGGATCGTTAAAGGTGTCCTGCTCTGTTCATGAAGGCCGGTTTACGAATATATGGCTTGAAGGTCCTGCAACTTTTGTATTTGAAGGGAAGATAAAGATCAAGTGAAAAACTAAAAGTGAAAAACTTAAAAACCCACAACCCACAACTCACAACCTTCTTTGTTACATTTTCTCCAGCAGACCGGTTAAATCTTCCGGTTTATTAAAGACCATGAGGCGGTCAAACTGATCCTGTATAATAAATCCCTGTCCGACCAGTTGTTTCAGAAAGTCTAACATCAGATCATAAAAACCGTTGACGTTTAGAATTCCCACAGGTTTATGATGGTACCCAAGTTGCAGCCAGGTAAATACTTCGAATAGCTCCTCCAGGGTCCCGATCCCTCCCGGCAGTGCCAGGAATGCATCGGAAAGCTTTGCCATTAAAGCTTTGCGTTCATGCATGCTCGAAACGATATGCAGGTTGGTACAACCGTGATGGGCCACTTCTATTTCCACAAGCTTTCGTGGAATAACCCCGGTGACCTCTCCTCCCAGCCGCAACATTTCATCAGCCAACACGCCCATAAGCCCCACGTTGCCTCCTCCATAAAC
>DATEVU010000118.1:0-17584 GCA_035258345.1 Bacteroidales bacterium
TATGGCGAAAGCGAAGGAAAGGAAGGCAAAGGCATCTACCCTGCCAGTGTTGATTTTACGGCTGACCTGCATTCAATGGGACAATATATCCAGGAAGGAGAACGCACCCTGATGGAAACCGTGATCTCGCTGAACGAAACTGCAACAAAATTGCTGATCCCTTCGGCAGAGCAAGATCTTGACGGTTTGAATTACCTAGCCGGAAAAAGGCTGGACGCCGTAAATAAAATGGCGGAACTGGGTACGATGCTCGCCCACGTTGACGGAAAGGTTCCCAATATCCGAATCACACTTCCCAGGCTCAGCGAATATTACCTCGGACAGTTGATGTACTTTTTCGAAAAGGCCTGCGGAATAAGTGGTTACCTGCTGGGCGTAAATCCTTTTGATCAGCCCGGTGTTGAGGCCTACAAGAAGAATATGTTTGCACTGCTCGAAAAACCGGGATTTGAAGAGGAAACAAAAAAGATCAAAAGCAGGATTTGATGTTCGAGCTGTCCAATAAGTCAAAATAAGAAAAACTCACGCAAAGCCGCTAAGTCGCAAAGAGCTGATTACCATAAATTTGTTTCTTCGCGTCTTTGCGTCTTTGCGAGAAATAACTGCTTTTTAGACAACCTCCTGTCGGAATGTATCCAAAATAATTTAAACGTTAATTACTTTTTAATAAGTAATTTGCATAGTTTTTGTAGGATAATTTATGAAACGTTACCTTTGTAAGGTTCGTATAATCCAACAAAACTGTGTAATTGAATTATTTGGCTCACATATATTTATCCGGCAACAACGAGGAAATCCTTGTGGGCAACTTCATTGGTGATTATGTGAAGGGGTTTGAGCTGTCGCGTTATACCGACCAGGTCCGGAAAGGTATTATGCTGCACCGGCATATCGATTCATTTACGGATACCAATATTATTGTAAAGCGGAGCAAATCGAGAATAGCCGAAAAATACCACAAATATTCCGGGATCATCATTGATATCTTTTACGACCATTTCCTGGTTAATTCCTGGCCACTGTATTCTCCGCATCCCATCGAGGAATTTGTTAAAAATGTTCATACCGTACTCGGTCAGTACATTGACACACTTCCCGAGGGAGTAAGGCTGTTTTTGCCTGCTTTTATAAAGAACAACTGGATCCAGAAATATTCCACCATCGAAGGTATTGAGGATGTTTTACACCGGATGTCGAGTCGCACCTCGCTGCCTGAAGAAACCGAATATGCCATAGATATCCTTCGTGAGGATTATCATAAATTTGAATCGGAGTTTTCCGCCTTCTTCCCGAACCTTATCAGCTATGTCAGCAAATCTTTCGGGATCAGTTTCGACAATGACGAATACCCTGGTTTAAGTGCGCGGGTCATTTAGTTGTACACTTTTCTTACCGCGTCGAGCCTTACCAGAATAAACAGCAGCAACGTAAAAGCTATCATGGATGATCCGCCGTAACTAAAAAACGGCAGTGGTATCCCAATAACCGGGAACAGGCCGATGGTCATACCGATATTGATGGCAAAATGAAAGAACAGGATTGAAAATACGCCATATCCGTAAATCCGGGTGAATTGCGATCGTTGCCTGTCCGCCAGGAACAGGATCCTTATCAGCAATCCGGAGTAAATGAGTATGACGATAAGGGTTCCAATGAATCCCCATTCTTCTCCCACCGTACAAAAAATAAAATCGGTACTCTGCTCGGGAACAAAATCGAGTTTCGTTTGCGTGCCTTTTAAATAGCCCTTACCGAAAAAACCACCCGATCCGATGGCAATTTTCGACTGGTTAAGGTTATATCCCACATTGCGGATATCCGTTTCCTTCCCAAGCAGTATGTTCACACGGGTTTGCTGATGGGGTTTCAGTACGTTTTGGAAAACGTAACCAACCGTATACGTGAACGCAATACAACCAAAAAGAAATAAAAGCACCAGGGTCACATTTTTAATCTTCCGGATATAGGAAATGACAATAAATGCTATGGAAGCAACCACAAGTGCTATAAGAAGCAAATTATACGAATCCGGTTTAAGGGGCAGGTAAGGCAATAATAATCTGATGACAAAATAAAAAAAAGGAATACCTGCGGCAGCGATCAGGGCATGAACGCCTTTCCTGTTTATCAGACCGAAGCTTGCTAAGGCAAGCGCTATAAGAACAATGAGAACGGCTGTTTTGGAAAGCAACAGGGTCATAAGGAACAATATGGTTATAAACAAGCTGAAGGCAAGGATCCAACCGGGCATTCCTTCACGGTACATCAACAGGATAAAACAGCTGAATACCAGCGCGGTACCCCAATCGGGCTGAAGTACGATCAGGCCTACGGGCAAACCGATCAGCACACCTAAAATCATTACCGATCTCCACGTCCAAAGTTTAACACTGTAACCGCTGAGGTATCGTGCGATAACCAGGGCGGTAGCAATTTTAACAAATTCTGCAGGCTGCAGGTTGAAACCCAGTATCCTGATCCATGAGCGGGCGCTGTTGACCTCTACGCCAAAAACAAGGACCGCCAGCAGGAGCAGGATTGCAAATCCGTAGATGACATAGGCGAAAAAATGATAGAACCGGTGATCAATGGCAAATATCAGTATGATCACAACAAAAGAGGCCATGATCCACAGCAGCTGGCCGCCATAATTCCGCCGGATATCGAGTATTGAACCGAATTGCTCATTGTAGGACGAAGCAAATATATTCATCCAGCCGAATAGTACCAGCAGCAGGTACAAACCCACGGTTGTCCAGTCAACTTCCTCGGTTATGTTAAGTTTGTCTATCATTTGATATTAAGAAGATTACCATTAAGCATCCTGGCTTCCACCCATTTTCTTCCGGGCGCAATGGTATCAGTCAGGTATTTTTCTATCATCAGGCTTGCAATGGGTGCCGCATAGGAAGCACCCCATTTCCCGTGTTCCACATATACCGAAATGGCAATTTTGGGATTATCCTTCGGGGCAAAAGCAATAAATACAGAATGGTCCTGACCCTGCGGATTTTCTGCAGTACCCGTTTTACCGCAAACAATGATATCCTTAAGCTGTGCGATTCCTGCGGTTCTTCCCGGCCCGCCGTTCACAGCCATTTCCATTCCTTTCACCACCAGGCCGAAATTTGCCGTATCAATATTAATGGCATGTTTCTCGTAAAACCGGTGTTCAATTGTGTCAATCCCTTCAATTTGTTTAATGACATGGGGAATAATATAATAGCCCCTGTTTGCAATAGCAGCCGTCCAGTTAGCCATTTGCAGCGGAGTTACCAGGATCTCACCCTGCCCGATTGCCAGTGAAATAGTGGTTAGCGCATTCCAGTGATTTTCTCCGTAATAACGGTCAAAATAGCTCACCGGTGCGAGAAAACCTTTCAACTCATTCGTAAAATCAGCATTCAGCCTGTCCCCGATCCCGAATGACATAACATAGTCGCGCCATGCTTTATAAGCAATACCGGGACTTTCATAGTTCGGATTTTCGATGATTCGTTTATATACATTGCAGAAATAGGCATTGCATGATTGTTCTATGCCGTGTAACAAACTAAGCGGGCTGTTGTGTATATGGCACCCCACACTAACCCCCCTGCCATAATATCCCTGGTTGCACGAAAACGTGGAATTTTCCTGGATCACCCCTTCCTGCAGGGCTATAAGCGCCTGGATGGGTTTAAAAGTGGAACCCGGAGGATAATTGGCCATGAGTGCGCGGTTGAACAAGGGTTCCAGTGAATCGCGCTCGAGTTTTGTATAATTCACAGTGCGTGACCTGCCAACCAGCAATGACGGGCTGTATGAAGGTGCTGAAATCAAGGTAAGTATTTCGCCGGTTGCAGGTTCAATGGCAACTACACTTCCTTTGTAATTTCTCATCAGTGTTTCACCATATGCCTGCAACTTTGCATCAATTGTACAGACCATATCTTTGCCTACCACGGCATCCTCATTAAAGCGCCCTCCCTGGTAGGGCCCCATGACCCGGCCATGCACATCAACGAGTAAAACCTCCTGTCCCTTTTCACCCCGCAGCACATCTTCAAAATATCCTTCAATTCCGCTAATCCCGATATAATCACCCATGGCGTAAAACTTATCGGCCTCTATCATTTTTTCATCCACCTCCCCCACATATCCGAACAGGTGGGAAGCAATTTGATTACTGTAACTCCTGAGGGTGCGGGACCTTACATAAAAACCGGGGAATCTGTACATTTTCTCCTGCAGCACTGCATACGTCTCAGGTGACAATTGCTTAATGAAGGGTTCGCGCCGGTACCTCGGATTATAGGATCTGATGATACCCGCCCGAAGCCTTTCCATGTCGATGCGCAGGATATTGCATAGTTCAAGCGAATCAAAGGCCTTTAGCTCGAACGGGGCGATCATCAGGTCGTAGACAGGTTGATTGTAAACAAGAAGCTGCCTGTTCCGGTCATAGATAAGCCCGCGGGCCGGGTAAAGTATTTCGATCCGCTTGGAATTGTTCTCAGCAGAAAGCTTGTAGCTGGAATCGATGACCTGTATATAGAATAACCTTGCAACCAGGGCAAAGGATGTAACCAAAACAATGACTGTAATGATATTTCTGCGACTCGAAAACTGGTCCATGGGCTATTGTCGAAAAACGAAAAACTGACTGATAATAATGATCAGGGAAGTGAGCATCATACTGAGTAATGCCCTGAAAAAAGTGCTGAAAAAATAGTCAAGCGTAAAAACTTCAAGATAAAACAGGGTAAAGTGATGGAGAAAAACAAGGATGATCGTATATTTTACAAACCATTCCAATCCGAACTCCGACAGGCGTGGCAAAGTTCCCGTCTGGTAACCTTCGCGCGGCGAAAACAAGGCCAGAACAAAAGGCCTGGAAAAGGCCATCAGAACTGTGGCAGTAGAATGTACACCCGGGGTGCCCATGAAAAGGTCCATGACAAGTCCAAGGGTAAAGGCACTGATAAGCAGCACTATCCTGGGTATATAAAACGGCAGTAATAATATAAAAAGAACATATACATAGGGATTGATATATCCCGAAAACTCAATATTTTTGAATACCGCCAACTGGGCCAGGATCAGGACCACAAACTGAAACAGGTATTTAAGAAATTCCTTAATCATTGGGCAACCCTTGTTTCGAGTGAATCTATCTCCTGCCTTGTAATGTTCTTAATGACCTGCACATAACTGAGTTTTCTGAAATCATTGGAAAGCCTTACGTTGATCTCATAGTAATTCCCTCCTTTAAGCCTGAAATCCTCGATAATGCCAATCAAATAACCTTCCGGGAAAACGCCTCCGAAACCGCTTGTAACAATGGTATCGCCTTTTGCAATGGCAACGTGATGGGGTATGTCGATGAGGGTGGCAAATCCGGTATTCTTACCGCTCCAGCTCACCGGTCCATAGTATCCGTTCTTCCTGATCTTACCGCTTACCGTAAATCCTCTGTTCAGCACCGACAGTACACCGGAGTAATTCCCGGAGACCGATTTAACGATTCCAACTATCCCGTCGCTGTTGATGACTGCCATATCGGGTTCAATGCCGCTGCTGCTGCCCCGGTCGAGTGTGATATAGTTAAACTGCTTGTTAACCGTGTTGTTGATAACCCGGGCTGTAAGGTACAAATACCGGCGTGAGTAAAGCGTATCAATTACCGGTGCGGAATCCGGTGTATTAAGCCTGAAAGACGATCTTAACCGGTTGTAGAGCCTGGCATTCTCCTCGGCCAGCTTATGGTTTTCATTGTGGAGTGACAGGTAATCCTTGAAATTCTCAATCCTTGTTGACAGGCGCCCGGATACCTGGTGCGAGAGGGTGTAAAAAAGAACTTTCTGATAAGGATTTGCACTGAATAACAGAAAAAGTGAGAACGACTCAATCAGCAGAAACAGGATCAGGAAATGATGCCGGAATATGAATCGCAATAAGTTTTTCATCCTACATGCCCGTTTGCAGCCGACTGGTTATCTGATCAGGAGCGACTGGTACTTGTCAGTGTTTTTTAAAATTATACCGGTACCCCTGGCAACAACATGCAAAGGATTCTCAGCAATATGAAAGGTAATGCCGATCTTATCGGTAAGCCGCTTAGCCAGGCCGCGCAACAATGCGCCTCCGCCTGCCAGGTATATTCCTTTCTGGACAATATCGGCATACAATTCGGGTGGCGTTTGTTCCAGCACGGAAAGTACAGCTGATTCCACCTTGGAAAGCGACTTGTCAAGACAATGGGCAACTTCCTGATAGGAAACCGGAACTTCAATGGGCAAAGCAGTCATCATGTTTGGACCCCGTACGAGGAAATCAGCCGGTGCATGATCTATATCGGGCAAAGCAGCTCCTACATTTATCTTGATATCTTCTGCCGTACGTTCACCAACTTTAATGTTATGCTGGTGGCGCATATATGACTGAATATCAGCCGTGAATCCATCGCCTGCAATACGAATGGATTCATTGCACACAATACCGCCCAGGGCTATAACGGCAATTTCGGTGGTTCCTCCGCCGATATCCACAACCATATGACCTTCGGGGGCTACAACATCAAGACCAATACCAATTGCTGCGGCCATGGGTTCATAAACCATGTATACGTCCCGGCCTCCGGCGTGTTCCGAAGAGTCGCGAACAGCACGTATTTCAACTTCGGTACTGCCCGAGGGTATGCTTACTACCATCCTCAGGGAAGGCGTAAAAAAGCGGTTGCGGGGGTTGATCATCCTGATCATACCCCTGATCATCTGCTCTGCAGCATTAAAATCAGCGATAACTCCGTCACGTAACGGCCTGATGGTGCGTATATTTTGATGTGTCTTTCCATGCATCTGCCTGGCTGTTTCCCCAATGGCAACAAGTTTTTTTGTGGTCTGATCTATGGCGACGATTGAAGGCTCGTCGACTACTATTTTATCATTCTCAATGATAATGGTGTTTGCAGTGCCCAGATCAATTGCCAGTTCCTGGGTAAATAAAGAAAAAATTCCCATAGAGATTTAAATCATAAAAGTTGGTAAAGTTAATACTTTGAGAGATTATATAATATATAATCTAAGCTTATAAACGCATAAAAATTCAGGATGTTACGTTATTCTAATGTTTAAAATGCCGGGTCCCCGTAAATACCATGGACATGTTGTTCCTGTTGCAAAAATCAATTGAATTCTGATCCCTTACCGATCCGCCCGGCTGAATAACTACATTGATCCCTGCTTCATTGGCAATTTCCACGCAATCGGGAAAGGGGAAAAAAGCATCCGATGCCATAACCGCTCCCACCGTATCAAATCCAAAACTTCGCGCCTTAACAACAGCCTGCCTTAGAGCATCCACCCTGCTGGTTTGTCCCACTCCACTGGCTATCAGTTGTTTATTCCGGGCCAGCACAATGGTGTTTGATTTGGTATGTTTTACAACCTTATTCGCAAAAGCAAGGTCATCATATTCCGCGTCAACGGGTATCCGTTGTGTGACCGGTTTCATATCGGCCCTGGATTCTGTTTTAACATCGCGGTCCTGCTCAATCACCCCGTTCAGCATCGACCTGAACTGGACCTTGGGCAGGGGAGTATTCTTCCGTACCAGGATGATCCTGTTCTTCTTTTTCTTCAGGATATCGAGGGCAGCCTCATCAAACGCAGGGGCGATGATCACTTCAAAAAACAGTTTATCGGCTTCGGTGGCTGTGGCTTCATCAACCGTGGTGTTGGTGATCAGTATTCCGCCAAATGCCGAAACCGGATCACCTGCCAGTGCATCGGTCCAGGCATCGGCAATTTTCGGCCTCGATGCAATGCCGCAGGCATTGTTATGTTTCAGGATAGCAAAGGTTGTTTCCGTGAAATCATCGATAAGATAAACTGCAGCTTCAATATCAAGCAGGTTATTATATGAAATTTCCTTCCCCTGCAGCTGATCGAACAGGTGTTCAAAATCACCATAGAAAGTGCCCCGTTGATGCGGATTCTCACCATAGCGCAGTGGTTTTGCCAGATTCACGCTTTTCCGGAATCCCTTTTTTTCAGCATTTTTACTGAAATGATTAAAAATGGCTGTGTCATAATGCGATGTGACGCCAAATGCTTCCATGGCAAGGCCTCTGCGCTCTTCCAGGGTAGTTATTCCCTGCTTGCCACCCAGAATATCCAGTAACCGGGAATATTGATCCTTTGATGGAATTATCACCACATCGCGGAAATTTTTTGCAGCTGCACGGATAAGGGAAATGCCCCCGATGTCTATCTTCTCGATAATATCCTCCTCTGCAGCACCCGAAGCCACAGTTTCCTCAAAGGGATATAAATCCACCACCACCAGATCAATGGAATGAATATCATACTGTTTCATATCCGCAACATCCTGATCAAAATCCGGCCTGGCAAGAATTCCGCCGAATACTTTCGGATGAAGGGTTTTTACCCTGCCGCCGAGAATGGAAGGATAGCCTGTAAGTTTCTCCACCGCTGTTACCCTGATGCCCAGCTTTTCAATAAAATCTTTTGTGCCTCCCGTGGATACGATGGTAATATGAAGTGAATCAAGTTTTCGGACGATATCTTCGAGATGATCTTTATAATATACCGAGATCAGTGCTGATTTAATTTTTTTTTCTTCCATAAAATAGGTGATTTAAACGGTTGTAGCGGGGACAAGATATTAAATTTTTCATTATGTATTTCACACTTTCTTATCTTTGTTACTGATAAATTCACATGCCTATGCGATGGTTGTATATTTTTAACGAAAGCCTCCAATCGGCTTACCGGACGGTTATTCTGAACAAATTACGCACATTTCTTTCTCTGCTCGGGGTTACCATAGGCATTTTTTCCATTATTTCGGTCTTTGCCGTACTCGACTCGATGGAATCGAATATGAAAGCAACCGTTGAATCATTTGGCACCGATGTGATTTTTGTTGAAAAATGGCCGTGGGCCCCCGAAGACGGAAAGGAATTTGCCTGGTGGGAATACCTGAATCGTCCGGTGACAACCCTTCGAGAATATTCCGAAATTAAGAACCGTATGCCCGGAGTGAGTTCTGTTTGCTTTATTGCCGCCGTTCAAACCGATGTCGAATACCTTGACAACAGTGCCGAAAATCTAATGCTCTGGGGAGTGAGTGAAGAGTTCGGTGAAACACGCAGTTTCGACATAGTACAGGGAAGGTTCTTTTCAGCCTTCGAAATTAATTCGGGCAGGAACAATTGTGTTATCGGCTATTCAATCGCTGAAGAATTGTTTGAAGGCAAATCACCCCTTGGAAAAACCATAAAACTGAAAGGCAAAGATATAACCATCATAGGTGTTTTTGCGCGTGAAGGAAAATCCATCCTGGGAGGCGGAAGCATGGACAAGGTTGTGCTGGTGCCTGTGGAGTTTATGGCCGGCATGGTTGATCTGAAAGACGAACGCAGCAATCCCCAGATCTGGGTCAAAGCCGGTGCCGGGATGACCATGGAAGCCCTGAAGGAGGATGTAAAACTTACCATGCGGTCGATACGCAGGTTAAATCCCCGTGCTAAGGATAATTTTGCACTGAACGAAACCAGCCTCCTGAGCGCTGGGATTGAACAGATCTTCAAGGTGGTAAACGTTGCCGGGTGGTTCATCGGTATTTTTGCTGTGCTGGTGGGAGCCTTTGGCATTGCCAATATCATGTTCGTTTCGGTTAAGGAAAGAACCAGCATTATCGGTATTCAAAAAGCCCTGGGTGCGAAGAGCTACTATATAATCCTTGAAGTATTGTACGAATCGGTATTGCTATCGGTTATCGGCGGGATGCTGGGCCTTCTTCTGATTTACAGCGGTACATTTATCGCACGGGCAAGGGACTTTGAAATTTACCTCAGCACAGGCAATATTGTACTTGGATTATTTATTAGCACTACCGTGGGTTTAATTGCCGGATTGATACCTGCGATCTCCGCCGCGAGGCTCAATCCCGTGAAGGCAATTGCCAGTACGTTTTAGGAAAAGTGATGAGTGATGAGTGATGAGCGGGTGTGGGGTGTGGGAAAAATAGTTAAATTACCGGAAATTATAAATCTGCAATCATGTTAAGAATTGTCCCTTTTCAGTTACTGCTTTGTTGCCTTTCCTTTTCCCTCGTTGCGCAAACCGGCGCAGATCCGGGATTGCTGACAATTGACCGGATTTTCGCCTCCCCGGAATTCCAACAGGAACCTGCCCCGCACATACAGTGGATAAGTGGCGGGGATGCCTATGTTATAACCGAAGTGTCGGCAAGTGACAGTGACCGGGAGGACCTGGTCAGGTACGATACGAAAACCCAGGTACGCAGTCTGTTTATTGCATCGGAAAAACTCATACCTCCGGGTGAATCAATCCCCATGGCAGTTGAAGAATTTACACTTTCGCCGGATGAATCAAAAGTGCTCATTTTTACCAACAGCAGCCGGGTTTGGCGGAGCAACACCAAAGGTGATTACTGGGTCTTTGACCTCACAACCCAAAAACTTAGCAGGCTGGGTGCCAGATTCCCCGAATCCTCCCTCATGTTTGCCAAGTTTTCAAATGATAACAGATTTGTTGCCTATGTTCATAATTTTAACATATACAAGGAGAATTTTACCGATGATACAGTAACACAACTCACCTTCGACGGAACAGGTGACATCATCAACGGCACATTCGACTGGGTTTATGAAGAAGAATTCAGCTGCCGCGACGGCTTCCGGTGGAATACCACAGGATCCCACCTGGCTTTCTGGCAGCTGGATGCTTCACAGATCGGCACTTTCTACATGATAAACAATACCGACTCGGTGTATTCCACCGTAATTCCGGTGCAATACCCCAAAGCGGGACAGCCCCCGTCGGCATGCAAAGTTGGAATTATCTGCACTTCCGACGCCGCTATCACCTGGATACCGGTTCCCGGGGATGAAAAGGAGAATTACCTTCCCCGCATGCAATGGATCAGTAATGACCTGCTCCTTATACAGCAAATCAACCGAAGGCAGAATAACCTGAAGTTCCATACCTACAATATAAAAACCAGGGAATTAAAAAACATCTATGAGGAACGGGAATCAACCTTCGTGGATATTGCTTATCCCGATGTAAGTGCGGACGATTGGGAAATGGAAGACCTGATACCGGTCAACACAGGACAGGAAGTGTTGCGCCTGTCAGAAACCGGCGGATGGCGTCACCTGATTAAAATAAACCTTTACACCGGACAAATTACCAACCTTACTCCGGGCCGGTATGATGTGGCACGTTTCTATGCGGCAATTGACCGGTATGCTTATTTCAATGCCTCTCCTGCAAACAGCACGCAACGCTATTTATACCGGGTATCCCTTTCGGGTAAAGGAGATACGGTAAGGCTCACTCCTCCTGCATTTACCGGTGTCAACCTGTACCGGATTTCTCCGAACGGCATGTATGCGGTTCATACCCATTCAAATAGTAAAACTCCCAAAACCGTTGAACTGATCAATATTCCCGGCCATAAGGGCATTAAGGTGCTGGCTGCCAATGCATCTTTTAAGGAAAAAATCCGCAGCCTTACATTGCCTTCCAGTGGTTTCTTTTCGATTACCACCGCGGATGGCGTGTCAATGGACGGATTTATGGCAAAACCGCCGGATTTTGATCCTGCGAAAAAGTATCCGGTGCTGTTCTATGTTTACGGAGAACCATGGGAACAGGTGGCAGCAGACAAATGGCCATCCAATTTATGGCAGATGATGCTGGTACAACGTGGCTATATTCTGATAGCGCTGGACAACCGGGGTTCGCCATGCCTGAAGGGAAGCGCGTGGAGAAAAAGTATTTATGGAAAAGAAGGTGTGATAAATTCAATAGATCAGGCCATGGCTGCCGCTGAAGTGTTACAGTGGAGTTTTGTTGATACTTCCAGAATAGCTGTCTGGGGCTGGAGTGGCGGAGGCAGCATGACCCTTAACCTCATGTTCCGGTACCCTGAAATATATAAAACAGGCATGGCTGTTGCCCCCGTTTCAGACCTGCGGACCTATGACAACATTTACCAGGAACGCTACATGGGTTTACCCCAGGAAAATATCACGGCTTATCACGAAGGTTCTCCCATAAATTATGCGGGTAACCTGAAAGGCAACCTGTTGGTCGTTCATGGGACCGGTGATGATAATGTCCACTACCAGAATACGGAAATGCTTGTTAATGAGCTGATCAGGAAAAACAAACACTTCACCATGATGTCCTATCCGAACCGCTCCCACAGCATTTATGAAGGGAAGAACACCACAAAGCACCTGTTTTCACTGCTTACCCTGTATCTGATAGATAACTGCCCTCCGGGAGGCAGGTAGCATTTCGTCGATTACCCGGTTAAACCATATTGCCTTTTGATTGTTTTTACATAACTTGTTCTACTTTTTGAAAAAGTTCAATTTAAAACCTTACCCGCATGAACAAATCAATCAGCAGTCTATTTGAAGAATACAAAAGCGGTGGCATTGACCGCCGTGGATTTCTCAAAAAAGTCACACTGTATGCAGGAAGTACAGCGGCTGCCATGACACTGCTTCCCATGCTGGAGGATAGTTATGCTATCGCCGCTATGCCACCCGAAGATGATGCGGGACTGGTTACGGAATTCATCACATACCCGGGAGCGACAGGCGAGGTTAAGGCATTCCTGGCACGGCCCAAGGATTCCAAAAAATATCCGGCTGTAATTGTGATACACGAAAACAGAGGTCTTCAGCCCCACATTCAGGATGTTACCCGGCGTATGGCAAAGGAGGGATTTCTGTCGATCGCCCCGGATGCCTTGTCCCCCCTGGGAGGCACACCAAAGGACGATGCCGATAAAGCCCGGACCATGCTGGGTGAGTTGAATCCCGAAGAAACCACGAAAAACTTTGTGGCTGCCGTAAAATACCTGGAAACCCATCCGCTTTCAACCGGTAAGGTTGGTTGTACCGGTTTCTGCTGGGGTGGCGCCATGACCAACAAGGTTGCCGTGAATGCTCCCAACCTGGATGCCGCCGTCCCGTATTACGGAAGTACGCCGGAGGCAGGGGATGTTCCCAAAATAAAGGCGCCGGTGATGGCCCATTATGCCGGGGACGATGCCCGGATCAACGCAGGGATTCCTGCCTTTGAAGAGGCCTTGAAAAAAGCGGGAATTGAGTATAATATCTTTATGTATGAAGGTGCCCAGCACGCCTTTAACAACGACAGCTCCGAGCGCTATAATGAGCAGGCGGCCAAGCTGGCCTGGGGACGGACAGTCGGTTTCTTTAAGGAAAAACTGAAGTAAGGCTCCCCGGTGCACCATTATTTTGCTTCCAGATTGCAGCCACCTCATTTACAAACGGCCGGCAATGGTTGAAAAATTTCCTGTACCCCGCGCACAGGTAATTTAAACCCGGCTCGCCGTCGGGTGTGTTGATGAAGCGGTTCTTCGGACATTCGCCATTGCACATATCCCTTACCTCACACACCTGGCAATACCGGGGCAGGGTATTCTTTTTGGCACTCCCGAAATCCTTTTGCCTGTCACTGTCGAGGAGATCCGCCAGCGCTATGTCCCTGATATTACCCAGGTGATGCTCCGGCGTGACAAAATGATCGCAGGAAAAAAAGTCCCCGTTATGTTCCACCACCGGCACACCCCCGCACTCCGGCTTGAAAATGCAGAGCGTGTGTTCCTGGTTAAAAGCTGTGCGCATGGACTCCTCAAAAATCTGCACCTTTACCTTGCCGATATCATGCTGCACCCATTCATCAAATATCGTACACAGGAAATTGCCAAAGGCTTCGGCGGGAACCGACATGGGATCGACAATGACAGGCGGTCCCAGCTGCTTTTCAACACAGGGAATGAAGGTCATGAAGGGTGCCCCCAGCTGCCTGAAATACCGGTAAACTTCCAGCGGATACTTTACATTCTCAGCATTTACCACGCAAAGGATCTCCGGGTCAATCCCATGAATTACAAGCAGGTCATAACCACGCAGCACTTTTTTAAATGTTGGCTTGCCGTCTTTGGTTACGCGGTAAACATCATGCAGGTGTTCGGGACCGTCGATGCTGATCCCGATAAAAAAATGCTCCTCTGCCAGGAACCTGCACCATTCTTCGTTGAGCAGCGTACCATTGGTCTGGATGCCGTTGACGATCTTTCTGCCCGACGGATTGTATTTCCTTTGCAGGTCAACGATTTTCCTGAAAAAGTTCAAACCCGCCCGGAGGGGTTCTCCACCATGCCATGAAAACGTGATTATCTCTTCGGTGGATGCTTCGATATGCTGGCGGATATAAGTTTCCAGCATACCATGTGACATGTGGAGTACCTTATCCTCTCCAAACAGTTTTGTTTTATCCAGGTAATAACAATAGGTACAATCCAGGTTACAGACCGGACCCACGGGCTTCGCGAATACCTGGAACTTACGGGATGCAGTTTTCATAACCAGTGTATCTGCTCTATAGTATCGCAAAAATAGCCCAAATCAACAATACAGAAAACCACAAACCATGCTTTTGGTTCACAAATAAAAACTTACCGGGTAACCGGGCCTGAAACCGGTTATTCCTCCGTGGGTTTTTGCTGCTGTTTTGCCGCGGATACCAGCCCGCCCAGTACGCCCAGGTTCATGGAATCGAGTGCACTGCTCGGAACAATGATCATGGAACTTTTCTCCTTCAAACCTTCCCCGATCAGGTTCATTGCCCTGAGTTGCAATGCCACGGGATTGTTTATGTATTCTTCACTGGCCTTGGCAAATTTTTCGGCAATTTCGGTTTCTGCCGTACCGAGAATAACACGCGCCCTTCGTTCCCTTTCCGCCTGAGCTTCCTTGCTCATGGCATCAGCCAGTGCCTGGGGAATGGTAATATCTTTTATACCAACATTCTGACAGGTTATACCCCAGGGCGTTGAAATTTCATCCAGAAAAACCTGCAGGTCATGTGCAATTTTCTCCCTTTCCTGCAGTAATTCCGCCAGTTCATGCCTTCCGATAATATCCCGTAAGCCGGTTTGTGCCACGTATTCAATAGCTTCATTGTAATCCTGAACTTCAAGCACCGATTTCTCAACATCCCAAACTGTCCAGTACAGCACAGCAACAACATTAACAGGCACCGTGTCCTTTGTGAGCGTTTGCTCGGCCTTAAAATCAGTTACCCGGATGCGCTGATCAATATAATCCATAATACGGTCGATGATAGGAAGGATAAAGAAAATGCCGGGACCTTTTAACCCGATGTATTTCCCCATGCGCAAAACAACTGCCCTTTCCCATTGATCGGCTATCTTTATGGTAAATGAGAAAAGCACCGACAGGATAATCAAACCTGCCAGCCATTGAGGGGATAAGATCCCGTAGTAGAATAATACAACCCAGGTGCCGGTAAGTAATATCAGCACCGTTGTTGACACAGCATTGAACAAGCTTTTGGAGATAATGTTAGTTTTCATTGATTTTGTGTTTTTGAAGTTCAAGAATCATATCATCAGCGGAAAATCCGTAATTGAAAGCTATGGTCATGAATTCCCTGCAGATCTCCTGCATTTTTGCATGCCTTTCCTTTTCAGAAAGGTCTGTTTCACTTTTATTGATAAAAGTGCCGGTTCCCTGATGGGTTTCAAGAATGTTTTGAATTTCCAGCTCTTTGTAAGCCTTGGCCACAGTATTCAGATTCACTTTCAACTCAACCGCCAGCGACCTCACCGTGGGCAGCTGCTCCCCGAATGCAAGCTTGCCCGATGCTATACCGAACTTGATCTGGTCAATGATCTGCCGGTAAAAAGGGGATCCTGCCTTAGGATCCAAAATAAACTTTATCATTGTTATATTTCATTATTGTATTATTGTATTAAATATCTATTACAAATATACAACAGAAATTAATAAATGCAAGTAAAAAATTAAAATTTTTAAAATTATCTGCCTTTTTCTGCTGATATGTTCGTTTCCTGACATAACCTGTAACGAAAAACTACAAAACCGGGTTTGCGGATAGTTGGAGTTATGAATTACCTTTCAATGCTTTAAAAACCCGGGAACCGTGGTTTCCACGGATGCAACAAGTCGCTTTTACTTGTATAACGGGATGGGATGCATCGTGCGATGCACGGCTATTTGCCGGAGAATATCCTGACCTTCCGGTAATCACAAGCGGACCCGGAGAACTGCAATTTGCACACGCCGACAACGAACAACTCTACCTGCCCGATCTGTATAATTCCATTGCCTTTACAGCACTTTTTCTCCTCAGGGAAACAGGAAGCCTGTAAACGGTCTCTGATCTTTTAGCCCTTTGACACTTCGGCGATCAATCCATTCATAAATTCAGCTGCGTCTTTTGCTTTTTGGTCTGCATATTCCACACCCACAGTCTGACCATTTATCACCGGTAGCTGATGGCACAACTCATAGCCCAAATATCCCGAAAATCCAATTTCATGCATGGCTTTAATGAAATAGTTATAATAATCCGCCCCTTTTACTTTGCCATCCTGGTCCCTATCATAAATATCATCACCAAAATGCGACAGTACTTGCAAATCGCCCACGGCTTTCGCCGCACTTTGAATGTATTCCGGATTCTTTTCCAGGAGTGCCCAAACATCCAATGAAACCTTCAGGTTCGGTGAACTGACTTCTTTTACCATTTTCAATACCTCAGGATAATCCCGGATTACAGGTACATGATTCTGCAACGCCAGAATTACACCTGCATCTTCCGCATACTTAGTACATTCTGCTATACCTTCACGACACCATACCCAAATTTCTTCTTCGGTAAATTTCTCATGTGTGTATTTCCAAATATCCTTTGCTATATTATAATTAGCCAATTGTGGATGTTTTGTTACTCCTGGCCACCCCAGAAACACACGTAAAGTTTTCGCACCAAAATCTGAAGTCATTCTGATCAGATCTTTAACATAGGCAATCTGACATTCACGGAATTCCGGAATAGGGCTGCTAAAGTCGTTGTTGGCTGCAACTCCATAAATTTCAATTCCTTCACCATCAGCAACAGCACGCAGTTCCTTACAACGTTTTGTCGGCCAATCGATCGGATTGCCGTGGGGACGTTTCCCATCAATCTCAATCCCATTGTAACCGTATTTTTTAGCCCGTTTAACCATCTCATCCAATGTAAGGGCTTCTCCTCGATACCAAATTCCAAGATATGTAATGCTATACAAACCAACCTTCATATTCGAGTTTCCTGGCTGACCAACCTGAGAAAAGCCATGCATACCTGCGGCCAATCCTGCCGTAGCAGCAAGAGAAGTACGCATAAACTGTCGCCGATTCATTTCATTGCCTTTGTTCATAGGATTTTCCTCCATTTTTTGGTTAGAAATATAAAATGTACAAAAAACTTATACTGCATTTTTTTTTGATCAGAGTATTTATTGGTACAGCTAATTATTTATACAGGTAACAGTGAATCTTAATTAAATATAAATAAAAAACCGATAAGTTAAACTGACGATTGTAAGGATATTAAAGGTCAGGTACAGAAAATATACTCAAGTGGATGTATTATTTGCCAGAGGTGAATGAATATTACTCCAATGCCTCATTAAG
>DATEVU010000119.1:0-168036 GCA_035258345.1 Bacteroidales bacterium
GTGATGCCAGGCATTAATAGTAGTTGAATAATTGCATTGAAACTCTTGTCCATTAGTACTTGTTTCTAGTCTTGGATATCGATTCGATGAGGTCATAAAAATTCTATTGTAATAGGCATTACTGGATAATACTTGCCTATCATCATCAGAATTTGTTACATAACACCAAAAGGAATAAGAACCGGTCGTTTGAGTCAATGAAGCAAACGAAATATACTCGCTATTTGCATCAATAAGAATACATCTGCCAAGTTTACCCGTTTGATTAATAGTAACAGCACCTTGTACTGTACCATTTCTGTTATTAGTCTGATCAGCCAATGTAGTTCCTGAGGTTTCATTAAAATTCCAATAGGCAACAACTCCATCTGATAAATTTTGACATTCGGTCCGGTAAGAAAATATCGAACCCAATACGATAAATGTCATCACGTAAAAATGATTTTTCATAAAATGATTTAATTTAGTTTACAAACTTTAAATCAGTTAAATACAAAGATATCTACCTGGTTGAGCGATTGAAATGTAACTATTATCACAATACTTGATATGCTAATTGTGAATTGAGATGTTGTATCCACGAATGCTGCAATTAAATATTTGTTCTGTAGTATTATCAATATTGTAATATTCTTCAAGCGAAGACTTTAATTGACAATTGGCTTTAAAAGAAAACAGAACAAAAAACTGGCGATTAAGGGCAAAATCTTTTTCATTTGAATGTGGCTTATAGTGTTTATTCTTATTTGCAGTAATTCAACTCATTTTCAATGAATCCCTTCTTTCACTGATAATTAAAGAATACTAATTTAACCAACACTATTTTCAGGCAGATGTAACAGAGCATTACATGAGCGATGAAAAATTTCCCTCAACTCCACCAATTTGGACATAAATACATATCAATTTTAAGAATATAATTTCACATAACAAAATTATTTTGAAATAAAATAATTCAAGTACATTAAATACATGATAATTAGTTATATATTTAATAAATAGTTTAGAATAATAGCAGATTAAAACACAAATTCCTTAATTCATTTAGGCTTTGATATTCTGAGTTCGAATGAATAACATTCTTCCAATTGTCCGGTCCTCAACCAGCCACCGTTACTGAAAATCTATTCTATTTCTAATACCAATGCGGTCTTTGGTTCCACCTCCAGCCCCTCCAGTTGAAGGATTTCATCGGTAAGAATATCCTTCCCCTTTCTGCGTCCGTTCAAACACTCCTCAAATCGTGCTGTATCGAATAATTTTTTGTTACCGGAATTATTCAGGACCACCATGATTGTTTTTTCTTCATTCATCCTGAAATAGACATACATATTTTCACGGGGGATAAACTGGATCATTGCACCGGTATGAAGCACGGGGTTATTCTTCCGATAGTTGAGTAACCTGGAGGTATAATTAAATACTTCGTTTTCCTTTTCGGTTCTCCCTGCTCTGGTAAATGCATTTCTGGCATCCCCGGGCCAGCCTCCGGGGAAGTCGCGCCGTATATCACCATCACCTTTGTTTTTCCGGCCACCCATGAGGATCTCGGTACCATAGTATATCTGTGGTATTCCGCGTGTTGTAAGCAAATGGGCTATGGCCAGTTTATATTTCTGTACGTCTGAACCGATATGTTCCGCAAATCTTTCCGTGTCATGATTATCCATAAAAATAAGCATGTTGTTCGGATCTGCGTATACGTAATCCAATGCATAAACATTATAGAATCTTGAGGCTCCTTTGTCCCATTGCTGGACATCCTCATTAAAAGCCGCAGCGAAGGCATCCGTGAGCGGAAAATCCATAACGGCCGGCAGGTAGGAATCATATCCGTCATAGTTGTGGACACCCGACTGCCAGTAGGCTATTTCAACCGGATTATGCTGCCAGCATTCACCCATTATGTTCAGGCGGGGATATTCCCTGAGAATGGACCTGGTCCATTCCGCAATTTTCCATTTGTCATTGTAGGGGTAAGTATCCACTCTTATTCCGTCAAGACCTGCAAACTCAATCCAAAAGATGGCCAACTGCTTGAAATAGGTTAATACAAACGGATTATGCTGATTCAGATCAGGCATTGAAACATCAAACCATCCGTTGGCATTCAGCATCCTGTCATATGCTGAAGCATGCGGATCGTTCCAGGTTGAGATGGAATAGTTGGACCTTGTGAATTGCGGGAACTGATGCACCCAATCCTGCATAGGCATATCCTTCATCCACCAGTGGTCGCTTCCGCAATGATTTGGCACCAGGTCCATGATCAGTTTTATGCCTCTCCTGTGACACTCGCCGGCAAGCTTTTCATAATCCGCATTTGAACCGTACCGGCCATCGATCTTATAATAATTGGTAGTAGCATAGGTATGATAGGAGTAGGTGGCCATATCATCCTCGAGCAGGGGTGTTGTCCATAATGCAGTTATCCCCAGTTCCTGCAGGTAATCGAGATTGTTGATAATTCCCCGGATGTCCCCCCCATGCCTTCCGTCCTGGTCGTCACGATTGGCCTTTTCTTTCAGGTTTTCAACGGTATCATTAGATGGATCGCCATTGGAAAACCTGTCCGGCATCAGCAGGTAAACCACATCCCCGGGACCAAAGCTGCCTCTGTCAGCAGACCCGGGTTTTCTTTCCCTTAGTTCAAAGGGATAGGTCAATATCACTTTTTTGCCCCTGTAAAAGTCTATTTTCACAGTTCCCGCAGCAGCGTTATCAGCGATTGTGAGCGTGAGAAAAAGATAATTGGGATTTTCTGTTCTTGTGGTGGTTTGAAGTGTTACACCGGCATACTTGATTACCGGGTCCAGTTTCGAGATATTGGTGCCATGAATTACCAGCATGAGTTCGGGATTTTGCATGCCGGTCCACCACATGGGTGGATCAACATGATTGATGGTAATCTCTTCGGCTGCCAGTAAGCCCTGCAGGCTAATCAAAATTGTCAGTACGACTACAATAATCAATCTATTGGGAGTTTTCATAGATCCCGGGGTTTGGGGAATTACTCCAGGCAATGCACCACCAGCCCGCTCCTTAGTTTTGGCTCAAACCAGGTGGTCTTGGGTGGCATAATGTTGCCGGTATCAGCAATGCGGATCAGCTGATCCATTGTAACCGGGTAAAGGGCAAAAGCAGCAGCCATTTCCCCGCTGTCAACCCTCTTTTTAAGTTCGGATAGTCCTCTGATGCCTCCTACAAAATCTATGCGCTGCGAGTTCCTCAGATCCTTTATATCGAGCAGGTGGTTGAGCACATGATTGGAAAGCAGGGTGACATCCAGACAGCCAATAGGATCGTTGTCGTTATAAGTTCCCGGTTTAGCTTCCATCGCATACCATATTCCCCCGAGATACATGGAAAACTCATGCAGCTTGGAAGGCTTGTACTCTTTGCTTTCCTTTGGTATTACCATGAAAATATCCTCCAGTCTTTTCAGAAATCCGGCAGGCGTATTCCCGTTAAGGTCTTTCACCAAACGGTTGTAATCGATTATCGAAAGCTGACTTGCAGGAAAATGGACGGCCAGAAAGAAATTATATTCTTCATCCCCCTTATGCCCCGGATTATTCAATTTCCGCTCTTCGCCAACATGGGCTGCGGCTGCTGTCCGGTGGTGTCCGTCGGCTATATAAGTATGGGGTATCTCGGTTCTGAAGATCGATTCAATCCGGTTTATGGTATGCTGATCACTGATGATCCACATCTGATGGTGGATCCCGTCACCGGTTGTGAAATCATATTCCGGCCGTTCTTCGGTATACCGCCCGACCAGCCTGTTAATCTCATCATGGTCGGGATAGGCAAAAAATACCGGTTCGGAGTTGAAATTGGTCACCCGGATATGCGTCTTTCGGTCTTCTTCCTTTTCAACCCGCGTAAGTTCATGTTTACGGATGACATTACCCAGGTAATCCGCGACTGATGCACAGGCAACCAGTCCGTATTGTGTTCTTCCCCACATGGTCTGGGCATAAATATAAAGACAGGGTTTTTCATCCTGTATAAATATTTCATCGGTTATGAATTGATCCAGGTTCGCCTTTGCCTTTTCATATACCTCTTGTCCGTAATGATCGGTGCCGGGCGGGAAATCTATTTCCGATTTGATCACATGATAGAATGAAATGGTATTTCCTGCGGCTTCCAGGGATGCTTCTTCGGATGACAATACATCATATGGCCTGCTTACAATTTCAGCTGCCAGTCCTTTTTTTGGTCGATACCCTTTGAATGCTTTAATAATTGCCATATGGAAATATTATTCGTACAAATTTAATACAAAAAAACGATTCATTATAAAACACATAGAGACGGGTTTGAAACCCGTCTCTATACTATTTTCAAACCAGCACAGATTATTATCCGTTTACCTGGAATGTTTTGTCTCCTTTGGTGAGGAAATTCACGATCTGCCTGGCGGCCGCCAGCCCTGCATTGATATTGGCTTCCTCGGTTTGAGCTCCCATTTTCTTGGGCGTTGCATAATACCTTGCACTATTTTCCGCTTTTATTTGTTCCTGGCAGTCAGGTGCAACATCGGTCACATAGCGAAAATCTTTCCGTTCTTCAAACATTTTCAACAAAGAGGGTTCATGCACGATTTCTTTACGGGCTGTATTTACCAGGGTGGCACCTGCGGGCATCAGGTTCAGCATGTCGAAATTGATGGATTCCTTAGTATCCTTATTTGCGGGCAGGTTTACAGAGACATACTGGCATTTCCGGTACAGATCCTTCACATCAGCCACGTGTTTAACACCATCATTCTCAATAACAATTTTATCCACATACGGATCATGGGCGAATACATCCATCCCCATGCCCCTGGCGATCATGGCTACAATGCGGCCTATATGCCCGTAAGCATGAATTCCCAGGGTCTTGCCACGGAGTTCGATACCCGAACTGCCGTTGTAAAAATTCCTGTTCAGGTAGATCATCATTCCGAAACCGAGTTCAGCGACTGCATTGGCATTCTGCCCGGGTGTGTTCATTACAACAACACCCTTGGAAGTTGCTGCTTTCAGATCGATATTGTCATAACCTGCACCCGCCCGTACAGCAATTTTGAGCCGGGATGCAGCCTGTAATACCTGCTCATCAATAATATCACTGCGAACGATGATGGCGTCGACATCCTTAACAGCTTCAAGCAGCTGCTCCCTGCCGGTGTATTTCTCCAGGAGCTTAAGTTCAAACCCGGCATTTTTTACAATTTCTCGGATACCATTCACGGCTACTTTGGCGAATGGCTTATCGGTGGCAACAAGTATGGTATGCATATGATTCAGTGTTATGTGTGTTAGGATAAATGTTTACAAAATGTTTCCGGTTTATTGTCAGTTCTGGCCTTCAAATTCTTTCATGGCCTGAACCAGTGTTTTAACACCATCCACTGCCATTGCATTGTAGATTGATGCACGGAAACCGCCTACTGAACGGTGGCCTTTAATGCCCACAAGACCTTTTGATTTGGCAAGTTCCAGGAACTTTTCTTCCAGTTCTTTGTATTCGGGTTTGAATACAAAAACAACATTCATGAGCGACCGGTCTTCGGTATTGGCCAGCGGAGACATAAACAACCGGTTCCTGTCGATCTCATCATACAACAGGGCAGCCTTATCGACATTTATTTTTTCGATAATCTTCAGGCCTCCGAGGTCCTTCAGCCATTTCAGGGTCTGCAGGCAGGCATAAACAGCCACACAGGGAGGCGTGTTGTATAGTGAATCATTTTCAGCATGGATTTTATAGCTCAGCATGGTGGGTACCGGCTTGGTAATTTTTTCGAGCATACTGTCCTTCACAATGGCAAATGCAACCCCGGCAGGTCCCAGGTTTTTTTGTGCCCCACCATAGATCAGGGCATACTTTGATATATCCATCCGCCTGCTCAGGATATCCGATGAGGCATCTGCGATGAGGGGAACCGGGGATTCCATATCGGTTTTCAGTTCAGTGCCATAGATGGTATTGTTGGTGGTAATATGAAAATAGTCGGCATCAGCCGGAATGGTGTAATTCTTTGGTATAAAAGTGTAGTTCTGCTCCTTGGATGAGGCAACCACCTGAACATCACCAAAAAACCTGGCCTCCTTGACCGCCTTGGATGCCCAGGAACCCGAATCAAGATATGCTGCCTTCTTGTTTAGAAAATTAAAGGGGATCATGGTAAACTGCAAACTGGCTCCTCCCTGCAGGAACAATATCGAATAGCCCGATGGGATCTCAAGAAGTTCCCTGAAATGATCTTTGGCTTCCTTAAGAATGGCCTCGAAATCTTTACTGCGATGAGAAATTTCCATTAGTGAAAGACCACTGCCATTCAGATCCAGTATGGCTTCGGCAGTTTTCTTAAGGGTGATTTCAGGCAGGACGGAAGGGCCGGGATTAAAATTGTATTTTTTCATTGGAGGTTATTTTATTTGTTAAAAATTTAACAACTCAGCGCAATCAAATATAAAAAAAGTTTAATTGGTTGTGAAAATAATAACAGAAAATATATTCCATTAGTTACGAACAGTTAATTTTATGATTTGAAGATTTAATGATTTGATGATTTGAAGATTTAATAATTTAAAGATTTGAGGTAGTTGTTCTCAAGCACCGGTATGATACCGGTCAGGTCAGCCGTATGACAGTACCCGATGACATCATCCAGCTTGTTCTTTTTGAGGCGGTGCCGTTGTGCTGCCTTTTCGAGATAACCCATGATATCGAGCCTCGCCAGGTTCCACAGATCAATTGACGCATACGTTGAGTCACACACCGTACCGAAGTTTTTGTTTTTTAGTACGGCATCGGCCAGTGCACCTGCAAAAAGTGAATCTTCAAGACTAAATTTATCCTTCCAGCCGGCACATATTATTAACAGATCCCGGTCCTCCGACCAAATATAATTCACCAGTGCGGAAATATTCAGGTAGGCACCGATTACCACCCTGTAACTCTCCTTTGCCATCATAATGGCGTTGGTCCCGTTGGTGGTTGAGTATACAATGTCCTTACCGGCTATGATCTCCCTGCGGAAATTGTACGGTGAGTTGCCAAAATCAGCAAAATCACGGACTATCCCATCACGTTCCGCGGCTACAAGGTATCCCTTTTGCTTGTATGCAATCGCTTCTTCCAGGGTGCCAACGGGTATAATCCGGTTTACGCCGTTCATAAAGGCCGTAACTATAGCGGAAGTGGCACGCAGAATGTCTACGATCACCACTACGCTGTCATCGTTCCGGTAATTGGCAAACAGGGCGGGTGAAAAGCAAACCTCCACACTTCTTTTATCTTCCTTCATCCTTCAAATATCCGGAAAAAAATCAGATTTTTTACACATTTGTCCATTGGCACATTGGCAAATTCTATTCTTCTGCCGGCTCCGACAATTCACGATATCGTCTCAGGAAAGTGTTCTTTTTGACATCGGTGGATACCATATAAATGTATGACTCACCGCTGGAGACCTTAAGCCTTCGTTCGGTGGGTTTAAGCTTCATCATCCTGTCGAGGAATGCACCGTTGGATGACAGCATCTGCATCACACCACGGGTATATCCGAAATAATACCACGTACGGCGGTCGAGTTGAAGATACATGTCGAAAATATCTCCGCTTCTTTTGATCTGCAGTTCTATCAGGCCATCCACACGTTTATTTATCTGGGTATTGTTAATACTGGCAATGCCAATTTTTCCATCCGAAACCCATGAATTGGACTCGTTATTCCACTTCAGTTTAAGTTCGTTGAGTAATATGGTGTGCTTCAAAGCCGCGGGTGATTCCTTGAGTGTGCCGAACAGGCTGAGCTCTGATCTCATGGCATCATATTTTTCCTTACCGATCAGTTCAATGATGCTTTTCTGGTAAAATGCGCTGTTAAGATCTACGGCCGGCAGGTTGGGCATGCTGTCTACCTCACTGGCCATAATGTTGATGATGTTTTCGGCAATATAGAAATCAAGCCCCAGCAACACATTCATTTCAGTTATGTTGGCTATTGTATTATGCGTTGCGTTGCCAACCGACATCAGCTTAACCTGGCCCAGTTTTGCACCAAGATTAATTTGTCCTTCGCCATACAATGTGCAGTTTTCCCGGTGCAAACTAACCAGGTTGCCGGGTGTATTCAGGTCGGGCAATTTTTGCTGTGATGCAATATTGTATTGCTGGCTCTGGCTGTCGTAATGAAGGAATCCAGCTGAAGTCAGCACGGGAACATCGCTGTAGTTTTTGCGGCCTGTTAAAAATGCCGGATATACATGAACAGAGTCATAGTACATGTATAATCCGTTAAAGATTTTGTTGCGGTCAATGTCAATCAACGGATCGCTCATGGGTATCAGGATGTTTTTCGGATCGATTTCGGACCTGAAATTAACCCACCGGGGGTTCAGCATGTCACAAATATGTTCAATCAGCGCACCTCCTTCAAAGGTGAGCAACGGCCGGGCAGCTTCCATGAAAAACCTGCCCTGGTAACGGTAATTCGGGCTTAGCGTGAACTCCTCAACCGCATCGATGACGCCCGAACCAATGGTTTGAAAATTATTATCAACACCCAGCGAACTGAAATAGATCACCTGGGCCTGCTCAAGCTCATCAATATAGGTGTAATAGGCCGATCCCGTGTATTTGTTCCTGGCAGAGATCGTTATGGTTGCGCCGTGCATCAAATAATATTGCGTTGTGCGGTTCGCCTTAACCCCGGCTTCGTAAAGAGTCCTTAATCTGGCATCGGGTTGTACTGTAATACGTTCATTATCAGGATATATACGCGCATCTGCGATATCGATGTATTTCACCAGCGTAGCTTTGATCAGATTGCTGTCGTAGTCATAATAGGCCATGGGAGAAATAAAGCTGAGCGAATCCTGGGCAGGATCAATTGAGATATACCGGGGCCCCCTCAATCCTTCCTCTGCTATCTCAATGCCGGGCGGGATGTTGATCACCGAACCCATGGCCAGTTCTTTGCGATCCATGTCCCATTCGAAATTATCGAGGTAACTCACATACTTGTTCTCGGGAAATGAAACCAGGGTAAAATCTTCATTTGATTTAAAATAGCCCCGGTGGATGTTAAAATTGATATGCGAGTTCATATTTTCCGTGAGCACTGTAAAACCATCGGTATGAAGAGATTTTAAAAAGAAATCAGCCGTGTCGGAAAAGATCTCATTTGCACCGAAAGTAAAGAGACCGGAATTTAATTCTGCCCCCTCCATGGTTATTTTGCCCCCTCCCGAAAGACCGGTGGGCTGAAGCTTTAAGTCTCCGTTCAGGGTGGATGAATCATTGAACATGCTGAAATTGTTATCTAATCGGTAAGCATACAGCTCATCGTTATAAGGCATCCAATGGATCCGGTTCTCCTTCGACGTAACACCAGGAAATTGGGTACCGGAAGTTTTTCGGACAATAGTAAAATCCTTATAAACAGCATTCAGGGAATCCGGGTAAAACTCGATCTCATCGGAAACGGTTACAGAGGTCAGGTACTGCAGGGTTCCTGAACCGTTCAAGCCTTTGTTGCTCAGGGAAATATCATTGGTGAAATGACCTTTTCCGCCATATACCATTAAGCCGCTGTCGGTAGTGTTATGGATGAATCCCAATGATTTATCGGGCTGGAGTTTTAATGTTTCCTGAATTACCGGGAAAATACCTGCCGATGCCAGTTCACCATCGAATTGCATCGATTGGCGGTTGAAGATGTCCAGGCTGTCCATTTCAAACGGGTTAATCCTGAAATAAAACTTATCCCGGCTGTAGACACCGTTCTTAATATTCTTCTGATCATAATACACAAAACCGCTCTCATTGGAACGGAAAACAGGGTAGGCGGGGTATGACTTGCGCCCTGACTTGTTATCGGATCTGTCGACATAAAGCTCACCGGTAAGGTCTTCTATGAGGTTTTGCGCACTTTCAACCCGGCCATACCCTCGATTATCAATTTCTCCCGTCAGATAACGGATCTGCATCGAATCAATTTTGGGCATTGCAATTTTAAAGGTATCGTAGTCAAAAAAGAAATTCTTGCCTGCAAATGAAAATAAACCGGCCTCTACAATGCCATCAAACTGAAAATTCCGGTTTTTCTTCATAACTATCCTTGCATCAAACGGATAGATAACCACATTTTGGGAATCACTGACAAATATTTCAGGAATCCCGTTGATGGTCAGGTTGTAATTTTGCAGGTCAAAGATGGCATTTTCAACAGGTGCGTTCGTTCGGGAAGGAATGCTGATCACATCGTAGTCGATCCTGGCTACGCTGGCTGCCAGGTAATCATGCAACCGTGACCGTATTGTTGCCATTCCGGTTTCGTTATCGTAGAACAGGAAACCCTGAACCGCCATACGCATCAGGAGCTGCTTAACCTGGGCAACAGGCTTTTTAAGGTACCGTGCAAAATCGTCCGCGAGGAATTCCTCGGTTCCCATATACTTTGAAAAACTGCGTATGGATATCAGCGGATGGTTATCATCCATGAGTTGCATACTGAGGTACTGCTCGTTGTTAAAAAAATTTACGGATTCAAAATTTGCATTGCCTATTGAGCTGCCCATAAGCGCGGTAAAACGCATTACCGGTTCGTTCATTTTCCAGACCAGCTGGTCAAACGACATGTCAATATTATGATATGAATTGAAATAAGGACTTCTGGATGCAAAATTATCCGTCCGGTACAGGGATAACTCACGCCCGGGAACGAGAAAGCCCAGCGCAATCCCGGGATGAAAAATGGAATCATTTTTCAGCTTGATGACTATCTCCGAATTGGGTGCATTGATCCGGTCCGCCTTAAAGGCAAAATAATCCGAACGGGCTATTATTACCAGCGTATCTTTCCTGTAAATATAAACTTTCGCCTGTTCCATCCGGTTGCCGGTACCAACCAGCTTTGATCCCTGCATGGAAAGACCACCTTCAAAATCAATATCCTTGTACAGGTCATTGATCTTAAAGTTTTTCTGATAGGAATCAAATTGGGGATAGTCAGCATCTTCCGGGGTTTTGTTCAGTTTTACCCTGTCAGTGAGCACACCCTTGAGCGACTGGTCGAAGTAAAATTTATTGGTAAAAACAACTTCTTCGGCGGTATATTCCGCACGGGTCATGTTGATCTCATAGTTGCTTACTATTGCATTCACCCCGCTCCGCTCAAAACCTGCCCTTTCCCACGTTACCAGGCCTCCCGATCCTTTCCAGATCGCCGTAACGGGGTAGTATTCACCACTGGTTTCAAACAGATGCATGCTGTCACGTTTGGCATAGCACACCAGGTTGGTCCTTTGAAACAGCACTTTCACCGCAGTATCTGCAACAATTCGGTAATCACCCGATGTAGCTTTCCAGTCAACTGATCCGGAGCGATACAACGAACTGCTGTCAATAAGCTGATAGGTAAAAACAAGGAACCGATCCATTGTCTGTAATGAGGATCGTTTTTTTACCAGCAGCAGATCAAGTCCCTTTTCCCAGTTGGCAATGTTTTCGGCAGACTGATTGCTTGTTTTAAACGAGACCATGCACCTGAGATAATGAGTGAAGTGGGGGTGGGACCTGGCATTTCTTTTAATAAGATCCTGTGAAACAGCAATGATACGAGCCTGTTCCGCTGCCGTGAACAGGCTGTCCCTTGTCCATGCCTGGAGGAATTTATTTAAAAAAATCTCACTTTCGGGATGGATATTTTTTTGTACAAAACCGGTAAGTTCATCCGGATATTTTGACGGTTCACCGCTAAATACCGATGTTTCCTGGGCAACAGCAATGTTCATCCCCAATATAAACAAACATAACCATGCAGGAAATACCAGCCTGAATTTCATGTGCTCCGGTTTATCGGAAGAACGTTAATATGTTTGAAAAATTACTATTTCTCAAACAATTTAAAATGCATTCACTATACCCATAAAATCGGCAGCATTCAAGGAAGCTCCCCCGATAAGACCACCGTCGACATCGGGATTGCTGAACAGCTCTTTGGCATTGGAGGGTTTGCAACTGCCTCCATAAAGAATAGAGGTATTATTGGCAACCTGGTTGCCGTATTTTTCCGCAACAAGTTCCCGGATCACCCTGTGCATTTCCTGAGCCTGATCTGAACTGGCAGTAACACCTGTTCCAATGGCCCAAACAGGCTCATAGGCTATGACAACTTTGCCGAAATCCTCCGGTGACAAATCAAACAGGCCATTCTCAACCTGGGTTCTTACCACTTTCATATGAATACCGGCCTGTCTTTCCTGCAAAACTTCCCCGCAACAGAAAATCGGGGTAAGTTCGTTGGCAAGGGCCAGCTTCACTTTCTTATTCAACAGGGCATCATCCTCATGATAATAGCTCCTTCTTTCGGAATGGCCGATTATTACATAATCTGCCCCTGCTGATCTGATCATTTCTGCAGAAACTTCACCGGTAAAGGCTCCCGATGCTTCGGAGGCACAGTTTTGGGCACCCAGGTACAACGAATCCTTGGTGATTACATTATTCACCTCGGTGATATGAATAAACGGAGTACAGAGAATTATCACAACACCGTTATCTTCGACCTGCCTGTTGATGGTTCTCGCAAGATCAATGCCATCCGGCAGGGTTTTGTTCATTTTCCAGTTTCCGGCTACTATTTTTTTTCTCATGGTCGGTTGTATTTTATGTTACAAGATTAAGCAGGTCCAAAAATAGCAAAATTACGGCATCCACAACATGTACCACCCCATTTTCTGCTTCAAGATCAACATGAGCATAGTAAAATGAATAATTGGTTGTTATGCAGTTTGTATTAATATTTTTTAATCTTCTGCCATAAAACCCGTAACTTCATCTCACAGGATTTTTGCTAAAAGAAATACCATGAAACACTCCCGAATCATTCTTTATTCCGGGTTACTTATGCTCATGTGCCCGGCATTTGTAAATCCGCTTTCGGGTCAGCCATCCGATGAATCACGTAAAATATCATTTCCCGACATACCCGGGTATAAAACCATGATCTGTGATCTCCATCAGCATACCGTGTTCTCTGACGGTCACGTGTGGCCGACCATCCGTGTGGCAGAAGCCCTGGCTGACGGATTGGATGCCATATCCATAACTGACCATCTTGAATACCAGCCGCATAGTGAGGATATCCCCCATCCCGACAGGAACAGGGTTTACCAGCTTGCTCTGGAAGCAGCCAAAGGACAGAACCTCTTGGTTATCAACGGATCTGAGGTCACAAGAGACATGCCTCCCGGGCATGCCAATGCCATTTTTCTTACCGATGCCAATAAATTGATCGGGCTGGATTCCATGGAAGTTTTCAGGGAAGCCAAGAAACAGGGTGCTTTTATTATCTGGAACCATCCGCACTGGTATGCGCAAAGTAAACACGGTACGGCAGTACTGACAAAAATGCACCGTCAGCTTCTCAAGGAAGGATTGATCCATGGCATTGAGGTGGTGAATGAACACAGCTATTCCGATGAGGCCTTGAAAATCGCCCTGGATAATAAGCTGGCTATCATGGGGGCATCTGATATCCATGATCTGATCGACTGGCAGTTTCGCGTACCGGAAGGCGGTCATCGACCGGTTACACTGGTTTTTGCTACGGAGAAAACCGAAGAATCACTTAAGGAAGCCCTTTACAAAGGAAGAACAGTTGTATGGTTTGATAATACGCTGATCGGTAAGAAGGAATTCCTGGTTCCCCTGGTACAGCAATCCCTGTCGATCAGGAAAACAGAGGTGATGGAAAGCTATACGGGAAAATCCACGGTGGTCGCTGTCTCCATTGAAAATAGTTCCGATGTGGATTATATCCTGGAAAACCAAAAGGATTATTCGTTTTATGATCATGCGGATATTGTCACCGTTAAAGCCAACTCCGTGACAGAAATCCAGGTCAAACCCCTGAAAGAGCTTAAGACCTTCAACCTGCGGTTCAAAGTGCTTAATGCAGTAACAGCACCAAATACACATCCGCTGATCAGCCTGAATGTGTATACAGTAATCAATTAGAGCCTATACCCCGGCCACTCTTCGTTTGTATTCGGCAAGGGCTTCACCAAGTCTCTCCCTGGCGGTTGTATCGCCCGGGACGTTGTGTGACGGGTGAATGAATAATTTTACGCCCCTGTCGGCCAGTATTTCGGCTACCGTTGTTACTGTCATCCATACGGCAGTAATGAAACCCATGGTTGAAACCGGACCGACTTTGTCGAAATGATTTTTTAACGGCACCGAAGCATCCTGCAAGGGTACACATGTGTCCACCACAATATCCGCAAGCTCAAAGATCGTTTTGCCGCAACTGTGGCGTGTCTGCTTTCCTTCGGCCTCGGAAGCCGACCCGAATACAATCACTTTCATGCCTTTATTTCTGGCTTCAATGGCTACATCGATATTCACCGCGTTGATACCGGTATGCGAAAACAGCCACATACAGTCGGCAGGATCAAAATTGTATCCCCGCATGATCTCAATCCCGTATCCTTCTACACGCTCCAGGAAAATAAACTGATGAACGCTCATCCCTCCTACAATATTGGTGAAAAAGGTCAGGGGCAGCTCAATCATCGGGTGGAATCCGACAAATCCGCCGATTCGGGGGTACATTTCTTCAACCGGAATGGTTGCATGTCCGCAACCAAAGGTGTGCACCCATCTTCCTGCCTGTATTGTATCCGCCATAATTTCCGCAGCTTTGCGGATATTTTCCATTTGTGTTCTTTCGATCATGTCCATAACGCCTCGTGCGTTATCCAGCCATATTTTTGCTAGCATAATAACCTCCGGTATTTTAGATTAGACCATTATTTTTTTAGAAATATGATGTGTGACCAGGGTAAATATTACCACCATAAAAATAACACAAAGAATCAGAATAGCCGGAAAATAATGCATTCCATAGCGGTTTGAAATGATTCCCGTGATGTAGTTCAGCAGGGTATTGCCGGTGAGGGCCATCACAATAACAATGCTGAAAGCAGTTCCGGACACCGAAGTATACAATTCGCCCACATAACCGAGGATCACGGGAAAACCTGCAGCAAATCCGATACCCAGGCAAATCATGCCCATCACGGCAGTGAAGAAAGAGTTGGTATTCATCAGGATAAGGGCGCCTGTAAAAATAAATGCAAGACATGCATAAATGACCAAGCGGGGAGAGATATTTTTCAGCAGCCGGCTTAAAGCAAGCCGTGTCAGGGCAATGGCAGCAACCTGGCAGGATAGGGCATAAAGTGCATGCCGGTCCTGCAATCCGGCTTCATTCAGGTAGCTCGTGGTCCAGTTGCCAACAATCCCTTCAAGGGCGCTTTCAAAGAACAATACCATGCCCAGGAGCAGCAAAACAGGTTCTTTGAGCAGGGAAAAAGCTTGCCTGAGCGGAAATCCCTGTTTAAGCTTTGGTTCGGGAAACCTGATAAAAAGGAAAAATATCAGGGGAATCAGGAGGAAAAATCCAATACCGGAAATGATCTTGTCAACCGGGAAATAGCTTGAAAGAGATCCGATAACCACGGGCATGCCCAATGCGCCGATACCGAAAAAAACTCCCAACAGGCTCAGCCGCGCTCCCTTTTTTTTATGGGTGATATCGGATGCCAGGGCATTGGTTCCGCCGTTAAGCACACCACCGCCAAAACCAATGATGAAGTACGACACCTGAAGCATACGCACGGATCCGGCAAATGCAACCGATTCAAAGGCAATAACGAGTAAACCGGTGCACAGGATCAGAAGCATCTTATAACCATACCGGTCTACAACAGGTCCGAATACAACAGAGCCAACCAGCATGCCGGCCGGAAGGATGGATGCCAGTGAAGCGATGCCGGGTTCATCAGCCGTGAATTGCTCCTGTATGTATACGGAAACTGTTCCAAGGGAAAGAAAAACAATACCGAAAAGAAGCATACCCAAACAGGCAGCAGCAAAAATTAACGTATGCCGGTACATCATAAATGGGATATGGTTATGTTTTACCTTTCAGGGCCAGGAATGCAGCACCATACAATCCTGCATCAGCTCCCAATAAAGAGCTTTGAAGCTTAACCTGTCCGATACTCACCGGTTGTGACCATTTTCGGGCTTCGAGCATAATGTCATCCAGGAACCGGGAGGCAGGGCCGAATACACCACCGCCAAAAATTATTTTTTCGGGATTGAAAAGGCTTACCAGGTTGGCCACCGCCATTCCCCAGTATCCAATAGCCTGATTGACAACTTCTAATCCGATTTCGTCCCCTCCTCCATAAGCCTCAAAGATCGTATGAGCCGTTAATTCTCCATACCGGAGCATTCCCTCGTACCCGGGATTATCCCTGATCATTTCCAGGGCAACAGCAGACAATCCTTCACCTGAAGCATGATATTCAAAGCAACCACAACGGATATATTTTTCCTGGTATGGCCGGTCCAGTGCCAGCCAACCAATTGCTCCGGCCACATCGCGTGAACCCCTGAGAATATTTCTGTTTATCATTATGCCTGCACCGATACCGGTTCCCACAGCAAGAAATATTGCGTCGCTGCATCCCTTGGCATTGCCCTTCCATGCTTCTCCCAGGATGGAACAAGCCCTGTCGTTGTCGATGACAACACCAATGGCTGTGTCATCAATCGCAGTTCTGATCCTCTCCAGCAGGGGATAGTCATCCCATCCGGAAATATTGGGCGCCCATACCCGTCCGGATCCGCTGAAAGCAATCCCCGGAACACAACAAGCCACCGAATTTATGGCTTTGCCCCGGGTAACGGCAATGTTCATCAGGTTGTTGATTAAATCCTGTATCAGTTTACCCACTTCATCTCCAACACGTTTTTCAAGCGACAGTACTGTTCTGTCCACCATGGTCCCGTCGGGTTCAAAAATGGCGCCGGAGAGCTTGGTGCCACCCAGGTCAAGCGCGATCACTGCCATATTTTTTATTGTCAGGTGCAACATGCATTATTAACAACCTCTTAAAAGTAAGGAATTGAATCAGGATAAAAGTATTTTCTCAGGTAAAATTTACCTGTATGATAACGGACACCTTGTGTATACATATTGTACATATCGGTACCGGAATATCCAATCGATTAATTTCTTAATGATCATGTATTAAGTGTAATAACGAGTTTGGTATAAATAGTGTAATAGAATTACCAGCAACAATTTTTTCAACCGATCAAAAACGCAATTCGATGAAACTCATTCTACAACCCAATGAAATGATCATCATGGCCGGAAATTCACAGCTATGTCAACCTGAAACGCAGGTACAGGGCAAATTGATCGTTACCAATCAGCGGATTTATTTCAGAACGCTGAAGGAAGAATTTCGCATATGCGACAGGGAGATTACCCCCGACGAGATCAGCGACCTGATTTTCTTCAATACAAGATGGCTGCTGCCCTTTGGCATGAATATTATTACGAAAAATGGCGCCGAGCATCAGTTCCTGGTAAGAAACAGGAATGAATGGGCAAAACTGATCACTAAAATGTATTGAATTACCTTCGCCTGACACTGTCAACAAGGTAGGGTGAATCACCCCTCCAGATCAAAGTGCCTTTTTTCTGTTTGTAATGCACAATTACGCTCCTGCCCTGCAGCGTATCCAATGCCGGTGCAAGGGTTTTATCGGTCACCGAAAAAAGGAATTTTTCAGAGGCAATTACCACGTTGCTGCCACCTGCAACACTGCTTAATATCAATTCACCCTCATACGTTTTAAACAGAGTACCTTTGCTGGAGAATTTCTGAAGCAGTCCGGCACGGTAACCCTCACTGTAGGTAAAGAAATACTTCCAATAAATAAATCCTGCCAGGATCAATATGATCAAAAAGCCTGCCCAGTAAAGAATTTTTCTGAATTTTCGTTTTACTTCCGACCATCGTTGACCAGTGGCACCTGCCTGGTTTGTATCAGGTTTCATGAGTTGTTATGGATTTGATAAATAATTATATTTTTTTGGTACATTTAATACCAAATGTAATTAAAAAGGCAGTATAAATTGCTATTTTTGAATACAAACCTAAATCGCATTACCGGTATGAAAACTACTTTAATTCTGTCCCTGGTCATTCCATGGTTTATTACTTTCACGGCAATAGGCCAGGAGAAACAGGAAATCATAGTTAAGGCCGGAACAAAGATAATTGACTATTTTCCGTTAGAAAGCCGGTTCAGGTATCACACATTCACACCGGGCAAAGTATTTTTTAAAGACGGTACCTATACGGGTTCCAGACTGAATTACAATATTCTTTACGGCGAAGTGCAGTTTATTCAGAAGAATGACACCCTGTCCATTGCCAATACAAGGGACATTAAATTTGTCACCATTGAATCCGATACTTTTTACTTTGACAGAGGATATGTGGAAATAGTATTGGATATGGGCAAATCGAAACTTGGCCTGAAACAATATGTTAAGATGGTTGATAAGCAGACACAGGCTGCCTATGGCATGACGAGCTCGGTTTCGGCAACCGATTCCTATAATTCAATTCCTTCCAGCAGCGGATATTATAGTCTTACCGTAAATGAAGATATCAGTGTCAGGCCGGTGAAAGACTACTATCTCGGCTCGGAAAAAGAAGGATTCCAACTGATCAGAAAGAAACTTATTTTTCAGCTGTTCCCCGAAAGTGAGGATGAGATTAAGCAGTACCTGAAAAATAATGAAGTTAATTTCAACAAGGAAGAAGATCTGATGAAGTTATGCATGTTTCTGAAAGATCTGGGCTGAAACAATTGCCCCTTGCACAAACCAAAACCTGAAATATGCTCGAATCTCATTCATACAAGGCTGAGACCATACGGATCGGAAAGATCTTTGATGGTAATGACCGAACAATCAGTAAACATGCACAAATCAGCATTATAGTTTCACAGCGGGAAACAAGGAAATTCTTGTAAAAGGCGGTTTTAATCTTGCAGGGATGTGATGGTTTTAAGTGAATTAAAATCTTCGATATCGATGTGGTTGTTCATGAGATCTTCAAGGGTAACTGACTTGAAATAGTTGATGATAAGATTGTTCAGCTGACCCCAAAACCCTTGCGTCACGCACGACTCATCCATGTCACATTTGTATTTACCCGACAAACATTCAACAAGGCATATGCCTGGTTCAAAGTCCCGGTGTATATCAAAAATGGTTATTTCAGAAGGATCCCGGCCAAGCATGTAACCGCTTTTTTTACCCTTTGCATTGCAGATCAGATTCGTGGTTTTAAGTGCGGAGATAATATGATCCAGGTACTTGACGGAAATCTCCTGTTTCCTGGCAATGTCTTTTTGGAAAACACCTTTTTCAGTACTGCTTCTCGCTATTTCAAGCATAGTTCTGACACCGTATCTTGTCCGGGTACTGATTTTCACAATTTGGCGGATATAATATTGTTGTTCGTAAAAGTAATAATAAATCCAAAATTTACTTTGATTTCATTATGTACCTTCACCAACCCCAGCAGTTTTTCAGGTGGCCGCAACCTGAAATCCGAAAGACGGATCTTTTTCTCACCGCTCAGATACAATTGATCCGAACATTTTACCATGTAGCATTGTATTTGATATGTTCTGGTAATGCCCGCGATGGTTATGTGGATCTCGGGACAGGAACCTTGCTGTTCCTGCCCCAGATCCTGCAATTGTCTCCTGGAAAATGCAACAAAGATCCGGGGATACTCCGACTCCTTCATAAGGGTAAGAAAATCACCGTACATCATGGGATTACTTGGTTCAAAATCCCTTATCGGAATACCGATCTCAAGGATCCCTGTGTCGCGGATAACCTGGTTTTTTTTATCTGAAATGTCGGCGGTATTATACCTGAAACTGAACGGACTGACATTTGATTCGCCGCTGATATAAACAAAATTCTCACAGTTGGCCGTAGCGGAAGCCATCTCCCTCGCCTGCGAAAAAGCAGCCACTCCCGTATTCATCAGCAGGACGAGGGCCAGGAAGGCAGTTTTAATATGAAAGAATCCGTTCATATTCAACAATTTATTTCAAAAAGAAATACCTGCTTCAAACATGATACCTTTAAATCCGGCATCTTCACCAAAAGCCGACAGGAAATCGGTGTAATTTTGATTTACATATTCAAGCTTAACCACAACCTGTTCAATGATGAACCAACCGGCTCCCAACTGAAAGCGTGAGACAGACTGGTTAAGGTCATTTACAGCAACATTGTTTGTTACCGAGTTATACCGGAGCCCGGTATAAAACTGCTCGCTTTTACCAAAGCGGAAAAGACCTTCGGCAGCATATTGGCTGAATTCCAGATCGGCGCCACCAGGTGAGGTACCTTTGAGTTTTTCGTATGTGCCGAAAAACTCCAGTCCGTTGTATTTGGAGAACAAATTCACCATTAATGAGTTGTCCTTGTTTGTGGTTCCCGGTCCAAAGTTCCCGGAGGTATGATTTCTGGTCACATCAACATCATTCGGAGAATTGGTGATCCTGTTCATCACGAAGTAATACCTCGACCCTGCCCGGTCACTGTTGTACAATGCACCCGCATGATTTTTCGGACAGTGATAACCCGACAGGGTGAACCGAAGCCTGAAATCTTCCGAAAACTGTTTATCATATCCCGCCTTCCAATAGAAGGCCAGTTCCTTATGTGTTTCAAATTTTGTATAAGTTCCGTTTGAAGCGGTGTATCCCGTAAGTGCCGGTTTCAGCGAACCATTGGAAACAGCACCCATCAACAGCCATCCCTTGTTCCTGTACATGGCTTCAAATGCTACCTGTGTGGAGAAAGCATCCATAATGTAATTGCCGACAAATGGATTATGAATGACATAACCATTGTCCGAACGCCTGAAATGTGCATCGCCGTAATTGATTTCCATATCCCCCACTTTCAGGGTCAGATAATCCATAATCCTGTCAGCGCCGGCTGATTTGAGGAACGGCATTTCATCGATGATCAGGTACCCTCCTTTAACCCAGGTTTCATTATGATGTCTGGAAGACAGATAGGTTGCCAGGTTGACTTTTATACCGGGAGCCAACAGGGCGTCAATGTTCAGGTTTGCAGTTGGCAGGTTGAAACCGGTGCCAAGCGGAATCAGTGCACTGTCGGCATGATGTGACAGAACCTGGTACTGCATGGCAAAATCAGCACCTACATGGATCTTTAGTTTTTCAAAATCGTCCCTGGAAAGTTGAGGTTCCTCAAACTGGCTAAAAGAAGCCGTGGAAAATGCAAGAATACCAGCACATAGTAACAGTATTTTTCTCATACTCACTTTTTTAGTTAATTATATTTACCTTGTTCATAAAAATATCTCCGGCAAATCATCGCGATTCAGCTTACCTGAAACTGCAGGGAAAAGGAAATTGTGACCTGTTCCCCCGTTTTAAGTGTACCCAGCATGGCCGTCGGAGGTTTGATCTTGAAATCATTCATATTCAATTCTTTTGAGCCTTTGATAGCGATCTTGTTGCCCATATGTGTACCGGAAAAAGCAATGGTGACCTGTTTTGTTATCCCGACAAGCTTTACATCTCCGACAAGCGTTCCGGTGAAACTCCCGTTTTTGGATGAAAGATGGTCGACCGAAACAAGTCTGAAGGTTATATCAGGGTAAGTATCCACCTTGAGGGCATCATGTGTTTTACTTGTCATCAGGGAATTATCGCTGACAATTGACCCTGCTTTACAGATTACCTGCACATGGTCGATGCCCGAAATATCCTTTTCACTGAACCTCAGCTTCAGATTTACATTGAATTTTTCAACTTTTTCCTCCCAGTCGTGCAGCGAAGATGTTCCACTGATGGTGACATGGCTTTGTGCGGGAACCAACACAACAGGTGATTGCGCTGTGACATAAAATGCCAGAAAAAATAAAGTTATGAAGGTCAATAGATTTCTGTATGCGTTTTTTGTTTTCATAAGCGATATATCCTATTGAATTAGTAGGATAAAATAAGACAAAATTTATCTGAAAAAAAAGTTTTTTTCAGTTTTTCTCAACCCCAGCTAAAAATTTTGGTAATGAAAGGCAGCAGTTGGCGGATCAATGCCGGTCCCAAGTGTGATTACATGATCAGGTCCCTTTGCCGGAGCGATGTGTGAAATAAAACACGATACTGTAAAACAAAAGGACTGTAAGCGCAAGCACGACGATTGAAAATTGCTCTGTTGTTTTATGATGCTTGCTGAGTAAAACTGGCAGCATGTTGCTCCTGAATTCATCCGCTCCGGGAGCATCACGGTAATTCCATTTACCCAGAATGGTGCCTTCACGCAGCAAAAGAATACCGGGATTGGCACGTACTATAGTCTGAAGTGTTGTTTCATCGGCAGCAAACATATCAAATGCAGGCTGGAAGGTACTTTTAAAAATTTCGACCTCATTGTTGGCGGAAGAGGAGAGGCCGAGCACTGTAAAACCAAGTTCATGGCACCGGAGTGCCAGGATATTTACCTGCTGCAGTTCCTTTTCAGATATCCCCGTCACATCATGAGCGATGATCATCAGGGTATAGCCTGTATCATGCAGTACCTGATCGGTAATGTCATTGCCGCCGGAATCCGTAATGGAAAAATCATGAACTGGTGGCTCATATCCCTTTTTAATCAGTTTTTGCCTGGTTTCCATCCATTTCCAGGTTGTATCCTGCCAGGGATAGTTCTGATCGGTGAACTCCTGCCGGATACCGTCCTTCTCATATACCAGGATGGTCTCATACTCATCCAGCGGGGCACCGTCGGGGATCACCATGTTTTCGGGAATATGGGTGCCTGTCGTGTAAGGCCTGAAATCAAGGAGGGGTTGATGCAGTATGCAGTAAACGGACAGCATACATACAATAAGAAAGTTGAAGGCAACAAGAATCCATTCTATTGGCGGTTTGGAAAATCCTACCGGGCTTTTCCGGCAGATAAAAACCACCAGGGTGGGTGCCAACAGTATGATATTTTTCCAAAAAGTTTGCCAGTTTGTGAGTTTCACGGCATCACCAAAACAACCGCAGTCGCTAACCGGATTGGTCAGTGCCAGAAAAAAGGTCAGCAGGGTGAAAAACGACATAAAAATCAACAACAGCCAGGCTGTAAATTTCATTCTCAGCCCGGCAATAAGGTTAATCCCAAGCATCAATTCGGCCGCGCTAAGCAGTATTGCCAGTGGTAGGGCGGAAAAATCAAGAAAACCAAAACCAAAGGCCTCAAAATATTCCTCAAATTTGATAGCGGATCCATAGGGGTCGATAGCTTTGACAAATCCGCTGTAAATAAATACCAGTCCGGAAAAGATCCTGGCGGAAAAAGTAATAAGCTTCATTATCCGGGTATGTTTTAATTATTCAATTGTATCCAATATTTTTCCGAAAATAGATTCGGGAGCAAGCATGGTTCCTTTTTCATCTGTGCAATTTATGATTTTCAGGTCGGTGCAGGCGGCAGCCTGCATCAGGTAAATATTTCTAACCCGTTGCTGAAAATCAAGATCTTCTTCATGGATATCACGTAATCCCTGCAGATAGTCGCGTTCACTTCCAGCCCTGTTCCCGCTGAGTTTGCTGGCTGTAAATGAAAAGGGTACATCCAGCAGCAGGTTGAGATCAGGCCTGGGGATCTGGTTGTAATTGTATTCCAGATCAACGATCCAGTTGCCGAGCCGTTCCTGTTCTTCCGTTTTTGTAAGTTTGGCACACTGAAAGGCAATATTGGAATACACATACCGGTCGAGAATAACAAAATAACCGGTGTTGAGCCAGTCCCGGATCAAAGGGGCTGCATCCCGGCGGTCACCGGCATACAACAGCGCAACCAGGTAGGGATCAACACTGTTGAGGGTACCGAAATCTCCCCGGAGGAAACGTGCGATCAATTCTCCAAATACAGGAGATTCCGTCCGGGGGAAATGAATATATTTATATCGGATACCTTTTTCTTCCAGGTGTTTCATCATCAGTTTTATCTGGGTGGATTTGCCCGATCCGTCAACTCCTTCAATAACCAAAAACTTCATGCCGATCTTTTTAGTACTTTTAGCAAAATGTTCCAAAGAATGGGTTCTAAAGATACATTATTTTCAGGAAAACAGACCATCAACTGCCGGGGCAGATTAATTGATTTTGCTGTCCCCAGGGTGATGGGCATTCTGAATATCACACCGGATTCGTTTTATGACGGGGGACGATTTCAACAGGAAAAGACTGTACTTACACAGGTAACTTCCATGATCAGGGATGGTGCGGATATTATCGATATCGGTGCAGCCTCATCCAGGCCAGGGGCAGAAGAAATACCGGAAGCCGAAGAAATGTCGAGGCTTAAAATAGCCTTGCATGCCATCAGGCACGAATTCCCGGATATCCTTCTGTCAATCGATACGTTCAGGGCCAATGTCGCGGAATACGGTGTAAAGGAATACGGAGCAGATATGGTTAATGATATCTCATCCGGTTTGATTGACAACAGGATGCTTTCCGTTATCGGTACGCTTAAGGTACCCTACATCATGATGCATATGCAGGGAACGCCGGCTACGATGCAGGTGAATCCGGAATATGATGATGTGGTCCGGGAATTGCTGGCCTTTTTTGCCGATCGCACAACCGCTGCAAGGAATGCAGGTATCATTGATATTATTGTTGATCCTGGTTTCGGGTTTGGCAAAACATTACAGCATAATTTTCAGTTGCTAAAGCGTTTGAAGTTGTTTGAAATGCTGGGTTTACCAATAATGGCAGGATTTTCACGCAAATCGATGATCACCAGGTCGCTTAACATACAACCGGAAGCGGCACTGAATGGCACTACCGTGCTGAACATCCTGGCGCTGAATAACGGCGCAAACATGTTGCGGGTCCACGATGTGCTGGAAGCGGCTGAAGCGGTAAAACTCTTTATGATTTACCGTGATGCGGAAGATTAATCGATTAAATGTATTAATTTTACTTTGTATCTGAAATGCAGTTTATTATGATGTCGGCTTTCATCCAGGTTCGAATAATTGATATTATAGATATTTTGCTGGTAGCACTGCTGATGTATCAGATCTACAAGCTCATCCGGGGAACCATTGCCACCTATATTTTTGTCACCATTATTACTTTTTACGTGGCCTGGTTGCTGGTGAAAGACAACATGCTGCTGTTGGGAAGCATTCTGGGCCAGATAATCGGGGTGGGTGCTATTGCGATAATTGTTGTTTTCCAGCCTGAATTAAGAAGATTCCTGATCATGTTCAGTTCCAGGTATTTGCCCAAGGCCGGTATATCCATTGAAAGCTTTCTCTCAAAAGTTGGTACAGGCCTGCCTGTTATGAACACCAATGCCATCATCAAGGCATGTGTGAATATGTCGAAGGACAGGGTGGGAGCACTCATTGTTTTACAGCGCAATTCCACACTTGACGCCTATGTTGCCACCGGTGACATACTTGAAGCTAGGACCACCAGCCGGTTGATAGAATCGATTTTTAACAAGAACAGCCCGTTGCATGACGGCGCACTGATCATAAACAATGACAGGATTCGTGCAGCCAGCTGCATTTTGCCGGTTTCCGACAATTTTGAACTTCCGGAACAGTATGGTTTGCGTCACCGTGCGGGGGTCGGACTCACCGAACAAACCGATGCATTTGTAATAATCGTTTCGGAAGAAACCGGGGGTATTTCATTTGCTGAAGCAGGTACATTAAAACCCACCGATGTAAAAACACTGCACAACAAACTTGAAGATGAGTTCCTGAGAAGGCGGTGATAGTGTGACCGCTACGCCGATTGTTTCAGACGTTCCAATTCCCGGCGCCTCTTGCTCATCAGAAAAAGCACTTTCTTTTCTTCCTTTCTGAGCAACCTTTCGATATTCTTCTGGTGGGTGAACAGCAACAGAACAACCAGTATCAGGGAAAAAAGTACCAGGGACGGTGTGGTGGTCTTAAAAACAAAGATCACCATTATGGGAAAATTAAAAGCGGCAATCATAGAACTAAGCGAAACATACTTCGTAATGATCAGGGAAATGACGAAAACACCTATGCAAAGGAGAGTAGGTTCGGGATTAATAGCAAGCACAAGGCCAAAAAGCGTGGCAACTCCTTTGCCCCCACGGAAACCTACATACACCGGGAAAATATGACCCAGGATAGCTGCTATTCCAAGCAAGAGCTGAAATTCAATAAAATCACCGGTCTCAGGAATATAATAATTGGTGAGATGAATGAGATTTACTGCCAGCCAGCCTTTTAAGATGTCTATTAACAACACGGTCAATCCGGCTTTCCAGCCAAAAATTCGCATGGCGTTGGTAGCGCCGGCATTTTTGCTTCCGCGATCTCTGATATCAATACCGAAAAATGCTTTACCAATCCAAACAGAGGTGGGTATTGAGCCAATTAAATAGGCAAGTATCAGAATGCCAATATTATAAACAATGTGCATTAAGAACTTTAAATAGATATTGGGCTGCAAATATATGCATAAAAACTCTACCTGCAACAGGTATTTATACCTATTTTGCAGATTATATAATATAAAAGCCTCTATTTCAAATAAATAGAGGCTTTTAATAAGACTTAAATATTGGGGCCTGAAGATATAAGTGCCTGACCTGTAGATGTATCTGTGAATTGTTCAAAGTACTTGATATACCTTGCCGAGAGATCCTTTGCTTTCTTTTCCCAGATTGACTTATCGGAATAGGTGTCACGGGGATCAAGGATACTATTGGAAACATTCGGGAGACTAACGGGAATTGTGAGGTTAAGGTAGGGGATATGAGCAGTTTTGACCGTTTCGATGGAGCAGTTGAGTATTGCGTCAATAATGGCACGTGTTTCCCTGATCGAGATCCTTGTACCTGTACCGTTCCATCCGGTATTAACGAGATAAGCCTTTGCATGATACTGGTCCATCTTTTTTGCCAGCTCGGTGGCATAATAGGTGGGATGAAGTGTGAGAAAAGCCTCACCGAAAGCCGGGGAGAAGGACGGAACCGGTTCGGTTATTCCGCGCTCGGTACCGGCAAGCTTGGATGTATATCCGCAAAGGAAATGGTATTGTGCCTGGTTACGGTCGAGAATGGAAACCGGAGGAAGTACACCAAAAGCATCTGCCGAAAGGTAAATAATTTTGTTCGCATGCCCTGCCTTTGACGGCAGTACTATTTTACTTATATGGTAAATAGGGTAGGAAACCCTTGTGTTTTCTGTGATCGAACAGTCGGCGAAATCAATCGATCTGTCCGCACGGACGGTTACATTCTCGAGCAAAGCATCGCGCCTGATCGCCCTGTAAATATCAGGCTCATTTTCCTTGCTCAGGTTAATGGTTTTGGCATAACAGCCTCCTTCGAAATTAAAAATACCCTGGTCATCCCATCCGTGCTCATCGTCCCCGATAAGATACCTTTTCGGATCGGCCGAGAGTGTTGTCTTCCCTGTTCCCGAAAGACCGAAAAACAAGGCTACATCTCCTTTTTCGCCAACATTGGCCGAACAGTGCATGGAGGCCATTCCCCTAAGCGGGAGATAATAGTTCATCAGGCTGAATATTCCCTTTTTCATTTCACCACCGTACCACGAACCACCCACAACGGCAACTTTCTCGGTAAGGTTGAATAATACAAAAACATCCGAATTCAGGCCCTGCTCTTTCCATTTCGGATTGGTGACCTTGGAGCCGTTAAAAAAAACAAAATCGGGTTCGCCAAAATTAGCCAGTTCAAAATGCGAGGGCCGGATGAACATATTGGTAACAAAGTGTGCCTGCCAGGCCACTTCCATAATAAATCTGACCTTTAAACGGCTGTTGGCATTTGTTCCGCAAAAAGTGTCCACGACATACAATCTTTTTTTACCGGAAAGCTGATTGATTACCAGGTCTTTGCAATGTTTCCAAACATCCTGGTTGATAGGCCGGTTAATTACACCATCCCACCAGATTGTATTCTCTGAAACAGAATCTTTAACAAAATACTTGTCTTTTGGGGACCGTCCGGTAAAAACCCCGGTTTTCACAGCAATGGCACCTGTGTTGGTTTGAATTCCTTTTTCAAATCCGTCCAGCGCGGGATCAGTCTCATAGTCGAACAGATCCTGATACGTCGGATTATAGATCACTTCTTTCACATCACTGATGCCATACTTGGCCAATTGGTTTGGGCTGATAAAGCTCATTTGGTCAATTAATTATTGGTTTATACTTAAATCGAAATCAGGCAAAGATATAGTTTTTGTCATAAAAAAAACCGCCGGTTTCAAAACTGGCGGTTTTAATTTTCATGATCGCCGGGATTACCTGGCAGCCTTGATTGCAGCCTGTGCTGCAGCCAATCTGGCAATAGGAACCCTGAATGGGGAACAGCTTACATAAGTTAGCCCTGTTTTATAGCAGAATTCCACCGAAGCAGGATCTCCGCCCTGTTCACCGCAAATACCCACTTTCAGATCGGGACGTGTATTGCGTCCTTTTTCCACGGCCATTTTAATCAGCTGTCCGACACCATCCTGATCGATGGTCTGGAACGGGTCGGCAGACAACATCTTATAGTCAAGGTAATGATGAAGGAATCCGCCAATATCATCACGGCTGAAGCCGAAGATCATTTGCGTAAGGTCATTGGTACCGAAAGAGAAAAACTCGGAAGATTTGGCCATACGATCGGCCAACAGGCAGGCACGCGGAATTTCTATCATCGTACCATATTTATAATCAATTGATTTTATACCAAATTTGGCACAAACCTCGTCATAAACCTGGTCTGCAATCTTTTTGGTGAAATCCAGCTCAGATACATCACAAGTTACGGGAACCATAATTTCGGGATGCGGATCCTTGCCTTCTTTTTTCAATTCGGCATACGATTCGAAGATCGCGCGTATCTGCATCTCTGAAACTTCGGGATAGGTAACGCCCAGTCGCACACCACGATGACCCATCATTGGGTTGGATTCGTGCAACGATTCACCGCGTTTGGCAATTGCTTCAACTGATATGCCCAGTGCTTTTGCAAGTTCGGCTTGCTTTTCAGGACTCTGGGGAACAAATTCATGAAGCGGGGGGTCAAGTAAACGGAAAGTAACAGGAAGTCCGTTCATGGCTTCGAGCGTACCTTTGATGCTTTTCTTGACAAAGGGAAATAGTTCATTTAATGCAACCTTGCGCTCTTCCAGCGAGTTGCTGAGGATCATTTTCCTGAGCATGAACAGGGGCTGATCCGATCCTTCGCCATAGAACATATGTTCGGTGCGGAAAAGTCCAATACCTTCAGCGCCATAATCCCGGGCGATCTTAGCATCGGCAGGGGTATCTGCATTGGTACGAACACCCATGGTGCGGAACCTGTCCACCAGTTCCATGAAATGCCGGAATCTTGGATTCTCGGTCGCATCCATCAGAGCGATAGCGCCTGCATACACGTTACCCTTGGTTCCGTTCATCGTAACAACATCTCCCTCCTTCAGCAAAATGCCGGTACCGGATATTTTTGCCTTTTTACCGGCAGCATCCACATGCAGCTGACCGGCACCTACTATACAGCATTTCCCCCATCCGCGGGCTACAAGAGCAGCGTGAGAGGTCATGCCGCCACGGGCTGTTAAAATACCCTCGGCAGCACGCATTCCTTCAACATCTTCGGGGTTGGTTTCTTCACGAAGCAAAATAACCTTCTCGCCATTGCGATTCCAGGCAACAGCATCTTCTGCAGTGAAAACAATTTTACCCACGGCAGCACCAGGTCCGGCCGGAAGTCCCTTCACCAGCGGGGTTACTTTCTTTTCAGCAGCAGGATCACATATCGGGTGGAGAAGTTCATCCAGCTGCGCAGGGTCAACCCGCGTAACAGCTTTCCTGTCATCGATAAGACCTTCCCGGAGCATATCCATGGCCATGTTTAATGCAGCGGTGCCGGTGCGTTTTCCTGCACGGCATTGCAGCATGTACAATACACCTTCCTGGATTGTAAATTCAATATCGAGCATATCCTTAAAAGCCGTTTCCAGTGTATTGCGAATGTCCCAAAGTTCTTTGTAGGTGGAAGGCATTGCTTCCTGCATGCTCTTTAGATGTTGATTCTGTTCATTTTTGGTATCATTGTTCAAGGGATTCGGTGTACGGATACCGGCAACAACATCTTCGCCCTGGGCGTTGATCAGCCATTCACCGTAGAATAAATTATCACCGGTGGCCGGGTTACGTGTGAATGCCACACCTGTTGCAGATGTATCACCCATGTTGCCAAATACCATGGCCTGAACATTAACCGCAGTACCCCATTCGTCAGGAATAACTTCAATACGGCGGTATGATACAGCTTTCTTACCATTCCAGCTTTTGAAAACAGCCTTGATACCGCCTTCGAGCTGTGCCCGGGCATCATCGGGGAATGGCTGACCGAGTGAATCCTTAACCCTTTTTTTGAAATTTTCGGCCAACGACTTGAGGTCCTCTGCACTTAAGTCAGTATCGGATTTGCAGCCTTTCTTATGTTTATACTCGTCGAGCATGTCATCAAGCTGTTTACGGATACCCTTACCATCTGAAGGTTCAAGTCCTTCAGCCTTTTCCATTACCACATCGGCATACATCATGATAAGCCTGCGGTATGAATCCCACACAAAACGGGGATTGTTGGTTTTCTTGATAAAACCGGGTATGGTAGCGGAGCACAGGCCGATGTTCAGCACGGTGTCCATCATACCAGGCATGGAACTGCGCGCTCCGGAACGGCAGGAGACAAGCAGTGCATTTTCGGCATCGCCGTATTTCATACCCATGGCTTCTTCGGTTTTCTCCATGGCAGCCCATACTGCAGGCATAAGCCCTGCAGGAAGCTGGCAGTTGTTCTCATAATATTCGGTACAAACTTCAGTTGTAATTGTAAAACCGGCAGGCACAGGGAGGCCTAACAAACACATTTCAGCCAGGTTGGCCCCTTTACCACCAAGCAAATTTTTCATATCTGCCTTTCCTTCGGCCTTCTTGGCTCCGAATGTGTAAACACGCTTACTATTCGACATTGTTTTATTTATTTAGTTTTCAATTTGTTAATTTATAATGACAAATTTTGTAAAAGGCACAAACATAATAAAAAAATAGCTTGTAAAGAATACCCTGGGCTAAAAATATAACAGGTACAGGATCATCCGGCGCGGTGAGGCCTGGTCTTTTTTGCTCCTGCAGACCGCGGATGAAACCGGATTATCTCATCCCTGAGGAACTCACGGTTCAGGTGAGTGTATATCTCGGTGGTAAGAATGGATTCATGGCCCAGCATTTCCTGCACCGCACGGAGGTCAGCTCCGCCCTCCACGAGGTGGGTGGCAAAGGAGTGCCGGAACGTATGCGGGCTTATCTGTTTGGTAATGCCGGCTTTCAGGGTAAGTTCCCTGATAATGGTGAAAACCATTACGCGTGTGAGCTTATTACCCCGCCTGTTCAGAAATACGATGTTTTCAGCGCCCTTAACCGGTTGTATGTGGTTCCGCGATTGTTCGAAATAATACCTGATCTCCCGGACAGCTGTGCTCCCTATCGGTACCAGTCGTTCCTTGCTGCCCTTTCCGGTTACCTTAATAAATCCTTCTTCGAAAAATAAATTCGTTATCCTTAGGTTGACGAGTTCACTAACTCTCAGCCCACAACCATAAAGGGTTTCAATTATGGCCTTGTTGCGGTGTCCTTCCGGCCTGCTCAGATCAATGGAAGCGATCAGGCGGTCAATCTCATCAATGCCCAAAATGGTTGGTAATTTTCGGCCCGGCCTTGGTGCTTCCAGCAATTCGGCCGGATCTTTTACAGCTTTTTCATCGATGAGGAGATACCTGAAGAAAGATTTAATTCCTGAAACGATCCGGGACTGGCTTCGCGGACTCATTCCCAGCTCTCCTATCCACACCAGGAAATCCTTTAAGTGTGCATACTCGACATTTTCCGGACTGATATCCAATTGTCTGACCTTAAAAAAGGCCATCAATTTTTCCAGGTCGTCCAGGTAGGCCTCCACAGAATTCCCGGAAAGCGATTTTTCAATTTTAAGAAAAGATTTATAGCCCGATATCTGCGATTGCCAATTCAATTGATACGCTTAATATGCCAGGTGAAATTAGTTTATTTGGAGTTAATTCATACTTTTGCACGGTTTTTATTTATACCAGGATTATGTTAAAGAAAACCAAAATTGTGGCCACCATTTCCGATTTGCGGTGCGATGAGGAGTTTATCCGGCTTTTGTTTGAGAACGGTATGAATGTGGTGAGGCTGAATACTGCACACCAGTCAGTTGCCGTATCCCTGAAAGTAATTCTCAATGTCCGCAAGGTATCTGACAAAATTGCATTTATACTCGATACAAAAGGACCTGAAATAAGGACCACCCCTTCGGATTATAAAGTAGCTGTTAAAAAAGGTGATATCATCCGGATCAAGGGAGGGATTACGCACCAGACAACCCCTGAATGCATATATGTTACCTATGAACATTTTGTAAGGGAAGTTGATCCGGGTAAGAAGATACTGATTGATGACGGGGATATCGAATTCGAGGTGCTCGAAAGAAAAGATGGTGCATTGCTCTGTTGTGCCACCAATGACGGTACTGTTAAGGGTAAAAAGAGCGTGAATGTTCCCGGTGTGAAATTCAACCTGCCAGCCCTGAATACGAGGGATATTGACTATATCAATTTTGCCATTGAACAGGATATCGATTTTATTGCCCACTCCTTTGTAAGAAATAAGGAGGATGTACTCGCAATACAGAAGATCCTGGATGACAATAAATCACGTATAAAAATCATTGCCAAGATCGAGAACCAGGAAGGGGTGGATAATCTCGAAGAAATCCTGCCCCATGTTCATGGGATCATGGTAGCACGGGGTGATCTTGCTCTTGAAATTCCGTATGAGAAGATACCGGGAATCCAGAAAATGATCATCAATACCTGCATTGATGCCCGAAAGCCTGTGATTGTTGCTACACAAATGCTGCATTCGATGATCGAGAATCCCAGGCCTACCCGTGCAGAGGTATCGGATGTTGCCAATGCTATTTACGCCAAGGCTGATGCCCTGATGCTAAGCGGTGAAACTGCCTATGGTAATTATCCCGTGGATGCCGTTGCCACCATGGCCCGGATAGCCCTGGAGGTGGAGAAAAGCCGCAGCGACATTCATTATACACCCATGCTGGTGATGAGCAACAAGACTTCGGCCTATTTGTCGAAATCAGCTGTTGAAGCATCCCTGGAACTCGACTGCCAGGCTATCATTGCCGATACTTCAACCGGAAGGACTATTCGTAATGTTGCCGCCTACAGGGGACGCAAGGTGATCTTTGCCCAGTGTTACGATCAGCGGGTAGTGCGTGAACTTGCACTTTCCTTCGGTGTTTATGCCGATCATATCCAGGAAGGCCAAACATACAATTTCATTGTCCAGGCATTGAATAATCTCCTGTCGAAGGGATTGCTCAAGAAGTCGGACAAGGTGGTTGTGCTGGGCGGAAATTTTGAATGGACACAAAGCGCTTCGTTTATCGAAATCAGTACCGTTGGGAATATGCTGGGATTGTTGCATAAAATGTAACGAAATACCCGCCGGAATATGCGGATGATTTATCTCACCTTTTTTCAATGATTGTGTTCACCGCTTCGTTTTATTTACTAATTTTATGTGCCAGTCTGCTGCCTATGAACCACCATGCTCCATCCGGAACAGTTTCAGGTTTGCCATTTGAGGATTGCCTGCTTCATGAAGAGGTTGAAGAGTTTGCATTGCACACCAGCATGGTTAATTTTGAGAAACGCGAGGTCATTTTTCGTCAGAATACACCTGTTTCTCATGTTATGTTTGTCAAATCGGGTTTTGTAAAAGTATATAAAGAAGGGTACAATAAAAGGTCAGTTATTCTGAAGATCGCCACAGCGGGCGAATTTCTTGGACTAATGTCGGTTTATGGAGGCATAATGCACCAATTCTCTGCATCCTCGGTGCAGAATGCCGAAATAGGATTTATCGACCTTGGTGTTGCTGACCGGATTATTAAACGGAATGGTGATTTTGCTGCAAAAATCATAGAGTCGCTGAGCAGGGATGGTTTGTTTATTTTTGAACGCATAATGAATCAGACGTATAAACAATTGCCGGGAAGAATGGCGGCGGTAATTTTGTACTTTTCGGAGATTATTTTCAAACAACAGGTCTTTGATTTCCCGCTTACCCGACGCGAACTTGCTGAACTTGCCGGTACCACAAAAGAAAGCTTTATACGGACGCTGGCTGAATTCAAGAACGACAAGATCATTGACCTCGAAGGATCAAGGGTTAGTATCAACAGTATGAAGATCATACGTACGCTGAATGAAAAGGGGTAATGGGGGCAAAAGATGAAAGAGCTAAGATGAAAGAGCTAAGATTAAAGAGAATGTCCTGGAAGTAAAAGGATTAATTGATTCGTGATGAAGATTATAATTGCTGATGACTATTATACCAACAGGCTTCTCGTTTCGGAAATTCTGCGAACGCTCGGTCATGAATTTATTGAGGCCGAAAATGGTAAGCAGGCTCTCGAAGCACTCAAAATGAACAACGATATCGATTTGATCCTGATGGATATTGAAATGCCGGTGATGAGCGGTCTCGAAGCCATGAAATACATACGGGGGAATATGGAATATCCCAAGAACAGGGTCCCTATCATTGCACTCACAGCACATAATCCGGGTATGTTTGTCGAGAAGTCGGTTCTGGAAGGCTTTGACAGAATGCTCGTCAAACCCTATTCAATTGATAAGATTGCAGAACTGCTGGAAAAATTCTCTCCCCAGTAGGTGCGGGATCATTTAGCCGGATCATCACGGCTATTCAATAAGCAGGGCTACGATGCGTTCAAGTTCCTGCGCATCGGTATAATCAAAATTGTCTTTTACATTGCTGTCAATATCCAGTACGCCGATTACCATGTTGTTCCTGTCCCTGACCGGTATGACAATTTCGGATTTTGAACGCGGATCACAGGCAATATGTCCCGGATATTCATGCACATCAGGCACGATCACCGGAACTCCGCCGTTGATCCCGGCCCAGCAAACCCCTTTATTCCCGGGCAGCTCAATACAGGCCACCGGCCCCTGGTAAGGTCCTACAAGTAACCTGCCATCTTTCAGCAGGTAAAACCCTACCCAGAAAAAACCGTCCATTTTATGGTAAAGAATTGCATTTATGGTGGCCATTCCTGAAAAAAGATCATCATTTTTGCTTAGAATCTCCTTCAACTGCTGCCGGATCCTGCTATATCTTGCCTGCCTTTTATGCTTCATAGCCGGGCAAATTTGTTCTTTGGTTAATTCTGGAACAAAGATAACCAAAACGATGATTTGGTATTTTAAACTATTGTTGTATCTTGGTGACACGAAAATTAATAAAGTATTATCTCTATATGGAAACCAACTTGTCATTTCTGGCAGGAACAGCCCTGACTATCGGAACGCTGCATACACTGGCCGGACCCGATCACTACCTTCCATTTGTTGCCATGTCGAAGACCAGGAACTGGAGCATGCTTAAAACAATATATATAACTTCCTTGTGCGGGTTGGGCCATGTGTTAAGTTCAATAATCATTGGATTTGTGGGTATAGCAGCAGGAATAGCAATATCCGGCATTGAAAAGGTAGAAGGATCCCGCGGCAATATTGCAGCCTGGTTGCTGCTTATTTTCGGAGGGGCTTATATGGTTTGGGGCCTGTTGAGGCTGTGGCGGAGGAAACCGCACCACCATCATGATCACGCATTCAACGGTAAAAAGCAAATGACTTTCTGGATATTGTTCACCATTTTTGTACTGGGGCCCTGTGAACCCCTGATACCGATACTTATGTATCCTGCCTCCCAGCACAACTACGCGGCCGTAGCATATATTTCGCTCGTGTTTGCGCTGACTACCATAAGCACGATGATCCTGATTGTGGTTCTGATGGTTAAAGGTATCTCACTTGTTAAGTTCAGTATACTGGAAAAATACCAGCATGTTATTGCCGGTGCTGCGATTGCCCTTTGTGGTATAGGTATTGTGTTTTTAGATCTTTAAGAATCGCATAATGAAACGAATATTTTTGTTGCTCCATCTGGTCTTCCTGGCTTTTACCCTTGGTGCTCATCCTTGGAAATCACAGCATTATGTGATCGTAGATACCGATTGTGGTTTGGATGACTTTCGTGCCATTTGCCTGTTGCTGTCCTCACCCAATGTGAGAATTCTGGCAATTACCACATCCGACGGCGTGATAGATGCCACAAACGGATTTTACAAGGTCAAAAGCCTGTTGAATGAAATGCACCATGAAGGAATTCTTGTCGGCTGCAATCCGGATCAGGCTGTAAAGGCCGGTGCCTGCCCTACGGCCATGGGCATGGAGTGGGGTACACCGCTCCTGACTGATACCGAACTACCCGGGGCTGCCGGCATCATTAACTATGTGCTGGAAAACACCCGCGAACGCATTACCTTTATAAGCCTCGGAAGTCTTAACACAGCCCGGTTATGTACCGAAAAATGCCCGGAATTCACAGCCCGTGTTTTACGGATACTATGGAGCAGCTCACCGGATTATAAAATAAATAACTTCAATTATAACCTGGATACAATCTCGGCTTCCGGGATAATTTCCGGTAGTGTGCCCTTAAACCTTGTTTATGGCGATTCCCTGAAACGGTATGACAATGTCCTGATAAGTTCGATCAACCTGATCCATACCAAACTGGCCGGCAAGGTGATGGAAAGTCTGATTACCCCTGAAACCCCTTATGCCAGAGCACTATTTGACGAATTACCGGTACTTTTTATCCATTTTCCAGGATTATTTCAGGAAAAAGCCTCCGGAGGTACGGACGGTTACCGCCTGAAGGATCAGGGAACCGGAAATGATATCATAACTGCCTTTAACCATATTCTCGCAGGTGACAACGTCAGCCGGAACCAGGTACTTGAGGAGTTTCCCATCGATACCGTTCCCTATTTTGATGATATCCAGGTGACTATGCTAACCACACTAAAGAAATTCGGCAGGGAGGAGTGGGTTTCAACTGTTATTGCCAATGAACTTCACCGGCATCTTGGTGTATATGCCGTGATTGGCGTAAAAATGGGGATCCGGGCCAGGGAATATTTCGGGACTGGTGTCGATGAGATGAATGTGGCTTCCTATGCGGGACTTACGCCCCCATTCAGCTGCATGAACGACGGATTGCAGGTAAGTACCGGTGCCACCCTGGGACACGGATTGATCAGTGTGATCTCGGATACCCTGAGGCTTCCCCAGGCTGATTTTAACTATATGAACAGGAAGATCCGGCTTTCCCTTAAGCCGGAGATCCGCACGAAGGTGGAATCCGAGATCAGGGAACTCAGTAAAATATATGGTCTCGACAGCAATATTTACTGGGAGCTTGTTCGAAAAGCAGCCATCCGTTACTGGGCCGATTTCGACAGGAATGAGATATTTACCATACAGGTGCTCTGACCCTGATTATTCTTCCGGCAGGGATTTACGCCGCATTTTCTTCTCCGATCGCTGTTGCTTGCTTTCCAGCCGTTTAATTCTTGATGCAGTTGTGGGGCGGGTAGGCCTTCGTTTTTTCGCAGGCGTGAGCGCCTTTTCAACAAGCCTGTAAAACCGTTCGGTTACTTCGGCCCTGTTATTAAATTGTGAACGCCCGGATTGTGATGCAAGTATGAGCATGCCTTCCCTGGAAATGCGGTTAGCCAGTTTGTCTATCAGGACCAGCTTTTCCTCTTCCTTCAGCAATTTTGAACCAGGAATGTCAAGTCGCAGTTCTATGCGTGTACTGACTTTATTTACATGCTGGCCCCCGGGTCCGCTGCTCCGTGAAGCATTGAAAACCAATTCTGCCTCAAGGCCCCTGTCCCGTATGCCCGATCCTTGTGCTAATAACATTTGTTACTAATTTCATTCCAAAAACTTCAGGCAAACCGGGGTCGGAACAATGACTTCAAAACCGGTATCAATAAGTCTGCCGGTATCCTGGTCAATCCGGAACGTAATAATGTTATCCGAATCCTGGTTGGCCACCAGCAAAAAATTTCCTGACGGATCAATGGCAAAACTTCGGGGTGTTATGCCTTTTACCTGCTGATGACCGGTAAGATCAAGTTCGCCGGTTTCAGGATTTACCGAATACATGGCTATGTTGTTGATTTCACCACGGTTAGAGGCATACAGGTATTTTCCCGAAGGGGTGATATGAATATCGGCACAGGAGGCATCCCGGCTTTCAGTTAATGGTTTCGTTGATATTACCTGGAACCTTTTCATTGAACCCGAGAGACTGTCAATCTTAACCGCTTCTATTGTTCCGTTGAGCTCATTGACGATATAGGCGATATTTCTTTCCGGATGAAAGGTCAGATGCCGCGGACCTGCTCCCGGTATGGTTTTGTAGGCCGGACCCGATGAAATGAGGGTGCTGTTGAGCGTATCCACGGAGTAACAATATACCTTATCGGTGCCCAGATCACAGGCATAAACGTGGATACTATCAGGGGACGGAATAATCATGTGGGCATGTGCGGACTCCTGCCTGCCGGTTTGTCCCCTGCCGGTGTGCTGATCTACGGAGGTTGCCTCCTTCAGACTGCCGTCCGCATTAATTGGGAACAGGGCTACCGTGCCACTGCCGTAATTTGCAGCCATGGCATACCTCGCAGTATTGTCTATGCTGATGTAACAAGGGTAACTTCCAACGGAAGAAACCGAATTGATCAGTTCCAGTTTTCTACCTCCATCCCTGATATGGAAAGCACTGACATTCCCGGATGAGTTACTGGAACCGCTTCCGGTTTCATTTACCGCATAAAGCAGGTTTTTACCGGAATGCACTGCCAGATAGGATGGGTTGGTTGTTGCCGGTGAACTGTCAACAAGCGAGAGTTGTCCGGATTCTGCATTCATTTCATAAATATAAATTCCGGTTGCCTTTCCTGTTACATGTGCCTCCTTTTCGGTATAAGTTCCTATATAAAGGATACGGTTACCGCTGCGGTTTTCAGCAATTCCAGGTTCCGGAACCCGCGAAGTCTTATTACAGCCCGGGGCCGTAATTGTCACAATAACTGCCATACAAAGCAGGCGACAGGATAGTACCATTCTTGTATAAGTTTTAAAGTATGAAAAACAAAGATAATTTATTTCTAAATTTAACCCGGTTTTCAAAGAACTCAACCCATTTAAAAATCTGAAAGGCTGGATGAACAATCTCAATAAACCGGATAAATTTCCACTTTCGAACGGGAGTATGGGATCTTTTGAAGCCCTTTTCAAACAGTATTATTCGCCGCTCGTTGTATATGCCAGCAAATATGTTCCCGATATTGATGTTGCCCGGGAAATTGTTCAGGATTTCTTTGTAAAGCTTTATGAAAAACGCAATTCAGTAAATATCGACACCTCCTTAAAGTCCTACCTGTACCGTTCGGTTTACAATTGCTGTCTCAATTATATCAACCACCGGAACATCCGGGAAAAACATCTTAAAAGTATTGAATTTGCAAGGGAGGAGGACGATAGCCTGGAAAATGAGATCAATACGCTTGAGCTGCAACAGCGGATTTATGAAGTTATTGAAACACTGCCGTCAAGATGTAGAAGAATTTTCAAAATGAACCGTCTGGAAGGATTAAAGAATGAGGAGATAGCCGTTGCATTGAATTTATCGAAACGAACGGTAGAAACACAAATCAGTAAGGCGTTGAAAATACTCAGGACCAAACTGGATGGATATATTACTTAGAATAGAAAACTTAGGTATTATGTTGATAGTTAATAATGTAATATTTTAATAGTAGTTTTGATCATGGAATGGATAAGTGAACTTAGCCATTTAAATGTCTTAATAACGATTTAGTATGGTACTAAAAAAAATGTCTATCAAAATTATTGTCAAGAAACTTACCAACGTCGCCAACCAGCGCGATAAGGAGAGATTTGATAACCTTATTGCCCGGAATCCAAAAAAACTGGAAGAATACAATATGTTGGAAAAGATCTGGCATGAGGCCGGAAACCTTCAGATATTCAATCGGATAGATACTGCTTCCGATTGGTCGGCCGTTCAGGGAAGGATCAATCCTCCCTTACAATCCAATTATAAGCCAATCCGCTTACAACGTTATATGTTGCGCGTTGCTGCGGTACTTTTGCTTGCCCTGGGATTGTCCGCAGGGTTTTACAAGCTTATCACCTCCTTCGGAGATAGCGGACAGGATTTTAAGCGGATACTTGCAGAAAACAGCATTCAGGAGGTTAGACTGGCAGATGGTACGCTGGTTACATTGAATATTGGATCAACGCTGACGTATCGCAATGATTTTAACCGGAATACCAGGGAAGTTGTTCTGGAGGGCGAGGGCTTGTTTGATGTGGTAAGCAATCCCGGTAAACCATTTAAAGTATACACCGGAGAATCAGTTATTGAGGTTACCGGAACCAGTTTCACCATCAGGGAGGATAACGGTGCTGTTAAGGTTTCTGTTCTATCAGGCACCGTATTGTTAGCCCGAAAGAATGAGCAAAGCAATACACTCACAGTTGCAGCCAATCAATCGGGATACCTGCTTACAACCAATGAGCTGAAGCTTGAAAATAGTATAGAAGTTAATGAGCTCTCCTGGAAAACCGGACACCTGATTTTTGATGAAACTCCACTCGATTCTGCACTTTTTGATATTGCCCGCCATTTCAGAAAAGGACTTACGCTGGAGACCGTTATCATCGAAGATATTACGGCAGAATTTCAGGATCAGCCATTGCGTGAGATTCTGGAAGAACTGAAACAGGTTTCAGGACTTGAATTTGATACCACCGGCGCAGCACTCATAGTCAGAAAGTAACTCTCACCTGGTTATGGGTTCACGGGAAACATACCGCTGCTTTTTTCCCGTCATTTTGTTCATGACAATCTTACTAACGGGAAATACATCTCTTGCACAGGAGAGCCTGCTCGACCGTGAAATAAATTTGTCCCAGACCACCGGGGAAGTTGACCAGTTGCTCAATGAAATCAGCCGGAAAGGTAAGTTTTCCTTCACCTATACCTCCCAGATCCAGGTGCACCGGATGGCTTCGGTGGCCATGAAAAAGCAGGCTGTCCGCAATCATCTCGAAGATATCTTTCGTTATGACAGCGTACAGTTTATGGAACAAAACAGGAAGATCCTGTTGGTCCCCCTTCGGAAAAAGGTGCACCAGATAATGAATTTCAGGTTGATCAAGGGTTTGGTCATTGACGGAAGAACCAGAAAACCACTCGCTTATTCAAGCATATTCCTCAATAACAAGAGTATCGGAACCATATCCAATTCAGGAGGACGGTTTGAGCTGAAGATTTCACCTTCGGATTATAACGATACCCTGGGTGTTTCCTATATCGGGTACAAACTTTATAAAATGCCGCTGCAGGACATGGACACCAGTGTTCTCATTGTCCGGCTTTCCTCGGAAAAGGTTCAGATCAGGGAAGTTATTGTGAAACCCCTCGACCCGATCTATATCCTTACCAAGGCGATAGAAAGAATACCCCAGAATTATGACAGGAAACCTGCCGTGTTTACTGCCTTTTTCAGGGAATCAACCCAGCAGGACAACAAGAATATATCCTTTTCCGAAGCCGTGATCAACATTTTCAAGGAACCTTACACGTCGGTCCGCAGCGATCAGATCAGATTGTTCAAAGGCAGGAAAGACAACAATACCGGCGAAAAGGAATTTATCGATTTCATTGTGCAGGGCGGACTTTACAACACGCTTCAGCTCGATATAGTTAAGGTTCCGCCCACATTTCTTGATGCTGATTATTTTGCGCTGTACGAATACAATATCGAACGGATTATTACCCATTTCGATCAGCCCACCTATGTGATAGGCTTTGATCAGCGCGAAGGGGTCCGCTATCCGTGTTACCGCGGCAGGGTTTACATTGATGTTAACTCACTGGCCATTATCGGAGCCTCTTTCGAATTAAGCCAGAAGGGCATGAATTATGCCACTGGTATTTATGTAAAAAAAACGCCAAAAAGAACGGGGGTAAGGCCCATCAGCGCCATATACCAGGTCTACTACCGCTTTTATAACGGCAAATGGAACCTGAGCAATGCCCGGAGTGATGTTCTTATCCATGTCAGGCGGAAACGGAATAAGCAGCAGGATAAGTTTAATTCTGATTTTGAATCGGTATCTGAATTCGTTGTTACAAATAAGGATACGGCCAATATTACCCGGTTCAGGTTTAATGAAGTTTCAAAACCGAAGGATATACTGGCGGATCAGATTGGTGAAACAGACGAGGAATTCTGGGGAATTGAGAATACCATTATTCCGGACGAACCTATTGAAAAAACCATTCTCAGGATTGGCCGGAGAAATATTATTTTCTCAGAACGGGAAATAGCTGCCATTAGAATTGAGGAGGAAAAGGAAGCTGCCAGAAATTCGGAGCGAGAAAGCAGGGAGGATGATAATTGGGATTTTATCCCGGACCAGGATTAGTTTTGAATAATATATCACAACTATGACAAATACCAGAACAACATCAACATTGCTGATTTTATCTGTAGGATTGGTTGTTTTAATTACAGGTTTCAACCAGGGTGGCGGAAAGCTTTGCATCGACAATCTGAAGGCAGCGTTAAACCGGTATAACAGTGATTTCCGGGATGAAAAGGCATTTCTGATGACTGACAGGTTTGTATACAGGCCGGGTGAAGATATCTGGTTTAAGGGATTTGTCTCTTCCTTTCCCACCCCGTCAGGTGAATCACTGAGTGATGACTTTTATATTAAATTATTGAACAACAAAGGCGAAGAAATCATATTCCGGAGATACCCTCTTAACGGTAATACTGTATCCGGGCGGTTGCTCGTGCCGAGAACCTCAATTCCGGGAAAGTATTATCTGGTTGCCTATACAGCATGGATGAAGAACCAGAAGCCGGAAGATGCCTTTCGCAAGGAGATTCTTATCAGCAAATACTATGAAAAAAGATTCATGGCAGATGTTTTATTCAATAAGCAGATATTCTATCCGGGCGATTCTCTGAGGGGAGATATCAGGCTTATGGATGCATCCGGAAAACCGGTGACCGGAACTGACTTCAGCTATACCATAGGCTCTCTGACCAGCTCATTTGAAAAGGGCAACGGAACCACAGATGAAAGGGGATTCTCCGTTATAAGATGTATTGTACCCGGATCAGGGGAAACGATGTTGCTGACCGTTGAAGTCAGCAGCAGAAAGGTAAGGGGTGATTACACCGTAATAATTCCCGCCACAACATCAGCGCCTGAGATAACTTTCTACCCCGAGGGCGGTAATCTTTTACCGGGGGTGACATCACTTGTTGCATTCCGTTCGGTTAACTGTTACGGGCAACCTGCCGGCATGGAAGGAGAAATAATTGACGGCAGAGACAATGTTATACAGCGCATTAAGACCAACAACAAGGGTTTGGGCAGCTTCGAATTCAACCCTTCGGCCGATACATGCTATTTTAGAATTACCGGACCTCCGGGTATATCCAGGTTGTATACGCTTCCCATGCCCGGAGATCAGGGATTGACCCTCCGGTATAAGGAAACGGACCAGGATTCTGCAATCTTTGTTGTTCAGACCCCTGTGGGTGACTTGCCAACAGTATCGTGCTGGGTGGCAGTGATGAACAGGCAGGTGATCTGGGGCAAAGAAGTTATTTTCTCCGGATCTGAAGTTGTGAAAATACCGGTTGGCGGACTTGCTCCTGGCGTTATGCAGGTAACCCTGTTTGATTCCAGGCAAAATCAGATCGCTGAGCGGCTTATCAAAGTTTCGGGTAATACCGATGAACTGCAAATTAAAACCGATCGTACGGTATATCAGAGCCGTCAACGGGTATCACTTACACTTGATTACCACGGTAAAAGCAGCGTGATAGAAACAGCTCTGTCAGTTTCGCTGCGGCAACTGGCAGATAATCCTATGGTGACTGATTTTATGAAGATCCTTCATTCGGCAGCCTATGATTCCGTTAATATCCCGGTAATTATTCCGCAAGGTATTACAGACCTCGATCTGCTCACCACCAACTACAGGGTAATAAACTGGCAGCATGTTCTTTCGGTTTCCGGCATGATTCCAGGTTATTATTCTCAGAACGGACTTATCGGCAAGGTGTTCGACAAAAAAGAAAACACATCACAGCATGCCAAAGTGCGGGTTACCCACATACCCAATTACAGGTCGTATGAAACGCAGACCAATGAGAAGGGCGATTTTCAGATTTTATTCGGATCTGATTTAATTGATTTTAACTACCTGAATGTGGATGCTTATGATGCCCTGGGCAAAGTCAACCTGAGTCCACTGGTTGATCATGAATATTCCGGTAAACTTAAAGATCAGCTGATTACCCGGGTTAAAAGTGGTGACAAACAAAAAATACTGGATATAATCTCTTATGGGGATCCCGATGTGGTATTTACGCTCCGTTATGGTCCGGGCCGTTTCAGGAAAACAGTAACCGAGACGAAGAAAAAATATGATCCCAAACAATATACCGATTATTCAAGTGTATTGGACATTATTCAGGATATGGAACCTTATGAGCTTAAAGGCAACACCATAGTATTCAGTATGCCGGAACAGGCAACGGAATTGCCCTATACCCAGGAAGGTACAATTATTGTTATCAATGGTATGCTCAAGGGCACTAATGTTGATATTCTGCGTGATATGCTGCCATCGGATATTACCAATATAAATATTTCCACTTCGCTTGTGGATGTAAACCAGTACACGCAGGTTGGTTTCCGGGGTGTTATAGAGATAACAACCATACAGGGCATGTTCAGGTACAGGCAACCTGCGGTGCAATGGGGTATGGATATATTAAATACAAACCGTAAGTTCTTTTCTCCCAATTATTCAAAAGAGAATACAACGGCTACCGATAACCGCAAAACACTTTACTGGAATCCCCAGACAATTGTCAGTTCCGGTCAGCCCGTCATGATTAACTTTTATACTTCCGACACGAAAGGAGTTTTTTACGGTCGTGCTGAGGGATTCGACAAGGAAGGTAATCCCGTCAGTGCTGATTTTACCTTTACGGTCGAATAAACCGGTAACCTGTATGGATATGTCTGTTATTTTGACCGGTACTGGTTTACAATGGGGATGATCAGCAGGGCTAACAGTCCCAGTACCAGGTAAATCAGGTTTGTGGAGGCATGTGCGATCAGCGCAAACACTTTTCCGTCGGCTTTGTCGATACCATAAATAAACAGGGTTTCATAAACCATAAAATGCCATGGACCTATTCCTCCCTGCACAGGAGCCAGCATGGCGAGTCCTCCCATAAGGAATGTGATCATACCGGTTTGCAGTGTAAGATGTGATGTGGGTTCAAAGGCCAAAAAGATTACATACAGCATGAAAAGCCACATGGCAAAAATGAAAACAGTATGGCCGATAAAGTACCACTTGTTTTCAATCCGGGCTATGGTTTTAATGCCTTCAACAAAGTTTTGCCGTATCAGTCTGATTCTTTTTATGAATCTGTTGCCTTTATCCCTTTTCTTCCGGTTATAATACCTGTTAACGGACCATAACAATATTGCTATGACAAGCAATCCGAAAATACCCATCAGAATATGCTGCCAGGAGAACAGGTTGATCAGGTTGGCCTTTACTTCGGGATTGGAATTGAAAAATTTTATAAATACATTCACCTGGCTGGCAATAATTACCACCGCCAGCAACATCATGGTAAGCAAATCCGCCATCCGTTCGACAAACACGGTACCTGCAAGTTTTGCAAACGGTATTTTTTCATAACGGCTCAGGATAGTACACCGGAAAACTTCTCCGGCACGTGGCAATAGAAGATTTACAAAATACAGTATCAAAACCGAAAAAAAGGAATTGTACAACCTGGGACTGTATCCAAGGGGCTTGATGAGCATGTTCCAGCGAATGGCACGGCTTAGCTGCGATAAAATGCTGAAGAAGATGGACAGGATTATCCAGAAATAGTTAAGGTCTCTGAAGGCCAGTTTATAATTGTCGAAAGGCTCATCCTTATACACCCACCAAAAGACGAGTATTCCGGCACCCAGGAAAATAAAGTATTTGAAAAAATTAAAAAATTTCTTCCACATAAATTATTTCGGCAACATTTATTTTATAAAACGCTGCAAAGGTAAATTAAATATACAACACTGACTATATGACCTGAAAATATCTACTGAACTGAGGGGTCAAAAAAATTGCTACTTTTACCTCAGGGGGGAGAAATCAGGATTTGCATGTAAACAGCGTATTATTAAATTTCCGGAGATGACAAACCGCTGTAAAAAAAAACGGTTAAACCCGCTGGATGGAAAGATCATAACCCGGATATCCCGGACCGTATTTCTCCTTGTTTATTTCTTTCCGGTTTTTACCGGGCTTGCCCAACAAACTCCGAAGGATACCCTGTTGCATGAAAACCAGGAAAGCCGATGGAGTATATTGCAGGAAAAGCCCATTGACAGCCTGATACTTCGCCGGAAAAGCAACCGTTTCAGCAAGGAACTCCACAATCTGATCTTTAAAAAAGAACCGTCCCGTCTTGAAAACCGGATGACACCGGTCATCAATAGCAATCTTTTTGCCTATGACGGGAAAATTATCCGGAATATTGAAATCCGGAGCGTGGATATTTTTGCCGGGACAGTATTTGATACTGCATACAGCGCAATTTCCTGGCTTGAACGAACAGGAAACCAGCTGCACAGAGATACCCGCCACATGATAATCCGGAAGAACCTGCTTCTTGATCCCGGTGAACCACTGGATGTATTCCGGGCATCAGAAAACGAGAAAATCATGCGCGATCTCCCCTATATCATGGATGCACGTTTCCTGGTAAGAAACATCCCCGGATCGCCGGATTCGGTAGATCTGGTATTGCTTGCCCAGGACTTGTGGCCCGTAGGTTTCAGTGCGGAACTCAGCGATGCGAATGCCGGAAATGTGGGTCTCTGGAATATGAATATGCTGGGTTTTGGCCACCGGTTCACAACAACTGCCTTTTGGGACGGCGGTCATAAACCTTTGTTCGGATATCAGGTGTCCTATGGGATCTATAACTTGTGGAGCAAGTTTATTTCTTCGGAATTGGAATATATTAACCGGTGGGATATTACATCATATAATGCCAATATAACCAGGGACTTCCGGAGCACCAGGTTCAAATATGCCGGAGCAGTGCGACTGGAAAACACTTCGGCGATCAGAAATATTACCTTACCGGATACCGTGTTACCGGAAGTACCGGTTGAATACACGAATTATGACTTCTGGGCAGGCCGGATGATCCAGCTAAAAAATCCCGGAACATCCTATACCCGTTCGGGAATATATGTGACCAGCAGGTTTTTCTATAATAATTATTCACAAGGTCCGGTTACTGGTGAAAAATACCTGTATCCCTTCCAGGATAAATCAATATTGCTGGTATCCGGAGGATTTTCACGTCAGGGTTCCTGGAGAGATAATCTTATCTATACTTTCGGACGGACAGAGGATGTGCCCTTTGGATTGCATTACGGATTAACTGCCGGAATAGAATGGGGGCAATACAAAACAAGACCTTATATCGGTATGGAGGCTTCCCTGGGTAATTACCTGAAAAACAGAAGTTATATCTACGGGCTTGTCCAATATGGTACATTCATTGATGGCGGATATTTCGAACAAAGCGCCCTGAACATACAACTGAGGATGTTTTCCAGACTATACCCGTTGAACAATTTCCGGTTCAGGAATTTCATTTCATTAAACTACCTGAACGGTATTAACCGGTATGCCGGTGAATTTACAACCCTTGAAAACAGGGGAGGGATAATAGGACTTACAGGTCCCAGCCTCAGGGGTAGTGAAAAACTGGTGCTGAATCTCGAATCGGTATTTTTTAGTCCTTTCAGGCTTGTCGGATTCCGTTTTGCTTTTTTCGGATCGGTTGATATCGGTCTGATTAAAGCGGAAACCACGAATAATGCTGAATGGGATTTATTCTCCGGTTTGGGGATCGGTATCAGGATGAGAAATGACAGGCTTGTTTTCGATACCTTTGAATTGAAATTCTCACTGTATCCCGGTCAGCCTGCTGATAACACATCACGCTATATTAATGCTTCGAAGGTTCAGCGATTGAGGCTAAATGATTTTCTGCCGGATCAGCCGCAAATCGTTAATTACCAGTAGAGAACGTCTTACTTTGCAACAATTCACCCAATTCCCCAAACTCTTTCCCCCCTTGTCCTTCGTCCCTAATTCATCAACCTGTTCAGGATCTGTGTCATCTGTTCCCGGCTCACCGTTTTTACATTGTCGGGAAGATTTTCATGGGAGGGTATTTCAATTCCGGGTTCGAAGTTTTCAGCGGTGAACCGCATCTTTAAGTGAAGCATGGTGAGTTCAAATTCCAATAATACCCCGTCAATCTTCCTGTACGGATTTGTTGAATTCGGATTGTGAAGTTTTATGTCGCCCGTATAAAATATGTCAAAGGTATGCCCGTTCGAAGGCAGGGAAATTCTGGCCTTTTTGCAGTTCAGGCCTGCAATGATCTTTGTTTCACGGGTTTCTTCTATATTCATACCCTCCATGGCATCAAAACAACAAATCAATTCTTCGCGCCTGCCCATGAACACATACTGTTTTTCGAATATCTTTAACAGGGTTGAGCATTTCCGGGAATCAAAATTCGTGATCGAGTTCAACCGGTAAACGCCCAGAAATCCTTCTATGTTGTTAACCGCCTGATTTTCATCAAAGCTCAATCTCATGCGCCTGGGTAACAGTTCAATGGTTTTTTCATCCAGGTCCTGGTTCAGGTAGGTTATTTTATAATCTATCCTGCCGGCGGCAAACTTTTGCGGTTTGTTATCAACACTGCATGATACGATACTAATAAGGGGTAAAAGGAACAGAATTGTCAACGGTTTTTTCATGCGAGGTTGTATTGTTATCATTCCTTTACGTGTTATGTTTGCCATAGGTTGGATAATTCCTGCAAGTTTTGATCAACCGGCCATATTGCAGGATAAACAAAGGAACCACCAGGTCCGGCATCAGGTTCACGGAATCGATACGAAAATTTATAAATTATATGCGTATATATATGCAAAAATGACAAATATCATGCTCTGCATTAGTATTGTTTAATTATTTTTGTATTTCCTAATAATCAGTAACAATCAGTGATCATAATTGATTTTCTTTCTTTGGTAATCCTTTAATATTTACAATATGCCATTTAACCTTCGCAATCGCAGTTTTTTAAAGTTGCTTGACTTTACTCCGGCGGAAATCAAATTTCTGCTTGATCTTTCATTTGACCTGAAAAAGGCCAAATATAGCGGAACAGAACAATTCCGGCTAAAAGGGAAAAATATAGCACTTATTTTTGAAAAGACATCCACACGTACCCGTTGTGCTTTTGAAGTTGCAGCACACGACCAGGGAGCCCATGTTACATACCTCGATCCGGTGAGTTCACAGATCGGGCATAAGGAATCCGTAAAAGATACAGCCCGTGTTCTGGGCCGCTTGTATGATGCCATTGAATACCGGGGTCATGGCCAGCAGATCGTTGAAGATCTGGCCAACTATTCCGGGGTTCCGGTATGGAATGGCCTTACCAATGAGTTTCATCCTACCCAGGTGCTGGCCGATCTGATGACCATGATCGAGCACAGTGATAAACCGTTAAGCCAGATAAAATTCTGCTACCTGGGCGATGCAAGGAATAACATGGGCAATTCGCTGATGGTTGGTTGCGCCAAAATGGGGATCGATTTCAGGGCAGCTGCACCTGTTGCCTGTCAGCCGGCTAAGGAACTCATACATACCTGCGAGGAAATTGCAAGGGCCACCGGTGCAAAAATTACCATTAGTGATAACCTGGAAAAGTCAGTTCGTGACGCAGATTTTCTGTATACCGATGTATGGGTGTCCATGGGAGAACCTGCTTCGGTTTGGGAAGAAAGGGTGAAACTGCTTAAACCCTACCAGATAAACCAACACGTTATGGCACTTACCGGAAACAAAAATGTTAAATTTCTGCATTGTCTTCCCGCGTTTCACAACAGGCAAACGAAAATGGGTGAGGACATTTTTCAGAAATTTGGTCTCGAATCGATGGAAGTTACGGAAGAAGTGTTCGAATCACCCGCGTCAATCGTGTTTGACCAGGCAGAAAACCGGGTGCATACCATTAAAGCCATAATGGTTGCCACCCTGGGTTCATAATTTTTTTTTCAAAGAACAATTGGATTCGGTTCCTGTTTAATTCCAGGTTCTTATATTTGTCGCTTTCAAAACTTACTAATTACACTTCTTTATGCGTATTCATCCATTTTTCAGGAAACTGCGATTCCCTGTGACGCTGCTTTTGTTGTTGTTCGCAAGCCAGGCCGTATCGGCTGCTGACGGTTCCATGCCAACCATTGCCGGTATCCGGATAGAGTTTATCATATTTGCCCTCACCCTGATCGCGGTGGCTTTGTTTCACCACAAAACCATGTACGTGGCACTTACCGGTCTGGCCGTGGTTCTGATCTGCAAGTACATATTCACCGATTTTTCGCTCACGGCGCATATCATCGGCAATGCTGCCCATGAAGGTGAATGGAGAATATTGCTTAACCTGCTGGGATTGTTGTTCGGATTTGCTATTTTGGCTGAGATCTTTAAGGAATCCAGATTTCCTGATATTTTGCCGCATTATCTGCCGGATGACTGGAAGGGTGGTTTTGTCCTTCTGGTGTTTATTTTTATACTTTCCTCATTTCTCGATAACATAGCAGCCGCCATGATCGGTGGTACCATTGCCCTTGTTGTGTTCAAAGGGAAAGTGCACATAGGTTATCTGGCCGCCGTAATTGCCGCGGCCAATGCCGGAGGTGCCGGAAGCGTAGTGGGGGACACAACAACCACATTGATGTGGATCGACGGCGTTAGCCCGCTTGATGTAACACACGCATTTGTGGCCTCCTTTGCAGCATTGTTTGTATTCGGTACCGTCGGTTCCATACAGCAGGACAGGTATAACCGCATAGTCAGGGATGTCCGGGTGAATACCATTAAAGTCGACTGGGGAAGGATTGGCATAGTCTTCCTGATCCTTGTCTGTGCAATTTTAGCAAATTATTTCCTTGATTTTCCTGCATTGGGAGTTTGGATCGGTATCCTTGTAAGTGCCACGATCAGAAAAATTCCCTGGCATGAACTTAAAAAGGCCTGGATGGGTACCGTTTTTCTGATGTCACTGGTTACCATTGCTTCACTGATGCCCGTTGATGAATTACCTCCGGCCTCGCGTTGGACGGCCTTCGCGCTTGGATTTATTTCTGCGGTATTCGATAATATACCCCTTACCAAATTGTGCCTGGAACAGGGCGGTTACGACTGGGGTGTGCTTGCGTATGCCGTTGGTTTTGGAGGATCAATGATATGGTTTGGATCATCAGCCGGTGTTGCGCTTTCAAACCTGTTTCCCGAAACCAGGAATACGGTCAACTACATAAAAAGTGGCTGGCATGTGATCGTGGCCTATGTTGTAGGGTTCTTCGTTATGTTGTATATCGTTGGATGGCATCCCCATGAACCGCATAAAGAAAAGCACATGGAACAGAAGGAAGTCGTGATCGAAAAGGGTGAGGAGCAGTGAGTAAAAAGTAACGGGAAATAATGGATTATCTGCTGGTTGTCCTAGGTACCCTCAGCATACTCATCGGTGTGATTGGCAGCATAGTGCCCGGACTTCCCGGTCCGCCACTGAGCTACCTGGGTTTGCTTTTACTGCACTGGACGCGTTTTGCAGATTTCTCCTTCAATATGCTGGCCATTTGGGCCATGATTGTCCTGGTTGTTTCAGTTCTGGATTATGTTGTTCCCATCTGGGGTACCAGGAAATTCGGTGGCACCAGGGCAGGAGTCAGGGGCAGTACAATCGGTCTGATCATCGGAGTGATCCTGCTTCCTATGTTGGGCATTGTGCTTGGACCTTTCGGCTTGTTCGGCATACTTGGGGGTCCATTCATTGGTGCCTGGATCGGAGAGAAGTACGCAGGACAGAATCAGGACAAGGCATTCCGGGCAGCCATAGGCTCCTTCATGGGATTCCTGGCCGGCACCTTTATGAAACTGGCCGTTTCATTTGTGATGGCTTTCATATTCTTCAGGGCTGTAATCCAGGCAATATTCTAAGGTCACGCCACATTGCCGGGAGCTGTATTTTTACAGATCCACAAGATTATTCCGGTACGCGTAGATCACCAGGGAAAGTGAGTTCCTGCTTCCGGTCTTGGAAAGAATACTGGCGCGGTGATTTTCAACCGTACGCTCGCTCAGGTAAAGTTTGACAGCAATTTCAGCCGTATTGAATCCCTTGCAGATCATCTTAAGGATCTCCCGCTCGCGTTGCGTCAGATCAATCAGGGCGGAACTCTGACGGTTCCGGATCAGTTTGAGCAGCAGTTCCTGTGAAAAGTAGGTTTTACCATTCAGGATCTCTTTGATAGCCGTTCTAAGCTCTTCGTTGTCGGCATCCTTGAGCACAAATCCCTTTACCCCGTTTTCAATAACACTGTTATAATATTGTTCATCGCCATACATCGATACTACCAGGATCTTCAGATCCGGTTTTTCTTTCAGCAATATCCTGCTGGCTTCAATTCCATTTATCAGGGGCATGTTTATGTCCATGATGATCAGGTCGGGATCAAGGGCATCGGCAATTTCAATAAGTTCCTTCCCGTTTGCTACATCTGCAACAACCTCAATGTTCTCAATATCTTCCAGTATAAGCTTTAAACCCTGCCTGAACAGGGTATGATCATCAGCAATGATGACCTTTTTTTTCCTATTGGCCATGGTCGTCATGAGGAGAGGTTTGTAATACCATGTTTACTTCGAATCCGTTACCGGGACTGGTTAATATCTCATAGTCACCGCCCAGTGAATGTATTCTTGATTTAATGTTGCTGATTCCCATACCTTTTAAATTGGGATTGGTAAGCTTCTGCAAGTCATAGCCAATACCGTCATCCCGGTAGTGGCAAATAATTACAGGTTCGGAGTAATCGAGTGAAATGTAAATATTTTTTGCTTCCGCATGCTTTACAGTATTGTTTATGAGCTCCTTTATGATCCGGTAAAAAACCGATTCTACCGTTTCGGGGAATCGCATGCTGCCGATATTGGTCTGAACGTGAATAGCAAGGGTTTTTGAAAAAAGCTCTGATATGTTCTGAACAGCTGCTGAAAGTCCGAAATTAACCAGCACATGCGGACTCATATCATTGGAAATATCCTTTATCGAATCAATCACATCCCGGATTATGACACCCATTTGACCTGCCAGTTTGTTCTTTTTTTCGATGCTTGTACTTTCCATGAATGAGGTGGTATATATTTTCAGCGCCGATAACAACGGTCCGATTTCGTCGTGCAGGTCCCTGGCGACTCTGGATCGTTCCTTTTCTTCGGTTTGGATAATGGTCTCAAATAATTTACGGGCAATCGACTTCCGCTCGGTAATATCCCGCATCACGGTAAGAATGGCGTTCCTGTGGTTGAACACAATGGGCACATTGTTTATTTCAAACGGGATTATCCGGTGGGTTAACGGCGACTTTACCTCTATTTCAAGGTCCCCGCTTGATGCTCCCAGCTTAAGCTGCTGCAACTTATTAAATATTAATTTATGGTATGCTGCAGGCAGAAAATTGATCAGTTTCTGCTCAGCGAGGTATTCCTTGGTTACCCCAAAATGGTCCAGAAGGGTTTGGTTGGCTTCCAGAAAGTTGAAATCATAATCGGTGATGACAAATCCGTCACTTGTATTATCAAAAATATTCCTGAAACTGGCTTCGCTTTCCTGAAGTTGCCTGTACATTTCGATTAATTCATTGGTTCTCTCCCTGACCAGCATTTCCAGTTTAGTACGGTACCGTTCCAGCTCATCGGTCTGATTTTTGTGTTCTATTGCCTTCGCAACCGTAATGGGAAGTAGCTTGAGATAATTATGAGCAATGTCCTTGATCAGGTAATCAAATGCACCTGCCTTTAAAGCATTTACGGCAATCTCCTCACTTCCGCCACCTGTAATAATAATTAAAGGTATATTTTTCAGGTAGGGGAAAAGTTCCGTTGCCTTTCCGTCGCCAAGGTTATAATCGGAAACCACCGCCTGGTATGCATTTTTTGAAAGATATTCCAGGGCTTCAGTGAAAGAAGCTGCGATCTCGAAAGTAAACGGGTAACCTGTCCGGTTTGCCCCATGCTCAAAAGCTATTCGGTCTGCCAGGTCATCTTCGATGTACAAAACCAGGCTGTGATTGTTGTCACCGGAATAATTCAAAGCAATTCTGGATTTAGGAATATAAACTTTAAATATCGGATATTGTTTTACACTAAAATGAATAAAAGTACCAAATAAAGCGTTATATCATGATAAAAGAAATTAACCTCACAATTAAAAATGCAATTATGGCAGGTACGGTTGTTATGAAAATATTCAAAGCCAAAAGGATGTTTAGCCTGATGTTGGTAATTTCATGGTGGATTACCGGTTCAACCCAGACAAAACCGGCAGGGGAATATTATACAAGACTTACCCACGCAGATTTCAGAAATGAACCTGAGTTCAGCAAATCACTCAATTTTGGAAATATAGATTTTGATCGATTGCAGGCTATTTTGTTCTTCCTTACCAATGAAGTACGTGTTAAGAACAGGCTGAAGCCCCTTGAATATTCGGAAAAACTGGAGCAGACTGCCAAAATGCATGCCAACGATATGGTAGCCAAGGACTTTTTCAGTCACCTGAATACTTCTGACAATCGTAAAAAAACACCAAACGACCGGGCCCGGCTTAGCGGGATTTCCAATCCCTTCCTGGCAGAGAACATTATCGAAGGTTACGGACTCCGGTATACAGCCAACGAAACGGTGTATACCCCCGGACGCGGTAAATTCAGTGAAACGCCGGACGGTGAATTGCTTCAGACACACACATATCTTTCCTTCGGTGAAACCCTGATTAAAAACTGGATGAATTCAAAGGACCACCGCAAGAACATTCTTGCACCGGAGGCCCTGCAACTGGGTTGTGCAGTAGCTTATTTTGTGGATTCAGGATTCAACGATATGCCCTCCTTTAAAGCGGTTCAGAATTTTCAATGGTATCAGCCGGTTAAATAGAATTGTAGCGCATTTACTCTTTCTGTCGCAGAATTTTGCTATTTTTCTGCAAAATTTGCAGCGAACGGATTACTATTTCGTCTATTAAAATGAGTAAATGACTGAACAGGGAGGTTACCAAATTCATTTGGAACTGATCAACAGGTGTCGCAACGGCGACAGGCTTGCACAAACGGAGTTGTATAGCCTTTATTACAAAGCCATGTATAATACCTGTTACAGAATGCTGAACAATCAGGTTGAAGCAGAAGATGTAATGCAGGAATCGTTCCTTTCGGCATTTCTGAAGATCAACAGTTACAGGGGTGAAATGAGTTTTGGCTCATGGCTTAAAAAAATAGTGGTGAACAAAGCCATTGATGTGCTCCGCTCGAGAAAAGTTAAATTTGAGGAAATTAATGAGAAGTTTGCTGCGGAAGATGAATCAGAAGCCTTCAGGAACATGGTTTCAGAAGAATCTTCCGGTCTGGTCAGAAAAATCAGGGAGGCAGTAAAATTGCTGCCGGAGGGTTTCAGGGTCGTTCTTTCTCTTTCTTTGTTCGAAGGCTATGATCACGAGGAAATTGCCATGATTTTGGGGATCAGTGAATCCACCTCCCGCTCGCAACTGGCCAGGGCAAAGAAAAAACTGGTTGAATATTTAAAGAATGAAGGAAATGAAACAGTTGGATGATTTCATTAAAAGCAACGCCGGACTATTTGATGCCGGTGAGCCGCCCGAAGGTCACTTTGAACGTTTCGAAGTCCGTTTGGCAGCCATGCACAGGAAAAGATCCGGTGTACTGACCATGGTAATGCGGATAGCCGCGATAGTCTTATTCGGGTTGGTAATTACTTATGCATCTGTCCGGGAGTTTAACATTATCAGCGGCAGGCTTGGAAAAACCGGAACCGGATTGACCAATACGGAATTAATTGAAGCAGAGCAGTTCTATACGAGCCAGCTCGGACTGTATTACAGCAAAATCGAAAATCTGAGATTCAACAACGATAAGACCGAAAAAATGCAGGTATTAAAGGAATTATCGGATATGGATCAACAAATAAAGGCAATGAAACAGGATTTACGACAGAATCCCGATGATGAACGGATCGTGCATGCCATTATCAGTTTTTACCAGATTAAAATCGAACTGATGGACATGATAATTGCCCGTACTAAACAAACATCAAATTCAATTCTATAAAGCAACTGCCATGAAAGCAAGAATTAGCAAAAAAAGAACCGCTGCAGGCGTAATAGCTGTGATGATCGCGGTAGGAATGTTCGCCCAAAACGGTTCATTTACCAGGGAGGTTAAAAAGGATTTTTCTGTTAATCAAAATACAAAGCTTGAAATTTCAAACAAGTACGGCAATGTTGATATTGTAAACCGAACCGATCAGGCCCTGTCCATTCAGGTCCAGATTAAAGTAAATGTTAAGGACAAGGAGAGGGCAGATGCCATTCTTAACATGATAAAAATCAGCATTGACCAGGAGGGTGATGTGATCCGGGCAGTTACAGAAATCGAAGAGGATTTTGGCAGGGTCTTCCGGGGATTCAATATGGGTAATGGCGGGCTTGAGATCAATTATTCGGTTTCCATGCCAAAAACCGTGCCGCTGAATCTGTCAAACAAGTACGGAAATGTATTTATCGATGAAATTGTTTCCACTTCGGTTATCGATATAAAATACGGTAAGCTTACCGCCAATAAAATTATGCATGAATCCGACGAACCGCTGACAAAGGTTTATTTATCCTATTCCAACGGTACCATTCAGGAAACCAAATGGATTGAACTGGATATCAAGTACTCAAAGATCAACATCAACGAAAGTAAGGCCATGGCTATTATTAGCAAGTATTCCAAGGTCGGCGTAATCCAGGGGAGTTCCATCGTAAGCGAATCAAAATATGACACCTATGAGCTGGGAAAACTGAATAATTTTGTGACTACAGCCGCCTATGGACACTTTTCCATTCGTGAATTATCCGGCAAGCTCCAGGTTGATTCAAAATATACCGACGTAATGATCGACCGTATTAACGCGGGTTTCGAGAATATTAAAATTACAAACAGCTACGGAACCTATAAGCTTGGGATTGATCCGGCTGCCTCTTACCGGCTGAATGCATACGCAAAGTACTGCAATATCAGCTACCCTGAAAATAATGCCCGGGTGAACCGGTTCAATGAAAACAACGAGATGAAAGTAAACGGGACCATAGGAAGTACGGAGAACCCTAAAGCAGAGATTTCAGTGACTTCACACTATGGTAATATCAGGTTGGTACCGTAAGAAAAAAGAGCAAAGATTAAAGAACAAAGAGCAAAGAATAAGGGAGAAGTCATAAAAAGCTCTCGCAGATATGGCAGATTTCACAGATTTTTTTCTGCGAATTCCGTCTGATCTGCGAGAGCTTTTGCATAATTCAATATCTTTGCAGGGAATGAATTCCCATGAGTAACTTTTTAGTATCTGCCAGAAAATACCGGCCTGTTAATTTTGATACCGTAGTGGGGCAACCCGCTGTGACCAATACCCTGAAGAGTGCCATCAGATCAGGTCATGTGGCACACGCGTATCTTTTCTGCGGTCCACGGGGCGTAGGCAAAACAACCTGCGCGAGGATATTTGCCAAAATATTGAATTGCACGGCACTGTCGGATAATATTGAAGCCTGCGAAAAGTGTGAATCCTGCAAATCCTTTAGCGAATCACGCTCATTCAATATTCATGAGCTGGATGCCGCCTCAAATAACTCGGTGGATGACATCAGGAGCCTGATCGATAAGGTCAGGATACTTCCCCAGATAGGAAAATACAGCATCTATATTATTGATGAGGTACATATGCTTTCTCAGGCGGCTTTTAACGCATTTCTCAAAACCCTTGAGGAACCGCCTGCTCATGCCATTTTTATTCTCGCTACTACCGAAAAGCATAAGATATTGCCCACCATCCTGTCGCGGTGTCAGATTTTTGACTTCCACAGGATCAGGGTTGAGGATATTGTTGGGTATTTGCAGCATGTAGCCCGCAAGGAAGATATCCGGTATGAGGAAGAGGCCCTGAATGTCATAGCACTTAAAGCCGATGGTGCCATGCGTGATGCACTTTCGATCTTTGACCAGGTTGCCAGTTTCTCAAACGCGAATATTACTTACAGGGAGGTTTTGGACAATCTGAATTTTCTTGATTATGAGTACTATTTTAAATTAACGGAAGTGTTTTTGAACGGCGAAACCGGCAAAGCACTGCTCATTTTTGATGAAATACTGCAACGGGGATTTGACGGACAAAATTTTACAGGAGGGTTATCCTCACATTTCCGTGATTTGTTGGTTTGTCACGATCCCTCCACGCTGCAGCTTCTTGAAGTAAGTGATGTATTGAAAACCCGTTACATGAAGCAGGCTGCCTTATGCACTGCCGAATTCCTGTTTAATGTGCTCGAAATATGCAACCAGTGTGAAATAACCTATAAATCAGCCAGGAATCAGCGATTGCACGTAGAACTTGCACTTGTCAGGTTATGCGGTATCACCGGTGAAAAAAAAAACCTGATTCGTGTACACACTAAGCTTGCCGTACCCGAAATTATAAAAAAGGGAGTAGCCATAAAGGAGGAGCAGCCGCTACCTGTGAATGATTCACACGAGGCGGAGAAACCTGTTCCTGTCAGGGAACCCGAACCTTCGTATGAGCCCCCGCCGCGGATATCCATTAAAGATGCCTTGCATGCTGCCGAAAATTTAAAACCGGCATGTGAAAAGATTCCTGTCACGGATAATGTAAGTACGGATAAGCCACTACCAGGCCCGGTTTCCACAAAGCCGGTCTCACAGGAATTTTTATTGATGTGCTGGAACTCATTTGCAGGTCAGATCCGCGAAGAAAAGCCACGTATGGCGGTTACCCTCAAAAATGTCAAACCGCTTGTTTCAGAGGAGCATATAATTGTTATTGAACTTAAAAACAGGTCTCAGCTTGAGGATTTTAACATGTCCGTCAAACCTGAACTTGAAAAATTTCTCAGGCGTGAAATGCAGCATAATCTGATCACCGTTGAAGCCCGCCTGATCGAATCTGTTGAAGCCCCTCACACCAAATTGTATACCAGTGAGGAGAAATTCAGGTATCTTAGCCAGAAGAATCCCCTTCTCACGAATTTAAAGCAGGAACTCAACCTTGAGCTTGAATAATCAGAAATATTTAAAGTATGAAAGGACAAAGAATAACCCTGAGCAACAATAAGCTGATCGTACCCGATAATCCCGTTATCCCGTTTATCGAAGGCGATGGAACAGGTCCGGATATATGGGCCGCTTCGGTAAAGGTTTTCAATGCTGCCGTAGAGAAAGCATATCATGGAAACAGACAGATCATATGGCAGGAGGTGTATGCCGGAGAAAAGTCCTACAATAAAACAGGGAACTGGTTACCCGACGAAACCCTGCAGTCCATCCGTGATTGTATTGTGAGTATAAAAGGTCCCCTTACCACGCCTGTGGGCGGAGGGATCCGTTCACTCAATGTGGCGTTACGGCAGATTCTGGATCTGTACGTTTGCCTCCGGCCGGTTAAATACTTCGAAGGGGTACCCTCACCGGTAAAAGATCCTTCCACTACCAACATGGTTATATTCAGGGAAAATGCCGAGGATATCTATGCCGGAATTGAATGGATGGCGGAAACTCCACAGGTGAAACAGGTAATAACATTTCTGATGGAGGAAATGAAGGTAGAGAAGATAAGGTTTCCCGAATCATCCTCTATCGGCATCAAACCGGTTTCAAAAGCCGGTACCGAAAGACTTGTGAGAGCAGCTATCCGTTATGCGGTACAACATGATCTGCCTTCCGTAACACTTGTTCATAAAGGCAATATCATGAAATTCACCGAAGGTGCTTTTCGTGACTGGGGATACCAGCTCGCCAAAAATGAATTCGGTGCCTCAGAGATTGACGGCGGACCCTGGTGTTCGTTCATGAATTCAACTTCCGGCAAAAGGATCATCATCAAGGATGTAATTGCAGATGCATTTTTACAGCAAATACTTACCCGTCCGGCCGAATACTCGGTGATTGCCACACTCAACCTCAACGGCGACTACATATCTGATGCCCTTGCAGCTATTGTAGGCGGAATAGGAATTGCCCCGGGTGCAAATATCAATTATGAAACAGGACATGCGGTTTTTGAGGCCACCCATGGCACGGCTCCCAAATACGCCGGAAAAGACATGGTGAACCCGGGTTCGGTTATACTCTCCGGAGTGATGATGCTTGAATATATGGGATGGAATGAGGCCGCAGAATTGATAACTGGGGGCCTGAAGGCCTCAATAAAAGCAAAAAAGGTAACCTATGATTTTGAAAGACTGATGGAAGGAGCGACAAAACTATCCTGTTCGGCATTTGGCGACGAGATTATCCGAAACATGTGAATCTGAAATTAGATTTCAATTAAGCACTTTTTTTTCCTAAATTTGTGCATCTAATATAACCCTTGAAATAATTGCAGCCATGTTAAATAAGAAAATAGAAAGTGCATTAAATGACCAGGTGGAAAAAGAAGCATATTCCTCTTCACTTTACCTGGCCATGGCCTCCTGGGCAGAATGTAAAGGAATGGAGGGCATCGCCGGATGGCTTTATAAACAGTCGGATGAAGAGAGACTGCATATGCTGAAATTCATTAAATATATAAATGAACGTGACGGAAATGCGGTTGTGCCTGCACTTAAACAGCCCGGCAAGGAATATACAAACGTCACCAAGATGTTTTCCGAAGTTTTGAAGCATGAACAATTTATTTCAGCATCCATCAACGATATTGTAGCCCTGTGTGTCGCTGAAAAGGATTTTACCACCCAGAACTTTCTGCAATGGTTTGTTAATGAGCAGATAGAAGAAGAAGCAAATGCAACCAGGATATTGGACAAGCTGAACCTGGTGGGTGATGGGAGTTTATACCAGTTCGACAGGGACATAATGTCACTTCGTAAAACGGATTCAAAAGATGCAGGTGATGCAGCCACCTGATAACCTGGTACGCTATTTGCTTTCTAATTGTTTAAATTTAAATTAATTATGTGCCGTCTTTTTGCGGCTCATACTTGAATTATTACTACGAACATATCCGCATATGCCAATCTCGAATATCCTGAAGAAATTCTTTGGAAGCAAATCACAGCGTGATGTAAAAGAAATCATTCCGTTCCTTAACAAAATCAGGACTGCCTATACCGACATCGAATTGCTATCGAATGATGCGTTGAGGGCAAAAACCATTGAAATTAATGAATTTGTCCGGAATACCATACGCGAAAATGAAGATAAGATAAGTAACCTTAAACAACAGGTCGAATCCGGGAATCTTGACGTGGAGAAAGTGGAGGATATATACCTGGAGATCGACAGGATTGAAAAGGAAAGCATCGGCAATATTGAAAAAGCACTTCTTGAAGTATTACCTGTGGCTTTTTCTATTGTAAAAGAAACGGCAAAACGGTTTAAAGAAAACGAATATATAGAGGTAACAGCGACCGATTTTGACAAAGACCTGGCAGCGCAGCGAAACAGCGTGCAGATAGCAGGAGATAAGGCCAGGTTCATGAATACCTGGATGGCTGGAGGAAATCAGATTACCTGGGACATGGTTCATTATGATGAACAGCTTATCGGCGGTGTTGTGCTACACGAGGGTAAAATTTCCGAAATGGCAACGGGTGAAGGGAAAACACTGGTCGCAACCCTGCCTGTATTTTTAAATGCCCTTGCAGGAAGAGGTGTACATATTGTAACTGTTAATGATTACCTGTCCCGCCGTGACTCGGAGTGGATGGGACCTATTTTTGAATTCCATGGCCTGTCGGTGGATTGTATCGACAAGCACCAACCCAATTCCGAAGCAAGGCGAAAGGCTTACCTGGCTGACGTGACCTATGGTACCAACAATGAATTCGGATTTGATTATCTCCGCGATAATATGGCCATTAGCCCATCGGACCTTGTACAGCGAAAACATCACTATGCAATTGTCGATGAAGTGGATTCCGTGCTTATTGACGATGCCCGGACACCCCTGATCATTTCCGGTCCCGTTCCGCGAGGCGAAGACCAGTCATTCGAAGAATTCAAACCCCAGGTAGAGAAACTGGTATCAACCCAGCGTAACCTCGTGACCAATTTGCTTTCGGATGCCAGGAAGCTGATTGGAGATGATAATACCGAAGAAGGAGCTTTTAAACTGCTGCAATCCTTCAAGGGATTGCCCAAGAATAAGCCCCTTATCAAATTCCTGAGCGAACAGGGAAACAAAGCGCTGCTGTTGAAAACCGAAAATCATTACATGCAGGAAAACAGTAAAAATATGCATGTTGTTACGGATGACCTTTATTTTGTCATTGAAGAAAAACTGAATTCCGTTGAACTAACCGAAAAAGGGTTAGACCTGATCACCGGATCGGCCGAGGATTCGAACTTTTTCATTATGCCTGATATCGGGTCGGAGATTGCAGAACTTGAGAAATCAGGACTTTCTGTTGAGGAAAAGCTGTTGAAAAAAGATAAATTACTCCAGGACTATGCCATTAAATCCGATCGTATACACACGGTTAACCAGTTGCTGAAGGCCTATACAATGTTTGAAAGCGATGTGGATTATGTGGTGATGGACAATAAGGTGAAGATCGTGGATGAACAAACCGGCCGTATACTCGAAGGCCGGAGATATTCCGAAGGTCTGCATCAGGCAATAGAGGCCAAGGAAAGGGTAAAGGTCGAAGCAGCCACGCAAACCTTTGCCACCATTACCCTGCAGAACTACTTCAGGATGTATCACAAACTTGCAGGTATGACCGGTACTGCCGAAACGGAAGCATCCGAATTGTGGAACATTTACAAGCTTGATGTGGTTGTGATCCCCACCCACCGGCCTGTTGTGAGAAATGACAGGGACGACCTGGTTTACCGCACCAAACGCGAAAAATACAATGCGGTAATTGATGAGATCGTCAACCTGCATACAAGCGGAAGACCTTCACTGGTAGGTACCACGTCGGTGGAAATATCCGAACTGCTCAGCAGGATGCTCAAGTTAAAAGGAATTAAGCACAATGTGCTGAATGCGAAGCTGCATCAGCGGGAAGCTGAAATCGTCGCTGAGGCCGGGAGAACGGGTACAGTAACCATTGCGACCAACATGGCGGGTAGGGGAACCGATATTAAGCTGACTCAGGATGTACGCATAGCGGGAGGTCTGGCCATCATCGGGACCGAAAGGCATGAATCAAGGCGCGTTGACAGGCAGTTGCGTGGCCGTTCAGGTAGACAGGGTGATCCGGGTACATCCCAGTTCTATGTTTCACTCGAAGACGACCTTATGCGGCTTTTTGCCTCTGACCGTATTGCCGGCTGGATGGCAAAAATGGGCTGGAACGAGGGAGAACCCATTCAGGCAAAGCTTATTACACAGTCCATTGAAAGGGCACAGCGAAAGGTTGAAGAAAACAACTTCGGCATACGTAAACGGCTGCTGGAATACGATGATGTGATGAATTCCCAGCGTGAGGTGATCTATACCAAGAGAAGGCATGCTCTTTTCGGAGAACGCATCCAGGTTGATGTGGCCAACATGATGTTTGATGTTTGTGAAAGTGTTGTTACACAGTTGCACGGCAACTCCGATTACGAAGAGTTCCGGTTTACTATTTTACGGGTACTCTCAGTTGAACCTGCCGTAACACAGCAGGAATATAACAAATTAACCGCAATGGAGATCACCGAAAGGATATATAAATCACTGCGCGAGACCTACCTGAGAAAACAATCGGTAATATCCCAGCAGGCTTACCCAGTGATAAAAGACGTTTTTGAAAAACAGGGCAAACTGTATGAGAATATTGTGGTCCCCATTACCGATGGAGCACGCATTTACCATATTCTTACCAACCTCGAGAAGGCCTATAAATCGAACGGCGAGGAATTGGTACGATCCTACGAAAAAACTATCCTGCTGAATACAATCGATGAAGCCTGGAAGGAACACCTGCGCGAACTCGATGACCTCAGGCAATCGGTGCAAACAGCTACCTATGAACAAAAGGATCCGTTGCTGATCTATAAATTTGAATCCTTTGAGCTGTTCAGAACCATGATCGACAAGATAAACCGTGATGTGGCCGGGATTTTGATGAAAGGACAGATACCTATCCGTGACTCAAGCGGCGTGTTGCGTGCCCAGGCTCCCAGGAGAACCGACTTCAGCAAGATGGAAGCCAATAAGAAAGAATTTCAACCCGATGCCGCCACCGGCGGTACCGGACAAAAGAAAGATGAACATGTTCAACCTGTAAGGGTGGAAAAGAAAGTTGGCCGGAATGAACCCTGCCCATGCGGCAGCGGAAAAAAATACAAGCACTGCCACGGAGCACAGCAGGAGGTAATGCGGTAAATAAACCTCAAACCAACTTAACCAACTGCTCCAGCTTCTTATACATCACTTCACTAACCGGTACAAGCGGCAACCTGAGATTGTTTGGCGAAACTTTGAGTATTTCGAGGGTAGCCTTGACGCCGGAGGGACTTCCTTCTTCAAATATGGCATTCATCATGTCAAGAAGTTTGAACTGGAGAGTTGCGGCTTTTACGAAATTACCATGAAGGGCGAAATTGACCATTTGGGTGAATTCCGCCGGAAAGGCATTCGCAATAACTGAAATGGCCCCGACAGCTCCCATTGACATCATGGGCAGGGTGATCAGATCATCACCGGAAATTACCAGAAAATCAGCAGGCTTGTTTTTCAGGATATGCATGATCTGTGCCATATTGCCCGAAGCTTCCTTTATGGCAACAATATTGCCAAAGTCATTTGCCAGTCTCACCGTGGTCTCACCTGTCATATTGGATCCGGTACGGCCTGGAACATTGTAAAGAATCACGGGTACAGGACTGATACCCGCAATGGTTTTGAAATGTTCATAAATTCCCTGCTGCGAAGGTTTGTTGTAATAAGGTGAAACCGATAGAATGGCATCAATGTTATTAAAATCGTTGTAATTCAGGGAATCCAATATTTCCTGTGTGTTGTTACCACCAATACCAACTACAATAGGAATCCGGCTGCTGACGGCTTCTATAACGAAATTCACAACTGCCTTTTTCTCATCTTTTGACAATGTCACCGATTCACCGGTTGTGCCTAGAACAACAACATAATCTATACCACCTTTGATTATGTGCTCCAGCAATTTACCGAGAGATTTGAAATCAACGCTTCCATCATTCCTGAATGGGGTGATAATAGCTACACCCGTGCCGGTTAATTTCTTCTGCACCATATGTTGTTTACTTTTTTAAAATGGAAAGATAATGGATTAACTGATTGATCAGGAAATTAAGTTGCATTTCGGTTTCCGTTTTTTTATTAACATCTGCCTCAATATCAGCATCCAAATCAGATTTAAGAGCATCTTTCATAATTTCCTGCTGCACACTGTTCATGTTCCTTTTTTCCTTTTCTATATCTATCATGAAGTCAAGATACTGATCATCCGGTGAAAACCTTCCGGCCTTAAAAGTTGCCGGGGAAAGTGCGGTGATGTAGTGAATGGGATAGTAGTCCTGAAGGCTTAAATTGATTAGCAAATCAAAGGGCTCGCTTACAAATTGTTCGGTAACGGAGGAAACAGGCTTAAAATACCAGTTCAGATCGTTGGTGGAAAAAAAATCAAATCCTTTTCTGTATAAATAGTGATCAATGAGCTCTTTGCTGTGAACATACCCCAAAACCATAATCCGGGTACCTTCGTGTGAAAGACGCTTAACCAGCTCCCTGATGATTTCAAAGCTTACATATTCCGTTGCATTGTAGATAATTCCGATGTTTTGTGCTTCATGAATTGTGCAAACTACGGGGGAACGCTTCCGGCTTTTCATTCTGTTGGCCAGTATCTGCTTTCCAATGTTGGCTTTTATATTGTCAACCCATTCCATACTGCAATTTTAAGAAAAATACTTAGATAAATAGCAGAATACGGAGCTGAAGTGAAATTGATATGGTAAATAAGGCAGTTTATCTATGAAATACCCTGATACTTCTATTTGCTTTCATGTTCACATTTCTATCTCCTACTTTTATCCTTAAATTAAACATTTGTCAAATGAAACGAATAGTTCTTATTTTCAGTCTTGGCATTTTGTGGACTGGTTCTGCAATCATGGCACAACAAGCCAGGACCTGGACACTGGAAGAATGCATATCATACGCGTTAGAGCAGAATATTTCGGTTAGAAAAAGTAATTTGTCGAACCAATCTTTTGCCTATTACGCAGAGCAGGCTAAAGCCCAACGATTGCCATCGTTGAATGGCTCGGTAAGCCAGAATTTCAACTGGAGCAAGGGAGTTGCCTCCGGTGAATCGGGGTTTTCCGGCAGCAATGCTTCCAGTTATTCGCTGAATTCAGGGGTTGCATTATTCAACGGTTCACGGCTTACCAACCAGATAAAACAGGCAGAACTGGATATTGAAGGTGGAAAATACAGCCTTGAAACTACCAGGGAATCCATCAGCCTGAGCATACTGAATGCATTTCTCCAGGTTTTGTATTCCGAAGAACAGGTAAAAAACAGTGAAAAGCAGATCGAGTCCACGACGGAGCAGGTAAATCTGGCCGGAGAGCGACTGGCTTTGCAGGTTATTTCACAAGCAGACTACCTGCAGGTGAAATCACAGCTGGCGAGTGAAAAGTTTAACCTGGCCAATGCCAACAGTCAACTGGCCATTGCCAAGGTTAGCCTGATGCAGCTCATGGAGTTGCCGGTTTCGGATGATTTTACCATAGCCCATCCGGATCTGGATGAGTCTCTGAACCAGAATCGTTTCCCTGAAGTTCTGAAGATCTTTTCAACAGCACTTTCCATAAAACCCCAAATTAAAAATGCTGCCGTAAATAAGGAAATTGCTGCATTGGATGAAAAGATCGCCAGGGCAGGATACTTTCCCGGTTTATCAGCCAGTGCAGGGATAGGCTCACGTTTTGCCAGTGAATCCGATGACACCTATTTTAACCAGTTGGATAACGGATTAACCCCGTCGGTCGGCTTTTCCCTGTCGATTCCCATTTACCAGAACAAACAGGTTAAAACAGGGATTGCGCTGGCTAAATTAAGTTACCAGAATGCCGAACTGAGTGAAACCGACACAAAAAACCAGCTGAGAAAAAATATTGAACAGGCCTGCCAGGATGTGACTTCAGCACAGATCGAATATGAAGCAAGTTTGGAAAAATACCATTCCACCCAGGAATCCTCTGCGTTATCGGATGAAAAATTCACCCAGGGGATCATCAATTCAGTGGATTATCTGGTTACAAAAACTAACCTGATCGTTTCTGAAAGTCAGCTATTGCAATCAAAATATAATCTGATTTTCAGTTACAAAATAATGGATTTCTATATGGGAATTCCTTTAAGTCTGTAAACCATACACTAAAAACATAATAAAAAGTAATACCATGAAAAAGAAAGTTTTAATAATCGGTGCGGTTGTGGTTGTTCTGGCAGTTATTGCCTTGCTGGTCTTCAAACCGTTCGGAAAAAAAGACGCCGAAGCAACCTTTGATACAGTAAAAGTGGAAAAGGGGAAAATAACCAATACGGTTACTGCAACAGGTACCATTGTAGCGGTAACCTCTGTAGAAGTGGGCACCCAGGTATCGGGTATCATTGATAAGATTTATGTGGACTTCAACGATCAGGTGAAAAAAGGCCAGATGCTTGCCCAGATTGATAAGACCACGCTGCTCGCCCAGTTGGAGCAGAGCAGGTCAACTGTTGATCAGGCCCAGGCCAACATGGTATTCCAGGAAGCCACGTATAACCGGTTGAAGGTCCTTTTTGAGAAAAAACTCATTGCACAGTCGGATTACGATCAGGCCTTGTACAACCATGAAAATGCCAGGGCATCCCTGAAAAATGCCAAATCAGCTTACGACAGGAACCTTACCAACTTAAACTATTCGACAATTGCTTCCCCGATTGATGGCGTGGTATTGAACCGTGCGGTTGAAGAGGGTCAGACGGTTGCTGCCAGTTTTAATACACCAACCCTGTTTACTATTGTGAATGATCTTACCCAGATGGAAGTTGAGACCAGTGTTGATGAAGCTGATATTGGAAAAGTCCAACAGGAACAACGGGTTGAGTTTACTGTGGATGCTTATTCCGATCTCAAATTTGAGGGCAAGGTTTCGGAAGTCAGATTGCAGCCAACCACCACCAACAATGTGGTGACGTATTCTGTGATCCTCAGTGCTCCAAATCCCGACAAAAAACTTATGCCGGGAATGACAGCCAGCGCCACTATTTATGTGGACGAAAAGGATAACACCCTGATCCTTAGTGGTAAGGCAATGCGATTTACACCTGACATGGCCTATATGGAAAAGATGATGGCGAAAATGATGCAGGATACTTCGGCCGGTTCCAGGCCCAAACGCATGCCTTCAGGGATGCCTTCGCAAGGATCTGCCATGGCTGCCACAGGCGATCAGACTGCAGCAGGTCAGGCTGTGCCATCCGAAGCAATGCCCCAAATGCCTCAGGGAGGTTTTGGAAGTTTCAGTGCACCGGATGGATCCAAGATGGTTTGGGTAAAGGATGAAAAGGGCGGTATTCGTCCTAATCGGGTGATAGTTGGAATTGATAACGGTAACAGTGTGGAGATACTATCCGGATTAAAGGAAGGGGATGAGGTGATCATCTCCATGAGCAGTTCAGATCCGGAATCCAACACTTCGGACCAGAACCAGGGTCCCCGTGGTCCGTTCCCATTCTGATAGTGCCTGACGCACATTACATTAATACTTTTTATCATGGATAAGACAATTATAGAAATAAGCGGACTGAGAAAAGACTACCACGTTGGTGAAGTTACTGTGCATGCACTGCGTGGAGTGGATCTGAAAATACAGGCCGGGGAATTTGTGGCGGTAATGGGAGTAAGCGGATCAGGCAAGTCAACCATGCTGAATATCCTGGGATGCCTGGATATACCAACCAAAGGCAGTTGCCTTCTGGATGGGGTGGATATAAAAACGCTTACAAAAGATGAACTTGCCAGGTTGCGTAATCTGAAACTGGGTTTTGTTTTTCAGGCGTATAACCTCCTGCCCAGGACCACTGCCCTCGAAAATGTTGAACTGCCCCTGTTCTATAACAGCAAGGTGAAATCGAAGGAACGCAAGGAAAGGGCCGTTCGCGCACTCGAGGCAGTTGGCCTGGCTGACCGGATGCATCATATGCCCAACCAGCTTTCAGGCGGACAGCAACAAAGGGTTGCCATCGCCCGGTCTCTGGTGAATGACCCTGTAATGATTCTGGCAGACGAGCCTACCGGTAACCTGGACACCCGCACTTCATTCGAGATCATGGAACTGTTCCAGGAACTGAACCAAAGAGGCAGAACAATTGTGTATGTCACGCATGAGCCCGATATTGCCCGTTTTGCAACACGCAACGTGGTATTCCGTGATGGACTGATACAGCGTGAGAATATGGTAGCTGACAGGCTGTTTGCCAGAGAAATTCTGAAAACATTACCCGTTGAAAATATTGAAGAATTTGACCAATAATAAATTATAGGATATGAGCATTTCAAACTTATTCAGAATTGCTGTCAGGGCCCTTGTAAGAAACAGGCTAAGGGCTGTATTGACCATGCTTGGAATAATCATCGGTGTGGCTTCGGTAATCGCCATGCTTGCACTCGGTGAGGGTTCCAAAAGAAGCATGCGTGAAGAAATGTCAAGTATGGGAACCAACATGATCATGGTTATGCCCAATTTCCAGCGCCGCGGCGGTGTCAGCCTTGGAAGTTCCAGCTCCAATGCCCTGAAAATGACTGATGTGAACGCTATTCAGAACGAAGCAGTCAGTATTTCCGCTATTTCGCCCGAAATAAGGGCAAGCGGACAAATCATTTATGGTAACCAGAACACCCAGACAACCATATATGGAGCCAATGAGGAATACATGGGCATCAAGAAACTGACCATCAAAAGTGGCCGGGTATTCAATGCTCAGGAGATCAAGAGTATGGCTAAGGTATGTGTACTGGGGCAAACCGTAGTGGAAAACCTGTTTGGCACGGGAACCGATCCGGTAGGCCTGTCCATCAGGATAAAAAATCTTCCTTTCCAGGTTATCGGAGTCCTTGAGGATAAGGGTGAAAGCGGCATGGGACAAGATCAGGATGACGTGATCATTGCCCCGTATACGACGGTCCAGCGCAGGCTGGCAGCTATTGACTATATCAATGGTATTTATGCCTCTGCAAAGACCGAAGAAAAATCCCCTGCCGCAATAGCCGAAATCGAGGAGGTCCTTAGGAGGACCCATAAGCTTAAGGATTCCGATGAGAATGATTTCAGGATCATGTCACAGTCGGAATTAATGGCCACCATGACGTCTATTTTAGATATTATGACTTATTTGCTGGGTGCTATAGCCGGCATATCCCTGCTGGTTGGAGGTATTGGCATCATGAATATCATGTTTGTTTCGGTAACGGAACGTACACGTGAAATCGGACTTCGTATGTCGGTGGGCGGGCGTAGCCAGGATATTATGAAACAGTTCCTGGTGGAATCAATAATACTGAGTATCTTAGGAGGATTGTTGGGTATTATTCTGGGATATTTTTTGGCCAAAGGAGCCGGTTCACTGATGGACACCAAAGCCTATGTCCAAACAAGTGCTGTGGTGCTGGCATTTGCCGTGTGCTTTATTATCGGTGTATTTTTCGGCTGGTATCCGGCCCGCAAAGCCGCCAGTCTGAATCCTATAGATGCGCTCAGGTATGAATAAAACGGAATCACTAATGAAAACACCCTTGCTTCAAGGCAATAAAATGAGAATACTGCTGCATATTGCAGCCTGGACAATTTTGCTTGGATTGCCGCTTTACTTTATTAATCGTTGGAATATAGGCAAGGATTTCATCTGGGCGTATTATATTAATAACATCATAAATGGTTTAATATTCTATGTCAATTATCTGTTCCTGATCCCGGCATTCTTTTTCGGTGCAAAAAAATTCAAGTATTATATTTCTGTTATGCTGTTGATCGGGAGCTTTTACCTGGTTTCTGATATTTCCAACGGGCTTATATTTAAATATACCACAGAACAGCGGAAAACAGAAGAACCCAGGAGAGAGCCCTTAGAACTAAGGAAGGATTCAGGACCTCCGGACAGGGACAAGCGATTCGGCCGGCCACCATTCCGGCAGATGCACCGGTTTAATTTCTTCTTTACGTCCCTGTTCATAACATTTTTTTCCCTGGGCCTCAGGGTTCTTGAGCGCAATGCGCAAATTGAAAAACGGCAGAAAGACCTGGAAAAGGAAAAACTGAATTCTGAACTTGCGCTCCTGAAAAACCAGATCAGCCCACATTTCTTTTTCAATACGCTGAACAATATTTATTCGCTTATCAGCATCAATACCGCGGATTCGCAAAAGGCAGTGCTTCAGCTCTCCAAGCTGATGCGGTACTTGCTGTATGAATCGGAACAGGGGCAAAGCCTGCTCAGCCACGAGATCGAATTCATGAATAACTACATCGATCTTATGCGGCTCAGAATGAGTGATAAGGTAGCGCTTTCCGTATCATTTCCCGTGCAATATGAAAACATGGCTATACCTCCGCTCCTGTTTATCCCTTTTATCGAAAATGCGTTCAAGCATGGCATCAGTTACCGTGAAAAATCTTTTATCGAAATAGCCATGAAGGTTGAAAAAGAATCTTTAACTTTCAGGAGCAGCAACAGCATAGGGAAAGCAGGGGATGAATCCGGTCAGAATCATTCCGGCATCGGGCTTGATAATGTCAGCAAACGGTTGAATTTGCTTTTCCCGGGTAAACATGAACTGAAAATCAATAAATCCGATGCTTCGTTTGATGTATATCTTGTGATACTGTTTGATATTACCTGAGCAGATGATCAATACAATAGCCATAGATGATGAACCGCTTGCTCTTCAACTGGTTACCGGGTATATAGAAAAGGCACCCGGCCTGAAGCTTCTGGGGAAATTCGACAATCCCCTGGATGCCATGGATTTTATGGCCGGTCAATCCGTTGACTTGATTTTCGTAGATATTCAGATGCCCGACCTTTCCGGAATAGAGTTCACCAAAGCAATTGCAAAAGGACCGAAGGTGATCTTCACCACCGCATATGAGAAATATGCACTGGAAGGATTCAAGCTTGATGTGGTGGATTATCTTTTGAAACCATTCAGTTACGAGGAGTTTTTTACTGCCGTGCAAAAGGTTCAGCGCATCCTCAGGCTTGAACAGGCCGCCCTTCAACAGGTGGATGCAAACAACGAATTCCTGTTCCTGAAGTCGGAATACAAGATCAAACGCATTAACTTTAACGATATCCAGTACATCGAGGGTTTAAAGGATTATGTAAAGGTATACACCTGCAATGATCCGAAACCCTTACTGTCAATTGCATCCCTGAAATTGCTCGAATCGAAGCTGCCTGATACAAAATTCATGCGTGTTCACCGGTCATTTATTGTCAATCTCGAAAGGATCGATACCATTGAACGCAGCAGGATTGTATTCGGAAAGGCTTATATACCGGTTAGCGATCAGTATAAGGATAAATTCCAGGAATTCCTGAATAAGAACTTTCTCTGACCCGTGCCTGTCACAATTTGCTGTAATGAACCAGCGGCAGATCCCTTAAAATGGATGCACTGGTTTCCGCAGTGATGTCGCGTTGCGGATTAGCCAGCAATTCATATCCTACCATAAACTTTTTTATTGTTGCTGACCTGAGCAGGGGAGGGTAAAAATGCATGTGCATTTGCCATTCCTCATGTTGCAGCCCGTCGGTGGGAGCCTGGTGAATACCGGCTGAGTAGGGAAAGGATATCCTGAACAGGTTATCATACTTTACCGCAGTAACCCGCATAATGTCGGCAAACAGGGAAACTTCCTGCCGGGTAAGCTGCAGTATATGCCGGATATTTCTTTTGGGGAGGATCATGGTTTCATAAGGCCAGAGCGCCCAAAACGGAACAAGTAATGCAAATCCTTCATTTTCATATATGATACGCTCTTTTTGCCGCAGTTCAAGCTGCAGGTAATCCATCAGCATGGAAGTCTTTTTTTCCGCCAGGTATTTCAGCTGATGCTCCTGTTCCTTGGCAGGTTCAACCGGAATTGACTGCTGTGCCCATATCTGACCGTGCGGATGCGGATTGCTGCATCCCATGATTTCACCTTTGTTCTCAAAGATCTGCACGTAGTTGATATAGGGAAGCTCCCCGAGGACTTTGTATTCGGTTTGCCAGGTAGTAATTACATTTTCCAGGCCCGTGGTTTCCATTTCGGCCAGGGTAAGGTTGTGCTTTGGTGAAAAACATACAACCCGGCACATACCTTTTTCCGTGCCGGCAACCAGGAGTGAAGATTCATCCATCTCAAATACAGGTACATCATGGATCAATGCACTAAAATCATTCACAAATGCATAGGTTGAATCATAGGCAGGGTTGATTTCCCCGTTTGCCCTTGTATTACCCGGACACAGATAACACGAAGGATCATATCCAACGGAATTCTTTTGTGACTCATCTTCCCGGTAGCCCTGCCACGGACGTTTTGTGCGGTGGGGTGCAACCAGTATCCATTCCCCGGTGAGAATATTTAACCTGCGATGACTGAATTGTTGAATCATACTGTTGTTTTATTTGCCTTCCAGACTGTTAAACCAGTTAATTGTCAGAATTCCCCAGGGGATCAGTCCTGTTTCATGTGTAAGACCCGTCAATTCGATATAATCTACCTTTTGTCCGGCACCTGCCTGCAGAAACCCATTGTACAGACCGGCCGATTGTTCCGCAGGCACATTAAGGTCTGCAGTGCCATGATATAAATTGATCAATACATCCGTATTCCAGGCAGGGACACTGCTTTCAGCAAGTTGTTCCCTGAGTGACTGGAAGGAAGCACCCGTGGCGAAATTCATCCTGACATCATCGGTGACCAGGTTCGCGATTGTATCGGTAAGCTGTTCATTGATTTCACTGTTGCTGTAGGATCCGTCAAATAACACAGGGATCCTGGCAGCATATGGCTCTTTGAAAAATTTATCCAGCGGATCCGTCAGGGTACCGTATTGTTGCCGGGCGTAAATGAAATACGGTAAATACAATGGCCCGGGAAAGGTCTCAAGGTCCAGTACATACGATGACATGGTCATCAGGTCATAGGCGCCCGCACCACATGAGCTTGCAACAATTTCCAACGATGACAGACCTCCGTTCTCAATGGCATCATGAGCTGAAAGGCTGGCCCATCCACCCTGGGAATAGCCCATCAGATAATACCGGCCGTTACTTTTCGCCAGTATGTCCTGTTGCTCAACGAGTTCACCGCATGCATGCATCATATCTACCACGACAATATCGGTGGCTGTCCGGTTATAATAGGGATGAACAAGCTCTTCCGATGCGCCGAAACCGATGTAATCGGGTATCAGCATGATATACCCGTTACTGGCCATAGCCTGCAGCAGCAGGTATTTGTAATCAAGAGGATCGGCACTGGGAGCGTTTGCATCCAGCGTGTTTGTCCCGTTTTGAAAACTGATCACAGGAAACTGCTCCCCGCTCAGGGGCAGGCAAACCAAACCGGACGCGGTAATCCCGGATTCTTTGTAGTGTGTTTTGTAAGTAATGCTGAATACCTGAACACTATGCTGTGCCTGCGCAAGTATGTCAGATGCTCCCGGGTATTCTGTACCAAGCGATTCAAACAGGGCTGTTATAGCCGGCAACAGCAAAATGCTTTCCTGCTTGTACGAAACAAGGTATTCCGTACTTGGTGTGCTATCATCACGACAGGAATTAATAAGGAAAAGCAATGTCAGGGCCAGCAGGAATAGCTTCAGGGAAACTTCCCCCTGTGCGGAATGTTTTGTTGTTGCTTTTTTCATGGTTCTGGATTGATGTTTGGGAGCCCTAATTTATTAAAATATTCCGAAATATTTTTTGGCTAATTTTACGGTGTCATCTGCAGATCGGAACTGGCTGCAGCGCAACCAAAAAAAAGCGGTATGGATATAACAACTGATATAATAAACCAGGTGATACGTAACCGGCATTCCACGTGGCCGCTGAATTTTGACACGGCCCGGAAAATTGACAGGTCCGTGATCACACAACTCCTTGACACCGCAGTCTGGGCCCCTTCCCACGGTTTGACCCAGCCCTGGGCGTTCACAGTATTTGAGGGTAGCGGACTCCGCTTATTCTTCAAGAAGCTGAAGAAGATATATCTCGAAATTACACCACCTGATCAGGTGAAGGAAAGCAAACTCGCCAAATATGACGGCAAGGCAGGTGAGGTTTCACATGTTATTGCAGTTTGCATGGTTCGGGATAAGAACCGGAAATATCCTGAAATTGAAGAGATTGTGGCTGCCTCCTGTGTTATTGAAAATATTTATCTGTGCCTGAATGCATATGGCATTGCCGGATACCTGAGCACGGGTGATATTTGCTACACACAACAGATAAAGGATTTCCTGGGTCTGGGTACCGAAGACCGCTGCCTGGGATTTTTCCAGCTGGGATATGCCAGGCCCGGTATCAACCCTCCCCAACGCAAGCGAATCCCGGCAGCAGAAAAAACGAAATGGATAGGGGGGTAGTTACAAATCCAGCAATTTCTTTTCCGGATCGGTACCCAATAGCAAATTCACCGGGGATTCAATGAGTTCTTTTACCTTTACCAGGAAGCTCACCGAATCACGGCCATCGATCAGTCTGTGATCATAGGATAAGGCAACATACATTACCGGCCTGATCTCAATCTTTCCCCCGATTGCAACCGGGCGGTCAACAATGCTGTGCATGCCCAGGATGGCCGATTGTGGCGGATTAAGTATCGGAGTGGATAACATGGAACCAAATACGCCTCCGTTGGTTATCGTAAAGGTACCACCCGTCATCTCTTCAACGGACAATCCAGCTGCCCTTGCTTTCTGGGCCAACTCTCCAACAGCCAGTTCGATCTGCGCCAGGCTTTTCCCATGAACATCCCTGATCACCGGCACCATCAATCCCTTGTCGGTTTGAACCGCAACTGCAATATCAATATATTCGGGAGTTATGATATCATCACCTTCGATCATTGAATTAACCCGGGGAAACTGTGTTAGTGCTTCCGCACAAGCCTTCATAAAAAACGACATCAGGCCAAGTTTGGTCCCGTGCTTTTCCTGGAACTGCTGCTGAAATTTTCTGCGCATGTCAAGCACAGCGCTCATATCCACTTCGTTAAAGGTGGTGAGCATCGCGGTTTCATTTTTAACGGCCACCAGTCGTTTGCTGAGCTTACGCCTGAGCGGTGACATGGGTGTTTTCGACAGGCTTCTGGTTGTCCCTTCTCCGGGAGACACTTCCACAGATGGCCGTAACCTGCTGTTGACAACCATATCCACTTCACGGCGGGTTATTTTCTGCAGACCATTAATTATGGCTTCCACATCAAGGTTATGTTCACCCATTATGCTGCGGGCTACCGGGGTCACCTTTACCTGTTGCAGACCTGAGGCGGAAGTTTTCTGACTGGTAACTGCCGGTTCCCCGGCGGGTTCGGCATTTACTTTTGGTGCTTTTGCCGGCTTGGCAGATGGCTTTACCGATGTGTCAATTGTACAGGCAATGTCGCCGACATTTGCCTTTTGCCCGGCGGCAATACTGATTGTAAGCTTTCCCCCTTCGGGCGATATCAGGGGAAGAGTGGCCTTATCAGTTTCCACCTCGGCAATTTCCTGGTCTTTTTCAACAAAACTGCCGTCCTCTGCTAACCAGCTGCCAATGGCCACTTCGGTGACGGATTCACCCGGACTTGGTATTTTAATCTCAACGATCATGTTTATTGTATTAGTGCCTTATGTTTTCTCCGGGAAGTAATTGTATTGCTTTAGCATGTTTTGCCTGGTACTGCCATCGGGACACTGCAAACCACAATATTTCCTCTTAAGTTCACATTCACATTTACGGAATACTTTACTGATCAGCTCTTCCTGGCTGATCAGGTGGAGTTTAAGCAGTCCTGTGGCAGGACTTCCGCTGGGTTGCCTGTATACCGGAATTATCACATGGTGCTTGAATTCATGTTGGATATGCCGCCATGGTCCCATGTTGCCCGGTTCCTCCTGCACCCAAAGCGTGAGCATGCGGTTAGGATATTTTTTGATGATGTGGTCCACCTGGGCGGTGGGGAAGGGATGCAGCTGCTCAATGCGGACAAGGGCAATATCACGGGCTGAGAATTCTTCTTTACGGGCCAGCAGGTCATAGTATATTTTACCCGAACAAAATACCAGGCGACGAACCTCGCTTATATCCACATCGGTATCATCAATAACTTCCCGGAATTTCCCATCCGAAAGCTCCGAAAGCAACGACATGCACTTCGGATGTCTCAGAAGGCTCTTCGGAGTAAATATAACAAGCGGCACCCTGAAATTACGGTATACACTCTGGCGCAGCAAATGGAAAAGGTTTGAGGGCGTAGTGGGATTAACGATCTGCATATTGTTCCTGGCTGCCAGTAAAAGAAACCTCTCAATTCGCGCGCTTGAATGCTCAGGTCCCTGGCCTTCGAATCCATGCGGCAGGTATAGGACAAGGCCGTTCATCAAACCCCATTTCTCTTCGGCAGAACTTATATATTGGTCGACAATTACCTGGGCTACATTGGTGAAATCGCCAAACTGGGCTTCCCAGATCGTGAGACCGTTCGGGTTGGCTAGTGCATAACCATATTCGAATCCCAGCACTCCGTATTCATTCAGTAACGAATTGTATATGCTGAAACTTGCCTGGTTTTTCGAAACATGCTTTAAAGGAATAAATGTTAAATCGGTGTCTTCAATAACATGGGCGGCATGCCGGTGAGCAAATGTTCCCCGTATTGAATCCTGACCGCTCAGGCGCACCGGATGCCCGTCGTAAACCAGGGAACCGTATGCCAGCAGTTCTGCCAATGCCCAGTCGATTTTGCCATTGGCCATCATCCTTTTTCTGTCGTCAATAAGCTTTACGGTCTTGTCGATGAACTTGTCCCCGGGTGGCAGGTAATTGATCTTTTCGCCAAGATACTGCATCAGTTCCGGGGTTATTTCATTGGGGTAATGCTTGTCAAAGTCCGACCGGCCGGCATGCTTAAATCCCTTCCAGTCGTTATGCATAAACCGTTGTATGTTTACTTTCCCCGAACCTTTTGACAATTGAAGCTTTTCGTCCAGGAAAATTTCAAAATCCCTTTGCTGGGATGCAACTTCTTCGGCTGTGAAAACTCCCTGGCCGATGAGGACCTCCGCATAAATGTCTCTGGGATTCGGATGATTTTCAATGGCTTTGTACAGGGTAGGCTGGGTATACCTGGGTTCATCCCCTTCACTGTGCCCGTATTTCCGGTAGGACAAAATGTCGATAAAAACATCGGAATAAAAGGTCTGCCTGTATTCCATAGCCATTATCACTGTATGGATCAATGCCTCTACATCATCTCCGTTTACATGGAAGATGGGTGCCTTGATCACCTTCCCGATATCGGTGCAATAAGTGCTTGAACGGGCGTCCAGGTAGTTTGTTGTAAACCCAACCTGGTTGTTGATCACGATATGGATGGTTCCGCCGGTCTTGTACCCGTTCAATTCCGACATCTGAACAACCTCATAAACAACCCCCTGACCTGCAATTGCAGCATCGCCGTGTATAATAATCGGGGAAACCTTGGTAAAGTCGCCCTTGTATTTGTGGTCGATTTTGGCCCGTGCGATACCTTGAATTACAGGAGATGCTGCTTCGAGATGCGAAGGATTGGGAGCCAGGTTCAGCCCTACTTTTTTACCATTATCCAGTTCGATCTCATTGCAGTAGCCCAAATGGTACTTTACATCACCCAGGGATATGGCATCTTCGTATTCCTCAGCAGCAAATTCCTGAAATATATTTTCATAGGGCTTCTCCATGATATTGGCCAGCACATTCAACCGGCCACGGTGAGCCATACTGATGAAATACTCCTCGATGCCCAGTTCCGATCCTTTCTCAATGAGCCAGTATAAACCAGGGATAAGGGCTTCGGTACCTTCAAGAGAAAACCTCTTTTGCCCTACAAACCTCCTGTGAATAAAGTTCTCAAACCCAACGGCCTTTTTCAGATGCTTAAAGATCTTCCCTTTATCCGGAGTGCCAAAAAGGGTCTTATTCCTGGATGATTCAATACGTTTCTGCAACCAGTCGATCTTTTCAGGAGCCCTGATGAACATATATTCAGCGCCAACCGACTGGCAATATGTTTCCTGAAGGTGATCCACAATTTCACGAAGGGATGCATTTCCTATTCCTATTTCAGTACCTGCATGAAATACTGTATTCATGTCGTTTTCCGATAACCCGTAATTCTCAGGATCAAGGGTGGGGAAATATTGCCTGCGGACGCGTACAGGATTTGTTTCTGTGAATAAGTGACCTCTTTTGCGGAATGTATCTATGTAATTAAGTACCTTGAATTCTTTGTCGAGATGCCCGTTGCCTTCCTCTGTACCAGCATAGAACTTCCTGGCAAAATCAAATCCCCTGAAAAAATTTTTCCAGCTTTCCTCCACCGAATCCGGATTATCGAGATATTGCCTGTACAACCGATCGATTGATTCGATCTCACTGTTACCCATAAATGAAAATTGATCCATCCGGCTATTGAAATTTTGCTGAATAAATTGTAAACTTGACAACTATTCAAATTTACAAAACTTTTTAATATCGATATTGTTATCTCCGCTTAAGGTACTGATTATAACAACCAATATTGCAATTGGTTTTACACAGGGTTTAAATATCAATCGTATCCTATGATGATTATTGGCTTGCTCAAGGAAAAAATGCCGGAAACCAGGGTGGCTCTTACTCCGGAAACTGTTAAAACGCTTATACAACAAAAGGTGGAAGTTGCCTTTGAACATGGGGCCGGAGACCACTCGTTTTTCAGGGATCAGGATTTTGAGCAGGCGGGGGCCAAACCTTACGGGCGGGACGAGGTATTTTCCAGGGCGGACTGTATCGTCACCGTTGGTCCTCTGCCTCCGGAAGAAGTTGCTGCCTGGGGGAACGAAAAGATCCTGATCGGTACCCTGGATCCATATAACGGTGAATCACTGATCAGGCAACTCGTTAAAAACAGAATTACTTCATTCAGCCTGGAACTGTTACCCCGCACTTCTCTTGCCCAGTCTATGGATGTCCTCTCCAGTATGGCCACCGTCTCAGGTTATCGTGCCGTGCTCGAGGCAGCCATGCATCTTCCCAGGTTTTTCCCCATGTTCATGACAGCTGCCGGTACCATTAAGCCGGCAAAGGTACTGATCCTGGGAGCAGGGGTTGCCGGGCTGCAGGCTATTGCCACGGCCAGGCGGCTGGGAGCTGTTGTTGAGGTGTTTGATGTAAGATCTGCGGTAAAGGAGGAAGTGCACAGCCTGGGTGCAAAATTTATTGAAGTGGAAGGTGCTGTTGAGGATAAGGGAGCCGGTGGATATGCCGTGGAACAGGCCGGTGATTTTAAGGCCAGGCAAGGCGAACTCATTCAAAAACATGCAGAAAAGGCGGATGTGGTTATTTGCACTGCACAGATCCCCGGCAAAAAAGCACCCATTCTGCTGCAACGGAAAACCGTGGAGGCCATGCAGCCAGGTTCGGTAGTCATTGATCTTGCTGCCTCCTCCGGTGGTAATTGTGAACTCACCAGAAATAACGAACATGTGGTACACCATGGAGTCACCATTATCGGGCGGTCGAACTATCCCGTTTCATTACAGCTCGATGCAAGCCGCATGTACAGTAATAACCTGACCAATTTTACCCGATTGCTCATTGATCCGGATGGGGATCTCAAGCTGAACTGGAATGATGAAATTGTGAAAAATACCTGTCTGACCCACGATGGTGCCATTGTGCATGAGAAATTCAAATTACCGGATCAGCATTCATAAATCTTTTATTTAATATTATGGAAAACATCCTGGAGTTCATTTATTCATTCCGGCAGGAGATATTTATTATCATTCTTGCTGTTTTTTTGGGTATGGAAGTCATTTCCAACGTTCCGTCGGTGCTGCATACCCCGTTGATGTCCGGTGCCAATGCCATAAGCGGTGTGATCATCATCGGGGGCATAATCCTGCTGGGACATGCCGACATGTCGAAAATCTCGGCACCGCTTATCCTGGGAATAATTGCGATTTTTTTTGCAACCCTGAACGTTGCAGGCGGTTTTGTGGTAACCGACAGGATGCTTGAAATGTTTAAAAAAAGAAAGAAATCCAGTAATTAAAAGAATTTTAACATGCTTAACAATTCCCCCGACATCGGTATAATCATTCTCGATTTCAGTTACCTTGTTGCTGCCATTCTTTTTGTGATCGGACTAAAACTACTTAGTAAACCCGAATCGGCCAGGACTGGCAATTTATGGGCGGCAGCAGGAATGCTGCTTGCCATGGCAACTACCCTGTTGCTGCACCGTGATGTCCATGGTAATGGTATTCCGGTTCAGAATATCCTGGTTATATTGCTGGTTATTGCTGCCGGTACCGTAGCCGGATGGATAATGGCCCGCAAGATACGCATGACCGCCATGCCCCAGATGGTATCTTTTTTTAATGCCACCGGTGGTGCGGCTTCGGGACTTGTAGCCCTCATGGAATACGGGAATCCCGATAATTCATCCAAGCTGGTCACCCTGCTGGGCATGACCATCGGGAATATTGCCTTCAGCGGAAGCATTATTGCCTATGGCAAGCTCGATGGAAAGGTAAAGGACTGGTTCTCTCCGGTGATGAAATACATCAATCTTTTTATGCTCCTGCTTACCCTGGCTCTGATAATTATTCTTATGCTTTCGGAAAACAGGGGCAGTTCGGCAAATGTGCTGGTTTACCTGCTTTTTGCAGTAGCGCTTGTTTATGGGGTATTGTTTGTGATGCCAATCGGCGGAGCAGACATGCCCGTGGTTATTTCGCTGCTGAACTCACTCACAGGAATTGCAGCTGCCATGGCAGGATTTATTTATAACAACCAGGCCATGATCCTCGGAGGTATACTGGTTGGCGCTGCCGGTACAATACTTACGGTGTTGATGTGCCGTGCCATGAACCGTTCACTGCTAAACGTCATAATTGGCGCTTTTGGTGCAGGTGCCGCTGCAGCCGGTGAAAAAACCACCGGAACCATACGGGAAATATCCCAGGGCGACGCAGGCATATTATTAAACTACAGTCAGCAGGTGGTAATTATACCGGGTTACGGACTGGCAGCTGCCCAGGCACAGCATGTTTGCAGTGAGCTGGATAAGTTACTGACTGACAGGGGTGTGGAAGTCAAATATGCCATTCACCCGGTAGCCGGCCGTATGCCGGGGCATATGAACGTATTGCTCGCAGAAGCCCATGTTCCTTATGAAAAGCTTGTGGAAATGGATCATATCAATCCCGATATGCCCAATGTAGATGTTGCCGTTGTTATTGGTGCAAATGATGTCGTTAATCCGGCTGCGCTGAATGATCCGTCGGCCCCAATCTATGGAATGCCCATTATTCACGCCCATGAGGCAAAAAATATCATTGTTATCAAGAGGGGAATGGGTAAAGGGTATGCTGCCATTGAAAATGAGCTGTTCTTCCATGAAAAGACCAGGATGCTTTTTGGCAATGCAAAGGATGTGCTCCAGAAACTGGTTGCCGAGATTAAAAGTATGGAGTAGGGGTAAGGAAGTTCTTTACATAATCATTCACCCCGTCTTCGAGGGAATGAAATTCCGCTTTATAACCGGCATTTCGTAATTTTTCCATTTTGGCTTCCGTGAAATACTGGTATTTATCGCGGATGTCCTCCGGTGTATCTATAAACGCAATAACAGGTTCCAGTTTCATAGCGCTGAAGGTGGCATTTGTGAGGTCCATGAATGTTCTTGCCCGTCCTGTACCCAGATTATAAATGCCCGGATAGGGCCGGTTCCTGTACATAAAAAATAATACTTCCGTCACATCCTTTACATAAATGAAATCACGCATCTGCCCTCCGTTGGGGATTTCAGGTTTGTGCGACCGGAATAGCTTCATCATTCCCGTTCGCCTTATCTGATTGTATGCATGGAAGACCACTGATGCCATGCGGTCCTTATGATATTCATCGGGACCATACACGTTGAAAAACTTAAATCCTGCCCAGAAAGGAGGCGCTTTTTCACGGGAGATAACCCATTTGTCAAATTCGTTCTTTGATTCTCCGTAGGGATTGAGCGGTTTCAGCGAAGGAATTATGTCATGATCATCGCGATAACCCAGTTCTCCCAAACCATAGGTGGCAGCTGAAGAGGCATAAATGACAGGGATATTGTAGGTAAGACAGGCTGACCACAGCCGTATGGAATAATTCAGATTTAAACGGTCAAATACGGCTTTGTCAAATTCAGCGGTATTTGTCCTTGCCCCCAGGTGAAATACAAATTCTACCTGGCGATGGTTCAGGTCCAGCCAATTGAAAAAATCATCGCGGTGAACCTTAGCTGAAAATTTCCTGTGAATCAGATTTTTATTCTTGCGATCATTGCTAAAATCATCCACCAGCACCAGGTCCTGTATCCCGTTGTTGTTCAGTAATCCGGCCAGGTTACTGCCAATAAATCCGGCTGCACCGGTAACAGCAATCATTGAAGGGTACTTTAATTATAGTATGGCAAAGAAAACAAATATTTTCCGGTTTCATGAGGTCAGTCCGCACGCAATTCTTCGAGAATGTCGATTACCGTGTCAGTAAGATTTTTAATGGCAAGGGGAAGATTCCAGTTGTCCACCTTTCGTATTTCCGTGAAATAGGAAACAGCCCGTATCTGCAAAAACGGTACTTTTTCCATCAGGCAAACAAAGAAAAAGGCCGCCCCTTCCATGGTCACTATTTCACATTTGAACTTGCTCTTAATTTTCTGAATGTTTTCCTGTTTCCCGTGCAACGTGTTTACAGTAATACTTTTCACGGGGATCAGTGATTCAATGGTATCGATTTCGAAATTTCCCAGACTGCGCAGAATTTCTCCCGTAAAAGGAAATGAATCCTCATCCAGCATTTCTTTTTCACCCAGGGTGAAAAAAGAGTCCTTCTCTTCAAAACCCAGATCGGCAAACTGATCATGAACCACATTTACCACGAACCCAAGTTCAAGGAAATAATCAAAACTTCCCGCAATACCCAGGTTAATAGCCAGGTCGTAACTCAACGAATCCAGGGTCTTGGTAAGATGATGGGCCATAAAAACACTGCCATGCCCGGTTACCAGAATATCAATATCCAGTGTTCCCAGCCTGTAATTGAAGAGGTTATAGTTTATTTTTGTAACAAAGGTCAGTTTGTCGCGAACCAGTTTAACTTCATTATTCGACGCCGTGACAAGCAGGATTTTCATAGCACTCTTATTTTTTCTGATAGAGAAACAAAAAGTTTCTAAATTTGTCTATGACCATGTGGTTTTAAAGATATGACTTTTTAATACGAGTTGCATTAAAATATTGCCAGGATCATTTTATATAAGCTAAACACTATGGATGAACATAAGCATGTAATTGAAGGCATTGCCGAAGCTGGTTTTGAACGGATTGACAAGTTTAACGGGCGAAAGACCAAATCTATTGCATCATTATACCGGAAAGTACTCACAAACCTCGGAGAGGATCCCTGCCGTGAGGGACTCATTGATACTCCCGAACGGGTGGCAAAGGCCATGCAGTATTTTACGCATGGTTATTTTATTAAACCCGAAGAAATTCTTGGGGCGTCACTATTTCATGAAGATTATCAACAAATGGTCCTGGTAAAGGATATTGAACTATATTCCTTATGCGAGCATCATATGGTGCCTTTTTTTGGAAAGGCGCATGTGGCATATATCCCCGATGGCTATATAACCGGCCTGAGCAAAATTGCACGCGTGGTGGATGCCTATGCCAGGAGACTGCAGGTTCAGGAAAGGCTTACCGTGCAAATCCGCGATTGCATCCAGGACACGCTAAATCCGTTAGGAGTTGCCGTTGTTATAGAGGCTAAACACCTGTGCATGGTTATGCGGGGAGTCCAAAAACAAAACTCTGTGACCACTACTTCTGCATTTACAGGGTGTTTTCTGAATGATAACCGTACGCGCGAAGAGTTCATCCACATGATCGGTGTGAAACTGCATTAACCTTCGCCTGCTTACCGCGGCTGAACAAAAATATTCCCTGCTTGTTATCAACGGTATCTTGTTTTTCTGTGGACTTATCCTGTTATTTATACTCTTTTTTTGATCAGGATATAACCAAAACCCATATTTTGCCGTACAAGATTGAGTTTCTGAAACTATTAACAACAAAACGGGGATGCCGAAAACCTTAGAGTAGGCAACAATAAAAAAATCAAAACATGAAAAATTTAGGTAAAGTATTAATTATTAGCATATTAACACTTATTGGCATGCAAACATTTGCCCAAAAAATTGGGGTTCAGGGCGGTATCAACCTGGCAAATATATTGGCCAAAGATGATGATGACACGTATAGTGATGATTTTGAAGTGAATCTGGGATTTAACGGCGGTGTTACACTGGAAGTTGGACTTGGCGATTTACTTTCCGTGGAAGCTGCGGTAATGGCTAACTCAAAAGGATTTAAAATGAAAGAGGAGTTTCTTGGAATCGAATTCACCACCCGGGCTAACCTTTTGTATCTGGATGTTCCGGTTCTGGTAAAGGTTGGACCTTCATTCGGTCCGGTGAAAGTATTCGCTGCCGCAGGACCCTATATCGGTTATGGAATAAGCGGAAAGCTTAAATATGAAGCCGAGGGCGAAAGTGATACCGAGGATGTAGAGTGGGGCGATTCGGAAGATGATTATCTAAAGAGAATGGATTTCGGGGCTAAATTTGGAGCTGGACTTGAGGCTATGGGCTTTACCATTGGTGCATATTATTCACTGGGATTGGCAAACATTTCTCCGATAACCGATAACGGTGCAAAAATCAACCACAAGGTTATCAGTTTATCCTTGGGTTACAAATTCGGAAAGTAATGTTTTCAGAATGATACAATAAAAAAATGGCGGAAATTTCCGCCATTTTTTGTTATATATTATTTAAGATTAGCGATTTATCTGTGCTTGCTTCCCACCAGGGCAAAGAATGCTATATATACATAACAGATCACCGGGAGGATAAATGCGTACCGGACACTCCAACCGTCAGCTATAGCACCCATAAGCAGGGGTATCACGGCCCCACCCACAATAAGTGTGTTGATCACACCGGAGGCCATACTCATTTCACTCCTGTCAAGTCCGTCAACACTCAGGGCAAAAATATTCGGGAACATTACGGAGTTAAAGAAACCGATTGAAATAACCGCCCACATGGCAACCATTCCTGTAGTGCCCATGGTGACTAATTCGAGGATTGCGGCCAGGGCAGCAAAGACTGCCAGAGTGATGCTGGTTTTGCTTCTGCCAAGCTGCATGGCAAGAAAGTTAACCACCGAAATGCCCATAAATATCAAACCGCCGTTCACACTGCGTTCCGTGATATACCAGCCTGCGACGAACGCAAAAATCACAACCAAAATTACATATGTATATTTTTTAGTAGAATCTGTAATATTCGAAAGCATGATGGATCCGAAGAATCGGCCAATCATGGCGCCTCCCCAATATATCGCCGCATATTTGGCAGCAATGGCAGGTGTTAATCCACCCAACCCGGGAGCAGTTAAATAGGGGACAATCATGGCAGCCGTACCAACCTCAGCACCCACATAGAAGAAGATCGCCAGAGCGCCCAATATCACGTGGGGATACTTCCAGATGCTCTTTTTTTGTTCACCTTTGGTGGATATTTCGGGCAGTTTTAAAAAGAAAATTCCAATGCCGATCAGAATCACCAGTGTACCAATTACAAGAAACGGTACCTGTACGGCCTTGGCACCCATGGCGGTTCCTGCGGCTGTGAATACAAATACACCCAGGATCAGGGGGGCAATTGTTGTTCCGATAGAATTGAGGGCCTGGGTTAAATTCAAACGTCCTGAGGCAGTCTCAGAGGAGCCCAAAGCCGCAACATACGGGTTGGCTGCTGTTTGAAGGAAAACAACCCCTGAAGCCATAATAAAAATGGCTACCAGAAAGAAAGGATAGGAAGGTATATTTGCTGCCGGAAAAAACAGGTAGCTTCCGATACCCACAGCAAACAAACCCAGAATAACTCCCATTTTATAACCAATTTTCTTAATGATGGTGCCACTCGCAAAGGACAAAAGAAAATAAGTAAGGAAAAACACCCCGTTCACCATCTGAGCCATAAACTCACTGAGTTGAAATACTTCCTTTACTTTTGCGCTAAGGGTAATGTTAAATGTGGTTACAAAACCAAAAATGAAAAAAATCATTGACATGAATGTCATCCCAACCGCTAATGAATTTTTCTGCTGTGTCATTTTGTGAGTATTAGGTTAAACAATAGTATTAAAACTGGTATAAGGTTACAAATTTCTGATGAAATACTAAAATTATTGCCGCATCATTCTTGGCAGCGATTCAAAAACCTCTACAGCTGCCCTTGATTTATTAAGCGTATAAAAGTGCAGTCCCGGGGCGCCTTTTTCCAGGAGATCAATGCATTGCATTATTGCATGATCAATACCTATCTGATAGATCTTTTCGGCATTATGTTTATTGCTTTCAATCTTTTCAAGCAGACTGGCGGGATAAACAGCACCGGTCATTTCAAGAAATCTGTTTATCTGACTGTAATTGGTTACGGGGATGATGCCCGGAATTATCCTGCATCCGATGCCGGCTGTCCTGGCTAATGAAATAAAACGGAAATAGGACTCATTGTTGAAAAAGAACTGTGTGATCAGAAAATTGGCGCCGGCACGGTATTTTATGGCAAGCTTTTCAAGATCATCTTCCAAAGTGACAGATTCCGGATGCTTTTCGGGGTAGGCAGCCGCTCCGATGGAACAAGAATATCTCGGCTGTACAAAAGAGATCAGATCGCTGGCATGACTAAATCCGTTCACCGTCGGGACAAATTGCGCGCTGCCTTTTGGGGGATCACCCCGGAGCAACATCAGGTTTTCAATTCCTATCTTGGCAAGGTAATCCATATCCCTGGCAATTTTATCCTGTGAGGCTCCTACACAGGTATAATGGGCCATAGTATTTAACCCGATCCTGTTCTGAAGATAATCAACCAGTCCGAAGGTCCGCTCCTGGTTAGACCCGCCTGCACCGTAGGTTACCGAAACGAAGGAAGGATTGAATTTAAGCAATTGACCCACATTAATGCCAAAATCAACAGCTGATATCTCATCCCTTGGAGGGAAAAACTCAAAGGAAAAGGTACGCGATGAAGGGGTAAACAGCCCGGATATTTTCATCTGGGAATAACGAATTACTATTTATAGTTAAGATTGGATGCCAGCAGGGATTCAATAGCACTGGCCGGCAATCCTTTTCGCATTGCATAGTCATTTACCTGATCCGGTGAAATATTGCCCACAAAAAAATATCTTGACCGGGGACTTGCAAAAACCAATCCGCTTACCGAAGCTGCCGGGTACATCGAGTAGCTTTCGGTTAGCTTTATGCCGGTAAGTTTTTCGGCCTGGAGCAACCGGAAAAGCGTTTCCTTTTCCGAATGATCCGGACATGCAGGATAGCCGTGAGCCGGCCTTATTCCCCGGTATTTTTCAAGCAGCAGTTCATCCAGCGTAAGTTGCTCATCGGATGCGAAACCCCACAAGTCCTTTCTTATTTTCAAATGGATGAGCTCCGTGAAGGCTTCCGCCAGCCGGTCGGCCAGGGCTTTAACCATAATACCGTCGTAGTCATCGAGGTTTCTGGCAAATTCATCCAGTATGGCCTCAATTCCCAGTCCGGCAGTCACGGCAAAAGCACCCAGGTAATCGGTTATACCGGTGGACCTGGGGGCAATAAAATCGGCCAGGCACAGGTTGGGTCCATCGGATTTCAGTTCCTGGTTGCGAAGGTTTATAAACCTGGCCAGGACATGTTTCCGGGAGGTATCGCTGTAAACTTCAATGTCATCACCAACCGAATTGGCGGGGAATATGCCTGCCACACCCTTTGCTGTCAGCAGTTTTTCCCGGATTATCCGGTCGAGCAGCCGGTTGGCATCGGCGAATAACCTGGTGGCTTCCTCACCCTGCCGGGGATCCTTTAAAATATCGGGAAACTTTCCCCGAAGCTGCCAGACCACAAAAAAGAACACCCAGCTGATGAAATCCCTGATCTCCTCAACAGGGTAGCTGTCAAATACCTTCAACCCTAAGAATTTGGGCTCGGTGATATTGGCAGCATCCCAACCATCAGTCAGGGAATTTTTCCTTGCCTCTTTCAATGAAACATAAACTGTTTTTTCTTTGGCTTCGAGATAGGTTTTTCGCAATTCATCATATTCCTTCCTGGTTTTTTCCGAAAATGCCGAATGCTGTGATTTTGATAGCAGGCTGCTGACCACGCCAACACTTTTGGAGGCATCCTTAACATGTATTACAGGAGCGGTGTAATGCGGCTCAATTTTAACGGCCGTGTGCACCTTTGAGGTAGTGGCGCCCCCAATGAGCAGGGGCTTCTTTAGTCCGTGTTTTTCAAACAATCTTGCAGCATCGGTCATAATTTCCAGCGAGGGTGTTATCAGTCCGCTTAACCCGATGATGTCAACCTGGTATTCAAGGGCAGCCTCAATAATTTTTTCGGTTGGTACCATCACACCCAGGTCAATAACCCTGTAATTATTACAGCTTAGCACAACGCCGACGATATTTTTCCCGATGTCATGAACATCGCCTTTCACTGTGGCCAGGAGAATCGTACCGGCCGTAAGACTGGCGGACGTCTCACCGGCATCTTTCTCCTGTTCAATAAAGGGTTGTAGCACAGCAACAGCTTTTTTCATCACCCTGGCACTTTTTACAACCTGGGGAAGAAACATCTTGCCTTCACCAAAGAGGTCACCTACTTTCGACATGCCATCCATCAGCGGGCCTTCTATGACATTCAGCGCCCGGGGATATGCCTCACGGGCTTCGAGGATATCCGGTTCAATGTAATCCATAATTCCCTTTACGAGAGCATGATTTATCCTGTCTTCCACCGGTCCCATGCGCCATTCATCGGTCTTCTCCTCTTTTTTTTCTTGTTTTTTAACCGATTCCGCGAATGTGATAAGCCGTTCCGTGGCATCGGGACGGCGGTTCAGCACAATATCCTCTACCAGCACAAGCAGATCTTCCGGCAGATCATCATAAACGGCGAGCATGGAAGGATTTACAATCCCCATATCAAGGCCCGCCTTAATGGCATGGTAAAGAAATACAGAATGGATGGCCTCGCGGATAAGGTTATTGCCCCTGAAGGCGAATGACAGATTACTGATACCCCCGCTGATCTTGGCATGGGGGAGATTTTCCTTGATCCAGGCAATGGTTTTGATGAAATCCACTGCATAATTATTATGTTCCTCAATGCCTGTGCCTATGGCGAGTACATTCGGATCGAATATGATGTTCTCCGGGGCAAAACCTGCATCCTTTGTCAGCAGGTCATATGCACGGCGACAAACCTCGGTGCGCCGCGCAAAGGTATCCGCCTGTCCTTTCTCATCAAAGGCCATGACAACCACCGCGGCACCGTATTGCCTCACTTTCTGTGCCTGCCTTTTAAATGCATCCTCGCCTTCCTTGAGGCTGATGGAATTCACTATCGATTTTCCCTGCACACATTTCAAACCGGCTTCAATGACCGACCATTTGGATGAGTCGATCATAATGGGAAGCTTTGCGATTTCTGGTTCAGCCATTACCAGGCTCAGGAATCTGACCATACATTTTTCCGCATCGAGCATGGCATCATCCATACAAATGTCAAGGATCTGCGCACCTCCTTCAACCTGGTTCCTGGCCACCGCGAGTGCCTCTTCGTATTTTTCCTCCCGGATCAGGCCGGCAAATTTAATGGAACCCGATACATTGGTACGTTCACCAATGTTGACAAAATTGCTTTCACGCGAAACGGAAAGGGGCTCAAGACCACTCAGGCTGGTAATGTGACGGATTTTCGGCACTAACCTGGGGGTATAATTTTCTGCCAGTCCGGAAAATGCCTTTATGTGCTCCGGTGTAGTCCCGCAACATCCCCCGATGATGTTCACGGATCCGCTTTCCAGGAATTCCCTGAACTGGCCGGTCATGATCCCGGGCGTATCATCATAACCGCCGAACTGATTGGGGAGGCCGGCGTTCGGATGCGCACTGACAAAATAGGGTGCTATTTTGGCCAGTTCGGTAACATAGGGCAGCATTTCACGGGCACCGAGAGCACAGTTTATGCCAATACTCAGCAGATCGACATGCGATACCGAATGCAGGAAAGCCTCGATCGTTTGTCCGGATAATGTTCGCCCGCTGGCGTCGGTTATGGTGGCTGATATCATTACCGGCAGTCTTTTTCCATATTCGGTGAATAGCTGCTCAATGCTGTATAAGGCAGCCTTGGCGTTCAGCGTGTCAAAAACAGTTTCGATAAGCAGCAAATCCACACCGCCTTCAATGAGACCCCTGATCTGACCGGCATAAGCCTCTGCCATCCCGTCGAATGCAACCGCGCGGTATCCCGGATCATTAACATCGGGAGACATGGAGGCGGTTTTGTTGGTAGGACCTATCGAACCCGCAACATACCTGGGCCTGGCGCGATTGCGCGCTGTTATTTCATCGGCAGCCGAAACCGCTAATCTGGCGGAGGCATAATTCATCTCGTATACCAGGCTCTCCAGATGGTAGTCGGACTGGGATATGACTGTGGAACTGAAGGTGTTGGTTTCAATGATATCAGCTCCCGCTTCCAGGTAATCCAAATGGATTTCCCTGATAAGTTCAGGCATTGTTAATGACAGCAAATCGATATTGCCCTTGACATCATGCTGAAAATCCCTGAAACGGTCCCCCCGGTAATCCTTTTCCTCAAGTTTATGCTTTTGGACCAGACTTCCAATTGCGCCATCCAGAATCAGAATCCTGCTGTTAAGCAGTTCATATATTGAATTTTTTTCCATTGGTCGTCACTTCTTTAAGCCCTCCCTTACCCTGCTTATGTTAAGGTCGTTGAAAATATTCTTTCCGGAAGGGGTATACATGTAATCAATGCTTTCCTGGAATTGCTCCGTTATTTTTGGTCTTACGATCTTCAGGGTGCTGTTGAGCAGGTGATTTTCCTCGGTGAATCCTTCGCCAATCAGCGCAAATGCAGCCGGTAACCAGCGATGCGGAAACATGCTTTCAAATTTTCCGCCGGCCAGGAACTGGTTGATCTGGGATTCAACCAGCTGGATCACCCCGCGCTGGGTAGCTTCATCCCCAACTGACATATTGGAAGCGGCAAGCCAGGTTTTTATGGTGGCATAGTTCGGGAAGATCAGTGCCGTGGTATAGGCATTCTGATTGTTATACAACATGCACTGATCGATGAATTTCGAATGCTGGACAATGGCTTCCTCGATGCTTTCGGGACTGTATTTTTCACCGTCATCGGCAATCAGCAAACTCTTGAACCTGCCAAGAACATAAAGAAAGCCGTCATTATCCACGTAGCCAAGATCACCGGTGTAGAGCCATCCGTCACGAATGGTATCCTTCGTGGCTTCGGGATTTGCCCAATAGCCCTTCATCACGTTCTCTCCCTTTATTACAATCTCGCCTTTTTCACCGGTGGGAAGTTCATTCCCGTCATCATCGCAGATCTTCAGTTCGAGGTCCTTTACCAGTGCTCCCGAGGAGCCCATTTTGTGCATGGTGGGATTATTGGCTGAAATAACAGGTGCTGCTTCCGTTAAACCATACCCCTGATACATGGGAATGCCTATGGCATAAAAGAAGCGCTGCAAATCAATGTCAAGCAGCGCACCACCTCCGATAAAGTACTCGAGCCTTCCTCCGAATCCCTCCCGCACCTTGGTGAAAAGTATCTTATCAAACAGGATGCAAAACGGCTTGAGGAGTATTCTTATTCCTTTCCCCTTGTTCCATCCTGTTCCGTTATAGATGTAGGTTGTTTTCAGGGCTAACCCGAACAGATTTTCCGCAAAACGGCCTTTATCCCGGATACCTTTTTCAATATTTTTTTTAAAATTTTTAGCCAGCGCCGGTACGCTCATCAGCAGGTATGGCCTGTTCTCCTTAATATTTACCGGGATATTTTTCAGGGTTTCCATGGGAGTCTCACCCACCTGGATGGATGCCATGCTTGCCCCGCACGCCATAAGAGTATAAATACCACAGGTATGGGTAAATGCATGATCCCACGGCAAAATCAGCAGCGTTGTCCAGTAACGCGGAATAGAAAATAAACTGAGGGATTGTTGAATATTGGCTATATAGTTGCCATGACTAAGGATGATCCCTTTGGGATCCGCTGTTGTTCCGGAGGTATAACAGATATTGGCATAATCATCAGCGCTAACTGATATCCAGCGACGGCTGAATTCTTCATTGCTGTTTTTGAGAAAATCCTTCCCCCGGTTGATGATCTCTGCGAAAAGAACTTCGTAGGATTGACACTCTTCCTGGGGATCCATTAAAATAATCTTTTCCAGGGTATCAATGGATTTTTTCAGTACTGAAACTTTTTTTGCCTGGTTCTTTGATACGATAATAAACCGCGCACCGGAATGCCCGATTCTGAATTTAAGCTCTGCGGGTTCGGTAAGCTTCACCGACAGTGGTACATCAACTGCACCGGCATAAAAAATACCCAGTTCTGCAATTACCCAGTCGTTTCTTCCTTCCGACAACAACGCGATACGGTCACCTTTTTGAACACCCATGGAAACAAGACCTGCACCGAACAACTGTACTTTTTCATGTACTTCCCTGAACGTGGATCCCTTGTAACTATTGTTCTTTTTTTCAAGTAGAAATACATTGTCGCTGTATCTTTTTACACAGTCCTCGAACAAATGGATCAACGTTTTCATGGTATTGCAGGTAATTTGAATAATTACGCAATATAGTAAAAAAAAAAACTCAATGTTGCGCAACATTGAGTAGGGGCGATGAATAATATGGGTATGCAGTGCCGGCTGCCGTGAATTATACTGTGGTAACCGGATTCATTAAATTCTCAATCCGGTATAGCAGTTCCTGCACATTTACCGGCTTATTGATATAATCATCACAACCTGCTTCAAAACATCTTTCCCATTCCTCATTAAAAGCATTGGCTGTTTGCACAATGATCGGAATTTCGGGCCTGAATGACTTTATTTGCTTAATCGCTTCAATTCCGTCGATAACGGGCAGCTGGAGATCCATCAATATCAGGTCGATGTGTCCGTATAACATGCAGTAATCGACAGCAAGCTGCCCATTAATTGCCCAGATCACGTTCACTTTCAACTTATGGGTTAAAACCAGGTTGAGAAATTTAAAGCTGATCTCGTCGTCCTCAGCTACCAGAATAGTCCTGTTGCTCCAGTCTTGATTCATTGGTGTTGCCAATTTGTTTACGTGGTGTTGATTTTAATACGTTAGCCGCCGGAAAAGGTGGGTGGATAATTGATGAATGGAACGGCAATACGGATTAACGTAGGATTTATCGTGACTAATATTACCTGCGATCCCGAGAATACACTGCGAGGATTCATAACCTCCGTGGTTATGTGATAAAATCATTGTGCAGGGATATTAATATTCGTAATTTGTTATTTTAATTTGAGCCCTCATGACGACCCCGCATTTTGATCCCGCAACGCGTATCCAGGATATGCTGCAATTTGATGAATTTGGAGGTGTTAATCCTGCCATTACAGATTCTTCTACCTTTACATTTCTTGATCCCGAGACCATGACCGAAACCTTCCTGGGTCATACCGAGGGTTGTTTTTTATATTCAAGGCACTGGAATCCCAGTAACAAGTTTCTCGCAGATGCCATTGCATCCATGGAGGATACACAATCGGCCTGGGTCACGGCCTCCGGTATGTCGGCAATAACCAGTTCCATCCTGCAGCTTTGCAGTGCCGGCGATCACCTTATAACAAGTGTAACAACCTATGGCGGAACTTTTGCATTTCTGAAAAATTACCTTCCAAAATTCAATATCGATGTAACTTTTGTAGATATTACCGATCTCGATAGTGTTGTAAGGGCAATCCGGCCCAATACACGTCTCATTTATACCGAATCCGTCACAAATCCTCTTCTGCAGGTTTCCGATATTCCTTCGTTGTCTGCCATTGCCAGGGATCACGGCCTGTTGCTTATGGTTGACAATACATTCACGCCCATGATTATCACCCCGGCACGTCTCGGAGCGGATATCGTTGTTTACAGCATGACCAAGTTCATAAACGGGAAAAACGATTGCGTGGCTGGAGCCATTTGCGGTACAGATGAATTCATCAATGCCCTTTCGAATGTGAACGATGGTACTGCAATGCTGCTCGGACCTGTCCTTGATCCCCTCAGGTCATCTGCTATCCTGAAAAACCTCCATACACTTCATGTGAGGATGAAACAACACAGCAGTAATGCTATGGTAATAGCCCGGGGTCTTAAGGAACTGGGTATGCCTGTTCAATATCCGGGGTTGTCTGACCATCCCCAGCATGCCGTTATGAACAGTATTATGAACAAGGGATACGGATACGGTGGGATGGTAAATGTTGAGCTTGGTACGACGGCTGATGCCAATGAATTCATGCGTCAGCTTCAAATGGAAGGAGTAGGTTATCTGGCAGTTAGTTTGGGATATTTTAAAACGCTTTTCAGCAATTCCGGAAAAAGCACCTCCTCTGAGGTACCTCAGGAACTGCAACGGAAGATGGGATTATCAGAAGGAATGGTGAGGTTTTCCATTGGGTTGGACAATGACATTGAACGTTCGCTGGCAAAAATGAAAGAATGCCTTGTCGGACTCCGGCTCTTGCCACGCAACAAATAGTTCAGTTTTTTGTTATTACAATTGACAAAACAAGCATGCTATGGATTTCACATTGAAGATCGGATCACAGGCCCCGTCATTTAGTCTTAAAGCAACTGACGGTAAAACCAATAGTCTGCCAGATTTTTCTGACAGCCGGTTTCTTGTCCTGTTCTTCACCTGCAACCATTGTCCGTATGTCCTGGGATCAGATGAAGTCACACGCAGCACAGCGATGAAATATGAGCCGCTGGGAGTAAGGTTTGTCGCCATCAATTCAAACAGTGCCAACACGTATCGTGAGGATGATTTTGAACATATGGTCCAGCGAATGAAGCAATACAAGTTTCCATGGTTATACCTGCACGATGAAAGCCAGGAAATCGCAAAAATATATGGTGCGCTCCGGACACCCCATTTCTTTGTGTTTGATGAAAATCGCAGGCTGGTTTATACGGGCAGGGGGGTTGATAATCCGCGGGAGGCCTCCAGGTCAACGGTAAATGACCTCGACAGGGCGCTTGAAGAGCTTACCCAAGGCAGGGAGATCAGTATCAAACTTACCAACCCCATAGGCTGCAACGTTAAATGGGAAGGCATGGACAGGCACTGGATGCCGGCAGAAGCAAGGGACCTGGTATAACGGCAGGGGAGAGTTTCTAAGGCTTCCGGCCCTGAAATCCCCTGAAATACTTCATAAACTGTACCCGTTCGTACGTGGCAGGATTACCGCTTTTCACCTGGCTCATCAGGCCTTTGAACTCGCTAATCGTATTGTATTCTTTGTTGACCATCCAGGTTTCCAACTCATCGAGCATGATATGAATCTGTTCATATCCGTTTTTGTAAACGGTTGAAGCAATCTCCACGGCATCGGCACCGGCCAGCAATTGTTTAATGAGCGCAGGCCCGTCATGTACGCCTGTAGATGCGGCCAGACTGCAGCCTGATCTTCCGGCAAGAATACCAATCCACCGGAGAGAGAGATATAAGTCGGAAGGATTGCTTAACACCGCACCAGATGTAAATTCCAACGTTTCAATATCAATATCGGGATTGTAAAAACGATTAAAAAGAACCAATCCGTTAATCCCTGAATTTGAAATTTTCTGTAAAAAGCCGGCCAGGTTGGAGAAATAGTAACTTAATTTAACGATAACCGGTATGGTCACCTGCGCCTTCACTTCCCGGATAATATCAAAATATACTTTTTCATTTTGTTCAGCAGTGCGGTTGAAATCGCTCGGAAGCACAAATATGTTCAGCTCAATGGCATGAGCACCTGCCTGTTGCAATTGTTTTGGAAAATAGGTCCATTGTGATGCCGAGATACAATTGATGCTCGCAATTACAGGGATGCTTAAGGCCTTCGAAGCATCCCCGATCTGTGCAAGATATTGCGAGGTAGCCTCCACGGGTGTTTCGTAAAAATCATAGAAATCAACCGTTTCAGGATACAGAAACCCATCTGAACTCATCCTGTTCAAACTGGCATTCATCTCTTTCAGGATCTCTTCTTCAAAGAGTGATTTAAGTACAACTGCACCGGCACCATTTTTTTCAAGTTCCCGGAGATTTCCGGGTGAATCGGATAAACCGGAACTTCCAATTATTATGGGATTTTTAAGGGTAAGTCCGGCAAAAACGGTTGATAAATCGACCATGGTAAAAGGTTTATATGATTCTTACCGTAAAAGTAAAAAACTTCCCGGGAAGTTTGTTGTTAATATCCTAATTTACATAAATTTGTTTAAATCCCAATAAAATGGTATTTTTATCCGTTATTTTACCCAATACCTGAAACAATGAAAAACCTATTGCCACTACTTATTCTTAGCCTGCTTTTATGCAATGGATGCAAGTATTTCAAAAAATCCTCATCGCGGACGATCGATACCATAACGGCTGACACCACTGCAGAAGATGCATCTTTTACGGATTCCGAAGCCTATTATTCTGCTGAAGGCGAGTTGAATCCCGATGTTACTGCTGTATCCCCTTCGGAACAGCCTGTTGATTCCAGGCTTTCATCCGCGGGAATTTCCACAAGCTCAACGGTTAGCGGGAGATATTATATGATCGTGGGATGCTTCAAGGAGATGAATTATGCGGACAAATATGCTGCAAAAATGCGGAGCATGGGTTATGAATCACAGATTATCGCCGGCCCCGACAATTTCAGCATGGTTTCTGCAAAATCCTACGGCAGCTATCGGGAAAGTATCGGAGATATTGATAATTTCCGCAACAACGTAACCCCGAACGCCTGGGTATACAGGCAAAGGTAGACTGGCTAGGAATTGCCTGTCATGATAAACAGGGGTTGAAATTCAAAACTTTTATAGTGTGGACGGTAGCGCTCAACATTATAATAGCGCTTAATATCCACTACTTTGTTTGTGCTGGTAACAACATCGATGGGGGCGTTGTCATATCTGCCGTTTCGCAGTACCACCAGCCGGCCGTGAATGCCCTTCAGAATGAGGTCAAGTGCCAGGTTGCCATATGCCATGGGGACGATTGAATCAATGGCATCCGGGTCACCACCCCTTACCAGGTATCCGAGTTGCTGATAAATTGTATTTATTCTGTTGCCATTATTATACCTGGGTGAAAGCTCCCTGATCTTATCCGATACCAGTTCACCGATACCGCCATGCATGCTGTGTCCGTAAACATCCTGAACTCCGTTCTTAAAGGAAGTTTCATGCATTCCCGACATTTTTGAACCTTCTGAAACCAGCACTACGGAATAATGGCTGGGATTCTTTTCCCTGTCTTCGATCAACAAGCGGGTAAGCAGGTCCGGATCGAATTTGTGCTCAGGTATGACACAACGGTTTGCTGCGCCAGCCATTGTGGGAAGCATGGCAGTAAAACCGGCGTACCTGCCGAATACTTCAATGACCAGAATTCTTTCATGCGATCCTGCAGAGGTGCGGAGTGTATTGCACATCTGGATGGTACGGGTTACACAGGTACTGAACCCAATGCAATAATCCGTTCCCGGTACATCATTATCCATTGTTTTGGGTATGGCAACAACCTTCACCCCTTCGGAATACAGTCTGACCCCGTAACTCAGGGTATCATCACCCCCAATGGGAATAAGGTATTCAACACCCAGAAACTCCAGGTTTTTAATGACCTCCTCGGTAAGATCATTCACCTCATTCTTATATTTATCCTTGTACTGTGCAGGTACATTGGCTTTGGAAACATGGCTCGGCCTGGTACGGGATGTATGCAGGAAGGTCCCGCCAGTGCGGCCGGCCTTGTTAACGATCTCCTCGGTAAGTACCATGTATTTGTCACGGTTATCTGCTTTTTTGTCGCGGACAAGTTCCATGATCCCGGCCCAGCCTCTTCGTAAACCAACAACCTGGTAGCCTTCGCGCAATGCCCGGATTGTAATTGCCCTGATCGCAGGATTAAGGCCCGGAACATCACCGCCACCTGTGAGAATGGCAATGGATCCCTTTTTCTTAGTTACATTCACCATTGTGAACTGGTATTGGGTTTGTATAAAATCCTCCCAATAAAGATAGATATTTTTTAAACAAAAAACCCCGCGGTGGCGGGGTTAATGGTTTACCAATTTAAAATCTTCCTGAAATCATATTCTTCCGGATCAGAAAGGTATTTCTTTGCTGCCTTATAATCGTTCCTTGTTATGTAATGCAGGTTATTCTCATATACCAATTTGACCCGTTCCGAATCCATTTTTACGAGCCTGGGTTTTATCTTGCCATTTTCATCCTCAACATCCTTCATGAAAAGCGGTACGACATCTCCTGACGGGGTTACGGTAACCATGCAGCCTGTATTGCCATCCTGGAAAAGCTTCATAACACCGGTTCCCAGGAGGGTGGCATACGCCAGGTCATAAGCTATTGGCCTTACACATCGCAGTTCATAACCAATCTCATTGGGCCTGCTTTTTACGGTTATGTTCAGCTTTTTCAGTTTACGCTGAACAAGCATATTGAAAATATGTGCTTTGCTAACATTGCCAAGTTCGGGGTGTCCATGGTCATCATAGGTGAAATTAACACCCGTGCCTTCGATTTCCTCATCGCTCATGAAATGAAACACACCTTCACTCACAATGGCCACACCATACTCGATGCCCAACATACGACGCTTTACCATGGATGAAATAATCAATCTGGTAATTACGTCAAAGGTACATTTGGTTTTGTTGAACATTTCGGGGATGATGATCATCGGATAATGACAGGCCGTGCCGATACCGAATGCAAGATGACCGGCTTCACGACCCATGGCAGAAACAACAAACCAGTTGCCGCTTGTACGTGCATCTTCATACAGGGTGGTCCCAATGCGAACACCTTCTTCCTTTGCCGAATGATATCCAAAGGTAGGAGAACCTTCGGGCAGGGGAAGATCGTTGTCAATCGTCTTGGGAACATGAATATTGGATGTCTTTACCTTGTTTTTTTCCAGAAACCTGCTGATACGGTTCGCGGTTGATGCCGTATCATCCCCGCCTATTGTCACCAAAAGTTTGATGTTGTTGTTGACAAAAAAATCAGTCCTGAATTCTTCATCATTGGGCTTATACCGGCTCATTTTCAAAGCCGAGCCACCACGGCTGTATATACTGTCTGCAAAATTAAAATCAAGCAGGTCAAATGTCGGCTTGTCTGTAAAAATCGATTTATAACCTTCGTGAATTCCCAAAACATCATACCCGGCATTCAGGAAAACTTTGGTTACCGATCCGATTACTGTGTTAATACCCGGCGCCGGACCTCCGGCACATAAAATTGCAACTGATTCTTTCATATTCAATTAATACTTAAGGATTTAATTGTTGTGATTAGAACTAAACTCCGGTTGCAAAGATGTAAATATATTTTTAAATAGTGCGTATTTGAAGGACCAATTGTTATATTTGAGCCCTTAAACAGATGCCAATGCAAGAGGAACATAAATCACTGCGGGAACTGACTTATGTACGTTGGGGTGTTCTTTTAATAGTCAGCCTGATCATGGCTGCCAATTATTACTTTTATGATGCGCTTTCACCGCTGAAAGATCTGATGCAATCGCGGCTTGGATTTTCGAACCAGCAGTATGGATTTCTCCAGTCCACCTATTCCATATCCAATGTTTTCCTTTTTATGGCTGTTATCGGTGGTATCCTGCTGGATAAATGGGGGATCCGGTTCACCGGCATCGGCTTTACCTGCTTTATGGCTGCCGGATCTATCCTGACCTACTACGGATCATCCGAAACCTTCAGGAATGGCGGCCCTGGCTATGATTTTTTCAATTCATTCATGACTGGATTTTCTCCCGAATTTAAATTGATGACCGTCGGCTACTTTTTTTTCGGACTTGGTGCTGAAACAAGTATTGTTGTGATTACCACAATTGTTGTCAAATGGTTTAAGGGCAAGGAATTGGCCCTGGCTTTGGGACTAAATCTGGCCGTTGCCCGATTGGGTCAGGCCATGTCCTTTTACTTTTCCTCCAACCTGAGCACTGAGGATTTCTGGAACAGGCCTATTTTTCTTTCAGCCTGCCTGTTGAGCACTGCATTTTTGTTCTTCCTGATATACAGTTTAATAGATTTTCGCCTCGACAGGCAGATAAAGTTCAGGCTTCAACTGGATGATGCCGGGAAATTTAAAATTTCGGATGTTCTGAAGATCATCAGGATCCCTTCATTCATATACATTACCCTGCTTTGCGTGACCTTCTATTCAGCTTTTTTCCCTTTTTTGAAATATGCCACTGATCTTTTGCATAACAAGTTCAGCATTACCACGGCGCTGGCCGGAAAGTTGACCTCTATACCTATCTTTTGTACGGTGCTTTTTACACCGTTCTTTGGCTGGATCGCTGACATTAAAGGCAAAAGTGCCTCTATGATGGTCTTTAGCTCGATATTACTGATCGTGGCACATTTGACCCTTACCTTTACGATGATAAATCCCATTATTCCCATGGCATTGCTTGGGATTGCCTTTTCATTGATACCGGCAGCTATGTGGCCCGGTGTAGCCAAGATCATCGATCAGAACAAACTGGGCACGGCCTATGGCATCATGTTCTCGGTGCAGAATTTCGGCCTCTGGCTATTTCCCATACTCATCGGAATTATACTCGACAGGTCCAATCCCGGTGTCACCGCCGCGATGGTTGAGGAAGGAGCTGCAAAGTATAATTATACCTATGCTATCCTGATGCTTGCCATGATAGGGGTGGTAGGGATTGTGTTTGCCCTGTTGCTGAAACGTGAGGACAAAACCTCCGGATTCGGACTGGAGCTGCCGAATAAAAAGATTAAGGATTAAAGATCCAAGATTAAAGATTCAAGATTAAAAATTAAAGATTTAAGATCAAAGAAAACTTACAAAATCTTCCATCTTCAATCTTCCATCTTCAATCTTCCATCTTCAATCCTACTTTCTGAAAATAATCTGTTTCCTGTCGGGTCCCAGAGATACAATGGTGATGGGTACCCCGGTCTCCTTCTCAATGAAACTTATATATTCGTTCAGTTCTGCCGGAATGCCGGATTTGTCGGTAACGCCGGATACTTCCTTTTTCCAGCCTTTCATTTCAATGTAAACGGTCCCGGTAATGTCTTCCAGGTCGTACGGAATATTATCGGCTGTTTTTCCTCCGATGGTATAGCCGGTACACACTTTGATGGTGTCGAAATCCGACATTACATCGGCTTTGGTCATAATAAGCTGTGATACACCATTGATCATAATGGAATACTTCAGGGCAACCAGGTCAAGCCATCCACAGCGACGCGGCCGTCCGGTGGTTGCTCCGTATTCGTGACCTTTCGCCCTCAGGTAATTTCCTGTTTCATCAACCAGTTCGGTAGGAAAAGGTCCGCTGCCCACCCGTGTACAATAGGCCTTGAAAACGCCAAATACCTCACCGATCCTGGAAGGTGCAATTCCAAGACCTGTGCATGCGCCTGCACTGATCGTATTGGATGAGGTCACATAGGGATAGGACCCGAAATCAATATCCAGCATGGTGCCCTGTGCACCTTCGGCCAGTACTTTTTTTCCTTCCGAAAGTAACCCGTTTAAAATGTATTCGCTGTCAACAATGGTATATTTCCTTATTTCGCCGATACCGGCAAACCATTGTTCTTCCTGTTCTTCGATATTGTAGCTGTAATCATACAACCTGAGCAGGTCTTTGTGCTTCCGTGTAAGATGATCGTATTTCTGCCTGAAGTCATTCTGCAGGATATCTCCCACACGCAAACCGTTACGGCCTGTCTTATCCATGTATGTCGGTCCGATGCCCTTCAGGGTCGAACCAATCTTGGTTACACCCTTTGCAGCTTCCGATGCGGCATCCAGTATTCTGTGAGAAGGTAAGATCAAATGTGCTTTTCGGGATATGAGCAGCTTATCCTGTAACTTCACACCCAGTTTCAGAATCGATTCGGCCTCCTTTTTAAAAATCACCGGATCGATAACAACTCCGTTGCCAATGATGTTTATCTGGTTTTCATGAAAAATTCCTGAGGGAATGTTATGTAAAACATGTTTGATCTCGTTAAATTCAAGGGAATGCCCTGCGTTAGGACCACCCTGAAAACGGGCAATTACATCATATTTTGGGGTAAGCACATCCACAATCTTACCTTTGCCTTCATCGCCCCATTGAAGGCCTAATAGTACATCTGCTTTCATACTTTCAAAGGAAATTTAAAACGCGTCCGAAGGTACTAATTATAAAAACTTTTTCCGCTTTTCCGGTATTTCTTTTTTCCTGCCATAGATGTACAGCGAATGGTGTGACAGATCAAATCCATTCAATTCACAGGCAGTACTGATAATTTCCTGCATGCGCGGGTCACAGAACTCAATTACCCTGCCTGTGTCGATATCAATCAGGTGATCATGCTGCATACACTGAAAAGCTTTTTCAAACTGGGCAATGTTTTTGCCAAACTGGTGTTTTACGACCAGGTTACAGTCAAGCAAAAGCTCAATAGTGTTATATAGCGTAGCGCGGCTTACCCTGTAGTTCTTATTCTTCATGAAAAGATACAGTGTTTCAATATCAAAATGACCGTCACGGGAATAGATTTCATCCAGAATGGCATAACGTTCAGGCGTCTTTCTGTGGCCCTTTTTTTCAAGATAATTGATGAAAATTTTCTTTACAGTCTCTTTTGTCTCGGTTGAAACCATATTATCTTCAATTAATTTCAAACGCAAAATTAACCATTTTTTGCTTTCCTGGTATTCTATTTAGAATTATTTTAAATTAAAAGAAGGCGTTACACAGCCTCTTCGACACGCTTAACCGCATCCACACCTTTTAGCTTGCTCAGGCTCATGAGCAGGTTGTTTAAGTCCTTTGCATCGTGAACATAAAGATCGATGGTCCCTTCCCAGATGCCATCGTGACTTGAAAGGTTTATGGTGCGGATATTTACGGTAAGCTCTTTTGAAATGGTAGTGGTAATGTCATTGTAAATTCCGAACCGGTCAATTCCATTCATGGCTATTTTGACCAGGAACGAAAGGATCTTGTGTGTGGTCCATTTAACGGGAACCAGAAGTTCACTGTGGCTTGAAAGCAGTTTTATGGCCTGTGAACATTTTGCCTGGTGTATGGTAATGCTGTCCTCCTTTTCCGGATCCCTGAAGCCGATGACATTATCGCCCGGTATTGGATTGCAGCACCTGGCCGTGGCGTAATCGGTGGTGGCGCTGTAAATATTTTCACGGAGCAGGACCGGAGTTTTGTAACTGATTTTATGTGCAGTGTGATTAACAACCGGTGTTTTCTTTCCCCGAAATGACGTTCTGCCGAGTTGAAGGCTCCAATAGTTAATCCATTTGTTCTTTGTATTTCGCTTGAGAACCTGGTCAAGTTCCTCAAGCTGTATGATCCCGGTCCCTATTTTGCTGTAGAATTCGTCCTTGTTCGATACTTCATACGCCGGAAGCAATTTCTGAATTATCCGGGCATTGGGTCTTAATTTATACTCAAGCAGCTTTTCCTCAAGCAGTTTTTTCCCCTTTTCAATCCTGTTCTTATTTTCGGCTTTGAGTGCATCCTTAATAGCAGTTTTAGCCTTGAGGGTGATCACATTATCGAGCCATTCGAGCCTGGGACGGTAAGTGTCCGAGGTAATTATCTCAACCTGGTCACCGCTTTTCAGCACATGGTTTAACGGAACCAGCTTATGGTTTACCTTGGCGCCAATTGCCTTGTGTCCGATCTCGGTGTGGATCTCAAAAGCAAAATCAAGGACAGTGCTGTTCACAGGCAGGGTTTTTGTATCTCCCTTGGGCGTAAACAGGAATATTTCGGAAGCAAACAGGTTCAGCTTAAAATCATCCAGGAATTCGAGGGCATCGGAGTTTGGATTGGCAAGCAATTCACGTATTTTTTTTAGCCATTTATCCAGTTCACTTTCATGTGAACTGTCGGTTTTGTACTTCCAGTGTGCCGCAAATCCTCTTTCTGCGATATCATCCATTCTTCGCGACCGGATCTGTACCTCCACCCAGTTACCCCTGGGTCCCATTACCGTTGCATGCAGTGCCTCATATCCGTTGGCCTTGGGAGTACTTACCCAGTCGCGAATACGCTCGGGCTTGGGCATATAAATATCCGTGATCATCGAGTATATATTCCAGCATTGCGTTTTTTCGGGAATTGAAGGAAGCGGATCAAAAACAATACGGATAGCCATCAGATCATATACCTCCTCAAAGGGGATATTTTTGGATTGCATCTTATGCCAGATGGAGTAAATGGATTTGTATCTTCCGCTGATGTCGTACCCGATACTGTTTCTTTCCAGCTGTTCCTTGATTGGCTTTGAGAATTCCTGAATGAACTCCTGATGACTCTTTTCCTGGTTCAATATCTTCTCCGAAAGTTCCTGAAAGATCCTTGGATACCGGTATTTCAGGCTAAGGTCCTCGAGTTCGTTTTTCAGGGTATAAAATCCCATGCGGTGCGCCAGTGGTGCATACAAGTAAAGGGTCTCAGCCGAAATTTTCATCTGCTTGGCCACAGGAAGGGCATCCAGCGTGCGCATATTATGAAGCCTGTCGGCAAGCTTGATCAATATTACCCGCACGTCGTCCGAAAGGGTAAGCAACATTTTTCTGAAATTCTCAGCCTGGAGTGACGAATTTTTATCGAATACACCCGATATCTTTGTCAATCCGTCAATGATTATGGCAATCTTCGATCCGAAATGGTTTTCTATGTCTTCCAGTGAAAAATCGGTATCTTCCACCACATCATGCAGCAAGGCAGCAACAAGCGAGTTGACACCAAGACCCATTTCCTGTGTCACAATTTTAGCCACAGCAATGGGATGCAGTATGTATGGTTCACCCGACATTCTCAGGGCACCTTTATGAGCATTGTCGGCAATTTTAAATGCCTTGCGTATCAAAGCCCTGTCACTCCGTTTGTTACATCGGGTGCAGCTTTCGAGCAGGTCATTAAACTCGCGCCTGACTTGAATTTCCTCAGATGTAAGTGTGGAACTCATGGGTAGACTGCAAAATGTTGAAAGGTCGAAGATAGTGCAAAGTTAGCGTTTTTGCAGGAATTCGGCTGACCATGATCAAAAAATATGATATTCGGGTACGATTACCGGTAAACTACCGTTACACTTCCGCTTTGTTCTATTTTATCGGTGGAATAATTGTAAATCCTGAGGTAATACAGGTAAACCCCTTCGGGAACATAATTGCCGTTTACCCTGCCGTCCCAGGGACCTGATCCCTGCCATATTCTCACACCAAGCCTGTTGTAAATGATCAGATCGTAATGTTCGGGCATAAAGGAAAATACCGGCTCGAAAACCTGGTTTACAGGATCAGTGTCATTGGGAATAAATGCATTTGGAATCCGGACATCCGGTGTAAGTGAAAAGCAGACACGGTTGGATACACTTCTGCCCTGTATACCATGTATATTTGTATTTTCAGTTGCTTCAACATGGTAGCATATCATGCTGCTCGAAGGATCTGACTGATCAATAAGACCTGAGATGTCATCCGTATAATTTGTCTGAACACCTGCATCCAGGATATCGGTTTGGGGGTTTTGGATCCCATTGGTCCTGATCAGGCTGTAACCTGCAACACCACCCAGCCAGTCGAGATATCCGTTCCAGCTCAACGTGGCATTCTGGTTATCAAAGGTGCCGTTGAGAATAATGTTGTTTGCCAGGTTGGATTGCGCCGATGCCGTGCCGCAGTTGTTGATGAGTTCAAGCCGGTAATAATAGATCCCCGATTGAAAGTTCAAGTCATCGGTGAAAGTAATTGGTGAATCCGAAGTATTGGTGGTGGCAATGGTGTTGAATGGCCCGGTGGGACTGCTGCTGCGTAAAATATTAAACCGGGTTAGCCCGGTTGAACCACCAACGGTAAAAGACATGTCAATACTATTCCCGGCGCCGATGGTGGCATAATCGGCATTGATAAAATCGGGCTGCTGTGACATCAGGGTAAAGGTGCTGGCCCTGTTTGAATTCGATCTTCGAACATTGTCCTGATGAACAGCTTCAACAAACAAATCATAATTTGCATTAACCCCAACATTCCCGAGAACGTATGTGTTGGTACCTTCCGCAACGGTGGCCAGCAACTGGTATATTCCCGGGCCCATCCTCCGGTATATATTATAGGCTGCTATGGATCCTCTCCAATTGTTATAATCGTTCCAGGCAAGGGAAATGGTGGCTTCGCAGGAATCGAATTCGAGTGTTAGAAATATGGTGCTGTCCGGAGCATCAAAAAGACTGGCATAACCACTGCCGACATTATTCCATGCAAACACGGTATAACCAACAGGTCCCAGTGAAGACAAGGGATTGGTATTTTCAAACTGTGTTTCAGTGGCCGCTACGGTCGTTAAGGTTCTGTATGAGGGAGGCTCATTTTCATTAAGGCGTTCTGCAACAGCAATCACGTACCAGCTAAAATTGGGCGGGGTGGGACTTGCCGTCCAGTAGATCATATCATTCCCGGTTTCGATATCAACGGTTACCAGGTACAGTGATGGTTTGTTAGGTACAAGCTGCGCCTGCACGCAAAAACCTGCCTGTAACAGAAACCATATTAACAAGTATCTCGTATAGTTCATACCCATAAGAATCATTTGCAGAACGTATGTTAGCAACATTTATTGCAGGTCAAAGATAGGGCAACCAACGAAAAATAAAAGAATACTACTCTAAAATCACCAATAAATACCAATAATTCCATGGCGAATGGTGCTAAAGGATAACTGAAGAAGAAGATTTTTTTTTAAGGGTTGAGGTGCCCTGTATACTGCTTTCCGTGGGTTTTACCCACGGTTATTAAGATTAAGCCACTTCGTGGCTTTATAATATATTCGATTATTTGCATATTCATTGTAACATTTCAACTCTTAATTCGCATTCTTCATTAAATAGTATTACCGGGAAGTTAAAATATTCAAGGGTACTTATCCCAGGGAGAAATACGATGAACTGATAAAGTTTTACCGCGACATAGCAAGTGCAGATAAATGCCAGGCCGTATTTACCGGAAATGAGTAATAATCGGGATTAAATACCGTTGCTGAGCATATTCTTTCGTAATTTTACCGGAGGATTTCTTTCATCTGGTATAGTATGTTCAAACTGACGATCCTCTGGCTCACGCTTTTTAGCATTGCTTTTGGCTTTGTGGAAAGTGCAGTGGTTGTTTACCTGAGGGAAATATATTACCCCAACGGATTTTCTTTTCCCCTGGCACCCATGAGCAGCCAACTGGCGATAACCGAAATTATCCGGGAGGCTGCCACCATAATAGTGCTTCTGTCAGGCGGATATCTGGCGGGCCGGAACATACGGGAAAGGGCGGCTTTTTTTATGTATTGCTTTGCTGTCTGGGATATTTTCTACTATGTTTTCCTGAAATTGCTGATCAACTGGCCCGATTCACTCTTCACCTGGGATATCCTGTTTCTGATCCCGGTTATATGGACCGGACCGGTTATTGCTCCTTTGCTGGTGTCAGTGACTTTGTTACTTCTGGCAGGTATGGTTTTATACCGGGAGAAAACAGGTAATCCTGTGAGAATTACCCGGCTGACCGGGATCCTGTTCCTGGCTGGCATCTTCCTGGTATTTGCAGCATTTATATGGGATTTTACATTGTACCTGATGAAAGGCGATGCATTTCATCAGTATATTCCCCATAATTTCAACTGGTGGCTTTTTGTCGCCGGGGAGGTTATTCTGCTAGCCGGATTGTTTAAGCAGACCTCGCATTAATTTTGGCCATTGAGAATAAATTCAGTTATATTTATGGATTATTTATTCTCAATATAAAACGGATGGATGGAATAATCGACTTTTTGAAGGAACTGGTAAATCCTGAAAGCATTATACGTTATGGGGGAATCTATCTGTTGTTATTTGTTGTATTTGCTGAAACAGGTTTGTTCGTCGGTTTTTTCCTTCCCGGTGATTCCCTTCTTTTTACGGCAGGTTTATTTTGTTCAACCGGGTTACTTCATATAAATCCTTTCCTGCTTGTGGGCTTAATTATTGTTGCTGCGGTTACCGGGAACATGTTCGGCTATTATTTTGGTAAAAATGTAGGTGTATTGCTGTTCAGGAGAAAGTCGGGTTTTCTCTTCCGGCAGGAACATCTGGTAACAGCCAACGAGTTCTATTTAAAACACGGGAAAAAAACGATCATACTTAGCCGGTTTCTTCCGATTTTGCGCACTTTTGCTCCTATTATTGCGGGTATTGTCAAGTTAGAGTACCATAAATTCTTTTTATACAGTATGATTGGTGCTGTGATTTGGGTTAGCTCACTGGTTTTAACGGGTTACTATATGGGAATATATATTCCAAAGACAAGAGATTACCTGGAATACATCGTAATTTTCCTGATTGTAATTACAGCTATTCCTTTTGTATTTAATTCAATTAAGAAAAAGTTTGGAAAACGGTATATAAAATCAGATCAAAATCCCTGATAATGAAGGTAAATTCTTTGTTATTCCTGTTTTTGATTTATGGCTTTTCAACCGTAACCGTTGCAACTGCCCAATCCTGCATCAGGATCAATCAGTTGGGGTATACCCCCGCATCCATAAAAGTGGCTGTTCTGGCCAGCAAGGAAAGCCTGCTGCCAGGCAGTTTTTCATTGCATGATGCCATAACCGATCGTGAGGTCTATTCTTCCGGAAAATTCATATCATTTGGATCCTGGGGTGCCTTTTCCTCTACCTTCCGCCTTGATTTTTCCGGCTTCAATGTCCCCGGAGCCTACTATGTTGTTGCAGCCGGAGCCAAATCCCCGGTTTTCAGAATATCGAAGGATGTTTATGACGGAACGGCAGATTATTTATTACGTTATATGCGGCAGCAACGCTGCGGTTATAATCCTTTTCTGCATGATTCGTGCCATTTGCACGACGGCTATATTATCTATCACCCCACGCTTGATTCCACCCATATCGATGTCACCGGGGGCTGGCACGATGCCACGGACTACCTTCAGTATACGGCAACCTCGGCAAATGCAGTTTTCCAGATGCTTTTTGCCTACCGGCAAAACCCTTCTGCTTTCGGTGATGAATACCAGGCCAACGGAGAACCCGGCAAAAACGGTGTTCCGGATATTCTTGATGAAGCCGGATGGGGTATCGAATGGCTGTTAAAAATGAATCCCGACAGCGGGCAAATGTACAACCAGATTGCCGATGACCGTGATCATGCAGGATTTCGGCTGCCAAACATGGATATTGTTTCCTATGGAAAAGGTCTGGAGCGGCCTGTTTATTTCTGTACCGGAAAGCCCCAGGGGGTGTTTCAAAACAAGAACAGGGCAACCGGAATCTCATCCACGGCAGGAAAATTTGCCTCAGCTTTTGCGCTGGCCGCAACCGTCATGAAGGCCTCCGATCGTGAATTCAGTGATATGCTTACGCAAAAAGCCCTGGATGCCTGGGCATTCGGAGTGGCCAATCCTGGGGCCTGCCAGACCGCTCCATGCACAGCTCCCTACTTTTATGAAGAAGACAACTGGTCCGATGACATGGAACTTGCCGGCGCCATGCTGTTTGAACTTACCGGAAACAGGGCATACCTCGAACAGGCCGTTACCTATGGACGGCAGGAAACCGTTACCCCATGGATGGGTGCTGATACAGCCCGTCATTACCAGTGGTATCCTTTCCTGAACATAGGCCACTGGGGGATTGGGAAACAAACAGATACGGATGCCGGCAGCGAATTTACCACCTACCTTAAAAATGGCATTGAACAAGTGTATCAACGCGGAAAGGATAATCCCTTCCTGAATGGAATACCCTTTATCTGGTGTTCCAATAACCTCACTACAGCCATGATCACGCAATGTCACCTGTACACGGAACTTACCGGTGACAATTCCTTTTTGGAAATGGAAGCAGCCCTTCGCGACTGGCTGTTCGGATGTAATCCCTGGGGTACAAGCATGATCGTCGGACTCCCGCAATATGGCGATTATCCGGCCGACCCGCATTCATCCCTTTCTGTCCTGCATGGTTACCGGTTGGATGGAGGCCTGGTGGACGGTCCGGTTTACAATTCCATTTTTAAAAACCTGAAAGGAATTTCTATTGCAGGAGGTGATGAATACATGGCATTTCAATCCAACGTTGTCGTGTATCATGATGATTATGCCGACTATTCCACCAATGAACCCACCATGGACGGTACGGCAGATCTTACGTATTACTTGTCGGCCATGCAGGCTGAAGCCAACGAACATGCCTTGCCGGACCGCAATATTGAATACGGATATGGTGGTATTATTCGCGGAAACCGGGATGAAAGGCAACTTAGCCTTGTGTTTACCGGGCATGACCTGGCTGATGGGTATAAAACCGTAAAGAAGACCTTAAATAAATACCGGGTAAAGGCATCATTTTTTCTGACAGGAGATTTTTACCGCAACCCGGCTTTTACACGTGTTATTAAACAGCTGAAAAAAGACGGTCATTACCTGGGTGCTCATTCGGACAAGCATTTGCTGTATTGCGACTGGAACCGGCGCGATTCACTGCTGATAAGGAAAGAGCAGTTTGTTACCGACCTGAAGGAAAATTATGCCGCCATGCGCACTTTCGGTATTGAAACCGAAGATGCCCCGTACTTCATGCCACCTTATGAATGGTATAATGATTCCATCGCCTGGTGGTGCCATCAATACGGACTGGAGCTTATTAATTTCACACCGGGAACATCCTCCAACCATGATTGGACCTATCCGCAGCTGGGCAGCCGGTATGCAAGCAGTGATACTATTTATAACCGTATCCTGACTTATGAAAAAAACGAGCAGGACGGACTGAACGGTTTTATCCTGCTCACACATTTCGGTACCGATCCCCGCAGGACTGACAAGTTTTATAACCGCCTTGATGCAATGATTGCCGAACTCAAGGGGAGAGGATACCTTTTTGTTGGTCTTGAAGAAATGTTGTGAGTTGTGAGTTATGTGTTGTGAGTTGGAAATTACAATACCCAATACTGTACATACATTCCCAGCAGTATGTGCCACTAAGCCGGATCGACGGCTCACCCCTGCCAATGAATGGTCCTGCCAGGAAAGCGGCGACTATTATCAGCAGGATGAGCAGATATGCCCTGTACGACTTCTTTCTCATTCCTTCTTCCTTCTTTCTACTTACTCCTTCACAACCTCAGGATACATGGCCTGCTGTATTTCCCTCCATGTCAACAACTGAAGATCATATTCCTTCAACATGCTTTTAAAATCATCCCCGAGCAGCAAATCGAGGTCCTTTTGCCGCCAGGCTGATCCGAAATCTTCGTGTTCCGTGGCAATTGCCCGCATTTCGTCATTATCGAAGGACAGATGTACCACAATCTCATTCAATCCCGGTACCAGGCCTTTTAGAAAATCACTGTAAAGGGCGTTCCAGTCACTGTTAACAACTTCCCCGGGAAGCATCATGAAATTGTCAACAACGATCACATCGGGAGGGATCTCTTTCACCAGGAAAGGAGCTGCCTGTTTAATTGCGTTCAGCGGGATAAAAATTGGCAGCTTATATTCCCGGGCAACGTTTAAGGCAGTCCTGAACAAGTTGGGGTTTACAAACATGCTGCCCATATGACTGTCGAGATGGGTTGGCCTGATCCCGCTTGCGATTGCCTTATCAATCTGCGCCCTCAGCTCTTTTTCAACTTCAGCAGCACTGGCACCGAATATAAGCGGTTCGATAGCAGGATAAAAATATCCGTCCTTTCCAATCAAACTGGGTATTTCACCCGAAGGCAAAACACCGTCCCATTTGAAATATTTCCATTCGGCATTCAGGGTGAAATGGATACCCACATCCAGTGCCGGATGATCTTTAACATAATCTGCAATTTCATTGAACCAGGGGCAGGGCACCATCACACTTCCGGAAGTAATCGCATTGTTTTCAAATGCTTTAATGACCGCCATGTTGGTAGAATGCGAAAGGCCCATGTCATCGGCATGGACGATCAGTAATTTTGCGTCCGCCCGGTACCCCAGCAATTCGGCAGTTGTTGCCTTTGTCTGTATATCATATAAATATTATTTTTGTTCCATACTCAATCCCCAACCCCCAAAACCCACTCGTCACTTGTCAACAGTCACCAGTCACCAGTCACTATCTCATCGTCTAATTTACAACTTTTATAATAACCGTGAACTTCCAATCATGAATTTCCATTTCACCTGCTGTTAAATTTAATTCCCCATCACTTTAAAAGCCACCGGCATAAAAAAGCGCTGCTTAACCGGTCTTCCTCCCTGCCTGGCAGGTTTCCACAAAGGTGAGGATGATATGGTTCTCATCGTTTCATTATCCACTAAGGGGTCAACGCTCCGTACTACTTTAATGTCCACCACTTCACCCCTGGCATTCACGCAAAATTCAATAAAAACCGTTCCGAAAATCATGTTATCCACAGCAGCCTGGGGATAGTGTACATTTTCAAGCACCCATTTCCTGAACTCGTTCACATCACCATTGTTGAAACTTGCATTTTCCTCGGGAAACAATACAGGGGGAGATTCCGGTTCTTCAATTTCCTGTGGAGCAGGAACAACATTTACCGGCGGTTCGGGAACCGGCAGGTTGGTAATTTCTTTCAATATATCAGCAACACTGCCAAAACCATTGCTTTCCGGATCAGGTTCCTCAACAATAACAGGTGGACGGTAAATAATTTTTTTTATATCCGGAACTGGTGCCGGTGGTGGGGGTGGAGGAGTGACTTCCCTGTCAGGGTTTATATCTGCTAAAATCACCAGCCTGCCGGGATCAATGTATTGTTGGATGCCCCTACCCCTGTAAATATGGATTAGGGGAACGGCCACTGCCGTGGATAAGAATGCAAGGGAAATTAAAAAGGCAGCCAGCAGGTATTTCCGCCTTTGCCTGTTCAGGGAATAAGCTCCGTATTTCTTGTTTCGGTTCTCAAAGACTATGTCTTCGAGGGTGACCGGCTCTTCAAAAAACATCTTCTTTTTCATGGCTGTGGTTTTGAAGGTTTTTTAACTTGCTTTACATTGAATTGATGCCTGCAAACATTGAATTCCACAAACATTTTATGATAATATGGAACAATTTTTGTAGTATCTTTAGTGACAAATTCCACCCGGACATGTTTCTGAATTCGAAACATACAACCCATGGAGCCGGAGCATTTCACGGCCAGTCTGATGAAAATCTCATTGCGCAGTATATCCTCACCGGCAATAAAGATTATGTTGCAGTTTTATTTGAACGGTATACCCATCTGGTTTATGGTATTTGTCTGAATTACCTGCATGAAACGGATCAATGCAAGGATGCGGTGATGGAAATCTTTGAAAGTCTGTTTGAGAAACTGGCCGATCATAAAGTATCCTGTTTTAAAAACTGGCTGTATAGCGTTTCGCGCAATTACTGCCTGATGTCGCTGCGTAAAACCGGGGCATATCTCAGGTTGAAGTACCATATACATGAAAATGCACGGGCTGAGGAACTTGAAATCAATCCCGTTATGAATTCGGTTGAACAAACCGGTGTCAACTCCGGAGAAACTGTTGTGCTTGCAGCCGTGGGGGCCTTGAACCGGGAGCAGGAAGCCTGTATACGTCTGATGTACCTCGAAAACAGAAGTTACAGGGATATTTCCGAAATTACAGGTTTTTCGCCCAATGAGGTCAAAAGTCATATCCAGAATGGCAAAAGGAATCTGAAAAATTATTTATTAGGCCGAAATGATCACCAAATCCTCGATTAGTAATTTCAATAGCAATGGATGCCTTACGGCCAGGACTATCCGTCATTACCTGGATGGTTCACTGAAGTTGTCAGACAGGCTCGTGGTAGAGGAGCATGTAAGACGCTGCCGGCTTTGTTCCGAAGCACTGAGAGGATTTAAAAAGCACCAGCGCAAAAATGTACTGCGAAGCGATATGGAATACCTGTCGGAAAGAGTCAGGCAACAATATGCAGGGGGGAATCAGGGCAGGGCATACCGTATGCCAATTATCGTGGTTGTTACCCTTGTGGTAATACTTGTGTTGCTGGTAGGACTGTTCCTCGTGCTGAGGCAATACCAGGTAAACCAGGAATCCTCACATGCCAGGCCGCAGGCTGTTTTGGTAATCGGTGAGCAGCCGGTTGAGGGGAAGCAGTAATTGGTTATGGGTAAACAAAAGTGCTAAATTATCGTATAAAGGAGTAGCTGAAAAGTTGAAACAGTTTATGGATAATTAAGCGCTATTATAATGAAAACCAATAAGATAGTTTTGTATTGCATGGGAATTCTTATCCTGCTTACCGGGGCGCTGGCCTGTAATGCAGAAAAAGAAGCGACTGAGAGAAAAAACCTGATGATGCCGAAAACATCTGAAATGCAACGCAATGACCGGTACAAGGAAGTGGGAAAAAGAAAGACCAATAAGGTGAAACCCAATAAAAGTAAGAAAAGGGCTCTTTTTTAACAACTTACCGCTTACCGGCTGATATTAAACCCCTTCCCCTGCCAGCTATTCCTATTTTCGAGTAATTTTTCAAATTTCACCAGGATCTGATCATAACGTGGTCCCCAGGGCCTTTTAACGGCAAATCGCGGAGGGGTTTCTCCTGCAATGCGTTCCACAACTATCTGAGGATTCAGTATCTCGATGTATCCGGCCATGAATTCAAGATATTCGTCGAGTTCAAACAACCTGAATTCACCAGGGTTCAGCCGGTACTCTTCTGCCATCGGGGTTCCTTTGAAAAGCTGCAGTTGGTGGAACTTGATACTGGTAAGCGGTAGTCCCGAAATCACCCCTGCACTTTGCATCATCTCTTCCCGGCTTTCCCCTGGAAGTCCGAATATCAGGTGACCACCCACATGAATCCCCTTCGCAGCTGTCCTGGTAATTGCATCTACGGTCTCCTCAAAGGTATGACAACGGTTAACCCGCATCAGGGTCTTATTGTATATGGATTCAATGCCAAATTCGATGATTACATGGTATTGGGCTGATAATTTCTGCAACAGTTCCAGTTTGATATCATCGATGCAGTCGGGTCTTGTACCTATTATTATTCCAATAACTCCTTCCACATTCAGCGCTTCGTGATAAATTTGTTCGAGGAACTCCACGTGTGCATGTGTATTGGAGAATGCCTGGAAATAGGCGAGGTATCTATTTGCACGGCGGTATCGCTTTTCATGGAATTCAATCCCTTCGGCAAGCTGCCTGGAAACTGACTTTTCCGGAAGACAGTAAGAGGGATTGAATGCATCATTCAGGCAAAACGAACAGCCTCCTGTACCTTTTGACCCGTCACGGTTCGGACATGAAAAACCGGCATCGATTGTAAGCTTCTGTACCCTGCCGCCGAATGTCCTGCGCATGTAATCGGGATAGGCATTGAAGCGGCGGGTGTTTCCCCAGGGGTAGATCATAAAACAGTGAAAAACTAAAAGTGAAAAGTGAAATTACAATCCACAACATTCACAACTCACAACTCACAACCTTCTCTAACATCACATACCACAAATACGCCTCCACCTTCCCGTATCCCATATCTCTCAATAATCCTGCATAGGATTTCAACTGTGTTTCGTATGCAGTCTCCTGCCTGAGGCCGAATTTATAATCTATGACAAGTGCCTGTCCTTCCCGGATCATTACCCGGTCAGGACGCCTGATGGTGCCTCCGGGCAGAATTATTTCGGCCTCGGTAACAGTGTGCCAGTCTTCGGAAAACCACGACATTACCTGGATATCATTCAACTTATGCCGGATCACACGGATATAGTTTTCCCGTTCATGTTGCGAAATTTTGCCCTGCAGGAACAATCCGGTTACAGCACGGTCCACATCTTCAGCCAAATGTATGGAGCTGAAGATCTCATGCAGGAGTTTACCTTCATTCACAGGGCCTGATGGCTGGAATGCCAGTTTGATCCTTCCCGGAAAGGCAGGTTGTGGAACTGTGCCGGCCAATATGTCCTCCCCTCGTTGTGGCTGTTCACTTTTCCTGTAAGCAGGCAGTTCACCCCGGGTGTAAATTGTTCCTGAACCGGATGAAAGACTGTGTGTTATCTTTGCTGACAGGTCCGACACACTTTTTAACTGGTCATTCCTGCCGGATTTGCAGAATACAAAGAGTCCGTCACAAGCCCTGGTGAAAGCCACATAAAGCAAATTTAAATTGTCGACATATTGTTTCAGCAGTTCATTGTAATAATCAGCGGCAAAAGCCGTATGACAGAGTTGGGGTGAGTAGGAGAGCGGAAGGATCTTCATTTTACTGAAAGGATTCTCCGCAGGTCTGCCCCACAGAACACTTTTGTGGGTATTGAGTTCCCAGTTGCAATAGGGGATGATGACCAGATCAAATTCAAGGCCTTTCGATTTATGAATGGTGAGTACCCTGATTGCATCCTGACCGGCCGGTGCTGAAACCGACTTTTCTTTTCCGTTTTCGTTCCAGTATTCCATAAACCTCGCAGGGTCGGAAGAATAACGTCGGGAATAATCCATGACCAGATCCCGGAATGCCTGCAGGTAAACCTGTTCGCCTTTATTATCCGACAACCTGAACAAAGCAATAAGTTGCTCGATGATCTCAGTCAGGGAAAAAGCACCCGATGATGCAACAAGCTCAAAAAATGCGGCCGGAAAAAGGTTGTTGAACTCCTCCATCCTGACCTTATTGTCATTCCCTGCCCTCTGCCAGTCATCACTTGTTCCCGTAGTTGAAAAATAATTTCGGTAGCCTGATAGCAGGTAATAATTATTTACCGGGTCCTCCGGTGTAACCATATATTGGATCAGGGCGGTCAGAAATGTCACAAGCCCGGAACTTCCCAGGCGGAGGGCTTCATCTGAGATCACATCAAACCGGTGCACTCCGTCGGCATTCTCCCGGGCATAGGTAAGGAGAAAATCGGCAAGAAGATTTGCCTCTTTGTTCTTACGCGTTATAATCGCAATATCACGCAAAGGATACCCCTGGTCCTGCAATTCAATGAGCAACCGTACCAGCTTTTTGTTTACCGCATCATAAAAAGTATTTTCTTCATTGGCATCCACAAATTCAACGCGGACTATACCCCCCGGTTTGCCGGTATCTGCCGGCACCTGAACTGCACCAGCGTACAAGCCTGTAATGGTGTCTTCTTCCTTCAGCCCGGGATTATGTCCGGCCTCCTGAATTTTACCGGAATGTTCATCCTTTAGCAAAACAGGAGCAGCACTGAAAAAAGCGTTGTTGAATTCGACGATATGTTGGCGCGAACGCCAGTTCCGGTCGAGTGAATAGTTGGCAATTACTTCCCTTGGAAAATCGTTTCCAAGCTTGCCGGCAAGTATTTCCCAGTTACTGTTTCGCCAGCGGTAAACCGACTGCTTTACATCTCCCACCACAAGGTTATCATAGCCCTGCGACAGGCTGTTGCTGATAAGAGGCCTGAAATTCATCCATTGCAGCCAGGAGGTATCCTGAAATTCATCGATCATAAAATGATGATACCAGTATCCCGCCTTCTCATAAATAAAAGGTGTATCGTTCCCGTCAATGATCTTATTCAGAAAGACCGGTGCCTCGGGAAGAAGAAATGCATTGTTTTCATTGCACCAGTCATAGGAAAGCCTGGACAGGTCGGATAAAATGCCAAGAGTATAAATATTCCTCAGGATCACCCCGGCCGTGTTGTATTTTTCAAAATTTGCGGAGAAAAAATCCACGGTCCTGCCCAGCAAGGGCATGAGTTCATTTTCAGCTACCTGAATGATCTCCTCTTTTCGGGGGGATGTTTTTGTATACCACTTTTCTATGTCCGATACAGCATCAAGGACTGTTTTCGTAGGATCTTTGAATTCCCCGGATGCCAGTTTAAGCAGGAAACCGGCAGGTCCGGCACTCTTTCTGGAGAAATCATCCGCAGACAGCCCTTTTGCTTCAAGAATCGCAGCCGCATGAGCTCCAAACGCCCGGTACTCCGTTGAAATACCAATGCTGATGCCATATAGCTCCGACTGGTATTGTTGCAGGAAATCACGGTCCGAAAACCTGGTTAATGCATCTCCCGGCAAAGTCTTAAAATCTTCCTTGAATATCTCCCTGCCCAGGTTTTGCATACTTTTCCTGAAATTCCAGTTTTCGCCTCTTTCAATAAGCGATTCGGCAAAACTAGTAAGCCAGGTTAACAGCGATTTGTCGGTTTCAGCCAGCGTCAGGAGCCTGGAAATAAGTTCGGACAACAGGGTATCGGTGTCAAGTTCAATGGAATACCCGCCCTGGATGCCGAGTTCACGGGTAAATGAACGGATGATCCGTTGAAAAAATGAATCAATGGTGCTGACCGAGAAATCGGAATACTGGTGAAGCAGCCTTTTCAGGATATTACCTGCCTGGCTGCGCAATTGTTTTTCCGGCATGCCGGTGGCATTGGTAAGTAAATCCAGGTATTTTGAGGGCTTGTTGCTGCCGAGGAGATGCAATTCACGTATGATTCGTGTCTTCATTTCCTCTGTGGCTTTATTCGTAAATGTCACGGCAAGGATATGCCTGAAATAATCCCCTTCCGTAAATAACAACCGGAGATATTCCCCGGTCAGGGTAAAAGTCTTACCCGATCCGGCTGAAGCCCTTATGACTTTGAGTTGCGGCATCACACTATTTTGCGATGGGGAAATTACCATATTTTTCTCAAATCATTTGCAGGTATCATATTTTTCCATACCTTAGCTTTCCCAAAATACTTATTGTATATAATACAATTTATGACGTTCCCCATAATCCCTAATCTATCCGTTGATTGTGTGATTTTTGGATTCGATTCAAAAGACCTGAACGTACTTCTTGTAGAAAGAACATTAACAAAGGGCGAAAATAATCCGGTCGTATTTTCTGATTTCACCCTCACCGGTAATCATGTCCGTTCCGGAGAGGATCCTGACCATGCTGCCGTTCGGATATTGAATGATCTTACGGGTCTCCACGACATTTACCTGGAACAATTCCATACATTCGGAGGTACCGACAGGCTGTTGAAAAAAAAAGACCAGCAATGGATCCACAGTCTGGGACTGAGTATCCCCGATCATGTGATTACAGTTGGGTATTATTCGTTAATCGACTGTACCACAGTGGAAATTACCAATCACTTGTTAAGAAATGTTACCTGGTTCCCTGTTAATGATTTGCCGGAAATGGGGTTTGATCATCCGGTGATACTGCAAAAGGCACTGGAATGCCTGCGGCTGAAAATCAGGCAGGAACCCATTGCTTTTGAACTGTTGGCAGAAAAATTCACCCTTACACAACTTCAGCGGCTGTATGAGGCCGTTTTGGGCACCCGGTTCGATCCCAGGAATTTCAGGAAAAAGGTATCCCAAATGAAGTACGTGATACCCCTGGATGAAAAACAGACGGGTGTAAAGCATAAACCTGCCTTTCTGTATATTTTCAGCAGGGATGTATACGACAGAACACGCAAAGAGCGATATGGTTTTATAATTTGATACGATTAATCACCTAACTAATCTGTGCAACTATGAATTTACATTACATCGATCTGGGTATTATACTGCTTTATCTGATCGCCACCATTTTTATCGGATATTGGGTATCCAAAAGGGCCTCACAAAGCATAAAGTCCTATTTCCTCGGTGGCAACAGCCTACCCTGGTATTTTTTGGGTGTATCCAATGCTTCGGGTATGTTTGATATTGCCGGCACCATGCTGCTGGTATACTGGCTGTCACTCTATGGATTGAAAAGTATATGGATCCCCTGGGTCTGGCCGGTTTTCAACCAGATTTTCCTGATGGTCTACCTTTCAGCCTGGTTGCGCAGGTCCAATGTAATGACTGGTGCTGAATGGATCAGAACCAGGTTTGGAAAAGGCCTGGGCGCTAATTTATCGCATATCGTTGTGGTCGTCTTTGCCCTTGTAAGTGTTATCGGTTTTCTTTCCTATGGTTTCAAGGGCATCGGCAAGTTTACCACCTCATTTCTTCCACCCCTTGTTACCAACCTGGAAACCCTCGCCAGGTATCCCCAGATCAATGAAAACCTGTACGCCCTTATCCTGATGGCTATCACTACCTTTTATGTGGTGAAGGGCGGAATGTTCAGTGTTGTTATTACCGAGGTAATTCAGTATGGAATTCTCACCATAGCCGCTGTGGCTATCGGTATTATTGCCATCAACCACGTTTCTCCTGATGCCCTTAATGCAGTGTTACCCGAAGGTTGGAAAAGTATCGGATTTGGGTGGAAACTGGGACTCGACTGGACCAATCTTTCCGGCGGAGCTTCACCGAAACTCAACGCATTCAGTGAGTGGATCGCAAAGGATGGATATGAGATGTTCGGATTGTTTTTTGTCATGATGCTCTTCAAGGGAATTTTCCTTTCCGCTGCCGGTCCGGCACCCAATTACGACATGCAGCGCGTTTTATCAACCCGCACACCGAGCGAAGCATCAAAAATGAGTTCACTGGTAAGCGTTGTGCTTAACCCGTCCCGTTATTTTATGGTAGCCGGTCTGACAATCCTTGCACTGGTTCATTTTGACACACTATACACCGCTTCACTCACCGAGCCCGATTTTGAAAGCATTCTGCCACAGGTGCTGGCCACTTACGTACCGGTAGGCCTGCTGGGTTTCCTGATGGCCGGGCTCCTGGCTGCTTTCATGAGTAACTTTGCGGCCACCGTAAATGCTGCTCCTGCTTATATTGTGAATGACATTTATAAACGGTTTATTAATCCCCATGCCAGCGAGAAGAAATATGTCCGGTTGAGTTATATCTCCTCATTGGCAGTAGTTGTGGTTGGTGTATCCGTTGGTTTTATAGTCACCTCTATCAACGATGTGGTTTTGTGGATCACCGCGGCACTTTGGGGTGGTTATACCGCTGCGAATGTTTTAAAATGGTACTGGTGGCGTTTCAATGGTTTTGGTTATTTCTGGGGTATGGTAACCGGACTTGCTGCAGCCCTCATTATGCCATTATTCAGTCATACTTCCCTCAGCCAGTTCCCGATAGCCAATAACTTCAACATGAATGCCTTCCCGATCATCTTCGGCATTTCCATTATCGGTTGCATTGTGGGTACCTTGCTCACCAAACCCGAGGACAATGAAACCCTGAAAAATTTCTATAAAAACGTGCGTCCATGGGGATTCTGGAAACCCGTTCATAAACTGGTGGTTCAGGAAGATCCGGCTTTCGAGGGTAATAAAGACTTCAAAAGGGATATGTTCAATGTGGTTACCGGTATTGTCTGGCAGACCTCTTTGGTTGCATTCCCGGTATTCCTGGTATTACGCGAATGGAAGCCGTTCATGATAGCGGTGGCAATTATTGCGGCAACTTCCCTGGTACTTAAATTCACCTGGTGGAATAAACTCAAAGACTAACTTTAAAAACTATCCGTCATGAAATTCGGCTATTTTGATGATACAAACAGGGAGTATGTTATTACAACCCCCCAAACTCCCTATCCGTGGATAAACTACCTGGGCAATGGTGATTTCTTTTCTATTATTTCAAATACTTCCGGTGGTTACAGCTTTTACCGTGATGCCCGGCTCCGGCGAATTACCCGTTATCGTTACAACAACATACCGCTCGATTCCAATGGTAAATATTTCTATATCCGGGATGGGGAAGTGTTGTGGTCACCCTCCTGGAAGCCGGCTAAAACACCTCTGGATAAATATGAGTGCAGGCATGGTCTCGGATACACCCGGTTTCTTGGCGAAAAGAACAAATGCCGGGCCGAAGTAACCTGTTTTGTTCCGGATGAAGCAAACGCCGAAATACAGGTCATGAAGCTCGAAAACCTGTCGGATAAATCCAAAACCCTCAGGATACACTCTTTTGTTGAATGGTGCTTATGGAACGCTCTGGAGGATACTACCAATTTCCAGCGTAATTTCTCCACCGGGCAGGTTGAAATCGAAGGAAGTACCCTCTATCATAAGACCGAATTCAGGGAACGCAGAAATCATTATGCCTTTTACCATGTAAATGAAAGTGTAAAAGGTTATGACACCGACCGTGAAAAGTTCCTGGGATTGTACAATGGTCTTGAAGCTCCCGATGCAGTTATCAACGAAACTGCTCACAACACCGAGGCTCACGGATGGAGCCCGATAGCTTCCCATTTTATCGAGGTTATCCTTAAACCGGGAGAACAGAAGCATCTGGTATTTGTACTGGGTTATGTGGAACTTCCGGACAAGGATAAATTTTCGGCGGACCAGGTTATTAACAAAACGCCTGCCCGTAACATCATTGCCCGCTTTGAAACCGCTGAGAAAGCACTGGCCTCGCTGCAACAGGTGAAAAGGAAATGGGATACACTCATTGCAGGATACCATACCCACACTCCCGATGAGAAATTTAACCGGGTAGTAAATATCTGGAATCAATACCAGTGCGTCATTACCTATTATTTCTCAAGGAGTGCCTCTTATTTTGAATCAGGTATCGGCCGGGGAATGGGCTTCCGTGATTCAAATCAGGACCTGCTGGGTTTTGTACACATCATGCCACAGCTGGCCAAACAAAGGATCATTGATATAGCTTCCACCCAGTTTGAGGATGGCGGTGCATACCATCAGTACCAGCCGCTAACCAAACGTGGCAACAGCGATGTTGGCGGAAATTTTAACGATGATCCGCTATGGCTGATAGCTGCAGTTGCTGCTTATATTAAAGAGACAGGCGATATGAGTATCCTGGATGAACCTGTGCCCTTTGATAACAATGAGAATAATAAAGCAAGCCTGTTCGAACACCTGAAACGGTCGTTTGACCATGTAATCTATAATATGGGACCGCATAAATTACCGTTGATCGGGCGTGCCGACTGGAACGATTGCCTGAATCTGAATTGCTTTTCCAACAACCCCGATGAATCATTCCAGACAACGGAAAATAAAAGCGGGGGTGTAGCAGAATCAGTATTCATTGCAGGCATGTTCGTCAAATACGGCAAAGAATATGCTGAAATCTGCCGGCTGCTTAAAAGATCCAATGAGGCAGATCGCGCTGAAAAGCATGTGGCTGAAATGACAGAAGCCATAAATAAGCACGGCTGGGATGGCAACTGGTTCCTGCGGGCCTATGATTTCTTTGGTAACAAAGTGGGAAGCAATTCATGTAAGGAGGGTAAAATATTCATTGAACCACAGGGATTCTGCATTATGGCAGGACTTGGCCTTGACGATGGCCGCGCAGCCGCAACCCTCGAATCGGTTAATAAATACCTGGCCTGTGAACATGGTATCGTTCTGAATAACCCGGCCTATACGAAGTATTATATCGAATTGGGAGAAATATCAAGCTATCCCCAGGGTTATAAGGAAAACGCCGGTGTATTCTGTCACAACAATCCCTGGGTAATCATTGCCGAAACCATGAACGGAAACGGAAACAGGGCATTCGATTATTTCACTCGCATTTCACCCGCCCATACCGAAGATAAAGGTGAACTGCACAAGACCGAACCGTACGTATTTGCCCAGATGATTGCCGGAAAAGATGCCTTTAAACCCGGTGAAGCAAAAAATTCATGGCTTACCGGTGCAGCTGCATGGACATTCGTAGCCGCCAGCCAGCATATCCTGGGTATCAGGCCGGAATTCGACGGATTACGTGTTGATCCCTGCATTCCTGAGGACTGGAAAGAGGTCACAATAAACCGGCTATTCAGGAATTCCACCTACCGCATAACCATCCACAATCCCGGCAAGGTATGCCGGGGTATAAAGGAAATGCTGGTGGACAATGTTATTGTGAAAGGTAATTTGCTGCCTGCATACAATGATAATAAGATACATACCATTGAAGTTACCCTCGGATGACCTGATAAAACCAAAAAAATCATACAATGAAGACTAAACCATTCTTTCTGTGGCTTTTGCCAGCCTTATGCCTGTTCTCCTGTAACAACGGTAAAAATGCTGAAAGTGCCGGAGACGAAAAAATACTGGTGGCGCAAAACGGATATGTGACCGGTTGGAATAAAACTGCCATTATCCGGGTTCCTGCCGATTCTTTTTATCTTGCCGACATAAACGGGAAAATTTGCTACCGTGGAAAGCCGGGTGAAAAAAAACACTGGTCTTTTTCCGATGAATGGGTGCAGGTAGCTGATTTCTCATCGATCGACCAGCCGGGTGATTATACTATCATCCTTGTTGGCAAAGGAATTGGGAAATCAGCAGTTATACGCAAAATTACCATTCTTGCGGATCCCTTTAAAGAAATTGCCAATGCAGGGGTAAAGGCATTGTATTTTAACCGCTGCAGCTATCCGATCCTACCTCCCTGGGGCGGTAAATGGGTTAGGGGAGCAGGCCACACCGATACCACGGTTTATGTTCATCAATCTGCTGCTTCCGGTAACCGTCCCGAAGGATTTGTGATCTCGGGCAAAGGAGGGTGGTATGATGCGGGGGACTATAACAAATACATCGTCAATTCAGGAATAACAACCTACACGATGCTTCTTGCCTATGAAATGTATTCCGAATACTGGCAGTCCCAAAATCTTGGTATTCCTGAATCGGGCAACGTTGTTCCTGACATCCTGGATGAAACGCTTTACAACCTCCGCTGGATGCTGACCATGCAGGATGAAGACGGAGGAGTATACCACAAACTTACCACCAGGGCGTTCGAACCTTTTATCATGCCTGAATCAGCCGTTGAAAACAGGTACGTGGTTCAGAAATCAACAGCGGCTGCATTAAATTTTACAGCTACCATGGCTCACGCCGCTGCAATCTTTGCTTCCTTTTCTGAAGAGCTTCCGGGATTGGCGGACAGCTGCAGCGAAGCAGCCCTGGCTTCCTGGAAATGGAGCATGCAAAACCCCGATGTCATCTACATACAGCCGGAGGATATTTCTACCGGTGAATATGGCGATAAAAATATACGGGATGAATGGTTTTGGGCCGCGGCGGAAATGTCACTCATGTCGGGATCGGCATATCCCGACAGTTTATTGGAAAAGCTGCCTTTCAGCACACCTACCTGGAACAACGTATTGCCATTGGGCATTATCAGCACACTGTTGAAACCTGAAAAAATTTCGCCGGCAATAATTGATAAATGCAACAACCTGTTTTTCAATTATGCAGATCTGCTGGCAGGTATATCCGATACTTCTGCCTATCGTGTGAGCATTGATCATTTTGCATGGGGCAGCAACAGCGATGTAGCCAACCAGGGATTGCTGAAAATGATCGCATACAGGCTCAGGGGCGACAAAAAATACCTGCAGTCGGCTTTAAACGATATGAATTATATCACCGGTGTAAATCCTACCGGATATTGCTTTATAACAGGCTTTGGGGAAAAATCTCCACGCAACATACACCACAGGGTCTCCGGCGCAGACAGCATACCCGAACCGGTTCCGGGATTTCTTGCAGGAGGACCCAATCTGGCTACCATGGAGGATTGTCCCGATCTGAAACGGAATGCGCTTCCGGCACTATCCTATATCGATGAGGAATGCAGTTACTCTACCAATGAAATTGCAATCAACTGGAATGCACCCCTGGTCTTTCTTTCCGGTGCTTTAAGCTGGTCCTGCCAATAGGGCGAAGAAAGGTTCAACGTAAAAAAACCAGTGCCCGTCGCAGAACTATTGTGACGTCACTGGTTATTTTCTTTCTTCTTCCGTGGCCTCGTATAAGCAATATCACTAATCCAGATGATTTCCCTTCAAACCTACCTTGTACCCCCAGATGGAATAATACATAATATACAGGTAACATGGCACACATATCCAATACGCCGACTGGGGATGATCGATAAAAATATCGCTGAGCCTTCCCCATACCAGCGGTAACAAAGCGCCGCCGGCTATCATCATCACCAGGATCGAGGAACCTGTTTTAATGAATTTTCCCAGGTTATGAATGGCAAGGGGCCACATGGCGGGCCAAACAAGGGCATTTGCCAGTCCGAGCAGGGCAACAAACAAAACCGAAGTTTTTCCGGGTGTAAAAATGGCCAGCAGGGTAAATATCACTCCCAAAACTGCCGACAACGTGAGTGCAGTCCGCTGTGAAATTATTTTGGGTATCAGTATCAAACCGATCAGGACATACCCAACGATCATGGCAATGAGTGTATAGGTAGTATAAACCTTGGCCTGTGCTATCGGGATTCCCAGTGACATTCCATAACGAATTATTGTGTCTCCCGCGATTACTTCAACGCCAACATAGAAAAACAAGGCAAGCGCTCCAAGCCATAAATGCGGGAATTGAAAAATACTGGTTTTGGTAGTTACAAGGGTTGTATCCGCCTCTTCTTCCGGTTCCATTTCTACTTCCGGCAGGGGTGAAAATTTTACACCGATTCCCAAAATGGCCAAAATTGCAGCTATGACAATATAAGGAGATATAACCCTGGCAGCCAGTTCGTCGAGGGCTAACAATTTATCTGCCTCATTCAGTGTGGCCAGGTTCGCAACAAAAGCATCCCCGTCACTCAGGATAAAGTAGGCCAGGATTAGCGGTGCAATGGCGCCTGCAACCTTGTTGCATATACCCATGATACTTATCCTTTTTGCGGCAGTTTCACGTGGTCCGATGATGGTGATATACGGATTCACTGCTGTTTGAAGAAGAGCCAGTCCGGTCCCCATGACAAATAAACCCGCCAGGAAAGTGGCATACGTCCGGGTCATGGCTGCAGGAATGAAAACAAGTGCACCCACTGCCATAATCATCAGGCCCACCATCATGCCGTTCTTGAACCCGGTTTTGCCTAACACCCAGGAAGAGGGCAGGGCCATTACAAAGTATGAAATATAAAAGGCAAATGCTACCAGCAGCGATTGAAAAGTGGTAAGTTCACAGGCTATCTTTAAGTAGGGTATAAGAATGCCGTTGAGCCAGGTCACAAAGCCAAAAATGAAAAATAAAATGCCTATCATCGCGATCGATGTCCAATAGTTCTTATTCGTTTCGGCAGTGTTTTCAATTGTTTTCTTGACGGATTTTTCCATAATTCCTGTAATTTTAGTTCTTAACAAATATGCGTTTAAGGTAATAGTTTTGTATTAAATTCAAAAGTACTTTACACATTTAGCTTGCCATTTTAGTCAGCGGTTAGGCGGTTGTTGATCATACTGTAATTGTACGTTTGTACGATCGCCTTTATGCGCGATTCCATACGCTCAAGAATTTCCCTTTCAACCGGATCGTTAATTTCTGACGCCGGTATAACGGTCCCGTTTTGAAACTGCCGCGTGTGATTGTAAAATGCAACAATTTCCATTCCGTTGAATACCAGAACGTAATCGCCATCAATCAGCTGGTAGTTGCCATTGATAAAGCTGACGGCCTCGTGCGGCAACATGGGGTCCATAAGATTTGTTCCGAAGGCAAAGAAAGGTTTCGTGAAATTAAGATAGGCCAGCACAGTTGGCAATATGTCGGACTGTTGCGCAACCAGGTTGCTTCGTCCGCGCAACCGGGTATCACCGGGGCAATAAAAGGCCAGCGGAATGGCAAACATACCGGTGGGTGTGTTAAAGATCCTTTCAACAGCCTGGGCAGCATGATCCGCCGTGATAACAAACAACGTGTTGTTAAACCATGGCATTCCGGATGCAGTTTCAAAGAATTTACCCAACGCATGGTCAGCATAGCTGATGCTCTTCAGGATCGGTAAGCTGCCTTCCCGGAAAATCCCTTTGTACTGTGACGGAATTTTATAGGGGTGGTGCGAAGAAAGGGTAAAAACAGCGGAAAAGAAGGGTTGTGGAAACGTGCTTACTTTCGATGCGAAGTACTGCAAAAAGGGTTCATCCCATATCCCCCAGTTGCCATCATAATCATTTTCATTACCATATTCTTCCCTGCCATAATACTCCCCAACACCTGCGACACGTGCAAAATTATCAAATCCCATGGTGCCATTGTTACCTCCGTGAAAAAAAGAGGTATGGTATCCTTCCCGGCTCAGAAGGCGGGGAAGACTTTCGATGAAGTTGTCGGCGTAGTTCGAACCACTGTAGGGTTCATCCAGCAAACTTGGAATTCCAGCAATGATGGCGGGCATCGCCTCGTAGGATTGCGTACCGTTTGCGTATGCCTGGGTAAAAACCAGTGAAGATCCCAGAATGGAATCCAAACAGGGTGTATAACCCCTGTCACGGTTCAGATAACCGATGTATTCCTTCGAAAAGCTTTCCAGGATGATCACCACTACATTCCGGGGATTCAGCTCCTTTTCAGTATCATTCCGGTGTATGGGATTATAAATCACCTTGAGAAAATCCTCACTGAAATATTGTAATTCCTTAAGATTCTGGTTCTCCAGGGTCTTGATAATTGAAAAGGGTGTATTCAACACCAGCGGAACATATTGAAGTCCGGTATAACGTGCGGCATTGATAATGCCGATTGGTTTCAGTGAAATTCCACGGACCGCCCATAGGAGGAAACCTGTTATTCCCAAAAAGATCAGGGACTGGAAAGTTACCGATCCAAGCGATATTTTCGGGGCAGCAAGTTTATTGAAATGCAACCGCGGCATCCACCGCCAGGCTGCAATCATCAGAACAATCCAGGACAGGGCCACATACCAGTAATCTTTCAGGAATTGGGGAATGAGAAGCCATACGTCACGGTTGGCACCCATCAGTGAAAAGATGGAGGAGGTTGATCGTTTGTTTATAAAGTCAAAGAATTTCGCATCTATAAAATTGGTAAGGATGGCAAGCGAATTTATGATAAAAAACGTTATGGCGACCCATCGTTGAACACCGGGTTTGTTTTTGAACCCGCCGGGCAACAGGAAGAAAATAAAAATGATATTGGTGAAGGCAATGGCGGCTATATCAAAACGAATTCCGATAACGAACAGTCTCATAACCTGCAAAACCGTCAGGTCCTGAAAATATGAGGTATTGAGTAGATAAAAAAAGAACCGGCTCAGCAAGTACAACAGCAGGAGGAAGAGAAACCTCCTTAAGAAAAGACTGACATGTTGTAAGTAATTCCCCATCTGCCTGTTTCATTAATCGGACAAACCTAGAGGTTTTTTTTCAATGTTCAGCTACATAACAAACCAAACCACAACATTGAATAAACCCTTTACCTGTGTTTTCCCTGGTTAACCGACTTTTGCCTGGCGTATTCCAACACCTGGAACAAAGCCCTGCCGTCATGATAACAACCTTTCCATTGGTGAGCCTTCCTGAAAGTCTTGTTTTCCGGGCTGATGTCAAGCCCGCTGTTGTACCAGCCTCCATATTGCCTGTCAATAACCTCGTTGTTGATATAATTCCACATTTTCCCAAATGCATCCCGGTAGGCCAATTCCGCGGGATAATAAGTACTGAAAAGGGCAAGGGCGTGCCAGGCTTCTGCCTGTGCCCACCAGGTCTTTGTGCTGTCAAGTACCTCAACCTGCAGGGTGTTTTTAAATAAGTATCCTTTATCAAACAACCCGTAATAATCCCTGTCGAATCCCCATTTCAGGGTGTGATCAATGAGTTTCTTCGCGACGCTAAGGGTAGCAGTGTCAGCTGCCCCATAAAGCTTTTCAGAAGCATCAGCAAGCAAATAGGCCGTTTCAATATTATGACCGAAGGAAATATGATCAGTCCCAAGTTGCCGGATTACATAATTGCGTGACGAATCTCTGTGCACAACAGGTTCCCAGCTACGGTCGAAAAAAAGATGCAGATAACCTTCCCGCGAGGTCATTGTATCCCTTACCAGGGTGAGCATTTCTGCAAACCTTTTACCGGCCAGCGTATCCGGAATTACACGATACATGGCAGTGAGAGCTTCCAGCAGGTGGATACTGGTATTCTGATCCTTGGCTTCGGGCCCGGTCCAGTTTACACGCCGGATAATATCCTTTGCCATGTTATCCGGAAGAGATTTTAATCCCGGAATTACAACGCTGTAATACCCCTGGTATACCGTATCATGGGCCGCTTCTTCAAGCCAGTAAAAGGTTTTCTTCACCCATTCCAGCACTTCCGGGTCGTTGTTTATCCTGGCGTATTCACTCAGGGCATACAGTGCAAATGCATTTCCGTAGACTAACTTGTAGGTGTTATCGGTTTTCTGCACGGAGTCAACATAATAATGCTGGCAGAATCCGCCATGCTCATTATCCCACAATTGACCTGTCAGAAACCGGAATCCATGATCAGCGGCCTTCTTGTACACATTATTATCAGGAAACACCAATGCAGCACGCGATGCCGCCCACAATCCGCGTGCCTGGGTGACCAGCATTTTATCCTGGTCCCCGGACAGGGTCCAGTCGTATTCGAAATTTGTCCAGTATCCCCCGTGAATGGTGTCAACTATTTTCGGATACCAGGTTTGGAGAAGCTTGTCAAGTTCGTTTTCAATGGAATTTACTTCCACTTCCAGATATTGACAGGTTGCTGCCTTTTTACAACCGGTAATGGCCGGCAGCATGACTGAAAAGGCTAACAGCAAAACAACAGGTTTCATACACGTTGCAATAATTGATTACAAGAACCAAAACTAAACAAGTTTTGAATACAATATGGAAAGGCTACTCATCTTTCATCACGTCCACTCCCGGGCTGCAGGAAAGGATTTTCGTTCCCTTCTTTACCACAAAGCAGGAAGGATCGGGAATAGGGCTCAGCATTTCCCAGGAAATCATGAAACTGCATAAGGGTTCGCTGATGGTGATGTCAATGGACGCTGTCAGGTCTGGATTACCTCCCGGCCAAATGGTGTAAGCGCCAGGCCGGCCAATTTGAAATGCTGCTTTGCAAAGGGAATACCAATAATGGTAATGCCCAGTAAAATGCCAAAAAACATATGGGTCAGGAATATCCAGAAACCACCTACGAACAGCCAGATGAAATTCATCAGGGTGGAAAGGCATCCGGGCTGATTCTCACGGATCCTGACTTCGGAACCAAAGGGCCATAACTCCAATGTTGCCAGTTTTAATGTCTGAAGCCCAAAAGGAATGCCAATGATGGTTATGATGAGGAAGAAGCTGGCGATGACATATTCTATGGCTGTAATGAGACCGCCGAAAATCAGCCAGATAAGGTTTCCGATTAATCGCATACAATGATCTTGTTTTAATCAAAAGTAATATTAATCCCGAATTGAAATACCCTTGGTGTTAAATTTCTGTTAATCAATTCAGGAATACCGAAGATGACTTACCTTTAAACCAGAAAAATTTGCTTTTCCATGAAGAAGAAATATATGAACCCTTATCTCGCAGGTACTTTGTTGGGACTTGTGTTGCTGGCAGCCATGTTTATTTCCGGGCGTGGCCTTGGTGCAAGCGGGGGTATTAAATATTGCGTGGTTTCCATAGTAGGCGCGGTGGATAAGCCGCATGCGGAAAAATCAGCCTATTACAGCAAATATTTCAAAGATGGACAAAAGCCGATTTCGAACTGGCTTACAATCGAAATTTTCGGAGTGCTTGCCGGGGGTTTTATTTCAGGTGCTGTTTCAAGGCGACTGAAATTCAAAATAGAGAAATCCCCCAACATTTCCAAAGCGAGAAGACTGGCCCTGGCATTTGCAGGCGGGGTATTTTTTGTTTACGGAGCCCAGCTGGCCCGCGGTTGTACCAGTGGTGCAGCGCTTTCAGGTATGGCAGTGCTTTCGGTAGCCGGATTTGTGACCATGATAGCAATATTCGGATCTGCATACCTGTTTGCCTGGTTCTTCAGAAAAAATTGGATATAGGGAGGGAATTATGAATTAGGAATTAGGAATTATGAATTAGGAATTAGGAATTATGGGACCATTTACTTCAGTTGCAGGATTTCCACAATGGCTTGATTTGCTCATTGCTTTTCTTATTGGTACCGGGTTCGGATTTGCTCTTGAACAGGGTGGATTTTCATCCAGCCGCAAACTGGCCGGTATGTTTTACGGCTACGATACCACCGTGCTAAAAGTGTTTTTCACTGCGTCCATTGTTGCCCTTGTGGGTTCTCAGTTCATGAGCTATTTCGGATTGCTGAACATGAACCTCGTTTTTGTCAACGAATACTATATTACTGCGGCTATTGTTGGTGGAGTTATCATGGGAGCCGGTTTTATTATGGCCGGGTTTTGTCCCGGTACCGGTATAAGTGCACTGTCAATCGGGAAAATCGACGCCCTGTTTTACCTGCTGGGAGGCTTAACAGGTGCTTTCCTGTTTGCCGAAACTTATCCGCTGATCCAGCCCCTGGCTGAGGGTGCTTATCGTGGTCCGGTTAAAATAAATGAAGCTTTGGGTTTGTCCCCGGGCCTCTTTACGGTTTTACTGATTGCAGGTGCTGCTGTTATGTTCTGGCTTGCCGAAATGGCTGAGAAGAAATTTGCACGGCCGGATATAACGGAACAGATTTAAGATTTAAGATTGGTACTGATGCGTTAAAAATAATTAAGGGCTATATTAGGAGCTGAAAGATTTTATAAAATGCAAGTCATCAATTATTTTACCAGGCCACGAAGTGGCTTAATCTCAATAACCGTGGGTGCAACCCACGGAAATCAATGCAACTGGTTACTCAGCCCTGAAGGGTTGAAATACTTAACCCATTCAGGGTTGAATATTGCTCAAGCATTACTATGACAAATTCAACCCTTCAGGGCTGTGATAAGATCCAGTCATCCTCCCCGTGGGTTTTACCCACGGTTATTGAAATTTAACCCCTTTGGGGTTTACAAGTCAATGCAAATCAAAAAATCAAAGAATACTTATAATATATTTAATACCAATAATATACAAACTCTTTTAAAAGGTTAACGCATCACCAGTATTTGAAGATTGAAGATTACGGATTTAAAAGAGATACTATTTATCATAACTTCATCACTTCATAACCCCAAACCTCAAACCTCAAACCTCAAACTATAATGAATCCGAGAGTCAGAATTTCAGTTATACTATTACCACTGGGCATTATCCTGGCCTTTTTACCATTATCCGGAAGGTACTCTTTGCATGCGAAACCGGAGGCATTGCTGGAATCGGTGCTGGCTGACAGTTCATTTTTTACCGTGGACCAGGTAGCCCGGTTTGTAGTTACCGAAGACAGCACGGTTCAGCTGATCGATCTCCGGTCGCCTGAAGAATTCAGGAGTTTCGCCATTCCTGGAGCCATCAATATTCCATACAACAGCATGCTTTCGCAGGATCTGGAGAGTTACCTCAACCGCCGGGATATCCGGAATGTCTTTTATGCCAACGGTGACTATATTGCGGGCTACGCCATCGTAATCGCACGGGGTTTAGGCTTCGGGGAATGTTATACCATGAAAGGAGGGCTTAATGAATGGTATGGTGTAGTGATGAACAGCCGGTTCACCGGTGAAAAGATCACGGCCCGGGAAAACGCTCTGTTTGAAACTAGGGCACGCGCAAAGAAATTGTTTACTGAAATGAACAGCATGCCCGACAGTTTGAAAGTCAGATACATGGCTTTGCAGCAAATTGAAAGGAAAAAGCTTGACGGTGGTTGTGAGTAGAAGTCCTATAAACGAAAGATATGCAACAATTTAACAAATACAGTCTGGTAATCGTCATTATACTTGTTATTGGTATTGCCGTGCTGAGCAGGACCCTCGGTCACGGCCATTTCAGGAATGATGCTTCCAAATGGGCCGAACCGTCCATCACCCAATCCAACCTTCTCCCGCATCGCATGCTGAATAACCTTACCGGCAATACCCTGATGGTGGATCTGGGTGACAGGGGAGATCTGCTGATTGACCGGGCGGGATCTGTTAACATTCCTGCCGGATCGGTCCTGGGAAAGGACAACCTTAAAAAACTCCGTGATCACGACGGTAATATAATTCTTGCATCGGAAGATGCAGCACTGACAGCAAAGATCTGGATGATGCTGAGTCAGATGGGGTTTGATAATTTGTATATTCTTTCCTCCGAAGAGAACAACGAAGTATTTAACTACGAATTTTTGCCGGATACTGTGACAAAATAACCACAGTAATTATAGAAATAAAATAACCACAGAGGGCACAGAATAAGAATATCCACAGAAAATAATTCTCTTCTCTGTGCTCTCTGTGGTTTTTTCTTCTATTCTTCTATAATCTCCTTGGTTTCTTCTTCTCCTCTTCCGTGCACTCTGTGGTTTTTTCTTTTCCTCTTCCTTGCTGTGGTTTCTTCTTCTCCTACCTCACCACCGGAAAATCATTTATATCCGAATCGGAAAACGGCAGCCAGGATAAAGTTGTGTTTTTCTCTACCATCCTGTTATGCATAAACCCGTTGTTGCCGTATGTAAGTGTTCTGGCATCATAACCGAATAACCGCAAATAGGCAGTGACAAATCCCGAATTGTGCCCTGTACCGCAATATACAACAACGGTTTTATCTGGGGGAATAGTCGCCATTTCAGCGGTTATTCCCAGCATGACATTGGGTTTATACCTTACGGCTCCCGGTATGTGTCCATCGTCATACTTATCCTTCCGTTCGTAATTAATTACATAATATTGTCCGGGATTGGCGAAAACGTCATCGGCTGAAATCAGAACACTGCCGGTACCCTCAGCAAAAATTCCGCTGAACCGGGCAGCCGAAATATCCGGACCAGTGGTCAGACCGGTATTGAGTTCCGGCATTCCTGCCGGTGCAGGTTTTTCCCTGGTCGTCTGTTCAAGCTCACTTTCAAATTTGCCCGATAGTCCGCTTAACCAGCCGGTGGTGGCAAATTGCTTGTTCCAGGCACTCATACCCCATCTCATGGCAAATACATTGCCATACCCCATCAGTCTGAGCAGCGCGGCGGTGTAACTGGATACCTGACCATTTTCATCGATAAGAATGATTTTGTCGAATTCAAATGGCTTTATACCCGACTCAAAATATTCGGGCAGATTTTCAAAGCGCTTATTGACCGATCCCCTGATATGGCCCTGGGCATATAGTTGTGGCGTTCTTATATCAATAAGATGGATTTTGCCGCCAAGACTTTCATATACTACCGATGCCTTTATCAGTGATGGAAATTCACGGCTGTTCACATAATCACCATTTTCAGTCAGATCCTTAAGCAACAATTGTGTTTCTGTGTCAATGGCAACAGGCTCCGCAGCAACTGTGGCTTCCGCAGCTTCGGTTTTAACAGTCCTGTCACCGGAGCATCCGGTGACATACTGTATAAGAAGAACTATAATGATAAATTGAAAATACTGTGGTCCTTTCATAGTCCCTGAAAATTACGTACCCTGCCTGGGGGTTACGGCTGCCTTGTCCTTATCGAAATACAGGGTTTCAATTCGCTGACCCTGCTCATCATATTTATACTCGGTATAGGCAATCCCGCTTCCCGGATTGTTCATTACATTTCCGTCCTTATCCAGATTGATCACCTGGATCAGCGAGCCATGTTCATCATACACGTTTCTTGTAACGGGTACCATCTTTCCGCCTACAAATTCATCATCCTGGTCATACACAGCTGTTTCAACAGGATAACCGTTCTCGTCAAACCTGGTCTGGCGTTTTGCCCAACCCCAGTACAAATTCGACAGGTTTCCAATGGTGTTGTGCACGCTGAAACTGGTAAGATCTCCATTTCCATTCGGAACAAAGCTGAAATACGATACACCAATGTCACCACAATTCTCAGCCGTGCAATTGTAGAGTGTATCACCCTGATAATTGGCCATTCGGGTAACAAATCCTTTTTCATTATAAGTGAATCTCAGTTCATAAAACGGACAGAATTCGCTCATAATTGTTTCTTCGTTGGCAAGGGTATAGCGGTTTTCCTTAATCATACCATCAGGAAGCTTGCTCCAGGTATAGGAATGTATCTTGTTCCTGTTCTCAACGGAAGTTCCGGTGGAATCGTAAAATTTCAGTCCCGTACGCAAGCCATTTTCATCGGTTGAATACTCGAAGGTGTAAACGCCACCATCCACTGCAATCTGATGATTATCCTTGTTGAAAAAATGTTTAACCTGTTTGCCGGGTACATAATCATATACCAGCTTAGAAGCTTCCCTCATGGCAGAATATCCCAGCAGTAAATTATTCCTGACAAACTCAACCGACTTAAGCCTGCCCAGACTGTCGTATGTAAACTTGTAACTGTTGATGTTCCTGGCTTCATCTTCCGTGAGAGCATGTGATCCTCTTTCCACATCAAAACTGGTCTCACTAAAAAGCATATTCCGATAATATTCAACCCGTGCAAGATTTTGTATTTCAGCCTGTTTTGGTTTGCAGGACAACATGCTGATTCCGGTTATTGCAACGGCAAAAATGATGAGTGATACTTTGTTTAATTTCATGGTAGTGTTTAATTATTATTAAAAAGACAAAATAATACTAAATTGTATTACAATGGTTTTTACCTTGGTTCTTTAACAAATTTTTAAACAATCGGAACTACAAAAAGTTTTCCTTCCTAAATCCCCAAACCTCTAACCCCAAACCTCAAACCTCCAAACTCACCCCCCACAACCAAAAAACCTTTCCCCACTTGTAATTTTTTCATATCTTCATACGTCTTATCTTCATATTTCATTCCGACTGTGAAAATTGAAATTCGGGGCCTAAACAAGATATACCCCAATGGTAACCAGGCGCTTAAAGATATCAACCTGACCGTTGAAAATGGCATGTTTGGATTACTTGGACCTAACGGAGCAGGAAAATCGAGCCTGATACGCATCCTGGTAACCCTGCTGGCACCCACATCAGGCGAAGTATCCGTGAATGGCCATGACCTTATGAAGGACCGGGGAGAGATCAGGAAGATGCTTGGATATCTTCCCCAGGATTTTCGTTTTTTTACGAAACTCAAAACCTGGGAATTTCTGGATTACGCAGCCGGGTTGTCAGGCCTGCGATCAAAAACCCTTCGGCTTGAAAAAGTGGATGAGTGGCTTGAAAAAGTAGGGCTTTTCGATGCCCGCGACCGGCAGGCAAACAACCTTTCGGGTGGTATGAAACGCAGGCTGGGAATTGCCCAGGCACTGATCGGCAATCCCAGGATCATTATTGTAGATGAACCAACCACCGGGCTTGATCCCGAGGAACGGATCCGGTTCCGCAATATCCTTTCAGAACTAAGCCAGCAGGACATCATAATCTTATTATCCACCCATATTGTGGGAGATATTTCAAGTGTTTGCCGTGATCTTGCATTACTTGATGAGGGAATGCTCCGGTTCAACGGCTCCCCTGAAGAACTGATCGGAAAAGCCCGTGGTCATGTCTGGCAGGTGCAGACAGCCGGTGTGGAATATGACATGCTGAAGGAAAAATACGCTGTAACTTCCACCATTCCCTCGGAGGATGGCTGGGAAATCCAGCTCGTGGGGGAAACCCTTGATCTACCCTCGGCCGTGCCTATTGAACCAAACCTGGAACATGCGTATGTATACTATATGGAATCCTTAACAGAACATTCATAAACTGATTTCTATGCCGTTTCATCTCATCCGCATCATTGCCGGTTATGAAATGCGGACATTATTGCGAAGCTGGTTTTTCAGGATCTTTGCCGGAATGTCAGTATTCGGGCTTGGTATATTCAATATTGCCATGAATGTAAAATCAAGCGGTGCGCCCTGGATGTACCGGGCACTTGCCGCATCCATACCCTATGCAAACCTCATTGTCTTAAATCTTGGACAGGCCGTGATCGCAGTATTTCTGGCTTCCGAATTCCTTAAGCAGGACAGGAAGAATGATACGGTGGAAGTGATTTATGCCCGCTCCATGACAAACGGACAATATATCCTGGGAAAAACGCTTGGTATACTGGCTGTTTTCCTCGTGCTGAACATTATTGTACTCCTGCTTGGCATAGGATTTTCATTTTTAAGTAACGCCAACGCACAAAGCGTGTTTGCCTATTTCACATACCCCTTGCTGATCAGCCTGCCTACCCTGGTCTTTATCCTGGGACTGTCATTATTTATTATGGTATTGATAAAAAACCAGGCAGTTACATTCATATTGCTTACCGGTTATATTGCACTTACTATTTTTTACCTGAACAAAAAGGCCTATCACATTTTCGATTACATTGCCTACCAGGTGCCCATGATGTATTCCTCGATCAGCGGATTCGCAGATTTTAAAGAAATATTGCTTCACCGCAGTATCTATTTTCTCCTGGGTGTAGGCTTTATACTGCTTGCAGTATACAAACTCCAGCGTTTACCACAATCCCCCAGGTATGCTTCATTACCGCTCTACCTTGGTTTATTCTTTTTACTTTCCGGCGGATTCCTTATATACAGGTACCTCGACATGCAGGGAGCGGCACACACATACAGACAAAAAGTGCTGGCACTTAATAACCGCTATGTTCGTTATGACAGGGTTACTGTAAGCAACTGCATGCTTGATCTCAGGCATGAGGGAAAGGAAATAGCCGCAGATGCATTGCTCACGGTCCATAACCGGAACAAACATCCGGTGGATACAATGATTTTTAGTCTTAATCCCGGTCTTTTGCTGCAGCATGTTTTAATCAACAGCAAAGCCCAGATATTCAGACGCAATATGCAAATCATTGAAGTTATTCCTGCTGAACCAATCATTCCCGGTGACAGTCTTGAAATTACCTTCCGGTACAGGGGCAGGATAAACGAAAATATTGCCTTTCTGGACAAGGATCCCGTGAGTTTTGAGGCCAACACAAAATTTGAAGTGTTCACCCTGCGTAAACGATATGCTTTTTTGCAGGGCGACTTTGTATGCCTCACCGGTGAAGTGCTCTGGTACCCGGTTTCAGGAACAGGATATGCCACCGAGATCCCTTTCCGCCATGATCCTGACTATGTGAGATTCAAACTCAAAGTAAGCACAACACCCTTGCTGACAGCTTTATCTCAGGGTCAGGCCTTTTCATCCGGGAAAGGGAATTTTGAGTTCTTACCGGAATACCCCCTGCCCGAAATTAGCCTGCTGATCGGTGATTATACAAAAAGTTCCGTGAAAGTTGACTCTATTGAATATAGTTTGTATGCCATCAAAGGCCATGAATATTTTAAAGATGCTTTTGATCTGATCACTGATACAATACCTTCCCTGATCCGCGGACTTAAAAAGGATTATGAGGCTAACCTGGGCATGCAATATCCTTTTCGCCGTTTGATGATGGCGGAGGTGCCTGTGCATTATGCCGTTGAAAGCCATGTTTATTCTTTTGCAAGCGATGCGGTGCAGCCCGAATTGATCCTAAGTCCCGAAAAGGGCGTCCTCTTTAATGATTCTGATTTCGAACAGCGCAGGGTAAGGATGGAAAAGGACCTGAAAAACAACCATGAAGAAGTTCTTCCCGAAGAATTGCAATCGAGGTTATTCAACCAGTTTTTCCGGGATAATTTTTTGGCCAAACGCGGACAATACTATAATTATGGAAATGTGGTCAACTGGTCGACGTTTTCTGTTTTCCCAGAGTACTTTAGCTACCGCTCAAGGCTGCATTCGGATAAATGGCCTGTATTAACCTCAGCAATGGAAATGTACATGTATGAAAGGAACAATACCGGTGCGGCAACACTGCCATGGTACCAGGATCTGAGCATGAGCGATAAGATCAATCTTGAGCTTCGCAGGGCTTCACTGGAGGAATTGCTGAAAACGGGAATTGAAAGTGATGAGGATAGTCGCGAACCTATAACTGTTCGGGATTTAGCCCAGGCAAAAGGACTGCATTTTTTTAATGTACTGAGGGCCAAATTCGGAGAGGCAGCAGTGGATACATTGGTTTCCCGGTTGGTTGCTGATCATCCCCACAGGAAAATTCTCTTTGACGAGTTGAATTCCAGGTTTCAGGAACGATTTGGCGTTAACCTTGAGCCTGAAATTCAAAACTGGTATGTTCAGGAGCACCTTCCCGGTTTCGTTATCCGGAATATCAGCAGCTATAAGGTATCAACAGGAGAAGTATCCCGCTATCAGATACGCTTCGATCTCTCGAATCCCGAAAATACCGACGGGATCGTCACCTTGAACGTTGAGTTTAATGATCCCAACCGAAATAACGGGCAAAATGGCGGCGATGATTTTAAAGTTGATTTTACAAAAAAGATCCTCCTTCAGGCAAAATCATCCGTTACCGCAGGGTATGCATTTAATACGGAACCGGCACGCATGTCAATTATGACCCATATTTCGCAAAACCTTCCCAATAATCTCATTTATAGCTTTCAGGGATTTACCGAGACAAGAAAAACGGCATTGCTGGATGAAATTGTCAGTATTCCGTTTTTTGAAAATGCATCCGACAGCATGGAGATTATTGTTGACAATGAGGACGCTGGATTCTCCCTGCAACAGGCAACCAACAAGGCTTATTTAAAATCACTGGTCAACAGGAATAGGTCAGATCGATACAAATACTCGGCTATATGGGCATGGAATCCGCCCCGCGAATGGAAACCAGTGCTGCGTTCCGGGTTTAACGGCAATTATGTGCATTCAGCCCATTATACCCGGGGAGGCACAGGTGAAAGAATTGCCGGCTGGAAGGCGGTGTTGCATGAAAAAGCAACGTATGATGTGTATTTTTACTTCAATAAGGTGAACCTGGGTTGGAGGCGTACCAACAAGTCACCCGATTATAATTTTATCGTTTACCATGATGGTGGCGCTGACAGGATTAACCGAAGCAGTGAGGATGCGGACGAAGGATGGAATTACCTGGGATCATTCTATATTTCATCTGACACGGCCGCCGTTGAACTCACGAACAAGACGATCGGGGATATGGTGTTCGCAGACGCGGTAAAGTGGGTGCGGAGTGACGAGTGATGAGCGGTTTATGGGTGTGGGTGCAGCGTAGTGGCAAGGCTTGCCCTTGCCCGATTTGCAATAGAATTAGTATTGATTAATATATCTCATATGAATACTGTATTTAATAAGACAATTGTTATAGCAGGGTTGATTTTATTATTTGTATTGGTTCCCGGATCATTGCACGCGCAAAGGATACTTACGCTGGAAGATGCCATGGACATTGCCCTCAAAAACAGTCCCGAAATAATAAAATCGGAGCTGAATATGACCATCAGCAGGGAGAACCTCAACGCCCGTGAAGCGGCCACGAAGTCATTGATCAGATTTCAGCTGACACCGTTTTACTATGACCAGACACGTTCGTTCAACGAATTTTTTGCCACCTGGAATACCAGCGAAACAAAAAAAGTATACGGTGATTTCATTGTTTCCCAACCCATTAAACTTACCGATGGACGGATCACCCTGCAAAACCAGCTGGCCTGGCAGGATGCGTCCAGCGATTACGGCGATTCCCGTTCAAAAGGCTACAACAATAATTTGTTCCTCAGATATACCCAGCCGGTATTTACTTACAACAAACTTCGCATGGAGCTCAACCAGTTGCGGATGTCACTTGAAAATTCGACATTAAGCTATGCCTTACAGCGACTATATCTTGAGAGACAGGTCACACAGTATTTTTATACGGTATACCAGCGCAAGATGGCACTTACAGTTGCCGAAGATGAATACAGGAACCAGCAGACAGGCTATGAAATTATAAGGAGCAAGGTGGAAGGAGGCTTATCAGCCCGGGAAGAACTGCTGCAGGCCGAACTTAACCTGGCTACCAGCGAATCAAACCTTCAGAATGCACAGGTTAACCTGGCCAATGCCATGGACAATTTCAGACAATACATCGGCATGCCGCTAAGTGAAGATTTTGATATACAAACAAATGTTGAGTATAATGAAGTTGCTGTAAATATGGAGAAAGCCATTCAGAATGGACTTGAAACCCGAATGGAACTCAGGCAACGCGAAATCAACATTAAGAACAGCCAGGACCAGTTGACCATGGCCAAATCGACAAATGAGTTCCTGGGCGATATCGATCTTTCCCTGGGTTTGTTCGGCGAAGATCCCGATCTGCCGGATGTGTATGAAAAACCAACCCGTTCGCCGCAGGTGAAGGTTACTTTTAACATTCCGATCTGGGACTGGGGAGAAAGGAAATCCAGGATCAAGGCTGCTGAGGCCGGCATCCGGATCGAGGAGATCAACCTCGAAAATGAACGCACCAATGTAGAACTTGGTATTCGTCAAACTTACCGCAGCCTGCAAAATCTGAGCATGCAAATAGTGATTGCACGGCAGAATGAAAAGAATGCCGAGCTTACCTATGAGATCAACCTGGAACGATACAAAAACGGTGATCTTACCAGCATGGACCTTGGCCGTTACCAGAACCAGCTTTCCGAAAAGAAAATGAATCTTGCAAACAGTCTGATCAGCTATAAGCTGGAACTGCTGAACATGAAAATCCAGTCGCTCTGGGATTTCGAAAACAATATCAGCTTTGTTCCCAAAGATTTACAGGAAAATATTGAACAGTAAATAACCATACACAGCAGAAAATATCCACCATCATGAAAAAAATAACGGCCTATCTATTCCTGGTAATAATTCTTTCAGGCTGCAACAAGCAAAATCAGGAACTGGGAAGGGATATCACCATTCCTGTAACTGTTGCCCCGATCAAACCCGCAACCATTGAGAAATTCATTGATATTTCCGGAGCCGTCAAACCGGTAAAGGAAGTGCAGCTGAAAGCCGAAATTACAGGAAATTATGTTCTGAAAACAAATCCTGCCACCGGCAAACCCTTTGCATTGGGTGATAAAGTTACTGCAGGAAGTGAGATCATTGAGTTGGAAGACAAGGAGTTCGAAAACAATATAAAACTGAATTCCCTGAAGCTTAACCTCGAGATCACCAAACAGGTGTTCGACAAGCAGCAATCGCTGTACGACAAAGGCGGGGTTACACTGAGTGAGCTGAAGAATGCCGAGATCAATTATATCAATGCCAATTATAATTATGAGGATGCGCTGATCCGTCTGCAGAAAATGCATGTAAAAGCACCGTTTACAGGAGTTATCATCGACATTCCCTATTATACACCCGGGGTTAAGGTGGACGCCAATGCAATGCTGGCGAAAATTATGGATTACAGTAAACTGCACATGGAAGTTAATCTCCCTGAAAAGAACATGACGGATACAAAACCGGGGCAATCCGTGCGGATTACCAATTATACACTGCCCAATGACACGCTTGCAGGAACAGTATCACAGCTTTCACCAGCCATCGATGCCGAAACACGCTCCTACAAAGGTCTCATCCTCGTAAACAATCCCAACTTACAGCTTCGGCCCGGTATGTATGTAAAGGGCGAGATTGTGGTCGCCAGGGCCAGCAATTCCATTGTGGTACCCAAGGATGTCATCGTCTCCAAGCAGCGTGGCAACAGCGTATTTGTCGTGGAAAAGGGCGTTGCCTATGAAAGGGTCGTAGAATTCGGACTTGAAAACCCAAAGGAGGTGCAGATAGTATCAGGACTTAGCATGAATGAGCAATTGGTTGTAAAAGGATTCGAAACACTTCGCGACCGGTCGAAGGTGAAAGAAATGAAATAGATTGTCAGCAACATGAAGAAAATAGTCCAATTTGCCGTCAGTTTCCCGGTTACCATTTCCATGATCATACTGGGAATTCTGCTGCTCGGTTATATATCGCTCGGGAAACTGAGTATCGACCTGTTTCCTGAGATAAACTCACCCCGGATATTTGTGGAGATCAGAGCCGGGGAAAAGCCCCCCGAAGAAATTGAAAAGCAGTTCATCGAAGGTATCGAATCCCAGGCAATGCGACTTAAAGGCGTTACCCAGGTTTCATCCACCTGTATGGTAGGTACTGCAAGGGTTAAGGTTGAGTACAACTGGGGAACGGATATGGATGAAGCCTTTCTCGATATCCAGAAGGCACTTACACCCTTTAGCCAGGATGCCGGCATTGAGGATTTTGTGATAACACAGCATGATCCGAATGCCTTACCGGTGATGATCGTCGCCATGATGCATCCGGAAATAGATGATATGAACGAACTCCGTAAGACCGGTGAAAACTATATCCGCAATGAGCTGATCCGGCTCGAAGGTGTTGCCGATGTTGTGCTTACGGGTGCCGAAGAAAAAGAGATCGTGGTGGAAACCGACCCATACCGGCTGAAAGCATTCGGGCTTACCACCGATAACCTTGTGCAGCAGATCATGGGCATGAACCGGAATGTTTCGGGTGGCAGTATCGTTGAAATGGGGAAGCGTTATATCATCAAGGGCACCTCACTGCTTGCCAGCGAAAATGACCTGAACAACATTGTCATTGCGTTCAGGCAGGTTCAGGCTGCCGGCACCCCCGCAGGCAGCGGTATGGTCCCTGCCCCGGGCGGATCTGCTTCTGCTGTCAACGCACGTGTTCCAGTCTTCCTGCGCGATGTTGCACGGGTAAGCTTCACCAACAAAAAGCCCGATAACATCGTGAGGGTAAACGGAAAGCGCTGTGTGGGCCTTTCCATATATAAGGAAACCAGTTATAATACGGTGAAGGCGGTAGAGGAACTCGACAAATCATTCGAATCGATCCGGAAAGCATTGCCGGGTTACCAGTTTGTTACAGTGCAGAACCAGGCTTCCTTTATCCGGAATGCCATAGGTGAATTGCGTGATACTGCCCTGATCGGTGCTGTTTTTTCAATCATCATTCTGTTTCTGTTTCTCCGCCGGATCGGACTTACCCTGATTGTAGGTGTTGTACTCCCGATATCCATCATTGCAACGTTTACCCTGATGTATTTCTCCGGCCTGACCCTGAACATCATGACCATTGGCGGGCTTGCACTCGGGGCGGGAATGCTGGTTGACAACGCCATTGTGATCGTTGAAAATATTTTCCGCAACCTTGAATCCGGTGAGTCGGTAAAGGATGCCTGCATAAAGGGGACTTCCCAGGTAGGTGGTGCTATTATCTCGTCAACAATCACCACTATTGTGGTTTTTTTGCCGATTGTATACCTGCATGGTGCATCCGGTGCATTGTTCAAGGACCAGGCATGGACAGTGGCCTTCTCACAGGTGGTCTCCCTGTTTGTTGCCATCCTGATCATCCCCATGCTTTTTCATACCATCTACACCAAACGTGAAATTGTTAAGGAAACCAAATCCCTGCGCTTCAGCTGGTACTCAAACTTCCTGTCACGCATACTTGATAACAGGATAAAAGTTGTATTGCTGGCCCTGGCCATCATAGCCGGTACCATACTGATATTTCCCCGTGTGGGAAGTGAATACATTCCGCAAAGCGGGACCCATGAATTCAGTCTCGACATTACGCTTAGAGAAGGAACACAACTGCAGCGTACCGAAGGTCTGGTGAAGAACCTTGAATCGATGATCGGTGAGGTATTGGGTGACCGTGCCGAAATCATATACAGTCAGATTGGACCAGTGGAAAGCTCCACCTCCGAGAAATCAGTATTTCAGAACGAAAACACGGCTACGGTAAAAATCCGGCTGAAACCTTCCGCCCTGGGTGAATCCGAAAACATCATCGCTGAAATAGGTGCCATTACGCAGACATTGCCTGATGCTGAAGTTACTGTGGTGAGAAACGAAACCGCCCTGAAATCGACCCTGGGCACCGATGAATCACCCCTGGTTGTTGAGATAACCGGCAGGGACATCACGGTGCTGGATACCTTGACCCGTGATATTAAGCAGAAGATCAGCGGTATTCCTGATGTATATAATATCAAAACAAGTATCGAAGAAGGAGCGCCCGAAATGGATGTGGTCATTGACCGCTATATGGCATCGATGCACAACCTCACGGCAGATGGTATCGCCTCACAGCTAAAGGACAGGCTGATGGGGAAAAACGCCGGGAAATTTGACAATTCGGGTGAGATGAATAATATTACGGTAAGACTTCCCGATCTGAGCGTGTCTGAATTTTATGGCATTACGCTGAAGAGCGGAGAAAGGGATATCCCCCTGTATGAAGTTGCCAGGATCGAAAGATCGGTTTCGCCCAAACAACTGCTGCGAAATAACCAGAACCGCATTGGAACAGTTACTGCAGATATAAACAGAACAGCGCCTTTTGACAAGGTAATAGCCGGAGTCAGGGAAAAGCTCACTGAAATAACCCTTCCGGCCGAATATACCATTAACATCACCGGCGAGGAACAAAAACGGCAGGACGCCATGTCGAGCCTTGGATTTGCGCTGCTTCTCTCCGTGGTACTGGTTTACATGGTAATGGCCTCTCAATTTGAATCACTCGTGCACCCGTTCACGGTATTGCTTACCATTCCCCTTGCAGGAGCGGGATCGGTATGGGCTTTCTTTTTGCTGGGTAAATCACTCAGCATTATGGCTTATATCGGGATCATCATGCTGGGAGGAATTGCTGTAAACAACTCCATATTGCTGGTAGATGCCATCAACCAGTTCAGGGTACAGGGTTTTCCCCTGCGCGAAGCTATTCTCAGGGCAGCCCAGAACCGCATCCGGCCTATAGTAATGACCAGCCTATCCTCTATTCTTGGATTGCTTCCATTAACCATCGGTTTCGGTGAAAGTGCTGCGCTCCGGTCACCTCTTGCAATTGCTCTGATAGCAGGACTGACTGCCTCCACGATTATGTCCCTGGTGGTTATCCCCTGTGTGTATTACATTTTCGATTCGCGCTCATGAACTTTATTATCCAACGTAAAGTACTCATCGCCATGCTTTTTGCAGGGCTGTCGATGCTGGGGATCTTTTCTTTCCGGCAGCTTCCTGTTGAACTGTTCCCCAACACACAGATACCCTACTTGTTTGTGATTGTTTCCACCTCTATGGAAACCGATCCGAAATACATGGAAAGCCAGGCTATTATTCCTATGGAAGGCGCCATCGGAACATTGAAGGGGGTTGAAAAGATCGAATCCACCGCCGATCAGCAACAGGGTTTTATACAGATCTCCTACCGTCATAATACCGATATCAAGATTGCCTACCTCAAGCTGCTTGAAAAAGTCGGGGAAGTGCAAAAGAAAATCCCTGCCGATTTCTATGTCCAGGCTATGCGTTTCGATATGGAACAATTGAACAACATGCTGATGACTTTGCAGGTAAGGGGCGGGGGAGGAGTTGACCGTGTTCGTGAGATCGTCAATAAGGATATCCTGAACAGGTTGCAGCATGTAAACGGCATTGCCAATGTGGCGGTATTCGGTGGAAGGGAAAAATCGGTGGAGATCATACTGCGGGAAGAAATATGCAAATCATATGGTATAACACCGGCTTCCATCCGCAATGTCCTGAATGAGAATTACAAGGCCCGAAGTTTTGCCGGCAAGATCACCCAGGATAACCAACTGATATTTGTAAATGTGGTCGCAGAATTTTCCGATATTTCCCATATCCATGAACTTGTGGTGAAGGAACCGGGGTCAGTCAGGCTGAGGGATGTTGCCGATATCCGTTTCGGATTTAAAAACCAGGACTCATACAGCAGGGTTAACGGTAAAGAAGCTGTAACCTTGCAACTTACGCGCGATACACAGTCCAATATGATCGACCTGTCGCACCGCGTACAGGATGAGATTAAAGCCCTTAACGGGGAACTGGCTAACAAGGATATTGAGATCGTTGTTCAGAACAATTCTGCTGAACGCATGGAAAAGAACATCGACCTGATTATACAGCTGGCGCTTGTTGGCGGGCTATTGGCGATCTTCATCCTGTGGATCTTTCTTAAAAATTTCAGGCTTGTTCTTGCCATTGGGCTGGCCATGCCTATATCGGTATATACGGCATTCAATTTCTTCTACGCAGCCGGTATTACCATCAATAGCCTCACCCTGCTCGGCATGGCGCTTGCTATTGGAATGCTGCTTGATAACAGCGTGGTGGTCATGGAGAATATATACCGGCTGGCATCACGCAATAAGGATACCGATACGGCAGTGCTGCAGGGTACATCCGAAGTGTGGCGATCGGTATTCGCAGCTTCACTTACAACCGTAATGGTATTTCTGCCATTTGCTTTCTCAAAGAATTTCATGGTTGCCATACTGGGTAAGCATGTTGGGGTATCCATTATTTCCACCCTGCTGGTCTCACTGGTTGTGGCTATGCTGCTTGTTCCCATGCTTACGCACACCTTCCTTAAATACAAAGGAAAGAGCCAGGTGGTTAGCTTCAGCTCAATATCCTTTCACAACCGGTTGATACAGGTATACCGGGTGATCCTGAAAACCTGTATGCGAAATCCGGCAGGAACGGCCATGGGAGCTATGGGAATATTCTTCGTGACCTTGCTGATAAGTCTTGGCCTTAGTTTTATCAACACCCGGGAGCCCGAAACCATTGAACTTACCCTGTACGCCACCATGCCCGGTGGTACTACCCTGGATAACACCGATCTGCTGGTGGCTGATGTGGAAAAACGCCTGGAAACCCTGGAGGAAAAAAAAGACATTATCAGTCAGATTTATGAGGAAGAAGCCCAAATTACAATTGTGCTGGAAAAGGAATATAAAAAAGCCAGAAATTATACCGTTCCAAAAATCAAGCAGGAAATCCTGAACAGCTTATCCGGACTTGAACCGGCCATTTTTGGCTGGGAACCTCCCATTTCGAACCGGAGATTCGGCGGTGAAGGAGGTGGGGGTGACGGTGATCCGGGAATGGAAGGACTTCTGGGGATTGGAAGCCAGGTTGAAAAGATCTATGTAAAAGGAGAAAATTACGACCAGATCGTTGCTCAGGCCAATCTTGTTAAATATTACCTTTCCCAGCAACAGTCGGTGCAATCGGCAAACATAAACCTCCCTTCGGCACGGCCGGAGATTTTGTTGAATTTCGACAAGCAGTTGATGGCACTGTACGACATCCCTGCAGCAACCGTACTTTCAGAACTGAACTCCTTTCCTTACGAGTTCTCAAGCGGTATTAAATTCAAACAGGGAACCGAAGAATACGACATCCAGATACGGACGGAAAACCCGGTTGAACAACCGGACAGAAACCTGAACGACCTGAAAGAGCTTGCCGTGAAAGGCAGGAATGCTGCACAATTTGAACTTCAACACATTAGCACCTTCAGTTTTTCCAATGGCGTTCCCTCCATCAAGCGTATTAACCAGGAAAAGCAGCTTGAAGTTGAGTACTCCTTCCTGAGTGCGGTGCAGGATGACAAGGATCTGCTCGAAGCATCACGGCTGGAAGTGGAATCACTGGTGAACAATATTGCAATACCTTCAGGTATTACCCTGGAGGTGGTTCATGAACAACAGGATCTAAGCGATTTTCGATTCCTGATACTGGCCGCCCTGATCCTGATCTATATGATCCTGGCCTCGGTTTTCGAATCGTTCTCCAAGCCGGTTGTGCTCATGTTCGCTATTCCCCTGGCAGGGATCGGTTCACTTATAGCACTTATCCTTACCGGGAATTCGCTCATGAATGCGAATACACTTACCGGCTTCGTTATCCTTATTGGGATCGTGGTAAACAACGGGATAATTCTGCTCGACTATTCAAATGTATTGCAGAAACGCGGGTACAGACCGTCAAGGTCGCTGATGATGGCCGGACTTGCGAGGGTGAGACCTATCCTGATTACCTCCCTGACCACGATCATCGCTTTGTTCCCGCTTGCCATGGGCAAGGCGGAATATGTTACCCAGGTGGGGGCCCCCTTTGCCATTACCATTATCGGGGGACTCGGGCTAAGCACCCTGCTTACCCTGGTGTTTATTCCAACCCTGAATTCAGGCATACAATCGGCACTGCATTGGGTTTATGAGCAAAAATGGCCTTCCAAACTTTTCATGCTGGCTGCCTACCTGCTGGGTGGCTTTCTGATATATAAGGAAATCGATACGCTCGTTTGGAAGATCATCGATTACCTCCTGCTGATCATTCTTGTGCCTGCCGGGGTCTACTTCGTGAGGAACAGTCTCAGAAAAGCCAACGAAAAACTGATTGACGAAGCCACACCCCTGCATATTCACGTGCGGAACCTGGTAAAGATCTATGACCGCGACAGCCGGTTCATGCGTGAATGGAAATCGGGACTTAAAATCAGACAGCGTATCGGCCTGGAAAGAACCTACACAAGCTGGAGAGATTTTGATTACCTCATATGGCAGTTGCCTCTGGCCGGATTCATTGTTTACTTCATCTATTTTTACCTCGAAAGCAGTTTCTGGTTTTTTATCCTTCCCGTCGGCCTTTACCTGCTGGTTATTTCCATGATCATCCCGGTAAGGCGGTTTACAAGTCAATTAAAGCCGGGAAAGGCCAAAAAATGGCCGGTACGATTGTCCTCCTGGTTTTACACTTCCGTTTTCTGGGGGTTGCCGGCGGTAATTTTTATCCTGTTTTACCAGAAATACAAGCTGATCGGCCTGATTGTACCGTTCATGATCCTGTGGTACCTGGTTTTGCTTATCAGGGTTACTTCCGGTAAGTTATACCGTGAACATATTAATATCAACAGGTTACAGGGGAAATTAAAAGGTTTGCGCAAGGCCTTTTACCGGTTTGTTTTGCTGATACCCGTGATCGGAAAGAAAAAGATCCCGTTTAAGGCACTTAAAGGAGTTTCCTTCAGTATTGGAAACGGGATGTTCGGCTTACTGGGACCAAATGGCGCCGGTAAGTCCACACTCATGCGCATCATTTGCGGCATCCTGGAACCCAGTTACGGGCAGATCACCATCAATGGTATTGACACCCGGGAAAAACGTGAGGAATTACAGGGACTTATCGGTTACCTTCCGCAGGAATTCGGCACTTATGAAAACCTTACTGCATGGGAATTCCTGAATTATATGGGAATACTGAAGAAAATAAGTGACAGGAAAGTCCGTGAAGAACGTGTGGAATATGTGCTGAATGCAGTTCATATGATCAGCCATAAGCACGAAAAACTGGGTTCTTATTCGGGCGGGATGAAACAACGTATCGGGATCGCCCAGATCCTGATGCATCTTCCAAGGATACTGGTGGTGGATGAACCCACAGCCGGACTGGATCCGAGGGAACGCATCCGTTTCAGGAACCTGCTGGTGGAGTTGAGCAGGGACCGGATCGTGATTTTCTCAACCCACATCATCGAAGACGTGGCCAGTTCATGTAACCAGGTAGCCGTGGTAAGAAAAGGTGAACTGGTGTATCTTGGTGAACCTGTTCAGATGGCGCATATCGCAGAGGGCAAGGTTTGGATGGCCGACATGGATATCGCCTCGTTCGAGGTGTTTAAGGAAAAGTATGTGATTATCCACCATATGCGCGACGGGGACAACATCCGGGTCAGGTGCATGGCTGATGGATGTCCCTTTGAAGGCGCGCACACTGTAAAGGCCAATCTCGAAGATGCCTATTTGTGTTTACTAAAAGACTAACAGAATACACATGACCTTAACTGAACGATCAAAGTTATTTATGAAAATTCTCCGGTTAAACCTGAAAATAGTATTTTCCGGCCGGTTTGTCTATTTTCTTGTGGCTGCGTGGTTGTTTTTCCTGGTAATTATCGGATTAATGCTATTCTCTGACAATGATCTTGATGTAAGCGATATCTATGACCTGCTCCTGTTCCCGGGTATTCTGATCATGTTCTATCCGGTTGTTTATAATATTCAGAATGATAAGGACACCCGTATGCTGGAGATAATTTTCGGAATTCCCGATTACCGGTACAAGGTTTACGTGTTGCGATTCTTCATTGCCATTATGCTGTTGGTGGTATTGCTGGTAATGATGGCTGCGTTTTCATGGTTTTCGGTCGTGAAGATCCCTGTATTCCAAATGGTGGCAGAACTCATGGGTCCGTTGTTTTTTCTTGCCTGCCTTACCTTCCTGTTTACCACGCTGGTGAGAAACGGTAACGGCGCGGCTGTGATCATGGTGATCATCGGGCTTATCTTTTTCATCATGAGCGAACCTCTTGCCCGGAGCAAATGGAACCTGTTCCTGAATCCGTTCAACGTGCCCATAGATATGAACCTGACCATTTGGAAAAATGTGGTTCACCAGAACCGGTTAATGCTGATGATCGGAGCTGTTATTTCTCTGCTGTGGGGGTTAACGAATCTTCAGCGGCGGGAGAAATTCGTGTAGTTGTTACTCGTCAAAATTTACTCTTTTAAAACTAGCCAGCTCCATAGCTTGTTTCCGGTATATTTTCTTATAGTTTTTATCACCGGAAGCATCGCTGATCCGGCTCATCCCAAAATACCCATAGGCTGCAAATTCATTACCAAAATCACCAAAAACGGAAATATCCTTTATGCCCTTGCTGTAATGCTGTTGTGCCTGCCTGATGTCACGGTACTTTTTCTCATACAATATGCCATTGAAAATTGAAAGCTGAGCCTGAAAATATGAATTACGCATTTTGATACCGGATGATCTGATCAGATTTTCAGCCTCGTCATACCTCTTTATAAGCAACAGGTTCTTTATGTAAACAGCCAGGTACTGCAAATTGGAAGGATACAACTGATGCAGCGATTTGCTGTACTGTGAGGCAAGCTGATAATTATTTTCAAAGCTTATGCAAATCCCGGAAAGGAAGGAATAGGATTCTGCCTTCAGTACGATTGAATTCCCGGCAGCCAGCTGAAGTTGCTTTATCCCCTTTGCCTTGTCGCCTTTCGGAAAAAGAAAAGCCAGGGTTTTATATACCGGGTGGGCTTCGGGATATGCCTCGCGGTAATAATTATAGAGCCCGGTAAAGAAATAGAAATCAGAATATACGGAAGTGAAATCAAAGGAGCGCCTTACATACTGATATGTGCTTGTGGCAAGCGGAAACACCTCCATACTGAGTCCATTGTCAGCATAAAACAGCAACAGCATTCCCCTGGCACCCAGATTGGCCAGCAAATACTCTGCTTCATTGGCCGGATCGTACTTTTTTTCGCAAAGTTCGATGCAACGACGCATGTCGGTTTCGTAAGAATCGCGTTGAGGTGAGGAGGGAAGCAGCGGGTAATTCTGCCAATAGGTCATTATTCCCCTGAACAGATGCACAATGGGATGCCCCGGATATGACCGGCTGATCTTGTTGTAAACCTCGCCGGCATGATTGAACTCCAAATTGTAAATGTGGTCAACACCTTTTTTAATCAGGCTGAAAGTAGCGGTATCTTTCAGTATTTGCGCGGTTAGCGGGGCAGTAGTAAAAAAGATACAGAGCATAACGCAGTTGATGAATTTCCTGAAAGTGCGGCATGTAACTGACGTGATTGTATTGAACATTTTATTTGGATACATTGGCACCGATCCTTTATCCGTATTTTGAAACAGTTAAAATTAATAAGTTTTTACTGGAAACAAGAAAAAATCGAATTACCCGCTTGTTTGTTTAATCGATTAAGCATATCTTTATACTTCCGGTTTGTTCCCGGTAAGCATAATGAATTCTAAAGGACCAGGTGTTTATAAACCATTAAAAATGGGTAAAAATGTTTCGATGAAAGATATTGCCGGAAGGATCGGCGTTTCAACGGCTCTCGTTTCATTTGTGCTAAACGGAAAGGCCAGGGAGAAAAGGGTTGGTGCAGAAATGACCAGGAAAATACTGGAAGTGGCCTCGGAATTAAATTATATGCCAAACCAGATCGCCCGGAGTTTAAGAAAGGGATCTACCATGACAATTGGTCTGATCCTGGCCGACATAGCCAACCCTTTTTTTGGAAGCCTGGCACGGGTCATTGAGGATGAGGCTAACAAACATGGTTATACAGTGATTGTCGGTAGTTCAGACGAAAGCAAAACAAAGACCGAAATACTGATAAACACCCTGGCAAACAGGAAGGTAGATGGCTTTATCATAGTCCCGGCCGAAGGTTCCGAAGAGCTTATAAAGGGTATCATGCACAAAAATATCCCCCTGGTTCTGGTCGACCGTTATTTTCCTGCGCTGGCAGCCAGTTATGTTGCCCTCGATAATTACCAGGCTTCTTATGAGGCAGTCCGCTGCCTGATCGGAAAAGGAAAGATGCGGATTGTGATCCTTGCTTACAGGTCTTCGCTGATACACATGCAGCAAAGAATTGCCGGGTATATCGCTGCCATGGAAGAAGGCCGCCTGCATGATAATATTTGTATCAGGGAGATCAGGTATGAGCATGTACACGAAGATGTTCAACGGGTTTTTCAGGAGTTGATCATCAGCGGGAAGAAGGCGGATGCCCTGTTTTTAGCCACCAATTCCTTATCCGTTTCGGCGTTGTATTGCATTAAGGAACAAGGGATAAAAATTCCCGAAGAACTGGCAATCGTGGGATTTGATGGAAATGAGTCTTTTGATTTTTTTTATGCCCCGCTTACGTATGTTAAACAACCGCTTGATGAAATGGGAAAGGAATCGGTAAAGATATTGGTAGATCACATCAACGGTTCAAAAAAAACCGTACAGGTTAAACTGAAACCCAATCTTATCATCAGGGAGTCATGTGGTTGATTCGGTAATAAATTCTTAACTAAATAAAACAATGGTCATGAACAAAAAAATGTCTCTTTTAGCAAGTGCCTGCCTCTTTTTTATGGGATCGTTCGCACAGAACACTTTTAATGGTCTCGATATGAATATGGGCAACCTGTACAGGCTATCCAATGCCAAAACGCGTTCCATAAGTCCCGAAAACTTTACCGGAGAAAAAGGTAAGGGCGGGATGGCTACACCCGAAGACAAAGATAAGCCCAACCAGGCCAATGCGTTCCATGCAGCCAGGGATCTGGGCCAGGGTTGGAAAGTAAATCCGTACATCCGGATCCAGCCCGGAGAAACGGTTACTCTGGCTGAGATTACCGGTCCCGGTGCCATTCAGCATATCTGGATGACTCCTACGGGCAATTGGCGCTTCTCCATCATACGGATATATTGGGACGACCAGCCGGAACCCGCCGTGGAGTGTCCTGTGGGTGATTTTTTCTGCATGGGGTGGGGCGAGTATGCCCACCTGAGTTCCCTGGCGGTTTGCGTGAATCCCGGGAGTGCATTTAACTGTTACTGGACCATGCCGTTTCATAAAAAGTGCAGGGTCACCATGGAGAACATCAACGATGCCGACCCCATGACGCTGTATTACCAGATCGACTATGCCCTCACTGAAGTCCCTTCCGACGCGGCTTATTTCCACGCGCAGTACCGGCGCACCAATCCGAACGAAACCTCGGTTTATACCATTGTGGATGGCATCAAGGGGAAAGGCCAGCTGGTAGGGATTTACCTGGCCTGGGGAGTTAACAACAACGGCTGGTGGGGTGAAGGAGAGATTAAATTCTACCTCGATGGCGATACCAAATTCCCCACCATTTGTGGCACCGGTACCGAGGATTACTTTTGCGGATCCTATAATTTCGACCGCAACGGAAAATACACGGAGTTTTGTACGCCCTATTCCGGACTGGTGCAGGTGATACGGCCTGACGGTACCTATCGCTCCCAGCAGCGTTTCGGGTTGTACCGCTGGCATATTACCGACCCCATCCGTTTTGAAAAGGACCTGAAAGTAACGATCCAGGACCTGGGATGGCTCCATGGCGGCAGGTACCTTCCCCAGCAATCGGATATTGCGTCGGTGTGTTTCTGGTACCAGACCCTGCCGGCAGCGAAATATCCTCTTTTACCCGACTGGAAAGAACTTGTGGTAAACTAATCCTGTAACACCATGAAACAGATAATATGGCTCGGCCTCACAATCCTTTTGTCATCGGCATGTTCAACAACCGGCCGTGAGGCAAAAAAAGCAGCCGCCCGGGAATTCAACGGTGCTTATTCGGGTGAAACACTTAACCGGGTGGCCTTCCCCATAGGCGGAATCGGTGCGGGTATGATCTGCCTCGACGGTAACGGTGCCTTTTCACATGTCTCCGTCAGGAACAAACCCGATGTTACCAAAACGCCTTTCATGTTTGCGGCCATTTCAGTCAAAGGTGTTGAAAACGGGGCAAGAATTCTGGAGGGACCGGTACAGTTGTGGAAGTTTTACGGCGATCCGTCCACCAGTTCGGTGATATTCGGTTGTCCGCGATTTGAAAATGCCTCTTTTACATCCCGTTTTCCTTTTGGAACGGTTGCTTTGTCTGATCCGCGAATACCCCTGGAAGTGAGCATTACCGGATGGAGCCCTTTCATCCCCACCGATGCCGATAATTCAAGCCTGCCGGCAGGTGCACTTGAATACACTTTTAAAAATACCACCGGGAGGGAGCTTGACGCCGTGTTTTCCTTTAATGCCGAAAATTTCATGCGGGTTACCACGCCCGGTGGCGAATGGGGAGATCCGGTAGTTGGCAGGGATTCCATTATGCAACTCGACAACGGGTTTATCCTGGAACAATCGTGCTTCCCGGATAAACCGAATTATAAAGGTGAATTCGCAGTATTTACCGATGAACCCGGAGCAGTGACCGATTATTGCTGGTTCCGGGGAGGGTGGTTCGACAGCAAGACCATGTTATGGAGAAATATTCAGCAGGGTGAAATGCCTGCCAATCCGGTTACCGAAGGAGCTACCGGCGCATCGGTTTATATACCGGTGAAAATTCCGGGAAATGAATCGAAGACTATCAGGATCTACCTGGCCTGGCATGTTCCGCATTCCGACGTCAAAGCCGGCGAGAGCCCCGAAGACGGTAAAGCGCTTCAAAAACCCGTGCCGGTAATATGCGACACCGGATCTTCGTGTTGCTCTTCCGACATCACCTCGGCTTACTATGAGCCCTGGTATTCCGGTAAATTCAAAAATGTAAGGGAAGTGGCTGCATATTGGCGGATCAATTATGGGGATTTAAAAAGCAAAACCGGGTTGTTTACCCGTGATTTCTATGATTCTGACCTACCCCCGGAAGTACTGGAGGCCATCGCCGCCAATCTGAGCATACTGAAATCTCCAACCGTGCTGCGACAAAAGGATGGTAAACTGTGGGCCTGGGAAGGATGCCACAACCAGAGCGGTTGCTGCAACGGTTCATGCACCCATGTGTGGAATTACGCCCAGGCATTGCCGCATTTGTTCCCTGCACTGGAACGCACCCTTCGCGAAACCGAATTCACGGTGAACCAAAATGAAGCAGGGCACCAGAACTTCAGGGCAAACCTGCCTATCCGGAAAAACACGAACAACTGGTATGCTGCAGCGGACGGACAGCTGGGGGGTATCTTGAAGGTTTATCGCGACTGGAGGATATCGGGTGATACGGAATGGTTACAAAAGCTGTGGCCCAGGGTACGTGAAAGTATGGATTACTGCATCATACAATGGGATCCCCGGCAAACGGGTACCATCGAAGAACCCCACCACAATACATACGATATTGAGTTCTGGGGCCCCGATGCCCTGTGCACGGGTTTTTACCTGGGAGCACTCACTGCCTTCATAAGCATGTCCGGAGAATTGGGGGAGGATACGGCCAAATACGCAGCACTCCTCGGGAAAGGAAGAAAAGCCATGGAGTCGAACCTGTATAACGGCGCCTGGTTCATGCAACAAGTGAAGTGGGAGGGGCTGAATGCTCCGAGTCCGGCTGAACTGGCTGAAAAAAGCATAGGTACCGGTTATTCTGCCGAAGCGCTTGCTATATTGAGAAAAGAAGGGCCGAAATACCAGTACGGAAACGGTTGCCTGAGTGATGGCGTACTGGGACTCTGGATGGCGAAGGTGTGCGGTATCGCTACCGATGTAGTGGATCCCGGTAAGGTGAACAGCCATCTCCTTTCGGTGTTCAAACACAACCTGAAACATGACCTTTCCGGTCATGCCAACCCGCAGCGGGCCATATACGCCTATGGCAATGAAGGCGGGTTGTTGCTTTGTTCATGGCCGGAGGGAGGAGAGCCCACATTTCCATTCGTATACAGCAACGAGGTGTGGACCGGAATTGAATACCAGGTTGCCTCTCACCTCATGCTAACGGGTCATGTAAAGGAAGGCCTGGATATCGTACGTACCTGCAGGGAACGTTACGACGGCCGGAAACGTAATCCGTTCGATGAGGTCGAATGCGGCCACTGGTACGCAAGAGCTATGTCGAGTTACGGTCTTATCCAGGGTCTTACCGGATTGCGATACGATGCCGTTACCAAAACCCTTTACACCGATTCAAAAATCGGTAATGATTTCAACTGCTTTATTTCCACCGGCACGGGATTCGGAACAGCGGGACTGAGAAAGGGCAAACCTTTCATAAAAGTCAGCTATGGCCACATCGATGTTGAAACGGCGAATGTTTCCGGCCGTTCGATGGCGCCGGAAATTATTGAAAACTGATCTTTTGCCAAATTTTGATACCTTTAGCCTCGTAAATTTATGAGGCATGGACAAAAAGCAGAGGACTGTCTTACGTGGCGCCGGGGGAATTGCCGCTGTGGTGGTTTTGACCCTATTGATCAGGTTTATCACCGGCGTTCACTTCCGAAGCCAGATCCCGCCCCTTCCGGATATGGAGACTCTTTCCGTTCCGTTACAGGATCAATTGTCCGATGCCACCCGGAAAGCCCGGCTTAATCCAACGGCTGACAATCTGGGCAGACTAGGCATGGTATACCATTCTTCAACCGATTACGAAAATGCTGCAGCCTGCTATCAGCTTGCCATTAAGAAAAACAGTTCGAAATGGGAATGGAGTTATTTCCTTGGTTACCTGAACAAGGAGATGGGTGAATCGGCCAGAGCTGTAAAGAATTTTAAGACGGTAATTAAAGAAAACCCAAAAGCCTATCATGCCTGGTATTATACCGGCGAGGGATACCAAAATATGGGCTCAAACGACAAGGCAGAAATTGCTTTTAAGAAGATCGCATCCATCCGGGAAAAGAATACTGCCGTAAATGGTGCATCCAGGATCGATTATTTCCCGTTACGGACCTATGCCAGATACCAGCTTGCCCGTATCTATCTGGGCACAGGCAGGGTTGATCTCGCTGAACAAACACTTCAGGATATTCTGAATGATAATATCACATTCGGGCAGGCATACAGACTTCTGGGAAATATTTACGCCACCCGGGGTGATATCGTTCAAAGCGGCAAATACATTCTGCGCGCAAACGATCTTTCCGATTATTCATCCCCGGTGGATACGCTGGTTGACCAGCTGTCGCTGCTTTCAAGATCTGAACTTTACCTGTTGAAACAGATTGACGAAGCAGAAAGGAAGGTTCATCCGGAGTGGGCCATGAAACTTGTGATCCATGCAATACGGGTAATGCCGGAAAATAAGTATTTGATTTCCAAAGCTGTCAAGCTTTTTTTAAAAATGGATGCCGGGAAACAGATAACACCATACCTGGATAAGCACCTCGGTTTATTTAAAGATGATTATAACGAAATTAAAGAGGTTGCGGATCTGTTATACGAAAAGGGAGCCTTTCAAAAATCCCTCGGTTATTATCAGCAGGCCGCCCGGCTTAAACCCGGAGAAGCAGAAATTCAATCAAGCCTGGTGCTGGCACTTTTCAATGCCGGTATGAAGGAAGAGTCATTGGCGTATATGGCTGAACTGCTTGAAAAAGATAAAAAGAACCTGAAGGTGCTGTCTAACGGCGTGTATATCATGCTCACAATGGGGGAAATGGGGAAGGCCGATGCTTATGTTGCAGAGCTCAACCGGCTTGCACCCGCAAACCCGAAAGTTCAGCAACTTACCGGTATGATTGCTGAACGGGACGGTCAGCTCAGCCGGGCAACTGCGTTGTATGAGAAATCATTTTCCGGCGATCCCAAAGACCTGGCAACCATACAGGCACTGGGCGAAATACTGGTAAGGCAGGAAATGTGGGGGGAAGCTGCCGGGCATTATAAAAAAGCATTGGAATACCATCCCAATGAGCCCTATCTGCTCGAAAGGCTCGGCTCACTTCTCATTAACTGTCCCGATGCCAAACTGAGAAATGTAGCTGAAGGAATGGAATATGCCGAACGGGCGTTTACCCATAAGGCCAGTCCCACATTAACCATGTTCTCGGCCGGGAAAAGCCTGTCGGATGCCTACGCAAGTATGGGTGACAGGCAAAAAGCCTATGCCTACCTGAATATCATTTACGAAATGGCCAGAAGCCAGGGCGCACCGAAGGAAATCGCCGAAGAGATTGCAAAGAAATTAGCAGAATACAAATAAGTTTCAGGTTTCAGAGGGCTTCGCGCGTTTCAGTGCGCTTCGCGCGTTTCAGGCGCTTCGCGCGTTTCAGTGCGCTTCGCGCGTTTCAAGGTTTCAGGCTTCGCGTTTCAGGGCGTAATCATAGCTTTCGCTAAGCAAAATTGCATGAGGCCTCGCGGAAAGTTCACAGGTATCCCTCAGCTGATCATATCGGCAAACTGGGCATGACATAGAATGCCAATGTATTTTATGAAGAAGCGGAAGCTTGTTACCGGATCGCTGCGAAAATGGACAGGATGATAAAGATTTCTCCGGGCGATCCGGATGTGCTGAAAGTCTCCGGGATGATCGCACAGGAATCAGGCGATTGGAATAAGGCAATTGCTCTTTACGAATTGTCCTTCGAAGGTGACCCCGGTGACCTGATCACAATCAGATACCTGGTGAATGGTTTAATACGGCATCGGAAATGGCAAGCCAGTATCAGTTACCTGCGGAAAGCGCTGGAACATCATCCCAATGACCCATTTCTGCTGGAGCGGCTGGGTACGTTGCTGGTTTCTTGCCCTGACAGAAATTTCAGGGATGTAAACGAAGGGCGCTATCTTTCTGAAAGGGCTTTTATTCACATTGCAAGTCATTCGTCCACCCTGATCTCTGCAGGAAGAAGCCTTGCGGTGGCCAATGCAACCCCTGAAACCCTGAAACGCGCGAAGCGCCTGAAACTATTACTTTCCATTATTCATCCACAACGTCACCCTTCCCATCCTGTCATAGGGAGGATAGGTATGCATCCCACCGGTTACGATATCTATCAGTCCGTCGTTGTTGAAATCACCAGGTTCACAGGTAAGCAAATGTGTCGGATCTTTTGCAATTTCATGCCTGATATACTGCATATTTCCCGTATTCTCAAGCCAGATAAAGCTGAAGGACCCGGGTTTATCCCATAAATTGAATGCGCTAACCGCGAAAAAATCGATGTCACCATCCTTATCGATATCCGCGGGCCTTACATTGGTGGCGCCGGTAAAACTGCAAAGCCTGTGGAATTCAAAAACCAGGTTGCCCTTGTTCTCGAGCCACTGCACACCATGCCAGGGCCGGCCCTGAGGTGGGATATAGTCAAAAGCATCGCCATTCGTATACAGGATATCCTCATCACCATCCTGGTCAGCATCGCATATTGATATCCCGCTGGAACCATAATCCTGATTGCTCGAGCCCCACAACCGTTTTGCCTGGAAGTTTCCGCCCCCGTTGTTAATGAAACAGTAAATCTCCTCCCATTCCTGGCTAACCAGCGAAATGATATCCAGGTCATTGTCTTTATCAATATCTATCAGCTCAACATTTATGGGACCGGAAAGACTTTGCAGGATATGGCTCTGAAAACTCCAGTTGCCCAGGTTTTCAATCCACCGGGTTTCACCGTCATCGTAACCGAATTGGGCAACTGCCAGATCCATATCCCCGTCATTATCCAGGTCACCTGCCCTGACGTCGGATACACGGGCGATCTTTTCAACAATAACATGTTTTGTAAAATTATGCAGGCCGTCATTTTCCAGGATAACCACCGATCCGATCTTGTCGTTGTTGGGAAACAACATTCCCAATACGCCCACTACCAGGTCTGTATCTCCATCGTTGTCAAAATCAATAGCCTGAACATGTGATGGTGCAATTATGTCACCGGCAATAACTTTTTCCGTATAGGTCCCTGCCGGAAATTGCCTGATCCACGAAACAAAATTACCCTTGTCATCACAAACGATCACATCAAGCAGGTCATCCTTATCGAGATCAACCACCTGTAAATGGGCTATTAGTGGAGGATCTGAAAAAGCCAGCCCAATTGGTTCCTGATCAAGAAAATCAATCTTTTCACCTGCATTGTCCGCTTGAATGGTTTCAGCTGTTTCCACACCGGTTGCCGAACTCCCGAAAATCCGCTGCAGTACTTCCCCCCGTGTCATCCCGCTTCGTTTCGCCTGGTAGTTCAAAAACAACAGGGGAATCCCCAGTATCACGATGATTACGATAGCAACGGGTATGAGGTTCTTTAGTTTTTTCTTTTGCATCCGGTGACTTTTATCCTGTAAAACTAATTAAAAACTGATTTTGGAAGCAAGTTCTTTAGAAAACTTTCCCTATTATTGAGCAATGAAAGATACCCGGAATTATATATTCACCTTCCTTATCATTCTCTGTTTTGGCCTGGTACCTGCCCTTGTCAGTCAGTTGTTCACCCGTGAACCGGCAGACAGGTATATTCATATCCGTAGTTTCCGTTATGGCAAAGAGCCTTCGGTAATTCGTTGCAACAGGGGCGACAGGCTGCATCTTACTTTTTCCACCGACGATACGGGACATTCATTTTTTTTAGAGGAGTTTGATATAGATGCCAAGGTAAGCCCGGCCAGGGAAAAGGTTGAAGTTTTTAAGACCAGCGATCCCACGTTGCCGTCATTTTCAACCAGGGAGCTGACTTTTACTGCCCGCCACCCCGGAATTCTGAATTACCTGGTGGCCAAAAGCAATTACCGCTGTCATGTTTGGTGTGGTCCGATGCATGCTTTTGAGCAGGGGAAGCTGGTTATTTTTCCCAATACCCTGCTGATCTTTAGCCTGGGTTGCATAGCCGGAATATTGTATATATGGCTGACCGGTATTTTTAAAGTAACTACACCTGCAAACGCTCATCATGAAAATAAATCCGGTTACAGGGATGTATTGAAAAAAGTACCATTTCTCAGGAAAATTATTATATCAAGGTGGCCCCAGATACTCCTCACCCTGGTTGCCATGATGATGATCTATGTGGTGATCCTCACTGCGCTGTTAGGGACAAAAATGTCGGGCCGGAACCTGGGTGTGCTTATGATGTGGGCTATCTGGCTGTTCGTGCTTGTTGCCATCCTGACCCCTTTCCTTGGAAGGATATGGTGCACGGTTTGTCCACTTCCGTTTTTCGGAGATCTTATCCAGCGGGGGTCATTTTTTACTCCCGCCGAAGGAAAAACCGGCAAATTCAACAATCGCTTCTCCGGATTTTTTCTGAAATGGCCACACCGGTTGCAGAACGACTGGCTCAAGCTGTTTGTGTTCATGCTGTTGGCTACTTTTTCCACTACCCTGGTTGCCAATCCAAGGGTTTCAGGAATTACCGTGCTGATGCTTATGGTAGTACCAACAGCGATGGCTGTATTTTGGGAATTGCGCGCATTCTGCCGCTATGTTTGTCCTGTCAGCGTATTCGTAGGCCCTTTTTCCAGGATGAGCACGCTGGCGCTCCGCAACAAATCACAGCAGGTATGCGACCGGTGCAAAACACATTATTGCGAAAAGGGGAGTCCGAAGGGATGGGCCTGCCCGTATGGCCTGAACGTGGGAGAAATGAAGGAAAACTCCGATTGCGGACTATGCCTGGAGTGTACCCGGAGTTGTTTATACAACAATGTTACCCTTTACCGGAGACCTTTCGGTACCGAGCTTGGAACCCGAAGCCTGAGCGAGTCATGGCTAACCCTGGCAGTGTTCACCCTGGCTATGGTATACAGTGTTCTGTATGCGGGACACTGGCCGGTGGTAAGGGATTTTGTAAACATACTCGACAAAAAGAACTGGGATTTGTTTGGCATTTATGCCATCATCGTGTGGATGCTTGCCCTGGTCTTAATTCCCGGTTTGATATACCTGTTTTCCGGAGCGGGAAAAAGATTATCAGGGATCCGGCACAGCAACAAGGACATTTTCCTGATGTTGAGCGGGACCCTGCTTCCGATGGGGCTAATGCTCTGGATTGCCTTTGTGATACCCATGCTATTTGTGAATGTAACGTTTATTATCCAGTCGGTTTCCGATCCGTTTGGCTGGGGCTGGGATTTCTTCGGCACGGCAAACATTCCCTGGCACCAGTTCCTGCCACGTCTTGTACCCTGGATCCAATCGGTTCTGGTGCTGATTGGTCTCTGGCTAAGCCTGAGAAACCTGAAAAATACGGGATCACAGGAAAACCTTACTTCCAGGCAGTTGTTTTTATTGGTACTGCCCACGGCTGCTTTTATTGCTTCCACCGCCGTGGCAATGGTGTTTTTCTATACTAACTGACGGCAACGGATAGTTGTCAGCTATTAATTTGCATGGGTATTGAGCAATTGAGCAAACATCGGGTATGAGATATTTATCCCTGGTTTTTTTTATCCTGGCCACAGTATGCAACGGTTGCCAGGTCCCAACCACCACAAAAATCACCCCTGAGGCCGCACAGCAGGGCCGTGAATTATTTGCCGCATACAACTGCGCTTCCTGCCATTCTGTGACCGGAGACATGATGTATGGTCCGGCCCTGAATAACATACTGAACAGTGATCTTGAGGTGATTCGGGCAGGTCTGAAACAAACCGTTCAGGTTGACCGTAACTACCTCATCAGATCCATAAAGGATCCGGATTTCGAAAAAGTTACGGAATACAGCAACAGGACCATGCCGGTGCCGGTGATGAAGAAGAAGGATTTGGAACGGATTGTTGATTATATCATTTATTTGAATTTAAATCCTGGCCAACGCCAGGCAAGCGGCGTGCAATGATATGGTAAGCAACAGGTAAAGATTCCTGGCATTTTCAGGTTTCAGCCTAAAAAACCTGTAATGAATCGAATTATGGCTGCAACCCGCCAGGCAGTCACCACACAAGGTACAGGTGGACCCGGGTCTTTTCCGTTCAATATCAGCTGCCTCCAGGGCATCATACCTGCAGTAACCGGTACACTTCATGCATTGTGTGCAACCTGTATCAATATAGAGTCGAAATGGATTCACCTGTTTGAAAAGGTTAACCAGGGTACCTATGGGGCAATACACGATACAATGGACCATTTTCCCTTTCTTCCTTGAAAAAAAGAACATAACCGCAATTCCTGCAATACCGAATCCAACGGCAAGAAGTATTGCCACCAGCCCAGGTATATTTATCCACTTGAGCAACAAGGTAATAACAATGACCAGCAACAACAGGGTTGATTTAATTGCAACCCTGTTCTTAAGTCTTCCTTTCTCCAATCTGCCCAGGGACAGGGTGTTGTCTATGGCCCCGAAATAGCACAAATGGCTGCACCAGGCTGGACCGGTTAGTACAACCGTGCTCAGGAATAATACCGTCATCACCGACAGTTGCCCCCGGTACACCGGCCCGGCCAGGATCATCATGGGAATAGGCAAATGAAGCTTCCCGGTCATCAGGAACTTATCCATTCCTGCCAGGCCCAGCAGAAGCTGACTGAAAAAAACCACCGAAAAAAGTGTCCAGGTAATTCTGCGCCACCCGGGAACATGCATGGGATTTTGCATGTGGTAAGCCACTATGGATGCATAAAAAGCGATCAGGGCAATTTCAACCCAACCCCCGTTCCTGATGAACCTTTCCGCCAGCAACAGGGGATTATCCGAATTGATCTGTACAACCGACAGCAGCAGGGCTGTCAATATGAAAACAGAGAAGGGGAGCCGGTATAATCGCATGCTCGTGGTTATGTAATTGCTTTGAGATTCAAATATAGTTATCCCACGCAACCAATGCTTTAAAAGTTTCATCTTAAATTAACCAACATCTCCGAAATTACAGCAATTTATGAAATACATTTTTACCTTACTATTTGCCTGTACCCTGCTTTCCGCAAAGTCGCAACGCTTCACTGCCGGTTTATTGAGCGGTACCGGATATTCCGATATTCACGGCAATTCAAGCTACGGAAAATGGGAATCGAAAGCCGGCCCCCTTTCGGGAGTTTTTTTTCTTTATGCTCTTACTCCCGTTATGAGTATCGGCACCGAATTGAATTATGCCTCCCAGGATTATTATTATAAGCCTTACCAGAACAACAATAATTATTATGACTGTTATCCTTTATGGAGTTCCTTTCATTCTTCCAGTCTGATTTACCTTCCGTCGCGGCGAAGGTGGGAATTCGGTTTTTACCGTATACCACTTTACCTCACACTAAGCACGCCTACCAAATTGAAGCTTTCGGTTTCGGCGGGGTTTTATCTTTCTTTCACAGGTGACCATGAATATACCGTACAAACACAACTGCCTTATTATTACGA
>DATEVU010000120.1:0-49779 GCA_035258345.1 Bacteroidales bacterium
GCTGATGGCCCGGAAGTTTGGCGAACAATCCCGGAAACCCTCCGAAGAGGATAAGAATATGGGCGATGAAATGGCTGATATCCTCTTCGTACTGATCTGTTTGGCAAACCAGACCGGCGTTGATCTTGAAAAGGCCTTCGAGGACAATCTGCTTAAGAAGACAAACCGGGATGGAAACAGGCACCGGGAGAATGAAAAGCTTTTTTAATATCTTTGCATAGTTTTCAGAAAATCGATCCATGTCTGCCTTTTTTTACCTGCAAGTTTCTGATACAATACCCGCTCCTGAACAGGTGGAGGAAGTTATCCCGTTTGGTGGGGAGGATTCGGCTGTGGAATATTTTCCATTTCCGGAAGTAGAATTGTTGCTGATCGAAATACCCAGGGTTAAACCCCGTACCGAGGAGATCAAAATACCCGAACCGGTAAACCCGGTACTGGTAAAACCACCGGTGTGGAATTTCGGGGAGAATTTCTTTGTTGAAAACAACCTGAATGCTGTTGTTTCCGCAAGTAAGACCACCGGCACCGAAAATATTCAGAATTATCGCACGGTTGCAGAAAAGCCTGGTGTTATTGTAATACAACAGAGAAATCCCCAGGCCTACGATTGGATGCTGGGCGTTTTTTTGCTGCTGACTCTTTTTTTTATATGGATACGCATTTTTTACGGCAAGTTCTTTTCAACCCTGGGCGGTGCCCTGACCAGTTATCAAATGGCAGCAAAGCTTTTCCGTGAAAAGAATGTGTTGCAGCGGAGGGTTTCCATTGTACTTGACTTTATTTACCTGGTAGTATTGTCGGTATTTATATTCGAACTGGCCAGCCACTTTTCCATGCCGGAAACCAGGCTGAGCAGCTTTAACCTGTTCATGCTATTCCTGAATTTCGTAATGCTGTATGCCTTGCTCCGGGTTTTTGTATTGCGCGGCACCGGATACCTGTTTTTAAACCACTCACTTTTCTCGGAATATATCCACAATACGTTTATCGTAAACAAAGGGACAGGTATTGCCTTGTTCCCGGTTGTTATCATTGCCCATTATATTGATCCCAAACTTGCCCAGGCGGTGCTGGTACTGGGAATTGTCATTTTCACCGGGGCATTCATTTTAAAAGTTATTCGGGCCTATCAAATAATAATGCGGAAGGATGTTTTTTTATTCTATATGATTTTGTACCTTTGTACGCTTGAAATTTTGCCCCTTCTTCTTGGATATAAAGCAATTATATCACTGATTTAGAGTTATTAACAAAGAAGAGAAGTTCTTATGAAGATTAAGAGAATACTTGTTTCTCAACCCAGGCCGGATTCAGAAAAGTCTCCTTATTTCGAATTAGCTGAAAAAAACAATGTTAAAATCGACTTCAGACCTTTCAGTCACGTTGAGGGAGTAACCTGCAAGGATTTCAGAAAGCAACGGATTGATATTCTCACACATACCGGTGTTATCTTCAACAGCAAAACTGCCATCGACCATTTTTTCAGGGTATGCGGGGAACTGAGAATTATAGTGCCTGATACCATGAAATATTTCTGTATTTCCGAAGCGGTGGCATTTTATCTTCAGAAATATATCATTTACCGCAAGCGTAAGATTTTTTTTGGCGCAGGTACCATCAATGACCTCGTGGAAGTGGTAAGCAAACACGGCGACGAGAAATACCTGTTGCCATTCTCCGACCTTCCGCATGAAGAGCTTACCGAGCAGCTTGACAAACACAGCATCCGGTATGAACGGGCCATTTTGTACCACAATGTCAGTTCCGATCTGACGGATTTTTCGGTGATCAATTATGACCTGCTTGTTTTTTTCAGTCCTTCGGGAATACGTTCCTTGCTGAAGAACTTTCCTGAGTTCCAGCAAAATGAGATCAGGATAGGCTCTTTTGGTGCTGCCACTGCAAAAGCGGTTGTTGACGCCGGGCTGCGGCTCGACTTACAGGCACCAAGACCTGAAGCTCCTTCGATGATCATGGCCCTCGAAATGTTTATCCGGGAACAAAACAAGAACTGCAAGAAATAGCAATTTGCTTTATTGTACATCAATTGCATGTAACAACAGGCGCTTGAGTTACGTACAAGAAAAAGCAAATTAATATTTCATGAAGCCGTTATCCCCTGAAAAATTACGGAAACTTTGCAGGCGTTGTAACAGGATTTATTCCAGTGATATTATCTGCCCGGCCTGCAAAAACGAATTGATCACCATATATGATAACAAGCTTGGGTGGAGAACCGCCTGGGAAATTGAGAAAGTCAGCAGGAGGGCGATGCTGTACACACGGAACCTGTCCGACGACGAACCCTATTAACCTTTATTAACTGTTTTCCTCAGGTATCCCTAAGTTTTATTTGCGATTTGGCGTTATTTTTGCAGTTCTGAACAGCAACTTACTACATTCAATATACATTTCATGAAATCCAGGTTTAATTTTCATAAGAGCAAACTGATACTGACGCTGGCGTTGGCACTGGTTATTTCATTCGGGTTTATTAGCCTGAAAGACAAAGAGTTTGATATCGTCAGAAATTTTGATATTTTTTATTCACTATTCCGTGAGCTAAATTTCTTTTATGTTGATGATACCAAGCCGGACAAATTAATTGAATCCGCCATTGAGGGGATGCTTACTTCGCTTGACCCCTATACCTCTTTCATTCCCGAAAAGGATATGGAGGATTATAAATTTATGACCACCGGAGAATACGGTGGTATTGGAGCAATTATACGCAGGGGTGGTGATTATGCCATGGTGCTGGAACCCTATGAAAACTTCCCGGCACAGGTGGCAGGTCTAAAAGCCGGCGATACCATCCTTTCCATCGACGGTGTATCCACAAAAGGAAAGGATATAGCCACGGTGAGCGAGCTGCTCAAAGGAACTCCGAACACGGCCATTAAGGTAAAGTTAAAAAGGATCGGAACCAGGGACGTCATGGAGAAAACCTTTACGCGTAAAAAGATTACCATTCCCAACGTTCCTTTTTATGACCTGGTTGAAGACAGAGTAGGGTATATACGGCTTTCAGGCTTTACACGGGACGCAGGCCGCGAAACACGGGATGCTTTGGAACAACTCAAGGAAAGGGGAGCAACCTCGATTATCCTTGATCTGAGGGGAAATCCCGGCGGATTGCTGATTGAGTCGGTAAATGTATCCAACCTGTTTATCGGGAAGGATCAGGAAATCGTAAGTACCAAAGGAAAAGTCAAGCAATGGGATAATATATACAAAACTGCCCTTCCTCCTGTTGACACAGCAATACCGCTTGTGGTGCTGGTTAACCGCGGATCCGCATCCGCTTCGGAAATAGTTGCCGGAGCCCTGCAGGACCTTGACAGGGCAATAATTATAGGACAGCGGACATTTGGGAAAGGCCTTGTTCAAACGACCCGGCCACTCAGCTACAATGCCCAGCTGAAAGTCACCACGGCAAAGTATTACATCCCCAGCGGACGCTGTATTCAGGCTGTTGATTATGCAAACCGTAATGAGGATGGCAGCGTGGGATATATTCCCGATTCACTGATCAGGGAATTCTCCACCCGAAATGGCAGAAAGGTATTTGACGGGGGTGGGATCGTGCCCGATTTCACCCTGACCCAGGATCAGCTCAGCAACATTACCATCAGCCTGTTCACCAAAAACCTGATTTTTGACTATGCAACGTTGTTCGCCGCAAACCATAAGGAATTCGGAATGGTGTCCGACCTGAAAGTTTCCGCTGCCGAATACAAGAAATTTCTGGATTACATCAGTGACAAAAGCTACGATTATACCACCAGCAGTGATGATCAGCTCGATGAACTGGTAAAGATCGCCAGGCGTGAAAAGTATTATGAAGGGGCAGAAAAGGAATTTGAAGCCCTGAAAAGCAAATTGGCTCATGATAAGAGCAAAGACCTGCAGACCTTTAAAAACGAAATACAGTTGCTGCTTTATGAGGAAATTGCCAGCCGGTATTTCTATCAGAAGGGTCGTATTCAGGCATCTTTGGATGATGATCCGGAACTCGCAAGGGCGGTGGAAGTTCTTAGCGACCCGCAGCTGTATACCTCCGTATTAAAATCCTCCTTTACAATAGCCAACACAAAAACGGGAATGAAAGGCTACATTCCGGATTGAAAGGTACTCTTGAGCGCAGCCGAAATATAATCTTCAATACGGCCGGCATAGGCATTCCTGAGACGGTCCATAACCTGGTTAACCGGCATAAATGTAATGAGGCCGATCGTGCGGATTGGAAGAATCATGGGAGATGTCCCGGTAAGGAAAGCGGAATCCATTTTATTTAATGTATTTATTGAAACAGGAGTTTCAATTACCTTGTAATTTAGTGTTTTACACAGTTCTATAACTTTTTCCCGCGTAATGCCCTTCAGCACCATTTTCCCCGGTGCCGTGTACAAGGTTTCTCCCCGGATAAAAAAAACATTTGACCTGCTGCCTTCGGTTATGTTTCCATTGGCATCCACCAGCAGGGCCTCATAGATCTTTTTGCGGGATATGAATTCACGCAGGGGTTGCTGAACAGCCGGAATTATCCTTTTAACATTGGGATCGCCGCGGACCACGCTGAAAAGTGCGGTGTCAATACCCTTCCTGTAAAGCGACGGCCCGGGATACGAATACGGAACCAGACATGCGTACAGGGCTGCCTGGTTATTGCCGTTGAAATTCAGGACCAGTTTGATATTCCCGTTTAGGAGCCTGTTCCTGGATATAAGTGTACGGATTGTATCATAAATCCATTGGGGATCAAACGGAAAAGATAGACCGGACAGGCCTGCCGACTGCTGAAGCCGCAAAATATGGTCTTCCATGAATATACAGGCTCCCCCCATAACCCGCATCACTTCATAGAAGGATCTTCCGGAGGAAAAGGCTTCTTCACCGAACAAGACTGCACTCCTGAATGCCTGGCCGTCGAAATAAAACCGTCCCCTACATGCAGCCATACCGGGATAATAAGTATTAAGTAATTATTGAGCTAAGAATACGTAAGTGATAGTCCCTAATTGTTTTACCTGGGCTTTCGAATCGGCATTGAATTGCGCGGATACGGCAGAACGGTAAGCCTCCTCGAGCAGGCAGGGATCGCGTGTCGACTTGTTTTCAGCTATCAGGGCTGAGATCACCTTGCCGGCCTGATCGATTACTATGTCGAGAATTACGGTGCCTCCGCCCTGGCATTTATAGGTGGGAATGTAAACAAAACGGTGGTACCTGTTCATGAGAAAATAGGAAACCGTGGTATTGTCTTTTCTCAGCACATTGGGTACCTCCCTGTCGGTTTCCTGTTGTTCATCCCGCTGCTGTTGCCCGATTGCATTCTCATCGGGGGGCAGATCCTGGTTTGCGTCAGCGGGCTGCGTTTTAAGTGAAGAAATGCCGAGTTCCTCCATAACCTGCTGTTCATATTTCTGCGTGCTGATCTCCTCATCAAGCTTAGCGGCTATGTTGGAGGCAATGCTGTGTACGGTGCGGTTGTCGAGAGCAGGCATGGCATCCCCGCCGTTACCTTCATCGGGACGGTTCTCCGTCATCCTGTCTTCGGGCATCAGGAGCTCTTCGTTGAATTCGATCAATACCTGCTCTTTCTGCATCTCTTTGTTCTCGCCCAGTTTAAACCAAAGAAATGCCACTACGATCAGCAGGTGTAAACTGATCGCTCCCAGGATACTGTTGACATTATCGGTGAAAAAGCTTCTCAATTTCTAAGATGTATTGGGCTGTAAAATTAATACTTTGTTACCGGTTATTTTAGCAGGATAACATTATCCTCCGGCCGGATATCGGGAATATGCCGGTTCCCGAGCAAAATTACGGCGGAATTCCCTTCATCCGGTATCTTTAAACGTGATTTCACCTGCATTTGTTTCCCACAGGGAACAAATCCTCGTTTTCATGCGTGGTAAATTAAAGAGGAAACAAAAATAAAAAAGAATCCTGATGTAATGCGGCAAATCTTTATTTTTGGATAATATTAGGCTGCCAGGTATGCTAGTAAGGTTATTCACCGCGGTGACACTGATCGTGATACTGTATGTTCCGGACACCTCCGGACAGTTTTACTCAACCGGTGAAGCACCTGCATCGGTAAGATGGAACAAGATCATAACGCCCCATTTTACCCTTGTTTACCCACGGAATGATTATGCCACAGCCAACCGCATGGCAAACCTCCTGGAGCATTACAGAACCGGTACTGCAGATGACATGGACTACAGGGCAGGAAAAATGCCTGTTATTCTGCACAATACCTCGGTAATTTCCAACGGTTATGTAACCTGGGCTCCCAGGCGTATGGAGGTGGTGACCACAGCACCCCAGGACGGGTATGGAGAGGAATGGATGGCCCAGCTTGCCCTGCACGAATTCCGGCATATTGTACAGATCGGCAGCCTGAACCGGGGAATTACCGGGGCGCTGACCCTGGTCACAGGCGAAATTGCCACGGGCGCGGTTTCTTCCATGATACCTTCCTGGTTCTATGAGGGTGACGCCGTGGTGAATGAAACCATGCATTCGGGTTCCGGCAGGGGAAGGATACCCGGTTTCGAAATGCCCCTGCGCACCCTGTTGTTGCAGCATGACGGAATTTATTCGTTTGATAAAGGGGTTTTTGGTTCATACAGGGACCATGTACCCAGTGCTTACCAGTATGGCTACCAGATGATAAGCTACGCAAGATCAAGGTATGGCAGGGACACCTGGGCATCTGCCCTTGATTATACGGCGCGCAACCCGTTTTTGATCTGGCCGCTGGCGCTGCACCTGAAGAAACAATACGGCATTTTTAAGTCAACGCTGTATCAGCAAACAATGGATTCTCTTAAATACTTGTATAGCAAACAGGAAGATACTATTACTTATACTGATTATAAAAGGATTAACAGGGAAAGGAATGGAACTTTCACCCAATACAGGCTTCCAAAAGACCTGCACAACGGCCATATGGTGGTATTGAAAACGGGGTTGGATCATCCGGACAGGTTTGTGATAATTGATACGGCGGGCAGGGAAAAGACCGTTCATGTTCCGGGCTATTTCCCGGGAATCAGGATTGATGTCCACAATAACCGGCTGGTATGGGATGAAATAGCAGGTGATCCCCGCTGGGAGCGAAGGAATTATTCCGAGATCCGGGTGCTCGATCTGACAACCATGAAGGATAAGACACTTACCCGTAAAACCAGGTACTTCAGTCCGGCTTTTTCCCCTGGCGGGGAGCGTTTGGTAGTAGCTGAAACCGATGGGGAGAATAACCATTTTATCACTGTGCTGGATGCAATTTCCGGCGAACCGGTTAGTCGGATATCCTCACCAGGCGGAAGCGATGTACAACAACCACAGTGGATAAGTGATTCCGTGGTGGTAGTTATAACGGTTTCGGAAAGTGGGAAACAAATTGAACTCATCGGGGTGGAGGATAGTCTCAGGGCAGTGGTGTTGCGGCATACCCGATTTGATATTTCCGAACCGGTGAATTATGACAATTATATCCTGTTCCGGAGTTCATTCGGAGGTATCGAGAACATATACTCCGTGAACAAAGCCACCGGTGATGTTTTTCAGGTCACGAATTCACGCTTCGGAGCCTGGCATCCGGAAATCAGCACTGATAATACCAAATTGCTTTTCTCGGAATACAGTGCAGAAGGATTTAATCTTGTATCTGCGGACCTCGATCCTGTTTTGTGGAAGAAGATCAGCCTGCCTGCTGCCCCTTCCGGCATATGGCCGGGAACACGCCCCGGCGAGGGCATTACAGCTTCAGGATCCGGACAGGTTCCTGATGTCCGCTACGCGGCAACGCCATATAACAAACTGTCCCATCTTTTACGTATCCATTCCTGGCTTCCCTTTTATACCGGACTCGATGATTTTTCCGGCAGCATCGATGAATTGCCGGTTAACCTGGGTTTTATGTTATTCTCACAGAATTTATTAAGCACATTTATCTCAAGTGTTGGTTACAGGTATGCCAATGGTTACCACGCTGTCTTACCCACGCTATCCTGGCGGGGGTGGTATCCGGTCATTGAACTTACCGGTGAATATGGTGGCCCGCTGCGGCTTGCCGGCCGTCTACCCGAAGGCACAACCCTTCCGGAATACAACGCTGCTTATACAGGATTTACCCTCCGGGCGTATATACCTTTGCAATGGGACAGGGGACGGTACATCACCAGGATGGTTCCACGGGTTGAGTATGAATGGTCAAATACACGTTATTATGCAAAGGAAAGGATTTATACCGGAATAGATTACCTGCACTGGCGGTATGCGCTGTTTCATTACTATCGCATGGCCCATCGTGATCTTTATCCCCGGTGGGGACAATCGCTGACGGCAGTTTATACCCAGACACCGGCCGATCACAGCCTGCTGGGTAACATGTTCTTCCTGGAGGCAGGGCTGTTCTTCCCGGGTCTTTACAAGCACCATCATTTGTATCTCCGTGGGGGATACCAGCATCAGCAGGTAAATAATTACTTTTTGCCAATAAACCGCATCAGTTTTCCGAGGGGTTTTGAATCGAACGTTTCGGAGAGTTTTGCCTGCCTGGCTGCTAATTATGCTTTTCCGGTGATTTGTCCCGATTGGTCGCTGGGACCTTTTATCTATCTTAAACGGTTGCGGATGAATTTATTTCACGACTGGAGTTACGGATCATCTGTGGTTGAAATAACCGGGGCGGGTTCGACCCTGTTCACCGGAAATTACTGGTCGTATGGTACCGAGATCGTTGCTGACCTGCATTTCATCCGGTTTATTTTCCCGCTGTCAGCGGGGGTAAGGGTAGGATACAAACCCGGAAGGAAGGAAATGTTTTCGGAGCTGATGTTAAGCATCCATACCGGGGTATTTTAGCAGCAGCTTTTCGAGACAGCTTTTCATTTTACTTTCAATTTCCGTAAAATCGGGGATGGAACCTTGTGCTGTATAAACAAATCCCACATGCAGGCACTGGCTCTTTACCGGTTCAGCGATAAAGGCCTTATTGAGCCGGTAGGCTTCCCTTATCATACGCTTCAGTTTGTTCCTGTCTACTGCCCTTTTGTACTTTTTTTTGGGGACGGCGATCAGTATCCGTACCGGAGCAGCATCCGGATTTGTACCCATAATATAAAAGACCCGGAAGGGCGGCAGGGAAAAAGACCGGCCTTCGTTGAACAACCTTTCAATGTCGGCCCGGTGTGAAAGCCGTTCTTTTTTGCCAAAGGTAAAGGGGCCGGTCATTTTTTCATTACGATACGAAGGACAGAACCCTTGTTGAGTTCGCTCTGGTGAACAAATATTTTTCCGTCGTGGTATTCCTCCACAATTCTTTTGGCAAGCGACAAACCCAGGCCCCATCCTTTTTTCTTGGTGGTAAAGCCGGGTTTGAATATGGTGTTGAACATCGATTTGGGGATACCCTTACCGGTATCCAGGATATCGATATATATTACCTGGGTAAAATCGGTGATGGCAACTTCTATCTCCCCCTGTCCATTCAGGGAATCAATGGCATTTTTGCACAGATTTTCAATGACCCATTCAAAAAGGGCAGCATTTAGCGGTATCAGGATATCGTCGGAAGGGGCTTTAAGCGAAAACCTTATCTTTCCCGAAGACCTGGTTTTCACGTAGTTCAGGGCAGTGATAATGATGTTGACAACATTGTCTTTCGCCAAAACCGGCTTTGACCCGATCTTGGAGAAACGCTCCGTTATTTTTTCAAGACGTATGACATCCTTTTCCAGTTCGGTCAGCATTTCCTTATCGCCGTTGCGCATCTTCATCATTTCGAGCCAGGCCAGCAACGACGATATGGGTGTACCCAGCTGATGGGCGGTTTCTTTCGACAGACCCACCCATACCTGGTTTTGCTCAAATTTCCTGGAAGTATTGAAAGCAAAATAAGCTACCAGGATAAAAAGCAGGATTATTCCCAGTTGCACATAAGGGTAATATGACAGTTGTTGAAGGATGATGGATCTGCTGAAATACAGGTATTGTTTTTCGGTGGGTGACAGCGTTATGATGATCGGTTCATTATTGTCCTGCATCTGGTGAAGTTTCCGGGAAAGGTATCTCGGATTAACCAACCTTGCGGAATCGAGGTTACGTGTAAACAGGATGTTGTTAAGTGTGTCCACCACGATCACCGGCACGGTTTCGTTGTCTTCGATCACCCCGGTGTAAAAATCAAGGTCGGCATCGCTTTCGCTGGAGGATATATACCGGGTGGCTTCAGCCAGTAATTCGGCCTTTTTCCGCTCTTCCCCGGCCATTTTTTTCACCAGTTGATTGGTATACCGCAGGGAAGCAATGCCGATGCATACGGCTGCAATGAACAGGAAAAAGTTCCAGCGCTGTTTTTGTTTGTATTTGTTCAATTTAAAAGTAGTTTATGCGTAAAAACATGACTAATCAGCGGTGTGACTGTCCTATTCCTCCCATTCAACCTCAAAATCATCCGTTTTGTTCTGCAAAACAGGCTTTGGCTGTTCTGTGGGTTTCTTTTTGTCCTCCTCCCACTCGATCCTGAAATTATCCGGTGAAATCTTTGTATCAGGTGCAGAAGCGTCATTCTTCATGTTTTTACGGGTAAGGTCGAAAGCACGCCGGCGGTCAAAACGAACGTTAAAATTGTCCGGGGTCCCGGCAATAATAAGGGGGATGGTGGTCTGATCAGCCCTGGTTTCTTCGACCATGAACTCATTGAGTTCCTGCTTCTTTTTTCTTGCCTTGTTGAAAAGGACCTCTCCCAGCAATACCCTGAGCCGGTAATCAAACAAGTTGTCAAACGAATGGGTGCCTGAAACACTGATGTTAAAAGCGGATGAATTTATGGCCATTTCCGGGATGGTTACCAGCCTGTCGCTGATGAAAATCTCGTTTTTAAGTGTCCTGAATTCAATGTGTCTGAGTTCATCCACGTTAATATATTTCGAAAGGGCCATCATCGGCTCAAATTGCACCAGTGTTCCGTTTATGATCTCTATTTTGGCATTTGCCTTCATGCTGGCGGGTATAAAAACCAGGGTTGAATCCCACTGGACAAAGAAGCTTACCGTTCCACTCACGCTTCCTTTCACATTCTTATCGAGAATGAAATGCTGTGTAAAATTATTAAAAGAAGTGAATAATTGCTGAACATTTATAGATTGGGGTTTTGAATTGCAAATAACCGAAAGACGCCGGTTGTTCTCTTCAAATATTAAAGCATTACCTGAGATAGAACCATCAGGGAATTTCAAATAGAATTCATTAACAAATATTGAATCTTTCTTTAAGGCCATGTTGAAATGCAAATCCGAGGCCCTGAACTTTCCGGCAATAAACTCACCTGCTTTTACCCGGGCGTTCAGGCGTATTCCTGCCGGAAAAAACGAGCTTACCCGTGCACCTCGTTTGCCCGGGTGCCCGGATGGGATACCCAGGTAATTATTGATATTGAACTCACCGGTTGTAATCTCAAGATCGGATCGCAACAGGCTCTTTTTCATCAGGTAGCCGGTGATATTTTCAATGCTTCCCATAACAAGGAAATCATTGCCGCCGATTTTCATTGTCACACTGTCGAGCCTCAGCAGGTTGTCGAAACTGGCCCTGCCGGTGACACGACGGATATCCGTTTTCCTGTTTTTTAATTTAATCCCGGCATCATTGAACACAAAGCTTCCCTTTTTCAGGAAGCCGATGGCCATAGCTATTGAATCGCCCGATAATCCGGTAAGGTGACCGGCTGCTTCAAGATCGGTTTGGACAAAACCTTCCATAGTCTCAACAGCATCAATATCAAGTAGATCATTTAGAACATTTAAATCAAGACTTGAAGAAATATGGGTATTGAACCGCAATGTTTTAAGATCATGTATGGTAAGGTTGCCCTGAAGGGTACCCTTGCCCAGGGTAGATGAAAACTGATCGATGTGAAGCATGAAATTATCATCCCGCGTACCGGAAACTTTGCCGGTGAGGTTTATTTTGTCGAGTGATACACGGGTATTCGTATTGTGGGCCGAACCTCCGGAAAGTTCAAATTCCGAGCTGATCCGGAGCTGATCGCGCTTAGCCGGGGGACCTTTGATGGTGGCGTGCAACTTGCCTTTCCCGGTAAAAGTGAAAGCACTGAGGAAGTTGTTTTCGCGTGAAGGCAGCAGCGACATCAGTTCATCGAGCCCGAAGTTGGGTACGTCAACAGAAAGATCGATATATTTTTCACGGCCCGAAGTATATTCACCCCTGAGTGTGAAAAGGGCTTTATTCAGGCGGATACTGCTGTTCCTGATCCTGAAACGGTCACTGGCATGCAGCATTTTCATCTGCAATCCCAGTGAGGCATCTTTAATAAGCCGGTTTTCCCGGATGAAAGCACTGTCGACATGAAAATCTCCCCGGATGTCCCCCGACAATACACCGGCGTTGTAATTGCCTCTGAAGGTTGATTTTTCAGAAAGCGCCGTGAGCCTGAATTGTTCGGAAAGGGAAACCAGGTTGAGCCGGATCCCGTTAAGCTGTATTCCCCGCAGATTGAAGGAATAATTACGTCCTCCGCTATCCGGCTTGCTTTTCCATATGTTCAGGTTGTGCCTGTTTCTTTTGTCATATAAAATATTGACAAAACCCCGGGTGATCTCGATCTTCTTCAGCTCATAATCTTTGTTGAACAGTTTGAGGAGATCGAACTGAAAGGCTATCATTCTTGCCTTCAACAGCGTGTCAGCATAATCAGCGCTAAAATCATCCGGTGCGAATTCATCGCCCGAAAGGATTACCACATTGCTGACCTCTATGGTGGCATTAGGGAATCCCTTAAGTGCCCTGAACCTGATCTCATCCATCGACAATTCCGTAAGAAGGTGCTCTTCGAGGTAGTTTTTCATGAATCGCACCACAGCCTGCTCGTAAAATAAAGACACGATTGCCGAGCTGACAGCAATAAAAGTAATTGTCGCTAACAATGAAATGGAAAAAATCCGGAATGGCTTGCTCAATCGGAATCTCATCATATGGTAATACAAACTGTCCTTAGTTGTTCCTGACGGCTATATTAACTCATAACAGGAACTATTATTTTAATAGGTGCAAAAGTAAGTTGATTGGATGAAAAACAAACGGGCTTTTAACAATATCCGGTTCAGTTTTCAAAAAAACCCCGGTTGACATTCTGGTCCTGAAGCAGGGCATTGTGTTTCCCGGGTTGTTCTATTCTGACCGATAAATGGAGATTGAGTATAGATAACAATTGCTTGATATTAACCGGCTTTGTTATATAACCATCAAATCCTGCCTGTTTAATTCTTTCCCTGTCAGCGGCCATGGCCAGTGCGGTTTGGGCAACAACGGGCAGATCACTCCTGATGCGCCTGATATGCCCGGTGGTTTCAATACCATCCATTCCCGGCAGCAAAATGTCCATGATCACCAGGTCGATGGTACCCGGATCGCGGCAAATTTCCACGGCCCTGATCCCGTCGGGGGCATGAATTATTTCAATATTCGTACTTTTCAGCAAAGCGGACAGGAACTTAAAACTGTTCATATCATCCTCAACCACCAGGACTGTCTTTCCCTTCCAGTCGTATTCCGTTTCAGGGCCGGGGGAATTTTCCTCTCCGGGCAGAATCTTTGTTGTCCTCAGGTAGGGGATGGTAAAGGTAAAGGTAGTACCGGAACCGGGTACGGAATCCACCCACATCTCACCCCCGAGAAGCTGCACAAGGTTTTTGGAGATCGCCAGTCCTAAACCCGTGCCCACGATGTTCTTTTCCTCTGACCGGCTGGTACGTTTAAAACGCTCAAATATAAGCGCCAGTTCATCACGGGTTAAACCAACGCCGGAATCTTTTACATAAAATTCAAGCTGTTTGTTGTCTACCAGGGTAAAGCCAAATTCAACGGCTCCCTTTTCGGTGAACTTGAGTGCATTATTGATGAGATTTACCAGTATCTGTCTGAGCCTGAATGGGTCGGTCTTTATAAAAAGTGCATCCTGTGTTTTGTCGGGATTAAATGAAAGTGCGATATGCTTTTTGTTGAATTTTTTCCTGATCTCTTCCGACGTTTTAAGCAATTCCGACCCAAGGGAATACAATTCGCAGTCCTTTTTAACGATTTTAAGCTCCCCTGCTTCGATCTTGGCAATATCGATAATATCATCCACCAGGTTCAGTAAAACTTCACTGCTTGTACGTATGTACTGAACAAAATCCTTTTTCTGGATCTCGGGAATATGATCGGAAGCGAGAAGGTTGGAAAAACCGATGATCGAATTCATCGGCGTACGGATCTCATGTGACATATTGGCCAGGAATGAGGACTTAAGCTCATCGGATGTTTTGGCCCGGGAGGTTTCCTGCTGAAGCGATCTGATGTAATTGATCCTGTCGGTTATGTCCACGATAATACCCCGTCTGCCAACAACTTCCCCGTCTTTTACTATATTATCGGTGTAAACCGAAGCCGGGAACCTGGTACCGTCTTTCCGGATCGCCCGGAAGGATAAATTTTCTATCTTCCTCTGGCTCAGGATATCTTCCTGGTTTGATTCGGAAAGCAATGTTTCGATCAGGTTAAGGCCATCTGCAAGGTCCTGTCTGGTGTAACCAAATGCATTGTACCAGGCTTTGTTCACATAGGTGTAATTGCCCATCGAATTGGTTTCAAAAACACTTTGTGGCAGCATATCTGCCAGCTCCTGGTAACGCTGCTCCGTATCCTCGGCATTCCTAAGCGCCTTGTCGCGCTGTTTTTCCCAAATCTTCAGCTGCCCCAGCAGGTTCCTGAACTCGCGGTAGATCTGTTTTATCTCACTGGCAGAATTATGCAGATCAAAGGACTGAGACTGAACCTGGTGATTTTTGGCAAGTACGGAAATGTAGTTGGTCAGTGCTTCGAGGCGGGAAACAATGTGTTTCGATGAAAAAATGCTGAAAACGAAAGCAAAACAAATGATCAGCAACAAGGATGCAATGTAATAGCCGTTCAGCCTGCTCATCAGCACTTTCTGGGTATTGCCCGATCTTTCTATCAATACGGAAAATGCCGATTCGATTGCGGTGCTTTTTTTATTCAGAGAAGCCTTAAGTGCCAGGTTTTTATTGATACCGGTAAGCTTATCCAGTTCCACCAGCCTTAAAAAAGCCTGGGAATAATTGTTGACCATTTCAAATAAACGGGCCCTGGTGTCATCGGAAAGCCGGTCATCGGCAATAATGCCGTGCTGGACAACCGGGATCAGCTTTTTGAATGAACTTACAACTGCAGTATCCTTGTTGAAGAAGAAATCATTTTCCATTCTTCTGAGCTGGTACACATGGCTTCTTTGCAATCCGTATGCATTTTCCATGAGTTTCCCGTAGTCGTACAACTCTCCCTCGAGCCCGAAATTCCGGTAACCTCTTTTGTATACCAGGTACACCAGACTGTCAAACAAAACGTTATACTGGTGAAAACTCATGGAAAGGGCATCGAGATCATGACCGATGCTGTAGGAACCTGCTTGCTCAGATTCCATGAGGTGCTTAAGTTCAAGGGTTATTTTCCCGGTTGTCTTCAGGTGAAGATCAAGGTTCGGGTTCTCCCCGCGGATAAAAAAATCCGCATGGTCAGGAGCTGCTGTCAGAAAATCATTTACTGTTTTGGTATCTTTCAGGAACGAGATATAGAGCGAATTGATCTGACGGGTAACCTGTTCAATGCCTCTTTCACGAGCGTGGTAGAACAGATTGGCGGGAACCAGCAATGCCACCATGAGCAGAACAAATGCCAGAAACCAGGCAAGCAGCCTGTATCTCAAAGATTTAAGCATGCATCACGGTGTTAAACATAGATAATCCAAAGTACACATTATCTGTGAATGCGCTACCCGAAAAATCTAAAAAGTTATTGACATTTTGCTGAAATGGAGGAAAGTTATTAAGAAGTCACTATTCACCAGTCACCTTTTCAACCGAGTAACTGTAATCCTTTATGTTAAAGCGCAGCAGACGGCCGCTCAGAACGTTTTCCCGGCCAAGAATTATTTTCAGGGTTTCGTTGGCCATCAGGTTGCCGGTGACGGCATACAGCAGTTGCATTCCCATGATTCCCTCATCGCCCGGTTCAACGTTACTGTGCGGCACAACCGGGAACAGGCTGCGTAGCGACGGTCCGCCCGCATAGTTAAATACTGAGACCTGGGAAGTATTGTGATACACGGAACCAAAAACCAGCGGTTTTCCGGTTGCCACAGTCCCGTCACTGATGAGATAATGGGCCATGAAATTATCGGTGGCATCAAGCACGATATCATAATCACTGATGATATTCCTGATATTCGTATCTGAAAGACAGATGTTGTGCAATTCAATTTCCGTGAGTTTTGTATGTTCAAGGAGATGTTGCCTGGCTACAATGGCTTTCAGTTTTCCCGTATCAATTTCGCCATACAGGCACTGCCTGGGCAGGGCGGATTCTTCAACCGGATAGTTGTCACATATACCGATGTAGCCAACACCGGCTGCAACCAATGCCTGCAACGCCGAGGCTCCTTTCCCGCCTGCACCGATAACCAGAATGCGGGCCTTCCTGAATTTTTCCTGACCCTGTATTCCAACTCCGGGGAGGTTGATCTGTTCTTCAAACTTCCGGATTTCCCTGGCTGATAAAAATTCCGATTTCATAACAAAGATTTACCCAAAGATAAATAAAGACGGGCAAAATTATTGCGGGAAAAAATAACCGCAAAGGACGCAGCTGCTTTGCGTCCTTTGCGGTTAAATTCTTCCGGGTCCCGGATTTTTTAAAATGTGAGCGAGAGGCCCAGAGTAAACGGATGAAGTGCAGGTCCCTTGCCGGCCACAAACATGGGGGTGAAATAATAGTCCCCGAAAACATTAACTGCACCGTATCCAAGCCTGGCTGTAACGCCATACCGGAAGGGATTGATATTGAAATCATCGTTGTTTTTATCCTTGCTTTTGCCGCGATCGTTCTTGTATATCACTTTCGTGTGCGATCCCAGCTTAAGCCCGGTTATAAGTCCTCCCGAAAGGAACACCCTTTTTGACCTTAGCGTACGCGGGAATTGCACTTCGAGTAGCAGCGGAACTCTCAGGAAGGAGGTTGTTAGTTTACTTTTATTCATGCCGCCTATCGTATCCGGTAATTCAACCACCTGATCATTGATTTCAACTATTGAATTGTCCTGGTCGAAAAAATAATTGTTGAATTCCAGTCCCATTCCGGTAAGAATACCGGTATGACTGGTACCAAAACCCAGGCTGAACTGGGCAAAATTCAGGTTAATGGCCCAGGAGCGGTCCATGTTTAAATCCATAAACTGATCTTCACCTTCGCGTGACAGGGTAAAATCATCGTCCATGAAGTTGTTGATTCCCCATTCGAAACCGGCCCAATGACCCCTGAACCTTGGTTTTCCCTTGTGCTCATTGTTATCGATATCGCTGAACCTGATGACGGGTTCATTTCCTCTTTCAACGATGCTGATCACTTTGTCCCCCACACGGATCCGTGTTGAGTCGGGCTGTTCCGATACTTCCAGAAATGCTTTGGCTCCAACCTTAACATAGGTCGAATCATTACCATCAATCACTTTGAGAATTTCCTTGTCGAATACCTGTATTTTTACCTGATCACTGTCCTCTTCGACATAAACCGGGTAAGAAGGCTGACTCTCCTGTTTTTCAACCTTGTCGGGTGATGTTTTGTTTTCCATAATAGCTTTGAGCGAATCGAGCTCCTGGGCTGAATTTCCGAGGGCGAAAGCTGCCGCTAATACAAAGGTTATAATGCGTTTCATTTGTTTTGAAATTAAAAATTTAAAATAGTGTTTTGATTGTGGGACGGACAACTTTCCGGAAAGTTACAGGAGATCATTTCATTTTGTATCCCGAAATGGTATAGCTCTCGGTACCGATCAACAATTCGGTGAGCCTGCCGTTCTCATCCGTTTTCTTTTCAAGCGACAGCTGCGACTCGGTGAGGTAGTTGAAACCGGAAACAGCTGTTTCTGCTGCTTTCCAGAAATTCAGCCTGTTGATCAGCATTCCGGTACGGGTATCCCAGAAACTCTCGGATTGTACCCCCGGGTTTTCAGCCATCAGATCGTTGCCGGTTCCTTCCGGATCGCCGGCCGGCCACTGATGAGGCACCGGACCGGGAGGAACTGCCGAAGATGTGATCCCGGCTTGCGCAAGGGGCATTATGGGGTTCAAAGTAACGGACTCATACGGGGTGACCGGTATTTGTTCAGCGATCTCTTCCTGCTTTAACGTGGCATTCCGGGGGCGGATGGTGATTTTTTCAGCTCCGGGAGCATCCGTAGTTTTTTGTTCGGGTAAGGTTCCCGGCGGAGCTGTTTTCACTGCCGCCGGAACTGTATCCGAATTCCCCGTCTGCAGGGATTCCCCGGGCTGATTGCGGATCACCAGGATAAAAAGCAGGGCAATGGAAGCTGCCATGGCTATTGCATACAGCATTAAACGACGTGTTGAATTGCCTGCCGCCTGCTTTTTTAACCCTGCCTTTCCGGTAAATACCACCCTTGTATCGTTACTAAGCCGCAAATGCTGGAAAAGATCAAAGTCAGCCTGTTTAGCCGGATGCTGCTTTAAATATCCGGCAAGACGCAGGCGATCCTGCTCATCCAACAGGTTCTCAGAACAGGCAATGCAAAACTCATCGAAGTTGTTTTCCTGAATGACAGGAATATCCGAATAATCCTTTTTCAGGAGCGCTTTGGTATCATAAATTTCATTACCGGAGTTCATAAAAATGCCGTCATATCCGGGCATTAATTTTTCCAGTTCCGGATTTTCAGCCAGGAAAGCCATAAACTCTGCCGTCATCAGGGGATCCAGATTACCTTCCAGGTAATCCAGCATATAGGCCTCGTAGTTATTTTCATTGATGGTCATTTTCCCTTAGATTACTGCTTCAATGCTTCCCAAGTACTTTTTCAGGAACATCCTGCCCCTGAAAATATAAACTTTGACCTGTGATTCGGTCAGACCGGTAATGGAGGCAATTTCTTCGTAGGAATAGCCTTCGTAATCCCTGAGCATAATAACTGACCGCTGGTCGGCGGGCAGCTGCTGTACAGCCTTTTCGAGAATTTCCGAAAGGCCTGTATAATGTTCTCCCCGGGTGTGCATATCGTGTTTTACGGCTTCAAATCCCGTTATTCTCTTTTCTTTCCGCAACATATCGATCATGGTATGGTAGGCGGTTGTAAACAGGTAGGATCGAACCTTCTCCGCAGCAACATCCGAAACCTTCATCCACAGTTTTTCATAGGTGTCCTGCACCACATCCCTGGCTTTATCCTCGTTGTGAAGATTCTTCAGGATGAAGTGATACACCCCGTCGGAGTATTCATCTACGCTTTTGTTATACTCGGCAACAGTCATTTACAATTCCGGATTCAGGAGTAGGACGGTTGAACCGGAATAAAGTTACAGTAAAAAGCAGTTAACAGCAAAGAACTAAAGCAATCTGTTAGGAACTCTGAAAATGAAACCTTATTTTTCAATCCTTTAATACCAATATGTTTAATTTTATTGAACAAAATAAATTTTATCATGAAATACCGGGTAATGATCGTTGCATGGACTTTACTGGCAGGATTTTTCCTGGCTGCCGCGGATGCGCAGCAGTCCGCATCAGAGATCGTAAAAAGGGCCGATGATAAAATGAGGGGCGAGAAATCAAGCCAGAACATCATGACCATGCAGATCGTACGTCCAACCTGGACACGTTCGGTTACGTTCAAATCGTGGACACTGGGAACCGATTATTCACTCGTGCTGATCCTTTCCCCGGCAAAGGAAAAAGGGCAGTCCTTCCTGAAGCGAAAGACTGAGATGTGGAACTGGAATCCTTCCATCAACCGCATCATCAAGCTTCCGCCCTCCATGCTTGCCCAGGGATGGATGGGTTCGGATTATACGAACGACGATCTGCTGAACCAGTCATCTGTTGTGGTGGATTACACCCATACCTTGCTGGGTAAGGAAACGGTTTCCGGACGGGAATGTCATAAAATTAACCTGGAGCCCAAAGAAGATGCCCCGGTGGTGTGGGGCAGGGTGATCCTCTGGATCTCGAAAACAGACTATCTGCAGCTGAAAGCTGAGTATTACGACGAAGAAGGATACCTGGTTAAATCAGAAACCGGATCAGACATTCGGAATATGGACGGAAGGATGATCCCTGCCCGGTTTGAACTGATCCCGGCAGATAGCGAAGGGAATAAGACCATTATTACTTTGGATGAAATAAGGTTTAACGTTCCCCTTACGGAAACATTTTTTTCTCAGCAGAATATGCAGAAAGTAAGGTAGATAATAAAAAAAACGAACCATGTTGAGCTTTCAGCTGGCCTGGAGAAGTCTATGGCGCAACCCCAAAAGAACCATGATTACCGTTGCAGCTGTTTTTCTGGCGGTACTTTTGTCAACTTTCATGAGTTCCCTGCAGGAAGGGACCTATGTAAAAATGATCGATAACATGGTAAAATTTTATTCCGGTTATATTCAGGTACATCATCCCGATTACTGGGCATCAAAATCAATTAATGATACCTATATCCCTGAAGATTCGGTTTTCAAGTCAATCGGATCTGTGGGTGAAATTATCCTGGCTGTTCCCCGGCTCGAGTCCTTTACATTAATTTCATCCGGTGAAGAAACCCGGGGGTGTGCCCTGATCGGGATCGATCCGGTTTTGGAAGACCAGTTAACCGGGCTGTCTAAATGGGTTGAACAGGGGACCTACCTGGTTCCGGGCGACAAGGGAGTACTTCTCGCCGTAAACCTGGCAAAAAACCTCGGGGTATCAACCGGTGACACCCTGGTGCTGATCAGTCAGGGATACCACGGGGAAAGTGCTTCGGCACTTATGCCCGTGAGGGGCATACTGAAGTTCCCGTCGCCTCAGCTAAACGGCTTTGGAGCCTATATCGATATCGCAGGGGCAGGGGAATTCTTTGGTGCTGCGGGCAGGGTAACATCGGTTGCGCTGCTTGTAAAGGATTATCATCTGGTGAAAACAGCCAGCCGGAAGCTTCAGATTGCATTGGGCAATAATTACAGCGTAAAAACCTGGGATGAAATGCAGCCTGAACTGGTAAGTATGATCGAGGGCGACAGGGCAGGAGCCGTTATCATGAAGGGGGTATTATACATGGTGGTCGGATTTGGGATACTGGGAACCATCATCATGATGATGGCTGAACGAAGGAAGGAAATGGGTATTATGGTGGCCGTGGGCATGCAGAAATACAGGCTTCAGGGAATACTGTTCTTTGAATCGCTGCTGATCGGTATGCTGGGAGTCCTGGTTGGCACAGTAATAAGCATTCCCGTGATCATAATGCTGGTAAATAATCCCGTTCCGTTGCCTGAATCCATGGCAGAGGCCTATGAAAGCTTCGGCTTTGAACCCATGATTTTTTTCAGCATGATTCCCAGGGTCTTTCTGAATCAGGCCATTACAGTGTTTGGAATGACCCTCCTGATCGCAGTATATCCCTTGTGGGGCATCTGGAAGATGGATGCCATCAGGGCAATCCGGTCCTAAATCACAAAAAATCCGACTCATGATCATTTCTATATCCTGGAGAAACATTTGGCGCAACAAGGTCAGAAGCCTGGTAATCATTGCTGCAATAACCATCGGGATTTTTGCCGGTGTTTTCACCTGGGCATTTTACCGGGGAATGGTGAATCAGCGTGTTCAGACAGCCATTGCGACCGAATCATCGCATATTCAGATCCATGCCGAAAAATACCGGGAAAATCCCGATCAGAAGTTTTTTATTAAAAACATCGACAGCATTGCTGCCATAATCCTGGAAACAGAAGGTGTAAAGGCGGTTTCCGGACGGATAATGGTAAATGCCATGATCACTTCTGCCGAAACAGGTGCCGGTGTTAAAATCAATGCCATTGACCCGGAAATGGAAAAACAGGTTACCAATACACACACCAAGTTAACCGCCGGGGATTATTTTGCAGGTGATAAAAAAACGCCGTTGCTGATTGGAGAAAAACTGGCTGAAAAGTTATCGGTAAAACTGAGGTCAAGGGTTGTGCTTACCTTTCAGGCCATGGATGGAACGCTGACAACCGGGCTCTTCCGGGTAGGCGGGATCTATAAAACGGCCAATTCGATGATTGATGAAACGAATGTTTTCATGAAAAGCTCCGATGCCGTTAAACTCATCGGCATCAGCCCGGATGCAGGCCATGAACTGGCTGTAATGCTCATGGATAATGATGCTGAAAGGCTGAACCTGGTTACAGGCAGGCTGAAGGCTGCATTTCCCGGACTGGATGTGGCAGCATGGCGTGAGATAATGCCAGAAGTCAGTATTGTTGAAGAATCCATGGATCTGATGATGTACGTATTCATGGGTGTCATCCTGGCCGCGCTCATTTTTGGTATTATCAATACCATGCTGATGGCAGTCCTGGAGCGCGTCAAAGAGCTGGGTATGCTCATGGCGGTGGGTATGAACAAATCCAGGGTATTCCGGATGATCATGCTTGAAACGGTTTTTCTGACGTTTACCGGGGGAGTGTTCGGTGTGGGGGCCGGTTACCTGATATCCCTGGTGTTCTATCACAAGGGTATCGATTTATCCCGGTGGGCCGATGCTTATGAGAAACTGGGGTATGACACCATTGTCTACCCGGTAATTGAATTCGACATTGCCTGGCAGGTGGCCATAATGGTGCTTGTAACCGGGGTCCTGGCAGCAGTGTATCCTGCCATGAAGGCCATCCGGCTTAAACCCGCCGATTCGTTGCGCATAGACATGTAACACAACATACAGCAATCATGAAAGTAATTGAAATCAGGAACCTGGTGAAGGATTACACCGATTCGGCAATTCAGGTAAGAGCCGTAAATCAGGTCGACCTCATTATTGAAGAGGGTGAATTTACGGCGGTTGTCGGACCGTCGGGTTCAGGAAAAACCACCTTGCTCAACCTGCTTGGGGGACTCGATCTGCCAACCGGCGGGGAGATATTCATCAACAACATCCGGTTAAATGACCTGACTGCCACCGGGCTGATCGATTTCAGACTGTACAACATCGGATTTGTCTTCCAGGCCTATAACCTAATTCCGGTGCTTACGGCGGGTGAAAACGTGGAATTCATCATGGAATTGCAGGGTAAACCACGATCAGAAAGGCGGAAACGGTCGCATGAACTATTGGAATCTGTTGGACTTGCTGACCGGATTGACAGCCGGCCATCAAAACTTTCAGGCGGTCAGCAGCAGCGGGTAGCCGTTGCCCGTGCACTGGCCTCCAGGCCACGTTTCATCCTTGCCGATGAACCTACTGCCAACCTCGATTCGGTTTCCGCACAGAACCTGCTGGACATCATGGAAAAACTGAATCATGATGAAAAGATCACTTTTATTTTTTCGACCCATGATGTACGGGTGGTGAGGAAAGCGCGCCGGGTGATCACGCTGGAGGACGGAAGGGTGGTGTCGGATGTGAGACAGGTGTAGGAGTAGTGAACAGTGAAAAGTGAAGAACGGGTGCACAGGTTAATATTTCTGGTGGTTGCAGGAGTTTTTGCAGTAAGCACGGTAAAAGCTCAGGATGTACCCCCGAAGAAATTAACGCTCGACGGGTATGTATCCGGTATGCAATCCGTTATGGATATGGAATCAACGGATGGTTACTGGCTGTATGAAACCCAGCTGCATAACCGGCTGAACCTGAATTATTATCCCTCCTCAACCCTCTCTTTTTCAATCCAGGCAAGAAACCGGTTTATAACGGGCGACCGGTTAAAAATGGATGCCGGCGGGCAGGCAAAAAGGAGTCTCGAAGGCGATCCGGGATTCGCGGATCTCTCGTTCAACCTGGCCCGGGGCAAATCCTATGTAATAAATACTACCGTAGACAGGCTTTGGTTGAAGTATACCCTTGAAAAGCTGGAAGTGACACTGGGAAGGCAACGTATCAACTGGGGACAAACACTGGTTTGGAATCCGAACGACTGGTTCAATAATTATTCCTATTTTGATTTCGATTACCCGGAGAAGCCGGGGAGTGATGCCCTGCGTATACAATATTATACCGGTGCCCTGTCGGCTGCAGAGATCGTGGTAACAACCGACAGCACAAAGAAAGCTACTGCAGCAATACGCTACCGGATGAATTCCGGGACCTATGATTTGCAGTTGCTGGGCGGCCTGCTGTCGGATAACGATGTGGCCTTTGGTTTTGGCTGGGCGGGAGGACTCCGGGATATCGGGTTTCGTGGTGAATTGGCTTATTTTCATCCGGTAAGGCAGTTTGCCGATACATCCGGACTGTTTTTCATGTCCCTGGGGCTGGATTATACCTTTTCCAATTCCCTGGCGGTGCTGGTTGAAGGGCTTTACTGCAGGATCCCGGATAGCCGGGGAGGGATTAACTTTCTTGAGTTTTATCAGCGACCGATGTCGGTAAAGGACCTTTCATTTACCGAATGGAATCTTTTCGGACAGGTCAGCTATCCCTTCACCCCTTTATGGAACGGGTCATTTGCCGCAATGTTCTTTCCCGATGTCCGGGGGATATACCTGGGACCGGCCATTACGTATTCGCTGACCGATAATTTCGATTTTTCATTTTATATGCAGTGGTTCAGCGTAGAATCCCCTGGAATTGCTGCTGAGGATGACAGGCAGAATTTCACGATGGCATTTCTCCGGTTCAAATACAATTTCTAAAAACCCCAAACCCCAAACCCCAAACCTATTTCCCTCTTCCATACAACGTTACCCGTACCTGGAGCCACCGGTATTCCTCCACAACCTTCCATTCATTTTTCAGTTCATCCAGTTGCGCATCGGTGAACATGTTAAAAACATTGGAATAGAAAACATAGGGATGCCGTTGCAGGTCGGCAACCGGAAAAAGCCTTTCATCGCCGTTTTGTTCGATGAAATCAATCCTGTATGTATTTGGGATTTCCGATCCCACCTGGTCGAACGGAATATGCCGGGAGTCGATATAGCTGATCATCTTTTTGCGGAGGTGGTGGTAGGGCAGGTGGGCCAGGGTGGCATCCCATCCCTTGGCGATCTTATCGGGATAAATCCAGAAGCTGCCGCTGAGCAAACCGGTAAAAACCAGTATGGTCATTGCTTTCCGGAAGCGCAGGGTTTCCGGTCTTACAAAAAGCACGTAAGCCACCGCGACGGCCAGGAAATAATAAACCGGTATCAGGTACCGGTGACCGTTGAGCATCGCGTAAAACAGCATCGACGGTGCGCTGAACAGCAGGGACAATGTTATCAGCAGCACGATGGAACGGAGGCTGTCGTCGGCTTTCAGTTTCTTCTTCAGGAACAGCCACAGGGAGATCCCGGTGACGATCCACAGGAAAAGCTTGCCAAAATCCACCAGGCGCCAGAGCAGTATTCCCGTATTCTTTAAAAATCCCGGGAAATCCACCCGTTCGAAACACGGTGCCCAGGGTGAACCGTCGTGATATCCGATCCATCCCGTGGTGGCATAATGAAACACCGTCCAGGCGCCAAAAAGAGCCAGGGCAGGCAACCAGGCCGGTATAACGGAAATAATGGCCTTCTTCCCTGCATTCCGGTAAATGTCGTATATTCCAAGCGAACCGGCGACCATCAGGCCCCGCATGTGCGAGAAGAGCAGTCCCGTTACAGCAAGCGCCAGCAACATCCTTCGGTTCCGGTGGATGGAATTGAGTGCCAGGAGCATGAAAAAGAGCATGACCAGGTCGGTTGAAAACATCACGGTTTGTGCCAGCAGCGTTGTGTCGGCCATAATCAGCACCATGGCCAGGGTAACTGCCTTTCCCCGGAACCAGTGATCGAGCAGGATGCGGGTTTGCCATATAATCCCCAGGGTGAAGGGAAGCATGAGCAAATGGGCTGTGAACATGCTTTCCCCGGTTATCTTCCAGCCAAGTGCAAGCAGGTAACCCAGCGATGGCGGATAACCCGGATCCAGGTCAACAGGGAGCATACGGAAATTATTGTCGAGGAACCAGTGTGCCATCCGTGAATACAGGATATCCTTATCCCAGAAAAATGGCAACCGGGCAGTGAGCAGGAAAACCAGGAGGAAGAAAACATAAAATGGAAGCAGCTGGCGCTTCATAAATGGTTATCCTTTCAGTGCATTCGCACCGCCGACGATCTCGAGGATCTCATTTGTAATGGCCGCCTGCCGGGCCTTGTTGTAATTCAGTTCGAGCTCCTTGATCAGTTCGGTGGCGTTATCGGTAGCCTTGTGCATGGCGGTCATACGGGCACCGTGCTCCGATGCGTTTGATTCCAGCAGGGCCCTGAAAAACTGCACGCGCAGGGAATAGGGGATCATTTCATCAAAAATGCCGGTGCCGGAAGGTTCAAAGATATAATCCACCTGCTGCTGGAAGCGGTCCCCGGTTTCCGGGGCATGCAAAACGGGCAGGAAAATCTCATCGGTGACCTCCTGAACGGCCGCATTCCGGAATTGGTTGTAAACAAGCCTGATAATACCATACTGCCCCCTGATGAATTCTACCATCATCTGGTTGGCAAGTTCCGTGGTATTTTCAAAAGTAAGTTTGTCAAACAGGTGGTGATAGGTTGCCATGGCCTTGAAATTCTTAGCCTTCAGCAGATCAGCACCCTTTTTCCCGATGGCAATGATATCCACCTTGCCATTCCGGAGTGCCTCGGGGTACTGTTCCTGGATGCACTGAATGGCCCTTTTGACGATATTGCTGTTAAAAGCACCGCACAGGCCACGGTTTGAGGTGATTACAACGATGAGTATACGGCCGTGATCCTGGGAATGTGCATAGATGTTATCGTGACTGTCATCCATGGAGGCACTTACGTGCTTAAGTATCCCGTTCATCCGCAAATAGAACGGCCTGAGCTGCAGAATTGATTCCTGGGCTCTGCGAAGCTTGGCTGCAGAAACCATTTTCATGGCACTGGTGATCTGCCGGGTTGACTTTACCGAATTCAGCCGAATCCGTATTTCTTTCAGGTTGGCCATACTTGATTACACAACTTACATTCTTTCAACGATCTCTTTGGCAATATCGGTGAGGTGCTCCTCGTTTTCAGCCGTAAGCTTTCCTTCCCGCAGCGCGCTGAGGATATCCTTGTGCTTAAGTTCAAGGAAATTCAGAAATTCTTCCTCAAATGTCCTGATCTTATCAACGGGAACATCGGTAAGTAAGCCGCGTGTACCGCAAAAGATAATGGCAATTTGTTTTTCAACGGGCATGGGACTGTGCAGGGGCTGTTTAAGGATCTCCACGTTCTTGGATCCTTTATCCAGCACGGCGAGTGTAGCTGCATCGAGGTCGGAGCCGAATTTTGAAAAAGCTTCCAGTTCCCGGAACTGGGCCTGATCGAGTTTCAGGGTGCCGGCAACACGTTTCATCGATTTGATCTGTGCGGCACCGCCCACGCGGGATACGGAAATACCCACGTTGATGGCAGGCCTCACGCCTGCATTGAAAAGGTTATTTTCGAGAAATATCTGTCCGTCGGTAATGGAAATAACGTTGGTGGGAATGTAAGCCGAAACGTCACCTGCCTGTGTTTCAATGATCGGCAGCGCGGTGAGTGAACCTCCTCCTTTAACAACAGGCTTGATGGAATCGGGCAGGTCATTCATCTGGGAGGCGATCTCATCGTTGTTGATCACCTTGGCAGCGCGTTCGAGCAACCGGGAGTGCAGGTAGAATACATCGCCCGGATAAGCTTCACGCCCGGGGGGGCGGCGGAGCAGCAGGGAAACCTCACGGTATGAAACAGCCTGTTTGGAAAGGTCATCGTAAATGATTAGTGCAGAGCGTCCTGTATCCCTGAAATACTCGCCAATGGCACAGCCGGCAAACGGGGCATAGAACTGAAGGGCTGCCGGATAGGCGGCCGTGGCAGCAAGTATTACAGTATACGGCATGGCGCCATAACCCTCAAGTGTTTTTGCTATGTTGGCCACGGTGGAACCCTTCTGGCCTATCGCTACATAGATGCAAAATACGGGTTCTCCCTTGTCGTAAAACTCTTTTTGATTGATAATGGTATCGATGGCGATGGATGATTTTCCGGTCTGCCTGTCACCGATGATCAGCTCACGCTGGCCTCTGCCAATGGGGATCATGGCGTCGATGGCCTTGATCCCTGTTTGCAGGGGCTGGTTAACCGGCTGGCGGAAAATAACGCCGGGCGCCTTTCTTTCAAAAGGCATCTCAAACGTTTTGCCGCCGATCGGACCTTTACCGTCGATCGGTTCTCCCAGGGTGTTGATGATACGGCCGAGCATTCCTTCGCTCACATTGATGGAAGCTATACGGCCTGTACGTTTGGCGGTATCACCCTCTTTGATCAGATCCGATGCACCCAGCAATACAGCTCCGACATTGTCCTCTTCGAGATTCAGTACAATTCCGCGGACGCCGGAGTCAAATTCTATCAGTTCATTCGAATACACGTTTGACATACCATAGATCCTGGCAATACCGTCACCCACCTGCAGTACTGTTCCTACTTCATCAAGCTGAGCCCTGGTATCGATTTCCCGTAATTGTTGTTTGATAACTTTTGATACTTCTGATGGTTTAAGCGCCGACATGTTATAACTTTTTAAATTTTTTTTATCATCAATGTGAACCGGTAAGTTCTCTCTTTATGCGTTTCAGCTTGCTGGAAATGCTTGCATCCATCTGCTGATCGCCTACACGGAGAACAAAGCCACCGATCAGGCTTTCATCCACTTCTTCGGAAAGTTCAACCTTAGCCTTAAATTTCCGGGCAATAAACTGTATAACCGATTGCCGGAGTTTGTCATCAAGCGGTTTGGCCGTAACCAGTTCAGCGGAACGTATACCCAGGTCGGTCTTGAGCAGGTCGAGAAAATAGCGTGAAATGCCAGCCAGATACTCTTCCCTCCGGTGCTCCAACACCAGGTTGATAAACGTAAGGGTGAGCGGGTTGAAATTGGTTTTGAAAATTTCCGCGAAGATCTTTGTTTTTTCACTTACCCTGATCACAGGGCTGTGAATGATATACTGCAGCTCGGGAATATCCCTGATGCACAGGGAAAGCAATTCCATATCCTGCCTGTGGGCATCCATGGCATTGTCTTCTTTCACCAGATCATACAAGGCCCTGGCATAGCGGACGGATATCTTGCTTTCGTTCATCGGTTAAAGTAATTCCCCTATCAGTTGAATTTAATTTCGTTCAGGGATTTTTCAATGAGTTCCTCCTGTTTGCCGGGATCGGAAAGTTCCTTCATCAGTATCTTTTCTGAAATGGCTACGGAAAGTTCGGAAACCTGCTTCTTTATATCCTGTATCGCCGAGGCTCTTTCATTCTTAATAGCTTCCCTGGCCTCATTGATCATTTTGACAGTTTCCTTTTTTGCCTGTTCACGGGCATCGCCCATCACGGAATTCTTAAACTCGCGGGCTTCCAGGAGTATCTTGTCACGCTCGGATTTCGCCTGGGACAGCAGTTTTTCGCTTTCGGTATGCAACTGGCTTACTTCCCTTTTGGCTATCTCAGCTGCCTGCAATGCCTGAGCGATGGAATTATCCCTTTCTTTAAGGCCTTTCAGCAACGGTTTCCATGCAAACCTGGCCAGAATAAAAAAGGCCAGGGAAAATCCGATCAGCGACCAGAATATTGTCCCGGTTTCGGGAATCAACAGATCCATATCGTTTGTTTTTAAAGTTCGGTAAAAACCGGGACCGGCACCAACCGTGACGGTCCCGGGTAATGATCACTATATTTCTAATACAACAGCCAACAGGCTGATGATCACACCAAAAAGGGCTACCCCTTCAATAAGGGCTGCAGCAACGATCATGTTGGCACGGATGTCTGATGATGCTTCGGGCTGACGGGCTATAGCCTCCATGGCACTGCCACCGATACGGCCGATACCAAAACCGGCACCCAAAGCTGCCATTCCGGCTCCAATTGCACCGCCCAGTTTAGCTAATCCCGCTCCAATTGTAGCTTCTAAAATAATAGGTAACATAATGGATATATTAAATTAATAAACAAAAACTTCAAGCGTGTTCTTCGTGGTGTTCCTCAATAGCCATACCGAAGTATAAGGCCGAAAGGAAGGTAAATACAAAAGCCTGGATAAAAGCCACCAGCAATTCCAGGAAAAACATAAAAATGTTAAAAGCAATGGATACCAGGGAAACACCATAGGCAAGTCCGGTTGACATCTGTGAAAAAATGTAAATGAGACTGATGAAACCCATGGCAATGATATGACCTGCGGTGATGTTGGCAAAAAGCCGGAACATCAGCACAAAAGGTTTTGTAAATACTCCGATGACCTCCACCAGGGGGATCAGGGGAATGGGAAGTTTAAGCCACAGCGGAACACCGGGTGTGTTGACAATATGTTTCCAGTAGGACCGGTTACCGCTGAAAGTGGTTATGATAAAGGTAAAGAATGCCAGTACCATGGTCATCGCGATGTTACCCGTGAGGTTTGCGCCCCCCGGGGGGATGGGAATCAGTCCCAGCATGTTGTTGATCCAGATAAAAAAGAAAACCGTGAGCAGGAAAGGCATGTAACGCTCAAATTTGGGACCTATGGAGGGTCTGGCTATATCATCCCGGACAAAAAGCACAACAGGTTCCACGAACGATTGCAGGCCACTGGGCGCTTTGATTGGATTTTTCCGGTAGGCTGCCCCTACGGAAAGAAAGATCCAGAACAACAGGACCAGGCTAAAAAGCATGGCGGCCACATTTTTTGTAATCGACAGGTCGAGCGGCAACGAACCGTCCTCCTCATCGATAATTTTGCCTTTATTCTCACCGCTGGTTTCGAGACGGAATCCTTTATAGGCATCGTGTCCGTGCTCAAATTTACCGGACATGAAAACATTCAGTCCCTTGTTCTTACTGTAGAGGATTACAGGAAGCGGAATGCTGATATGTTTGTGGTTAATGGTAAGCACATGCCAGTCGTGCGCGTCCTTGATATGGTCGAAGATAAAATCACCCGGATTAAAGGCCTCGCCCGCTGTTTCATGTTCTGTTTGCTCATGTCCTGCGGCCTGTGTTTCGTGAGGGGATCCCTCCTGCAGGTTCACGGCGGCAAATCCACTGTTCAGGGTAAAAAGAAAACACCACAGCAACAGGGTTGCCTTACAAATTCTACTGTACATAGCTCCAAAATGAGGCCATAAATATAAAAAACTAATTTGATAACTGATTTGGCAAAGTATTATTTTCTTTTTTTCTTTTTAAAAGGGTGAGCATTACATACAGATCATAGGCCGTATAGGCAATATATAACACCGACAGGGTGATTGAAAAGGGGATAGCCGACCGGGGAGAAGTAAGCACATAAGCCAGGATAAGAATGAGGTACAACAAAAGCTTGATCCCGGTGGTAATCATGAAACTTCTGACAAACAAATTATCCGATCTTTTCAGGGCGCTGTGAAAAAAGGTAAAAAAACCCGTGTTGATCAGAAAAAAAATAAGGATCAGAACCGGGAAAAATGAGAAATACCAGACCTGAAGCATGGTTTTGAACAGGATCATTCCAAGCAGGAAAAGCCCTGCTGAAAGAATGGACAGTCTGAAAATGATCTTTTGTAATCCGGAGTGCATGTTACTTTTTTTTTGTGCCAATAAAATCCTTTATACCAACGTAAATAGCAATTACTGCGGCCAGTAAAGACAGTACAATTGTAAATACGGGGAAGCCGGTATTCAGCCATTTGTCAAGCCTGATTCCACCAAATACGCCCACCAGCAAAACGGCGATCATCTGGAAAGCCAGGTTCGAATACTTGGCGTAATCACTTAAGCTTTTTACTTTCTTCGGTAGAATGTTCCGGTTCTTTTCCTGCATTTCCTGAAAGGGTTTCAGAGGTCATACTGCAATTGCCGCTGAATTTAGCACCGGGTTCTATGGCCAGCCTGCGGGTCACTATGTCGCCTGTAAGCGAAGAGGTTGCTTTTAGGGTAAGGAGTTCCGCAACCACAATTTTGCCTTCAACCTTTCCTTCCACCACCGAATTTTTACAGTTGATCTCACCATTCACGGCTCCGGTTTCACCAACAACCACCTTGCCCTTGGTTTTCAGGTTGCCGTTCAGCACGCCGTCGAAACGGATATCGCCGTTGGTGGCCACATCTCCGGTGATTTCAGTCCCCACCCCGATCTGATTGATCACGTTGTTTTCATTTTCCATAATTTTTGCCATTGGAATCAGATTTTAAATGGTAATTGGTAAAATACGCAACATCATGCGTTACCAATACAAACAAAGATAAACATTACAATAAAATAATGTCTGAAAAACGCAATTCTAATGTTTTTATTTTGGGTCGTATGCCCACTTCACGTATATGGCGCCCCACGTGAAACCAGCGCCAAAGGAAGTTAGAATGAGATTATCCCCTTTTTTCAGCTGCTTCTCATAATCGTAGAGGCAAAGCGGTATGGTAGCTGCTGTGGTGTTCCCGTATTTTTCAATGTTAATCATTACCTGTTCCCGCTCAATTTCCATCCTGCGTGCGGTGGCTTCAATGATCCGCATGTTGGCCTGGTGGGGCACCAGGAATTTGATATCATTGTGGGTGAGGTTGTTCCGTTGCATGATCTCCACGGATACATCGGCCATTTTGGACACAGCCACTTTAAATACAGCCTGACCTTCCTGAAAAATATAATGCTGTTTGGCATCCACGGTCTCGTGCGACGGCGGGAAAAGCGATCCTCCGGCTTTCATATGCAGGTGTTTCACGCCCGAACCATCAACGGCCAGGATCGAGTCAATAATACCGGTATCGTCGGTGGTGGGTTCAAGCAGAACAGCAGCAGCCCCGTCGCCAAACAGGGGACAGGTGGTACGGTCTTCGTAATTGGTAATGGCCGACATCATATCGGCACCCACTACGATAACCTTGGTGTAGGCTCCCGATTCTATAAACCTGCGACCGGTTTCCAGGGCAAAAATAAAGCCCGAACAGGCAGCCCCCACGTCGAAACTGAAGGCATTCTCAAGGCCGGTCTTATCGGAAATGATATTGGCAGTTGCCGGGAAATGCATGTCACCGGTAACGGTGGCACAAATCAGCAATTGTATGTCCCTGGGGTCAGTCCCGGTCTTTTTCAGCAATTCCCTAACGGCTTTTTTCCCCATGTAGGAGGTAGCCCTTCCCTTTTCTTTTAGTATTCTGCGTTCCCTGATACCTATCCGCTGCATGATCCATTCATCGGTGGTATCAACCATTTTGCTCAATTCGTGATTGTCAAGTATGTATTCCGGCAGATAACCGCCAACACCGGTAATGGCTGCTCTTATCTTTGTCATTCCTTAAATGCTTCTTTGATTTTTTCACACAATTTCCCCTTAATTACCTCTGCCGCATGCAAGATAAGATTCTTGACCGCAACATGATTTGATATACCATGTGCTATAAGGACAGGGGCATTGATGCCCAGAATGGGGGTGCCGCCGTAATTCTCAAAATTGAATCTTTCGAAAAACTCATCCACGATGTTGCGTTTCCTGATCATGGTATAAAACGCCTCAGCCTGTTTGAGCATAACATTACCGACAAATCCGTCGCATACCATCACGTCAACCTTGTCGCCAAACAAGTCGTTCCCCTCTACATTGCCCACGAAATTAAAGTTTCCGGAATCCTTCATGAACTGGTAGGCAGCCCGGGTTACCAGGTTACCCTTTTCTTCCTCGGCACCGATATTGAGAAGACCCACCCTTGGAGCGGGTACATTCAGGACCTGCTGCGCATATATTTTTCCAAGTATGGCATACTGGTTCATAACATCGGGGCGGGTATCGGGATTAAGCCCGACATCGAGCAGCAGCATGGGAGGCCCTGCCGGTCTTGGCACGGTAGCGGCAATGCATGGCCGGATTACACCCGGTATAGATTTGATCACCTGGTAGGCACCCACAAGCATTGCACCCGTGTTGCCCGCGCTGGCAAAACCGTCTATCTTCCCCTGGGCAAGCAATTTAAAGCCCAGCACAGCACTGGCATTGGGTTTTTGCGAGAACGCCCGGGCCGGGTGTTCTCCCATGTCGATAAATTCGGTGGTATGAATGATGTCAAAAACCGAGGGATCGAAATTTTGGCGACGGCAGATCGACAGAATGCTGTTTTCGTCGCCGATCAGCACCAGCCTGGAATCCGCCGGAAGACTTCCCGCGGCAAGTATGGCACCGCAAACGGTCGCTTCCGGGGCAAAGTCCCCTCCCAGGATATCAAGACCGATTCTCATGACCAACCCGGATCATTTGTTTTCAGGGTTGTACATCAGGCAGCCACTTCTTTCTTGACAGCAGGCTTGCCTTTATAATATCCGCACTCGGGACAGACCCGGTGGTACTGAATAGCTGAACCGCAGTTCTGACAGGTGGAAAGCGTTGGGATCATGGCTTTATCATGGGTCCTTCTCTTATCTCTCCTTTGCTTCGAATGCTTACGTTTCGGATTAGGCATAATATGTTAGTTATGAATTTAAAATAATGTTGTGCGTTGGGATTGTTGTGGGTTGTGGGTTGTGGGTTGTGATTGTTGTGGGTTGTGCGTTGTCTTTGTTGTGTGTTGTGATTGTTATTCATTGTACATGCAATAAATCTTTGCTCTTTAATCTTTGCTCTTTAATCTTTAATCTTTAATCTTTGATCTTTGATCTTTGATCTTTAATCTTTAATCTTCCTTCTATTCCCGTATCAAATGTTCCTGTAAAAGCTTCAGCATTTCCTTGTCGCATCCCTGTTCTCCGTCTGCCAGGTCAGGGTGTACCTTCCGTATGGGAATGCTCACGCTGATGAATTCATACAGGTACTGTTTCAGATCGAGCTGGTAATCCCCGGGGTGAAGAAAAATAATTTCATCATCCGGGTCCTGTTCCGTTTCGCTGAATCGCACCACCAAGTGGCCTTTATACGATACCGGCAAACCGAAATATTCAAGACAGCGGTCACATTGTACCTGTACATCCCCAACCAGATTTATGGCCAGCTCAAGAAAGGCATTTTTCCGGGTCAGCTCAACCTCCACTTCCACATGACCATCAGGAATATCAAGATGTTCAAATGATTCAAAGAACGGTTTCATAATGCTGAATTCAAAACCATGAACTCCTTCTTTCAAGCCCCTGAATTGAATAATATATTGATCCTCAATTTTCAACTTAGGCGAATAAAAAAAGTGGTGCAAAAGTATGAATTAATTTTTTCTAATCCAGCTTTTCCATGAAATAATTCTCTACAGTCTCAATCAGGGTGTTGATGAAGAAATCATCCTTGATGACATATTGCATGGCACCAAAGTGAAGAAATTCGCGGATAAGTTTCTGGTCTTTTTCCCGGCTGAGAATGACCACGGGGATATTGGCATTTAGTTCGCTGATCTTCTTTAATGTATCCATTCCCGACATGATGGTGGATTCGCCTTCTCCAAGATAGTAATCCAACACGATAAGACTGGGGTTGAGATGCAGGTTGTCGAGGCATTCCTCGCCGGAATAAAACGATTTGACATCAAAACCCTCCCTGCACTTAAATGTGTACTCCATCAGGTTCAGCATCATCTTGTCGTCGTCAACAAAAAAAATCAGTTTGTTTTTCATGCCTGTGTAAAAGCGGTATATTGTTGAGATAATTCCTGTTTTGTTCTTATACGGGTTGCACAGAAAGGGTTAAGGCAATTTATGAACAACCTGATGGTAAAAAATAATAAAAGAAGGTTATTCCGGCTGGTCTGTCTGGACTGCCGGAATAACCCGCTATTTTATATGATAGAGTATGTCTGTCAGAATTTTAGCGATACGCCGATTTTTAACCAGGCAATACCATAACCCAGTTCTCCCATTACACCGAAATTGTCGGTAAAATAATAACGTGCACCTGCAAACAGGTCATATAAGACACCGCTGCTGTTTGCAGTGTAGTTGGTTCCGAAGGTATCGCCGAATTCTTTGCTCGTAACGATCTTGGCGCCCAGTACAACACCTCCGTACAGGTCAAGCTGCTCGACCAGATCAGTGAAATGATAGGTTCCGCGGGCACCAATTATAAAGGTGGTGTATTTCCATCCATAGTCATATGTGCCATAATTATAATGGTATTTATAGGCAGAGTAGGCCAGAATTCCTCCTACACCGAGGTTACCGGGTCCCAAATCCTCACGGAGGCAATAATCGCCGGCAACAAACACCGGGGGTACGCTCATCTTATAATAACTATTCCAGGCAACGTACGTGGAACCGAGGCCAAGTCCGAAACTCAATACTTTATCGCCCTGGTCAAAAGTTTGCGCCTGCAACGGGGCAAAGGGCAGGAAAAGCGCCAGCATAAGGCTTAGGATAAAGATCTTAGGTGTTTTTTTCATCATCTTGTGAATTTAGTTTGTGGTGATTTCGAGTTAACAAAATTAAAAAAAGGATTCGTTGATGTACTCAATTATTGTTTTTTTTTGATAATTGTTGTGAATGTGTATGCCGACAGGGATTTACAGGAGATGAATTTTAATTTCCCGCAATTTGTCAATATGTTTATTTTAATAATATATTTGTGACCATAAAATCTAAAACATAGTATAATGACACAGTTGGTGGGTGAAGTGATTCAAATCATTGGTCCGGTGATTGATATAAGCTTTGATCGTGCGGGTAACGAAATGCCCAGTATTCACGATGCACTGGAAGTTAAAAAAGACGATGGTCAGGTTATTATTGTTGAATGCCAGCAACATATTGGTGAAAATTCAATCCGGGCGATTGCGATGGATTCCACCGACGGGTTACGCAGGGGGACAAAAGCCACGGTGCTCGGCGGTGCCATACGGATGCCGGTTGGCGAACAGATCCGGGGCCGGCTGCTGAATGTGATCGGCGATCCCATTGACGGGCTGAGCAAGGTGGATAAAACCGGCGGTTACGAAATACACTCCGATCCACCCAAGTACGATCAGCTGTCAACCGAAACCGAGGTATTATTTACGGGGATCAAGGTTATCGACCTGCTCGAGCCCTATCCCAAGGGAGGTAAGATCGGACTGTTCGGCGGTGCCGGTGTTGGGAAAACGGTCATTATCATGGAACTCATCAACAACATAGCAAAAAAGTATTCCGGACTTTCGGTTTTTGCCGGTGTGGGGGAACGAACCCGTGAAGGGAATGACCTGCTCCGTGAAATGATCGAGTCGGGCGTTATCCAATATGGCGAAGAATTTAAAAAGAGCATGGAAGAAGGCGGCTGGGATCTGTCCAAGGTGGATCCCGAAGCACTGAAACGGTCGCAGGCTACACTGGTATTCGGACAGATGAATGAGCCTCCCGGGGCACGTGCCACCGTTGCATTATCAGGACTTACCGTGGCCGAATCATTCCGCGACGGTGATGAAGCTTCGGGCGGACGTGATATCCTGTTCTTCGTGGATAATATATTCCGTTTTACCCAGGCAGGTTCGGAGGTTTCCGCGCTGCTGGGCCGCATGCCTTCGGCTGTGGGTTACCAGCCCACCCTTGCCACGGAAATGGGTATCATGCAGGAACGCATCACCTCCACAAAAAGAGGATCCATCACTTCGGTGCAGGCAATTTACGTGCCGGCTGACGACCTTACGGACCCTGCCCCGGCCACCACATTTTCACACCTCGACGCCACCACGGTGCTGAGCCGTAAAATTTCCGAGCTGGGTATTTACCCGGCTGTTGACCCGCTTGATTCAACTTCGCGCATCCTCACCCCCGAAGTAATTGGCAAGGAACATTATGAAACCACAAAAAAGCTGAAAGAGCTGTTGCAACGTTACAAGGAGCTGCAGGATATCATTGCCATCCTGGGTATGGACGAACTTTCGGAAAAGGATAAACTGGTGGTACACCGTGCCCGCAGGGCCCAGCGTTTCCTTTCGCAACCCTTCCACGTTGCCGAAGCATTCACCGGTACGCCGGGTGTATGGGTCTCCATCGAAGATACCATCAAAGGCTTTAACATGATCATGGACGGCATGGTCGACCAGTATCCCGAAGCAGCATTCCATATGGTTGGCACCATTGAAGAAGCTATCGCCAAGGGTGAAAAGATCATTGCCCAGGCCTCCAAAAGCTAAAACCTGAACCGTGAAACTTGAAATCATCACCCCGGAAAAGCGGCTTTTCGATGCCCGTGTGAAGCTTGTACAGGTGCCCGGTACCAATGGTTCATTTGAGATACTGAAGAACCATGCGGCTATTATCTCAACGCTTGCCAACGGAATTGTAAAGGTTATTGCAGAAGACGACAGGCAGCAGCTTTTCGAAATTAAATCCGGGATTGTTGAAGTAAAAGCAAACCATATCACCATTCTTGCCGTAACATGATACCACATATAATTCATGAAACGGTCAAGGCCTATGAGAATTTTTGCCATCGCCCTGCTTGTTTTATGTACGCCGGGTACAGCCATGAGCCAGGAGGCGGTTTATTTTTATGCCCGTGACGGATTAAGGGTTCGGAGCGATCTTTACCTGCAGAACAATGAGCTCCCTTTTATAATCCTTTGCCACCAGGACGGCTCCAACCGTACCGAATATTATGATATTGCCCCGCGGTTGCTGAACCTGAATTACAATTGCCTTGCCATTGACCTGCGCACAGGAGGCAGGGAAGGCCATACCGAAAATGCCCTGGAAGATATCCTTGCTGCCGTTAATTTTGTACACACGTTCAACCCGCATCCGGTGATCCTCTTTGGCAACTCCTTCTCCGCCTCGCTTTGCATGCTGGCGGCAGTAACCAATCCAAACGTGAAGGCCGTTGTTGCCTTTAGCCCGGGTGAGTATTTTCAGCCCCGGCTCAGCTTTGGCAAGGAAGTGGTCAAATTGGATAAACCGGTATTCGTTAGTGCAACCCAGCAGGATTACGATTACCTTAATAATATGCTGGCAGGCATCGCTCCGGAATACATCACGCTGTTCAAACCCGAAAAAAGCAAAGGTACCCGCGGCGTAAAAGCCCTCGACAGTTCCAATGGCGCATACGATGAATACTGGTTCGCACTGATGATGTTTTTTAAGAAGCTGGTATGACAAATAACCACAACCTACCGGCTAAATATTCGTATACTTTTTGCATTTCCCTTTAACATAAAAACTACTTTTTCGTATATTTATCAAAAAGTGGCGGGAAAACACAATCTTAACGCACATTTACAGTTAGTTTTCAGAAACAGAATCTATACAAACCAATGATCAATTTAAGAATTCTTTTCGGGTGGGTTCCGAAAACAGCGGATTACGAAGCCAGTCAGGAAGCGTTGCGAAAGGAATACAACGACCTTAACGCCTTTTCGCAATCGAAAGAGCTGGCAGATTATATTGAACTCGAAAAAACGGTGAAGAGCCCGGATTTTGCCAGGAGGAAAAAAAACATATTATCCCGGAAGTTTTCCGATACCGAAGAATATAAAAAGGAAAGGGAATACCTGGGCCTGAAAAAGCGCAGGGAGATCAAAAGATATTACCGCATCAAGGATTCCGTGGAACTGAAGGACTTCCTGGAATTCGACAAGTCATACGACGTAAAGCATTATCATACCCTTGAAAAACTCATCGGTTCGGATGAATTTATACAGCAACGGAAAAATCTCGGAAAGCGGAAGTTTAAATTAACCCCGGAATATGAAAAATACCAGGAGTTCATTGCACTTAAAAAGTCGAAACGATTCCGGGATTATTTTGCCTTTAAGAAATTAGGTGATTATGTGAATTTCACCCTGCTGATCGGTTCCGAAAAAATTTTCTCATTTGAACAACTGGGCTTGTTTGTGAATTCCGAAGCTTTCAAAAAAGTAAAGGAATACATGATGCTCCCCGGTCGCAAAAAACTGGAAATGTCGGAGGAATTCCGCATGGGACAGAAGTACCTGGAATTGAAAAAGTCAGACAGGTTTGTATGGTATTTCAAAACAAGAAACTCAAAGAAATTTAATGAGATCAAGCGGTGGCATCTGAACTTTTCGGATGAATTTGATACCCCCGGGCTCGACAAACATAAATGGCTCACGCGCTATTACTGGGGAGAGACCGTGCTTAAGGACAGCTATGTTAACGAAGGTGAAAAGCAGTTTTATACCGGTGAGAAAAATCTTGATGTTGCCAACAGCGTGCTCAAGATCCGCACAAAACACGAAAGGGTATCCGGTAAGGTTTGGAGCCCGGCAATCGGCTTTTTCCCGCGCGACTTTGATTACACCTCGGGGATCATTAATTCGGGTGGCAAATTCAGACAACAATACGGCCTGTTCGAGGCCAAGATCCGGTTTAACCTTAACCATCCGGTAAATCATGCTTTCTGGATGGTGTCGGACCTGATACTTCCGCATATCGATATTGCCCGCGCCACAAAAAATATCCGTCTGGGGAATCTCTGGGGTAACCCGAATGTCAGGGGCGGGGTGGCAAAAAAAGATGCTTCCATGAGCCGCAGCCGCTATGGTTCGGATTACTATATTTTCTCGCTGGAATGGACCCGGGATAAACTATTCTGGAAACTGAACGGCGTAACTGCCTACACAACACGGGAAGGTGTTCCCCACGTACCGATGTATGTTAACATCGGCTCCGCACTGTACCAGGATGTTAACGGGTCGGTGCTGCCTGCTGAAGTGGAAGTCGACTGGATACGGTGCTACCAGTCAGTTTGAAACAACCCCGGCCTCATACCTAAAACTTGATCTCCAGAGCTACCTCATAAATTCGCCTGAGGGTGGATCTGTCACTCCAGTCGATGTCAAACAGTATCTTATTCTGTTTGTAGAACCGGTATCCGATCCATTTTTCCACCCAGCAGGCGGAGGCTGGACGGATTCAGGGGGCAAGACCGGCATTGCATGCTGGAGCTCGGATAATAAAGGAGATTATATAATTAACGTACAGGGCATCACCGGGGACGGGAGGGTAATTTCGATGAAGAAGATGTTGCGGGTGAAATAAATCGGGAAAAAGCCTGATATTTTCATTTCTTGATTGAAATTTGTTTGGCAATTGTAATTTTACAGGAAATGATTATTAGATAATTCAATTTAATATTTGGGAATTCAATACTTAGTTTGATTTACCTTAAAATAGCCAACCATGAAAGTATTCCTTATGTTGCTTTTTTCGATACAGCTACCCTGCCATCTGATTGCACAGGTATTATATTCTCAACAAGATATTCAGGTTTTTAATTCTATCCTGTATGAGGCCAAAAAAACGAATTTATCCGATTCAGCTATTGACAAAATTGTCATATATGCAGGCAAACAATTTTTAGGTAGTCCGTATGTCGGAGGTGTTCTGGATAAACCTGAAACCGAAAACCTGGTGATTGATTTATCCGGACTTGATTGTGTCACTTACCTTGAGAGCACAATTGCCTTGTCAATTGTCATAAAAAAAAATAAAACACAATTTGAAGATTTTTGCAATGAATTGAAATTCATTCGATACAGGGATGGAGTAATGAATGGGTATGCATCGCGACTGCACTATTTCTACGATTGGATAAATAACAATCAGCAGAAAGGTATCCTGGAGAATATAACTGAAGGTATCGGAGGAAGGCCTTTTGTAAAGAATATTAATAGTATGACCACAAACAGGATAAAATATCCTCATTTGAAAGAGGATAGTTCCCTGATTATTGTAAAAAAGGTCGAAGAAGGACTCAGTTCAATGAATAAATTTTATATACCAAAAGAGGAGTTACTGCTGGCCGGGGATAAAATCCGGGATGGCGATCTGATAGCAATTGCAACTACCATTGCGGGTATGGAAGTGGCTCATGTGGGGATCGCCATTCATTTAAATACGGGACTTCATTTACTGCATGCCTCCTCGCTGAACAGGAAAGTTGAGATTTCGGAGGTTACCTTATTCGATATGTTAAAAAATAAATCCACCTATTCCGGAATTATTGTATCACGGCTGAAGTAATGACATTCGAATAATCCTGCACCCACAATAGTTATTTCTCGCAAAGACGCCAAGACGCAAAGAAATAAATTTATGGTAAAAAGCTCTATGCGACTTAACAGCTTTATTGATTCAAGGCTGAAGTAAAGGACATTTCAAGGGTTAGTTCATAAAAGAATAATTGAAAATATTTTCGGGCGGATACAACCATTACGCCGGAATTTTCCTCTTTGTTACAGAAACCGGAATTATGTTGTTTTCATCACCCGATAAGCAATTAATCAGCAGATGTCTTCAAAATAACAGAAACGCTCAGAAAGAGCTATTCGAAAAATATTACAAAGCCATGTTCACCATTGCATTGCGGATGGTGCGCGACGAGAATGAAACCTATGATGTTGTTCAGGAAACATTCATCCAGGTTTTTAACAATCTGCATCAGTTCCGGTTCAAGAGCACGCTGGGTGCCTGGATCAAAGCGATCCTGGTGAGAGAGGCCCTGAGAAAGATCAAACCGGCATTTTCAGATATTGTTCAGCCAGCGGATCGTTTAGAACAGGTAGTTTGGCCCGACGATCTTTCCGGCGATTATCTTCAGAAAGCAGTTATGGACCTGCCGGATGGATACAGGCTGGTATTCACCCTTGTAGAAATCGAAGGGTATTCCCATAAGGAGGTAGCACAAATCATGAATATTACAGAAGGCACGTCAAAATCACAACTGTATTAAGCGAAAAAGAACCTTCAGAAACGGCTTATAGCCCTGGCAAACAAGGAATAGAAAATGAAAAGACCCGGAAGATATCTAAGAGACATGAAAAATGCTGATCCTGACAGGAAAAGACTCTGGCGGCATATTGAATCCGGAATTCTTATTGACGGACTATACAGCGAGGTTAACAGGGAAATGCTTGACAGGGCTATCCGGGATCTTCCTGAGATATTGCCGGTCAGGGATCTGTGGCCGGCACTGGATCAGCATATTCATACCGGGTATAGGGAAATGAGAAACCGCAGATTAAACAACTATATTTTCAGAATTGCTGCTACCATTGTTTTTCTTCTTTCAACCTACCTGGTAATTGAGTTGGTTGTACTCAGCGATTCGCGAAATCAACAGAATATATTTCAGGAGGAGCATGTTGAGTCATTTCTGAACCAGGTATGCGCTGCTTATCCCAAAAAATGCAGGGAGGCGGATTTTATTGAGTTGAAATCCGAAATTATCAGGTTGAACAATGAAAAATCCGAGGTGGAAAGCTCCATCTTTTTCAATCCGGCCGATGCCTCTATTACAAAAATCAATGACCGGATCAACAGTCAGATTGGAAACCTTAAGTCCCAAATCATTGATTATGTTGAATAAAATTCATAGCGGTGTTTTCCTTTTCTTCATGGCCGCCATCCTTCAATTGGTGATTTTCCCTTCACAAGCCCTATCCCAAACTGCTTTTAAGGAATTTTGCGATTCTGTTCCCCTGGGAAAAAACATGACGGTAACGATCACCTCGAAAAAAAGCAACCTGGTGATCATGCGATGGGACAAATCCATGGTATGGGTGAAAGTCAGCATGTCATTTCGTAATGCGGATCCGGCAATAGCCCGCAGGGAATTAGGATTTGCCAGGTTTAACTGTATCAGAACCGCTTCGGGTGTAAATATCAACAATTTATTCGCTCTGCCCCCGGATGAGATCAGGATTAATTCAATAATCAACATTGATTATATTATCTATATTCCAGACCGGGTTACCCTGGTGGTTAACAATGAGTATGGATCCTGCCGGATTTCCGATTTGAATGCCTTCATTAATCTCAATAACAAGTATGGAGACATTTACCTTGAAAGAGTCAGGGGTCAGATGAGGATTTATGCCACGCTGTGTGATATCCGGGTAAATGGTCTCAACGGATTCGCAGAATTCAATGCTTCCAATTCAAATTTTTTCCTCAAAAACATAAACGGCAATATAACCATTGCAAATAAGGTCGGTACGATGCACTTTGAACCCGGGCCAGAACTCAATTACCTGAAAGTCACTTCATCGCATAGTGAAATCAATTTAAAGGTAAATGACATCAGCCGGTTCAACTACGATCTGTCAGCAAAAAATGCCGTTATTGATCTTGGTGATAACTTTCGCCATTTCCCTTTCAATCAAAAATCAAAAGAAAGGGTAATTTATCATTCCGGTGATATCACCCATGCGATTGAAATTCTTACGAGTTATAATTCCATTAAGCTCCATTAATATGAAAAGAATCAGAATAGCAATTTTGTTACTGGTTTTTATGTGGCCTGCTTTGGCCTGTTTTTGTCAGCCAGATTCTTTGCTTCATGCGGAAGAGGAATCAGGGTTCCGGGTTGCGGATAAATTCAGCGATCGCAGCAAAGCATGGTATGTAAATGCTTCAGGTAGTTATTCGAAGCCGGACTATCTTCAGGAACTCAGCTATCGCCTGGGTGTTTCATTTGAGTATAAACTGGGAAATAGCCATTCCCTGGGAGCAGGACTGAACGTACTTATGTTCGATAAGGAACCCCTGTTTTCACCTTACCCGCATCGTACTTTTGGAGTGAAAGTCAACCTTGAATACCGGTATTATCACAATCTGAAAGGCCGCATGAGCAGGGGCCTCACCGGTAACAATTTCAATGCGGACTACTTCCTGTTCTCACCCGCATTATCTTTTGGTTACGAGCCATATACGTTGCAGGGTTACCAATGGGATTTCAATACGGGAACCTGGATCGTCAGTTACAAAAGTTCCTTTAAAGCAATCCCGGACTTACGGCTGGGATATGGTATTCAACGGTCAATCGGGAAAAGCTTTAATTACGATATCAACGGAGGGTTTCAAATCCAACGCATGTCCAACTTAAAAAGCCCGTTATCACTCATTTATTTTCAATTGGGGATCAGATATATTTTTAAATAACCTGTAACGTCATGAAATCAATCTTACAGTCAGTAATTCTTTGTATCGGCATGGTTTTGTTGTTGACAACCTGCGAAATTGAAAAGACCGAATACAAAAATGTAATTGATGATGGATCTTTCAGCGGATTTTCATCAGGCAGTTTTATCCTTCACCGCCAATCCATTAGTTATTATTCCCCGGAGGAGAACAAGGTTTTCAGCGATCTATATTTCCATCAAAACGGTGTAAAAATCAAGAACGGCATACATTCTATGCAATCTTTCGGTTACCTGGGTGTAATCACATTTCAACAGGACGATGCAATTGAGTTAATGGACATGGTAAATTTCAGATCCCTGGGATTTCTTGAACTTGAAAACCCCAGGAATATTAATTCAGAATATCCCTATTGCCTGGTTTCATTTGGTGACAGGGAAACAGGAGGTATTGCAATGATTGATATCCCCGGTAAAGAAATAGTAAATACCATTCGGATAGGGACTGAAACCGGCAAAATATTTGTTGATGACCAGCATGTATATGTCTTTTGTGACGGTAATAATGCCGAAGATTCCGTATTGTTTCGATTGTATCGGGCCGGATATACTCCGGTCGCATTACACAAGCTTGATAGTTTTGTAATCGGCATCAGACCGGTTGATGGCGTTGGAATCAGCGTTCATTACCCGGATTATGAACACAAAGGATTGGCTGTACTGTGCAAAGGCAATGCCACCATTCCTGCTTCGATTGTACTGTTGGACCTTGTCACCGGTAAAATTGCAGGATCCTATCCCTTTGAGTCCACGACCATTGAACCTGAAAATCTTTTCTGGCTCTATAATTATGATAACCAGCCCAAAATACTTGGTTCATTAATAAATAATAAACTATACGCCCTGACACTAAATAATCCTGTGGAAAAATCAATTCTTATTGACAAAAACATAAGCAGCCTTATCCAGTCGGGCAAGTATTATACAGGTGTTTCAAGCGATACGGCGGGGACTACTTCAAGGCTGTACAGATTTGATCCTCAAACGCTTGAACTGGTTGATTCTTTGGTTATTGACGGGAAGGCGACAGGTTTTGCAACTCCTTTGTTTTAGTATAAAAAAATACCTTCAACCAGGAATAACGTAATTATAATTTCGCTCTCCCAAAGGGATGCCCCTGGCACTGCGGAGCTCTGTTGCATAAATATCTTGTTATTTCGTAGCCCCGGAGGGCATACGCGTCAACTTAAGCATTTTCTGGAAGCACTATAGTGCTTCAATATGAATAGCGCCGGGTGGTAACCCGGTGTATCCAGACTATTGAGCTTTCACAACCACGGCGTGGTTGAATATTGACAGACAAAACTATTTTAAATAAATTCAACCACTTCGTGGTTGTAAAAACCTCATTACCAGTTACCCCGGGTGACACCCGGGGCTATTCAAATTTAACCGCTAACGCGGTTTTTTTAAGTTGACGCGTATACCCGGAGGGGCGGCCTGATTGTTGCAATGAACCAGGTATTTGTATATCCTTAGCCCTTGAGATGCAATGGATTTATTTTTTCAGAAAATCATAACTCTCCATTCCAACCAATCTCACCCTGAACTCCAGCAAATTCAAACTTTCTATTGCAGATGCAATAATATTATCACTCATCCATTCATCCTCCCAAAGCACATCATCTGAAACATCCTCATAAATCTCAAAAGCATCATTAACATACCTGTATATGCGACTTTCAGCACCATACTGCTTTTGCACAAGAGCGCTGAAATTGCTGATTCCTGTTTTAAGCTCTGTCAGATAACGCACTTCAACCGCAGGTCTTACATCCAGAAATGCAGGGGGCATCAGGGGAGAAACTTCCAGTTTTTCTTGAAGAACCATACGCTTTACTTCATTAATTTTGCCGCACAATTTTTCAGCCTCATTATTTACCGGATTGCTTAAACCCGAAAACCCGGAAACCAGCTTTGTGTTTTCTTTCAATGCCATAGTTTTGTCTTCAATATTAATCGCCGATCTGACAAAACCCTCAACAACATTCGTTGATATCCTGATTGCCAGAAAGCCTGTGATAGCCGCAAAATATGCAAAGAAGAACATCATGGCCAACAGGTTTTTATAATTGATCTCCTTATCCGCAGGATTCGACAGCAAATAGGCCGGCAATAAAACAACAAAAGGCAATGGGATACCGATCATGAGTAATACTCCGGCACCCGGCCAATGCATTATTTTAAACATAGCGCCGATGAAATTAAAGGCCATAACAATAGCAACCAGTATGTAAAAGTTCCTGAGCTTTTTAACCTGCACGGCTTTAACCATATTCCATATGGCCAGGGGCAGAAAGACAAAAGACAGGCTTACCAATCCGATTACAATGAGTATTCCGGCAGCAGGCCAATGCATTATTTTGAACAGGCAACCGCATGCAGTCACCATACCCGAAAACGTTCCAAGATAATATAGTTTGTTTTTCATTGTCGTTATTATTTATTGGTTCAATGCCTGAAGTGTTTCCTTTTCTGCCTGTTGCAATTGTCCTAAAGCAGTTTGTTCGGCCAGTCCGACATTCAGTTGAAGAAAGGTCAGGTTATGCAGTAAAATTGCAGGATCCGCATGTTGCTGTTCCATTGTTTTCAATGGATTGGCGAGCGTTTGCCTGATAATAGAACCGTACTTCGCATCAGGTGAAACTGACAGTGATTTATTTTCAAATTCATTCACAAGGTCTGTCAGCTGCTCCGCTTCATTGCTTTCCGGCATCTCATTCTTTATTATCCCATTCTTCATATCTTCCAGGAATATCATGAGTTTATCCGCATGCCCGGCTATACTGACTGCCAGGGGATTGTCCTTCATGGAAGAAATGGTCGCATCATTGCTTTCCTGAATGAATTCAAGGTCTTTGCCCATTGATTGGTTCAGTTCATAAGCATTTTGGATAATATCCCTGGATAAATTGAGCGAAATCAATGTTGTTGGAATCACAAACCAGACAAGTACAATCACAATAAATATGAAGCCATTGGAGATATGCTGATAATTCTTATACATATGATATACGTATAATGGAAAGACAATAAACACAAGTAAAACGCACCCTGCAAATAAAAACCCTGTTGCAAACGACCAGTGCATGATCTTAAAAAGCACTGCTGCCAGATATAACATAAAGCCTGAAAAAGCAATGAGGTATATATACTTTGGAACTGAATCGTTTTGATCTTTCAGCTTGTTATTCAATACCATGGGCAAAAAGACCAGGCAGATCAATAGGATACCGGTTGTAATTACAATCCCGGCGTAAGGCCAGTGCTGTATTTTAAATAAAAACCCGACTGAAATGAAAAATGTTCCCAGAAAACCCGTGACATGCGTCCACTTTCTGGTGCGGTTGCTCACTTCCTTATAACTGACATAAATTGCACTTGGTAAAAAGACAAAGGACAGCAGGAAGAAGCCAAGTACAAGCAAAATGCCGGCCCACGGCCAGTGCTGAATTTTAGAAAGCGCACCAAAGGCCAGCAATATGGGCGCTATCAAGCCTGAAATTTTCATTGTGTTTTTCATAATGCGATATTTTTTATCAATTAAATAAAGGGTTTCATGCTGTATGCGTTCCAAACCACCTGTGCCAATCTTGTCGATTACCCTTTCGTAGGCCTTTGCGAAAGGTAAACCATTGTGCATTTCGTATTCGACATCGCAACAAACATGATCTATCAGTTCATCCATCAAATGAGAATAAGTAAGTCCGGATTTACTTATCTCCTTTTTAAGGAACTCGATATTCGATTCACTTAAGCTGAAATCCATGCGGAAATTGAATTATTTGGAAATTTGATAATTCTGTAATTGCAGGATTATGCCATACCAGGATCAGGATTGGGTTTTAAAAGCAAACCCATGACTTCGAGGTATTCTTCCAGTTCCCTGATTTTTTCCCCGGCAAAGCTATTGCCCTTCGGCGTTAGTTTATAATAGATCCTTGTGCGGTTGTTATAAATTTCCGCTTCGGTTACAACTGCGCCATCCACTTCGAGCTTGTGAAGCACTGGATATAACGCACCGTAGGTGAGTTTAATTTTTCCTGCAGTCAGCTCTTCTACCTTACGGGTGAACTCATAACCATACATTCTCCCGTTTTCAGCCAACAATTTAAGTACGATTGATTTTAAGGATCCCTTAAGTAATTCTGTAGTTATCATATATAAATTGGTTTAATATACTTTAATCTTATATATGCAAATATAATATATAAGAATCTTATATGTCAAGTAAATTTTGATTTTTTTGACGAAAAATTTCAGGAGTAATTACAGAATCCCGAATGCGACTGACTGGGTACTAAAAATGAGGGGTGGCCTGTAGTTTAAAAAACCTAAAATGCTTTTTGGATTCATTGGAATTAGTAAATTTGTCATCAGGTGATGGAGTTCACCTTTAACCGCTTCAATGGCTGATAACTCCTACTAATTTTAATAATAATGAGTATCGGGAATCATGCATAATCATTTGAAAGCATCATTCAATAATCAATTGGAAATGTGAATAATTGCATATTACCCTGAAAGGGTATAATATCAATAACCGTGGGTATAACCCACGGAGATGAAGGCATGCAGATATCTCAACCCTGAAGGGTTGAATTTATTATGGGAAGAAACGCTCATCGATTTTAATATGAGTTTGTGTTAGTGTTTTCTTACTATCTTTTGTTCGCAGAATAACATGGTAAAGGATTTGACGATAGCTTGACATAACAGATTTACTATTGGTGTAAGTACGAATATAATCATGATTATTTGCCAATACAAAGGAATTTAGAATAATATTCAACCCCTTCAGGGTTGGAGTGCCAGATATACACA
>DATEVU010000121.1:0-24843 GCA_035258345.1 Bacteroidales bacterium
ATTGTTATCGGATGCCGGCGTGCCTGCTGTGGCCGATCCGGGTGCGGCCCTGGTGGAAGAAGCGTACAGGCTGAACATGCGGGTAATTCCGCTGGCCGGTCCATCATCCATCATCCTGGCCCTGATGGCATCGGGACTGAACGGTCAGAACTTTGCTTTTAACGGGTATTTGCCGGTGAAAAGCCCGGAAAGGATAAACAGACTGAGATACCTTGAAAAAAGGTCGGAGGTGGAAAAGCAATCCCAGCTCTTTATTGAAACACCATACCGGAACAACCAGCTGACAGCAACCCTGCTTGAAAACTGCAAGCCCGGTACAAGGTTGTGCATAGCCGCCAACATAACCCTGCCCGGAGAATGGATAAGGACCCGCACGGTCCAGGCGTGGAGAAAACAGCCCCCTCCGGATCTGAACAAGCAGCCGGCGGTGTTTATCCTGCAGGGGTAGGGCCTGACCGGCAGAAGCGGGGACTATAATGCTTGCTTTTTTATGGTATTGATGGCAGTCATCGCCTGTGAATTCATGTCTTCCCAATGGCATTCCACCGAAATCCGGCCCTTGTATTTTATTTTTTTAAGTGCTTCAAAATATTCCCGGAAATCTTCGCCATGCTTCCCCGGAGCCGCCCGGCCTTCTTTTTCCGCAATATGGATATGCCGGATCAGGGACCCATAATTCAGAATGGATCCGGGGTCCTCATCATCCATTTTCATGTGATAAATATCAGCCAGCAGCCTGACGTTCGGATGGTTTACATCCTTTACAATTTCACCTCCTTCAGATACCGAGGTGAGAAAGTTGCATTCCTTTTTATTTAAAGGCTCAATTACCAGGGTCACCCCGTACTTAGCTGCAACAGGTGCCATTTGCGAACAGAGGTTGATAAACTGCAGCCTGGCATCCTCAACCGGGAACCCGTCAGGAATCTGTCTCGCCCTGCCACTGCCAAAAACGATAATTTTCACGCCGGATATGCCGGCCCTTCGAAAAGCTGTTTCAGCATATTCCAAAATTTTGCCGGGAACGGCATCCGGACCAACACATTTATAAGTTCCGGGAAGAAAACTATTGCAGACTGTTACCGGTATTTTAGCGTTCCTTGCAATTTTTAACAGCCCATTGAATTCCTCTTCGCTTTTTTCAGGCACCAAAAACTGCTGTACATTTTCTTCTATATAAGAATACCCGAATCCGGCCAGCAATTCGCTATTTGTAACGGATGTGCATACCCCTATATCAGCCAGAAATCCTTTCGGTTTTTGCCTGCCCGGAATACCCCCGGGGAATAAAACTGCACCTGAAAGCGCCAGCGTAGTATTCATTAAAAAGCTTCTCCTGGATTGTTTCATTTTTATATTGATTTAAAAGGTATTTACTTTTCATTTTTTACTCCCGATAAGGGCATTCACTTCTATTCCGGCAAATAAAACGGCGAACAAACCATGCGTATCGTTATCATAGAACGGGCGGTTCATATAATAATTCACATCTTCGGAGCACATGGTTCCATAACAAATATTGTGTACGGTTCCATCCGGTTCGATCTGTGTTTTTATAGCCTCCCAGCCCTTCAGCACACAGGGTTTGTATTTTTTTGCATTGAGCCAGCCATTGTTAATTCCCCGGGCAATGGCCATGGTGAAAATAGCTGTGCCGGAAACTTCTTCGTGCGAATCGGGTCGGTCCAACACCTGGAGCCAGAACCCGTTTTTATTTTGAAGGGTTGCCAATGCCCCAACATGCTTCCGGTAATGATCAAGAATTACTTTATAATAAGGATGGTCTTTGGGAAGCACTTTCAACACTTCGGTGGTGGCCCAGATCCCCCAGCCATTGGCACGTGACCAGTGCGGCAGCCTGACATCCCTCTCCGAATACCGGGCGTGCATGTAAAGTCCGGCTTCTTTATCCCAAACCTGATCGTTGAACCTTACTGTCTGGCTGGCCGCGTCGTTCAGAAACGCTGTCCTTTCTTCCGGTGTACCCGCATATTGGGCAGCCTGAACAAGGAACGGAATTCCCATAAACATATCATCCACCCATGTCGTATATTTTTCAGGAGTAAGCCGGGTGTAAATGTTGGAACCTGGGAAACGAACCTGTTCATCTCTGGCATATTTCAGCATCCTGTTGATGTAATTTACGTATGCCATTCTGTTATCGAATGTTTGCTCTTTCCGGAGTCTGTAAATAAATGGCAGTGCAGGGGCAAGCGTAAAATCGAGCAAAGGAGAATACAGGAAACCTTTGTTGGCAGAATTTAAAGCCCGCAGGATTTCTACCTGATAAGTAACAAATGGCACCCCGTTAATGTGAAAATCACAGAAATCCTTTGCATACCGGCTGTATTTTTTTTCACCCGTAACCTCGGACAATTGCTGCATGGCCCACGCCACGCCGCCATTATGGTAATTCCACGTGTAATTGGTACCCCAGGGCAGCGGGTCAATCAGATCGCCCAGTATTTCAACTTTTGGGATGGCCCAGGTGACCGGACCAGAGGCACCTACATACATTTTACCGAAAACAATCTCTTTTTCAGGAGCAAACGATGTGGTGATTCCATTTCCGCTACTATTGGCAAATGGTCCGATAATAATCCAATTGGTCAGCTCCGCAATTTTCTTATCTATATTGGGAACTGATTTCAATCCGATCTCGGGATAGTTAACGGATTGGGAAACCACAGCACCTTTCAGACCAGGAGGTTGAAGATAAACCACCCACTCATTTCCGGAGGTTTCGGATTTGATCAGCAAGCTGTTTTCCCCTTTTTTCAGTTGCAGTGTAAACTCATCTGACATTTCGACACCGCGCTCTTCGAACCTGAGTTCCAACGTATGCTTCCCCCTTTTTTCATAAACAAGCCGGCCGTTGACCCAGATCTTGCATCCATCATTATGCGCGGTCTCAAGGATCATTTCACAATCACTTTCAGCTGTGAGGTGGGTGTAAGCATAAGCCACCGCCGGTTGCCCGAGGCCAAATGTCCTGCCGAAATCGACAAAATGCAAACCATCTAATCGTGTGTTGTTTGCCGGAATGCTTAACCGGTACTTAAATTGTGTATCGCGCACCAGTTTATCGCCGATCAGTTTCACAACAGCCAGGGGATCAGTCATACCGGATACATTGGTCTGCGCGTTTGGTTCAGATGCAGCGAAAAAAAACAACAATAAAACCAGACAGGTATTTTTCATTCCAATGAGCGTTTGTTTAATTTTTTTTCAAGGGTTAATTCACGGCTTTCTCCGGGTTTCAGGCTGATCATCCGGCAATGTAACAGGGCATTTTCGCCGAGGGGGACCAGGGCTTGTTCCGGTGATTCGGCAAATAATCGCACTTCAGCTGCTGCCCCTGTTGGATTGGTCAGTTTCAATGTAAGGGTTTCCGGATTGTCTTTAATGATCCGGGCTTCGATGTTATCAATCACACAAAGGTACGATTTGCCGGGCTGAACATAGACGCCCGGCAATTCAATGTAAGACAGCATAAGAGCGGTTTCGGCCCAGGTTGAACCGTACATCGGTTCTCCGATACCTTCCAGCCAGTCGGTTGTGCTAACCCGCTCCGACATCCAGCCTATGTTCATTTTCTCTATCGGTCGCAACGGATGGGATAAATAACGGGGCATTACAAAGGCAATATCCCGGAGCAGTTCCATGTACCGCGAGTTGCCGCTGGCCCTGAACAATCGCCACAAGGCAATACCCGAATAGGTGCAAATTCCGGGCGCACCATGTTTATTCTGGGTGTTGGCAAATACTATTCCGTTGGTTTGTACGCCCAGTTTTCCGAGGGTTGAATTCTCAGGGAACTGATAATTGTATGGCATTACCCAGCTTGCAAACTGGTTGGCCATTTCTTCGGCCCTGATGAGCCATTTCTTTTCGAGCGTTGCCTCATACAACAACATGAATGATTCCAGCATAGCATACGATGATTCACTGTCGGGGTTTTGCATCGCATCTCCGGGTCCTCCGCAAGTTATTCCTTTTTTAACAAAGTTGATATAGTAAAATTCAGCCGATGCCTGTGCTACCTTTAAATAATCCTGATTATGAAAATAGTTGGCTGCAAGTACCAGAGATGCAGGAACTATGGCCCCGCTTGTTGAGCCGCCGACTATTACATCACCCGTTTGGCTGTCGATAAAATTTCCGAACTGTCCCCAATTGTTCCATAGTTTTACGAAAGAATCAGCAACTGTACTGGTTCCTTTTTCCCATTCCGGTTTTACGGGGATGCCCTTTTCTTTCATCAGCATCAATTGCTTGATAATGTAGTATAATCCGTCGCCGCTTTTACGGACCAGGTGCCAGTTTACCGTGTTGGGTTTCCGGATATCGCCCCCGTACCATATGGTTCCCTTCTCCCCCGAATCCCAGAAAAACCCCGCCGGGCATAAACCGTTTGGGAAAAGCCAGTCAAAATTACGGAGGACATGTTGCCGGCTGGTTTCATTTCCTGCAAATAGCAGCGGATAGGTACTGATCATTCCTCCGGTCCAGCCAATTTGCCAGTCCTGAAGAAAGTTTTCACGCATACCCACCGAATAATACCCATACTGCTCCACCCAGTTCTGTTCGTTGAATTTGCTTTCCTGTACATGGAAACACGAGGCGAACGGAATGCTTGCTTCCGGTTTGGAATCACCGGTCAGATCCCTTTTGATATCTGCAAACCGGTTGAACAATCCCTGTATATCAGGTGATTCAAAAAAGTAAAGCCTCAACCTGACTGTAAATTCATCACCGGCTTTAAAATCGGGTGCTTTATCTTTTGAAGCAGCCTGATTGTCAGCAATAAAGTATTGATAGTTTTCGCGGACAACGGGAACAGTCACGCTGATCACAGCTGTTCTGCGATCGCGGGACTCTTCGATTCCAATTCCGTTATCTCCGAATTTGGTGCCTTGATGTGTCAATAACCAAAAGCCGCTTTGGGTATCATCCGAATGAAAACCAATAGCCGGAACGCTCATCGATCCTGAACGTTCCTGAATCCGGGAAGGACCATCGCTGATATTCAAACGGGGAACATCGGAAATGATCATAGGCTTGTCAGGCCCGATATCGCGCGAATCGAGCAGTTTGGAAGAATACCGTATCCTGCGCGATTCAAACCGGTTACCATTGTAAGCTGCGGCAGGCATCAACACGTAATTGGATTTCGACCAGTTATCAAAAGTAAAATCGAAGGAGATGCTTGTTTGGGAAGATATGCCGCTTTCAAGTTGGCATGTAACTTCAAAATCAACCGCATCCGGCTTGTTTTCAGTAACTGAAACCTTGATCTTCAACTGCCAGGTTCCATCCACGAACTTAATCGGCTTCGAATTCAGATTATTAATCGGTTCTCTGATTACCAAATATGGTTTCGAATAATAATTGTAGTCATGCTTGATAAAACTTACCGAAAAAGAACAATGATTTTCACTTAGCCAATCCAGATAATTAACATTTTCCCCTGCAAAAGCATTAGGCACTAATCCTGATCTTAAAACAGCAATAAGAGTAAAAAACCGTATCATGATTTCGAATATTGATGCATACGTTTGATTTGCGTTTTTATGAAAACACACTGTATTGCAGTCATAAACTGTTCAGTTTCCATTTGTAATTCATAATGTCCTTATATAGTAAATCCGTCTGTTCTTCTGATAGTATTTCTATTGCTATTTCATTCTCGAATGTTTCATTGGGTGTCAGGTATTTTTTATATGATACGTTACCGTCAATTTTACCATTATGGTCCAGTGCGCTTGATCCTATCTCAATTCCCTGTGCATCCCAGTTCTTTTTAAAAACAGGCTCACCGGTTCCGGCATAAGAGAATTCTGTTGAATTTGCCCCACCATTGCAGAACCATGTCTGGAAGTAGGGTGAAGGTGGAAATATAACAGAAATACCTCTGCCAGAAGAGTAAAGCATCAGGCTTTTATTTACGGTTTTATTCTTTTCCGTATATAATTTCAACCCTTTATGAATGATTCCTGTCTCAGTTCTGATTTTAGAATTTTCAGCGGGACGCCATACTTCAAAATCATCCGGCACTTTGTTGCCAGCTCTCTCCTCTATGCTTCTTGAAGGAACAATTAATCTGGATCCATTCTCTGGTCTGAATGTTATGTGGTAACCCCAGTCAGGTTCCTGAATTTCATTCGTAATATTCCTTACTTTGGCAATTGTTTTAATTGATGTACCACCTTTGGGCATAATGATTGTATTAGTAATTTCATAAAGTGGGTCTCCACTATGATACCAAGGGTTTCCTGATTTAAAATCAAATTTCCTGTAAATAAATTTCCCTGAAAGCTCCAGCCGGTCATGGTACAGTGTTCCGATAACCTTGTCAACCGGAATATTTGAAGTTTCACCATGTAAAAGCCGAAGTTCACCTGTAGATTGATCAATTCGAGGCATTCCCCAGTTCATCATTCCATAGAATTCAATCCCGCCCATAAATGTTTTAAGAAAGGTAAACCCATCAATTTTATGATGATTAACAAGTATTTCATGGGAAATTAAGTTAAGTTTATCGGGATCAATTAAATCTGTTGGCGGCTCCCAAAAAATCGGAGTATCCCTGATAAATACTTCACCAATTGAAAGTCCTTTTGAAGGAAGTAATTCAACTTTTAAATTATCCAGAATAACCTGGATGCGAAGCACATTTTCAGGTTCATTTTCCCTGTGGGATATTTCTATTGTAAAATCATCAATCTTAAATTTTGTATGCTTATTAAGTGAGAGGTGTCGTCCTTGAATTGTAAAGGCAATAAGCTTTTTCATAATTCCTTATTCTAAAAATTTATTATTACAACATACATTTAAATCAGGCATGAGAATCATATTTCTCGCCTTTATCACCTAAAACACAAACAGGGGCATGCACATCACACTCCTGCCCTTCTTCAACTAATATTGCAATCACATATGCAGCTTCGGGTGATTCCACATCATTGGTAATTTTGTCTGTTTCCAGCACAAAAAGTGGTTCACCTTTGGAAATAAAGTCACCTTCTTTTACAAACCATTGTGAAACTATACCTTTTTCCATGGTCAGCCCCAATTTTGGGATAGTGATTATCTGTATCATTAATGATAGTTTTTTATTTTAAATTGAGGATTAGCTGAACCCTATCAATTATGTCCTGTGTTTGGGGCAAAACAAAATTTTCCATAACCGGAGCAAAAGGAATTGGGACATCTTTAGCCGTTATCAATGTGATCGGTGCAACCAGATAATCAAATCCCTTTTCTGCAACCAGCGCTGATACATCAGTGGCAACGCTGCTGTGGCGGTAACCTTCCTGAACAATCAACAAACGGTTTGTTCTTGCAACAGATTTAAGTATGGTATCCTCGTCAATCGGAGAAACAGTCCGCAAATCAATCACTTCACATGAAATTCCCTGTTTCTCAAGAATCATACTGGCATCCAGGGCTTTGGTAACCATGAATGACCAGGCTACAATCGTGATATCTTTACCTTCACGTTTAACAGCCGCTTTACCGATAGGTATTGTATATGGTTCCGATGGAACGTCCATTTTCTTGTCATAGAGCTTTTTGTGTTCAAAATAGAGGATAAAATTATCTTCTCTTATGGCAGAAATTAATAAACCCTTGGCATCGTAAGCATTGGCCGGAAGCACAACCTTGAGTCCCGGAATGTGCGCAAACCATGATTCAAGCATATGAGAATGCTGGGCGGCTGCAGACAGATAACCTCCGGTAGGCGCTCTGAGAACCAGCGGAACCTTGATCTGGCCTCCGAACATATACCGCATATTAGCGGCTTGCTGCACAATCTGGTCCATAGCAATCGTGATAAAATCCTGGAATTGAAGCTCAACAACCGGTCGCATTCCGGTAATAGAAGCACCCAGGGCTGCTCCGACATAACCCTGTTCTGAAATTGGCATATCAAGTATCCGATCGGTTCCCACTTTGGAAGACACACCTTTTGTCTGGCCAAAAGCCGAACCATAAGGGTCTCTTTGGACAAGCCCAATTAATATTACTTTATCATCGCGTTGCATTTCCTGCATCTGGGCTTCAGCTATTGCCTGCGAAAATGATATTATTCTCATATTTTTCTCTTTACTGCTTTAGGCAAATAAATCTGTTAATGCATCTTCAGGCATTGGATCAGGACTGTTGCGGGCAAATTCCACGGCCCTTTCGAGTTCTTTCTGAACGTTGGCCTCTATTTCATTTAAGATAGTATCGTTGAGAAGGCCCAATGCTTTCAGCCTGGTTTTTGCAATTTCGATAGGATCTTTTTTCAACCAATCAGTTTCCTCGTCCTTTGACCGGTAGGTAGCTGGTTCACCCTGGAAGTGCATCTTATATCTCCAGGTCTTCATCTCGATAATAGTTGGGCCATTCCCGGCCCTGGCATACAGGATGGCTTCTTGTGCCGCCTTATATACGGAAACCACATCCATTCCGTCTGCCATTACTCCGGGAATGCCATATCCTTCAGCCCTTTTAACAATATCAATTCCATTACTTACATCAGCAAACCTTGTTCCAACCCCGTACTGATTATTTTCTACTGCAAAAATCACAGGTATTTTAAAAGCAGCCGCGAGGTTAACCGATTCATGAAATGTCCCCTGGTTAGTGGCCCCATCCCCAACAAAAGCAACCGCAACTCTTCCAAGTTTTAACATCATGGAAGTTAGTCCAGCTCCCACTGCAATGGGAAGACCTCCGGCTGTGATACCGTTCGCACCGAGGATGCCTATTTCGGTGGCCGCAATATGCATAGATCCTCCTTTACCATGGTTATATCCTGTTTTCTTCGCGAAAAGCTCCGCCATCATCCTGTCGAGCCTGCCTCCTTTGGCGATACAGTGTCCATGTCCCCTGTGCGTGCTGGTGATATAATCTTCAGGTCCCAGGTTTGCACAAACACCTGCGGCACAAGCTTCCTGACCGGTATAAAGATGAACAAATCCCGGAAGCACTCCCTTGGCAAAAAGGACCTCAACTTTTTCTTCGAATACCCTGATGGCATACATCTTTTCAAAAATATATCTGGCAATTGCACTGTCCATATTTTTAATGTTTTTTTCTTTTTTGGGTTATTAATTTCTGTTTGAAAAGTAATGCTGCTAAAGCCGGGCGGCTACAACCAGTATCAAGCCAATAAGATAACAGATAAACATAAATGCAAGCATCAGATTGGTACCCTTGGGAGCGCTCCTGAATTCCTTCCAATAAAGAATTCCCCACAGAGCGGCCACAATAACGGCGCCATTGCTTAAGGCATAAGAAATTGCCGGGCTTGCAACATTCGCTGCCATAAAACTGAGAGAATTACCCAAACCCCAGATAAGTCCGCCTAGGATGCCTGCTGAATGCTCAATGAATGTACCATTAAAATACTCTTTGAATCTAACCGGGTAGCCTTGCAAAGGTTTGGCCATGAGTATGGAATTAAATATTATTGCACTGATCAATGTTCCCACAGAAAAAAAAACTACTGCGGTATAGGGGGTTAGTTTCCCCATACCTGATATAGCATAATCTGTATCAAGTGAACGAGCCACGAAGCTGTAAAAGAAAGCAAGGCAAACACCGGCAAATACTGAGATTATAATCCCTTTAAATGGAGCCCTTTTATTTGTTTTTGCCATTCGTCGATAGGAAATCATATTGATAATTATCGCGCCCAAAATAAAGGCTGTGCCAGTGAATAAATAACCCGGGTTACTTTCCGGACGAACAAGATAACTGGTAATTATTCCAAAAACCCATCCAATCCCACCACCAATCGGAAAAGCAACAGACATCCCAGCGATAGCTATTCCGGCAACTATCAGCAATGTTCCGGCACTCCAGATAAAACCTCCAGCTGAAGCTAACAGTATATATTTTATATCAGCTTGCTTAAGATCCTCAATAAATCCTCTTCCTTGTGTACCAATACTCCCCAAGGTAAAAGCCATAATAACTGAAAACATCAGGATACCCAATACAAAATCCCAATAATATAACTCGAAACGCCAGTTTTTTACAAGCACTTGGGTATTTTGCCATGACCCCCAACATAACATTGTTATAACTGTAAAAAATACTGCCAAAGCATAATTTCCCACGATATACATAATTATAATTTTAGATTTTATTTTGTAACTTTATTATCTTTAATTTATTCGACGTATATCCAAAGCAATGTCTAAACCAAACGACGGTGAATTCAATTTTTTTTCACCTCCTGAATGATTGAATGTTATTTCCATTTCCGATTTACCTGTAACCGGGTTCACCCATAATGCCTTATAATTTCCTAATGGCAGATTGATCCCTAATTCACCCGATACTGGATTGAGATCTTTAAGGTTCGACTTATGTAAATAAATCGCGTAAGCAACGCCTGTTTCCGATAATGCAATGGCCGAAATACCTTGCATAAACATGTCATTTATGACAAGAGTGTCCGGTTTCATGCGAACATAATTAAACCGTTCAATGAATGTTTTATTGATCCCTAACTGGAACCGAAGCATGGCCTGCCCGCCACTTGAATTTATTCCACCGGGATCAGATGTTGTAAAAGACATATCCAGGTTATTGAATAATCCTCCACCCCCGATGATAAAGTCCCAGGCGTTGATGCGGGACATTTCCGGAGGTTCAAATCCATCCGTCTCGTTATTGCCTATAACTTTGTTCATCCCATAATTTAATGTTATGGACTTAGGGTTGCTATAATGGAAGTTGAAGACCGAAGCATTGAGTAAGGGATTGTTTATAACTGTAACACCATTGGCAACGTTATGTGACTGAAGATGTTTAAAACGGAATGCCGATTCGGTATCAGTAATCACCAGCGATATATGGGCCATCCAATCGTCCGGCACCAGGTTTTGGACATAAGGTTCATTACATATCTCATAAATGATATTATCATAGTCTTTAAGTTCAGTGATCACCTTGCGGACATAGGCTTCCTGAATTTCAAGCAAATTGCCATTATCAAGCGTCAGTGCCTTGATTCTGTGTATCTTCCCTATATCGTTGATATTGTTTTCATGGTAAAACGGGCTATATTTCCACAACAAGTCATGGTCACCTTTGTGGATATCATAATACGGACAAAACAGAGTCAACTCGACAACGATGCCTCTTCCGGATGCCTGAGTGAGAAAATCCTTTAATCGTTTGAAATATTCAATATCCCATTTTGTAAGATCAAATTTATTACCACCGTTGATGTAACCCGGTTCTGAACTGCGGGCCCAAGGACAGATGAACCGTCCATGAGCAGGTGAAAGCGGTTGATCTGATGTATAATTGAACCATCCTGGAAACTCCACGTAAGGACCTGCAAACAACCGTGTACAATTCAACCCATTGGATTGCAGTTCATCCAGATAATCGGTGTAGTTGAAATCCAGATTCAACACCGCACCATAATGTTCGCCTGATGTTATTAGAATCGTAGATTTACCCCGGAACATAAAATAGTGTGAATTCTCTTCATGCAGGGATATTGGTTGAATCTGCCTGTTGCAGGAAACAAGATAAATGCATAAACTTAAAACGAGGATTACCAAATAATTTTTCATGTACTTGATTTTTATTTGTTTATAACTATTGAATAATCTTTTCTATTTGTTCTATTAAAATCAGTAAAATAGTCTTTCAATTCAACGATAACGCCCAATCATTAATACACGGAATGTCCGGTTTAAAAATTGAAAAAAGAAAGTGATCTTTTGCCGAGGCACTATTTGTTAGTCATCTTAAAATCGATTACTGCACCTTTCATTATTTCAAGGTGACTGATCCAGTTGTTCCGATAGTTTTTGCCATTCCACTTTACTGATTGAATGTAGGGTTTTTCAGCACTATTCTCCGGTGCGTTCAGAATAAGTTTTTTACCATTTTCGAGATTTATCGTTATTTTTTTGAACATCGGCACTCCCATTACGTACTGATCGGTGGCCGGACAGACGGGGTAAAAACCCATCATGGTGCAAACCAACCAGGCTGACATTTGACCTGCATCCTCATTGCCACTCAAACCGCCCGGGCAGGTTTCGTATTCTTCGTCAGTAATTCGCCGAACCCATTCCTGTGTTTTTTTCGGATCGCCGACCATTGCAAATAGGTAAGGGGCTTGTTGATCAGTTTCGTTGCCGTGCCAGTAATGCCCACCATCGAAAAAGGCGTTGAGGTGTTTCAGAAATGCTTCACGGCTACCCATCAGTTCAATCAGCCCGGGGACATCATGTGGAACGTACCAGGTATATTGATACGGTGTTCCTTCACAAATAAAACTCGCATTTTCAAACGGATCAAACGGTTCGATCCAGCGACCATCGGTATACCTGCCACGCACATAGTTGGTTTGCCTATCGAACACATTGCGGTAATTTTGCGATCGTTTCATCAAACTGGTGTAATCAGCGTTTTTGCCCAAACCTTTGGCAAATTGGGCCAGTGCGAAATCATCGAATGCATATTCGAGTGTACGCGAAACCTGTTCCTGTTTATGGAAAGCTTCCGAAACAGGATCTTCAAGCGGGATGTAGCCGTATTTCAGGTAACTAATCAATGCCCGTCGTCCTTTCCCATCAAAGTATTCTTCTTTCGAAGGATGGTCGAAGGCATTCTTTTTCATGAATTTCCAAGCCGTCTCAGTGTCGAAATCCTTAATTCCTTTGGCAAACGCATCCGAAATCATGGTATTCACATGGTCGCCAATCATGGCTGCAGTGTAATTTCCCCAAGCCGGGAAAATCGGCATCCAACCACCCTGTCCGGCTTTAGCAACCAGCGATTTTACCATGTCGAGGCTTCGTTTGGGTTCCAGAAGTGATAAAAGCGAATGTAATGCGCGATAAGTATCCCACATCGAAAAATCATCGTAATAAACGAAGCCAACAGCTTTATGTATGGACGTATCCTGAGCAAATCCCTGGTAGCTTCCATCCATATCGCTGGCAGTGCGCGGTAACTGAAAGCAATGATATAAGGCGGTATAGAATTTAATTTTGTCGTCTTCCGAATCGCTTTCGACCTCTACCTTGCCCAGTGCCAGGTTCCATTCTTCTTCTGATGCCTTATGGACCAACTCAAAATTCCAATCCGTAATTTCCAGGTTCAGGTTATTTCGGGCAGCTTCAATACTGGTAAACGAAGTGCCAACTACAACCTGAATGGTTTTCTCTTTTCCGAAACTGACCACCATTTGTTGCGGATGGATGGTTTGAGACATCACTTCAAAAGACTGGTCGAAGCGGATCACAAAAAAACCGCTGAAACCGGCGGACTGGCCATTTCCCTGATAAATACGGTGGACAGGATTGTACCCGACAATTTCATTTCGCTCCTTGTCAAACCATATTTTCCCAACTTTTTCATCGCTGTTTGCCCGAATCTGGAGGTAATTTTCCCCTTGTCCTGAATATACAAAACGCAACATCCCGGAACGAATGTTTCCTGTTAGTTCAGCCTGAATGTCAAAACTTTCGAGCATCACACGGTAATAAGCAGGTGTTGCTGTTTCGTTCCGGTGGTCGAAGTTTGAAACAGGTGAACTCTTTAGCGTATCAATCCGGCTGGTCGAAAAAGGCATCACCGATACACTGCCGTAATCCTGAGTACAGCTTCCGCTCATCCAATGGCTCCCGCGAAAACCGGTAATCAATTTGTCATTGTAGTAATATGGTGAGATGCACTTTAATTCGGTAGTACGTGTTTCCGGGGTCCATTGTGTCATCCCGAAAGGGCGGCCAACGGCAGGAAAAGTCTGACCTTTAATTTCCGAACCGGCTTCGCTGTGTTTAAGGGCACTTTCGGTAGTTGCAATTGCAGTACCGACCAGTGGATTAACGAATTGAACGGGAGATTGCGACATTGCTGCAAATGGGATTAAGAAGTACAGAATAAGGACTTGAGGCAAGAACACCAACAAAGTTGAAGTGACACTTATCGTTGCTGGAAAGTAGCGCCACTCCATAATCGACCAGCTCGAAGTGAAATGAATTTGCTTTTTCATATTAAATTTTCATGATTCAATTCAATGATCTTTACCAATATTTTATAAACCGCTGACATCCAATTTAATTTTTAATATCCAGGCATAATCACAAGGCCTGTTATTTTCATCTTGTAATTTATCCGGAAGTTTAACAGATACCCCATCTTGTCCATTTATCCAAACCAGTGGATTACCATAACCTAACATTTCGATTTTACTACCTGTTTCTGCTTTTAGCCCTTTAAACTGAAGTTCCTGATTGGGCCACTCTTTCACGATGGCATAAACGTATTGATTGTCTTTGCTTCGAGTGTATGCGACCGGACCATCAACTTGACGGGTGAAAGGACGGGTTGCATAAATGCCTTCTCCGTTCACTTTTAACCATTTTCCAATATCTCTCAAACGTTTTTCCTGAATCTGGGGCAATGCCCCTTCCCCATCCAAATTAACAATTAAAAGCAGGTTGCCCCCGTGTGCTACAATATCAACGAACTTATCAATAAATTCTTTTGAACTGATCACATTTGCATCGGTGTCCTGCCAGTTGAACCCGAATGACTGGCTAATACCCCAGCAGGCTTCCCATGCCCGGGTGGTTTGTTTGGCTTCCTTCTCCATATCACCATATTCATTGGTGAAAAAATCACCCCTTACAGATCGCAACCATTTTTTATCCTGTGTCCCATACCGATCGTTGACTGCAACTTCTTTGCGTCCTTCTGCTTTGTTATAAAAATAGGCGGCGATATCATATGTACGAAGCCCCACAGCACTAATAGATGACATATCTCCGTCATACCATATAAGGTCTGGATCATATTTGTCGATAAATTCGGTAGCCTGTGGCATAAGATAATCTGCAGCATAATCCTTCACGGCAATTTTTCCAGAAATCTTTTTTTCCAGATCACAAGTGTAAGGTTTTATCCCTCCTCTCCATCCCCAACCGCGGTTAAACAGCTCTCCATTGGTTCCAATCAATGGGTATTCCCATTCTTCAATACTAAAATAAAAGCCAAATTTCAGGCCTTCTTTTTGGCAGCTTTCCACAAGGGGTTTGATCAAATCCTTTTTTGGTCCCATATCTCCGGCATCCCGTTGAGTATAGGATGACGGCCAAAGGCAAAATCCTCCATGATGTTTACTAAACGGGACAATGTATTTCATCCCGGCATCTTTTGCAATTTCAGCCAATTTTTGTGGTTGGTATTTACTGGCCTTAAACAAGGAAATAAAATCGTCCCTATCAAAATCTTTGCCCCAATTCTTTTCATGGTATTTTATAAATGCAGAATCGGCATGGAGTCTGAATTCATACCAATCTGGATACATCGCCCCTTTTTCTTTTTTAGGCGCCCATCCCGCAACCGACCAAAGTCCCCAGTCAATGAACATGCCGAACTTGGCATCATTGAACCATTCAGGGGCATGATGACTGTCGATTGATTCAGGTGTCGGCTTCCATTTCCCTTTATTGTTTGTTTCTTTGATTGTTTCATTTTGTTTGGCCGCATGCCGCATCATCTTTTCTGAAAAGTTGTCTTTCAATTCTTCCAATGAATATTTATGGCAGAATGGCTGGACTTTCTCCGGCTTCCTGTTCTGTTTAGGGGCCAATGGTACTTTTCCGTTCTGGTTGTCCTGTCCATAGCCACAGATGGCAAGGGGAAAAAACAGTAATCCAATCAGAATCTTCTCTTTCATGATTTTTAGTTTTTGTTATCTATTAAACAATTTTTATTAATCAGATTTAGTGCGCCAATATATCTTCAATCTCTTCCAGCGATTTTCCTTTGGTTTCAGGAAGTTTATGCACAATTACGAAAAACCCGAGAATGCAGAGAATGGCGTATAGCCAGAAATTCAGGGTCCACCCCAGGTTTTCTTTAATCGAGGGGAATGAAAAAGTAAGTGAGAAATTCCCGATCCACAGAGAGACTGCTGCAAGGGACATGGCTGCCCCACGGATACGGTTGGGAAAAATTTCGGAAAGGATGACCCAGACTACCGGAGCCAGCGTCAACGAGTAAAAGGCCACACTACAAAGGGTTAGAATGACAATTGGCATTCCCTGTACCCCCAAATGGAACAAATATCCTTCAATGATATAAATAACAGCCAGGGAACCCGTACCAAGAAGCATAAGGAATTTACGACCTACATTGTCGACCACAAAAATGGTGACAAACACAGAAAGGACCATAATCGTACCAATGACCACAATTTGCAACATCAATTGCTTGATGTTGTAACCGGCTGCCTGAAAGATATCTGCCGCATAATAGAAAATAACATTCATACCGCACCATTGCTGGAGTACGGCCAGAAAAATACCCAATAACAGTATTTTGAACAGACCCGGTTGGATCAAGTCACCAAAATGGACTTTAGAAACTTCTTCATTGGAAATGGTATTTTGGATCATGATTGCTTCTGCCTTGGCATATTCAGCACCGCCAACTCGTGACAAAATATCAATGGCTTTTTTGTTTTGCCCGTTTTTCACCAGCCACCTGACGCTTTCAGGCATAAAAAACATGAGCAGGAAAAACAACAATGCCGGGATGGCTTCCAACCCAAACATCCACCGCCATCCCATTTGCCCGTTCCAGCTTTGCCGGATGATTTCTTCCGTTGCATCCACGGGCATTTGCATGTCAAGCAGTGAAATTCTCCAGTTGTCCACCTGTGCGGCCAATATCCCGAACATGACCATTAACTGGTTGACCGATACCAATTTTCCACGCATGTGGGGAGGCGACATTTCTGCAATGTACATTGGCGACAAGTTCAGGGCTATACCGATGCCAAACCCTCCCACAATCCGGTAAATGTTAAACCATGTAAATTCTTTGGACATAGCTGTTCCAACTGCAGAGATAGTGAACAGGGCACCTGAAAGGATCATCAACCGCCGCCTTCCGTATTTGTCGCTAACGCTAAAGCACAAGAGAGCCCCGAAAATACAGCCGATCAACGCAGAACTGGTGCCCCAGCCTTTCATATTGGGGGTGGTCAGCCCAAAGTAAGGTTCATAAAAAGGCTTGGCACCACCCACTACTACCCAATCGTATCCAAAGAGAAATCCGCCCATGGCTGCCACAAGGCAGATCATCCATAAAAAAGTCTGGTTGTATTTTTGTCTGTTATCTGCCATTTCTCAGTTGTTTTGATTGTTCGGCCTGCCAACGGGATAATTCAGGGTTGCCCGGACCGAAATGTTTCAACATCACGATTGGGTCTGTTTTCGAGAGGTTAATTATTTTTATCCCTTCTGAAGCTGCCTGTTCACTTACGAAATATTCATCATTTGTCAGCTGCCCGAACCGGATCAATGAAGGTGTCTCAATATCCCAAAAACCCATCTTTCCATGCCCCTGCATCATGATCATCCCGTAAGACCCTGCATCTTTTATGGTTACTGTTGCACCTGGAAAGATGGTCAGCTCTTTGGCACTGAAAGCATCCGATTTGTAACAAATCCAGTTTTCCGTATAACTTTCCTGTTCCATTTCTTCCAAAGGTCTGGCTGCAATGGGTTTCATAAACCTGTTTTTTACAAAATCCGGGTCAACGTTCAGGTCCCAATCCAGAACTTCAAGCAAATACGCAAAATCCCCGATTTTTTCTTTGGGAGTGTCTTTCCAGAGCAGTTCCTGCGGAACAATGGCATCGCCAACCAGCGACTGGTACATGGCATACACATCCGAAGCTTTTTGGGGCTCGTAAGTGCACAGGCTTCCCGGGGCATGAAGAATGCCGGGAGGTACATCCCATCCAGTACCTGGTTCGAGGCGGTGGGCATGTGAAATATTGGTAATCTTATTGTCCCCTTTACTGAAATTATGTAGGCATTCAAAAGCTTCTTCCTTAGTTGTCCCAGGATTGAAACCGAAAAAAGTGTAAGGAAAATCGCCTCCGTGGTTGTTCAGTTGGGGAGGAAAATAATAGGCTTCAGGTTTCCCTTCCTGCCCGGTAAGCCTGGCATGTTTTTCCCTGTGGTGGACGTGGTGAGGTAGGGCTCCCTTATTATCAAAAAACTTAGAATACATGGGCCAGGCACCATATTCGTTCCATATCTTTTCTCCTACCAAAGCTCCTTTCAGTTCTGCAACTGCATCACGCAATAGTATCCTGGAAACGGCGCCGTCTTCTTCAAAGACCACTTCGCTCAGGCCTTCGATTTTTCCCGTAAGTGGCCCGTTATCAGCAGGAGTGGTCGAGGAAAACCATCGCTCGTCAATGCCACCACGTATGCCGCCCAGAGCATAATAATCATCAGGATGAAGTTTGATCCTTCGACCGGGAACACAAAATGAACGGGGCACCCAGTTGGGAGCCAACCGAAAAATCCCTTTGCCTTGTTCAAAGGCTTTTTGTGCAATGTTTGAATATTCTTTGTACATTTTTATGATTTAGTTGCATACAGCACTTTCACAAAATCCTGAAGAATCCGAGTTAATATCAATATAGTCAACCGACTCTCCCTTCCCATTATGCCCGTCAATCGGTGATTTGCAAGTTTTTATATCATTTCCGGCCCTGAGAATAAGGTTATCATCATCACTTCCATAAAATAAGGCCATACACCACATGATTTGAAACACAGACTATTTTCTGTTAGCTATACTACACATAATAGTATCCATCATAATACATACCTCCTTAATTTTACTTTAGTGCCAATTAAATTTTTCTATCTAATGTTGAGCCTGCTCACTAATAAATCCTTGATTAATCCACTTGAATTCGAAGAGTTTTTTCCGGTAATCCTTCAGCATTAGCTTTTATCGCAATTTCTCCTTTATTTCGTGAACTGCGTAGAACAATTATGCATTTTCCCATATAGGTAGAACGCTCATTCCCAACCCATTTCTCGTTACTAAAAATATCTCCGTTAGCAGTTCCACTGAAATACCCATCTCCTTCAACCGAAAAATTTACTATTCTGTCTGCATTGGGTACAGTTAATCCATTTTTATCAATCAGCCTTACTTTAATATAGGCAAGATCAAGTCCATTTGCTTTTAATGTTTTCACATCAGGTTCTAAGGCTATCTCCGTAGGTTTCCCGGCTGTTTTCAGCATATGTTCGGCGACAATTACCCCTTTATTTCGGGCTACGGCTTTTATTTCTCCTGATTTAAAGGGAACGTCCCAATCCATTTTACCCTGATCGCAATCTGAAAGTTTTTTAATCCCTAGTGACTTACTGTTTAGGAATAGTTCAACTTCTTCTGCATTGGTAAATGTTCCAACTTTTACCGTTTGGCTTTTCCAGTTCCAATGATCACTCATTGGATACCAGTCCCAATTTTTGGTAATAGTTTTATCGAACCACTTTTTTCGTGCCCCATCTTCATCATAGACCATTATATGCAGCATAGGATGGTCGTCATAAAAACTTTGGTAATAATACCCAATGGGGGTCATTTCATCCGAGATATCCAGGAAAGAACGCCCCCAAACTTTTGTAGGCCAGACTGATTCTCCCAGGTAATCTGTTGCGCTCCAGAAATAATGTCCTATCACATAGTACTTTTCAAATTCCAACCAGGAAATTTTTGTATGTTCACGATTAAGGTTGGTGCCTGTTTCTGATGCTATAAACATCAATTGTGGAAACTTTTCGTGATCGAACCGGAACATGTTTTCGGTATAGTTACAACTTACCACATCGCCATAAAAAGCCATTTCGGCCGGAAATGAGTTAGTGAAGGAATCATAGTCGTTCAAATGTTCCCACTCCTTTACAAACTTTTCCCGGGCAGGATATAATCCTACCGTAACTTTTCTTGAAGGATCCAATGAATGTGTAAATTCTACCATTCGTTGGTATAAACCTATACCGTAATCACTTGCATCATCAGGTGTTTCAAATTTAGGGTCATGAAGTCCCATTTGATTGTATGTTTCGTTACCCATGCTCCATATATAAACACTGGGATGGTTACGATCCCTTTTAATAAATGCAGCAAGATCATTCTTCCAGTTGGCTTCAAAAGATTCCTGTCCACCGTAGTATTGAGATGTCCATTTGTCATAAGCTTCGGCAAATACCAGAAAACCCATCCGATCGGCAACTTCCAACAGAACCGGAGCATGAGGATTGTGACTCAGTCTGATGGAATTGCACCCCATTTTTTTCAAGAGTGCTAATTTACGTTCATAACCTTTTGCCAATGCTGCACTTCCCAGACAACCAAGGTCATGATGCATGTTACCTCCTTTGGCAATAACTTTTCCCCCATTGATTAACAATCCTTTGTCAGGTGTCAAGCTAATTTCACGAATACCAAACGTAGTCTCATATTCATCGAGTTGATTATCGTCGGCATAAACTTTAGAAACAGCTTTGTAGATGTTCGGGGATTCAAAGGACCAGATCAATGGAGAGGGTATCTCGATTTCCTGACGACACAGATAATTTTCTCCTGAATTTACAGGCACTACAGAAGTAGATTCAATTACTTTTTTCCCATCAGGGGCAATTATCTCTGTTACTAACCGACATGTTTTTCTTTCGTTGTACTCGTTAATAATATTTGTTTCCACTTTTGCTAATGCCTTGTCTTTATTAATAACAGGTGTGGTAATATACGTGCCATATTGAGGAATAAGCAGCTTATCAGTTATTGTCAGCCAAACATCCCGATAAATTCCTTCTCCGGTGTACCATCTGGAAGTTTCTTTTACTGTATTATCGTATTTTACAGCGATAACATTTTTTTTGCCAAACTTAATTTCCTTTGTAATATCGTATTGAAACCCAATATAACCATTTAATTGCTTACCAAGATAAACTCCGTTACACCATACCTCGGCAGCCCTGTAAACGCCGTCAAAACTGATAAATACCTTTTTCCCATTAGCTTCAATCGGCACATCAAAATATTTACGGTACCATCCCTTTCCATAAAGTAACCATCCATTTTCCTTTGTTGATTCTTTATTGCTGAAATTTCCACCAATAGAGGCATCATGTGGTAATTGCACTGTTTCCCATTTCTTATCATCAAACCATTCTGTGAAGGCAGAATTAGCATCACCATTCAAAAATTTCCAGTCAAAATTCATAAGTTCAGTTTGCCTGGGTGAATTGAAGGCAATAAGCGGAAATAACAAACCTAATTGTATAATTAGGAGCTGTTTGTGTATTTTCATAAATGTTATTTTTGCGATTGACAAAAATCAGTTTATAGGTTGCTTAAAGTTCTCGTATCCATATATTCCTGTAGCTAACCGGGTTTCCATGATCCTGTGGACCATCTTTATCATAAGTTATTCATTTAGTAAGTGTTAAATACAAATTTAATAACTATTAAGAATCGGCTGATCACATCACTTTACATACTGTGATCCAGAGAACTACCGCTCCAGTCTTTTAAACTCTTTCCCAAACCCATTTATTCTTATAAAAGGCTCCTGAACATTAGGTGAAATTAATTCGTTGTATCTATGAGGCCGGCGGTAACCATTTCCCCAGAACGAACTGCTGCGATAATTTCTCGTATCTTGCATATTAAAAGTGGCAATGTAAACACCTTCTTTGTCATCAGCAATTATAATTTTAGAACCCTCGGCAGAAAAGGCGCAGGATCGGCCATTAAATCCATCACCTTCAGTTCTGGCATAATTTGTCATAACAGATATAACTGCATTTTCCCATGCCCGCACTTGAAACTGCATCAATCGTAAACTATCCAATCCACAAGCATTGGGTGTTAATATCAGTTCCGCTCCTTTCAACATCAGAATTCTGGCACTTTCAGGGAATTCTCTGTCATAGCAGATCATTATCCCTACTTTCACCTTTCCGATTTTCGTATCGAGCTCTGTCACATAAAAGTCAGTACCCGGACTCATAGCTGATTCCATTTGGTATACATCTACAGTGTGAACTTTTGAGTAGGTCATTATTAAATGACCATGCCTGTCGATTAATGAAGCTGAGTTCTTTGGCAGGCTATCCGTTTTTTCGAGATAAGTAATTACAATAGCCATTTCAAGTTCTTTTGCCAATTGCTGAAAGTGTTTTACAAATTCACCATTTCGGCTCTCACCCATGCCTATCCAGTTCTGCATTGCAAGAGGATTTTTAAAATCGAAACTCTTGTAACCAAAATTCACCATTTCTGGGAATAAAGCAATATCAGCATTTAGGGATTTGGCTATACGGCAATACTCATCGCCTTTATTCATATTCCAGAGCTTATCTGACCTGGAAGGCATCTGAAGCATTGCAATTTTTAATTCTGATCCGTTCTTCGCATTAGAGACATCCTGTTGGGCAATAGAATTAATTCTTACCAGAGTAAAAAGAAGGATAAGTAAATAGCAATGGGGTTTAATCAAATAATAAAATGGGTTCTTCATAATTTAATAATTTTAATAGTTAGAATTTGTTATGTTAAAAGTGATTTTTTGATGAATGTATTTATATTTTGTGTTATTCATTTTTTTTATTTTTTTTCTAATTGTTTGACAACCCGGGCCAGTTGTCCCTGATTTCCATTCACTTCTCATACTCATGTGTCGTTTGTTCTACAGTATTCTGCCGCCGATTGATCTATTGGTTCTCCATTTTGAGCTTGTAAAAAAAACCCTGCCAGCAGGAAGGACAGAAAAATGCAGAATTTCAAGTTTTAATCGTTTATTGTTTACATTTAATTAGAGTTCTCGTATCCATATATTCCTGTAACTAAACGGGTGTCCATGATCCTGTAACTGAAGCTGACCTTTATAGTAGGCATCATAAGTTACCCTTTGCATGCTGACACCTTATTATTACAAAATTGTTCTGTACCAGAACCCCATTCTGGAACACTGTAATATTGTCGAGATCTTATTTATCATGATGTATTCTATAGTTTGATAATCAATTCCTTAGTTAATCTGCAAAATTCAATTCTTCCTTCACATTGTAATTATGATGCCCACTCGTGGTTCCTTGTCCTTTGTTTTGCCAGCCAATCTGGATTTCGCCAAAAGGGTCGCTTGCATCCGGAACAAGCAATCCAACTTCTCCTTGCCAGCGGTCTAAATCGATTTCGTTTCCAGATAAAGACAAAATCTTCTTACCCGATCTGCTGATTCTCACCACCTCTGACACTTCAGTAGAACCAAGCTGATTCCCATTAAACACAATCGTATCATCACCAATCCGGACCCCATCGGATTTTTTTTTCATTTCAGGAGGATTGCCCTGAACAACTTCAAATTGTTGTTTTTCTCCTGAGGCAAAATCAGAACAAACCCAGATTTGCTTTTTCCCGTTTATTCCTTCAACCTGATAAGGAATTTCAATATCTCCAAGTCTGACAATGAAAGTCCCATCTGGCTCAGGAGGTGGTACCATCAAACACACCGGCTCATTTCGAAAGTTATGGGGCGTTGGATTAAATGGTATATTATTCTTCGAACTTCGGTTAGTTATTCTTTTACCACAACCGGAGGCAGGTAAGATGACCAGTCCAGAAGCTGCAATTCCAAAAGGCTGAATAAAGTTCCTGCGATTTAATTGGTTAGCAGGTTTGTTTAGTTTCATTGGAAGAATTTTTTACCCTTAAAAATAAAGAAAGGAATTGCTATTAATTCGATTCAAGGATCAGCAGGAAATCCTGGGCACCTCCGCCATTAAGTCCAGGAGGCGAAAAATCGTATGTTCCTTTATTTGAGAGGTTAGATGTAATAGGAATCACATTACCGTTTACCGGATCGAACCATCGTCCCTTCACGGGTCCCGAAAATTTCGACATATCAACGGTAAGCTTCCCATGATAGGGAAAATAGGCAACAGCAAGTTTGCCCTCCGGATCGCATGCCAGCGAAATATAATGCATCCCTCCAAAATTTCCGTACCCGTTGATACCAACCTCATGACTCTGGTCGGGAACCAGCGTCCACCATTTTATTTCGCCGATAAGCCGTGAAAGATTCTTAACCACCAAACTATTGGGGTCATCCATTGCTTTTTGCCATTCTTTGCCAAAAGTGATTATTTTACCGTGCCCTGCAGCATGCCCTGTAATTCCTGAAGTTAAGCCCCAGAGAGGGCTCAAACGAAGGGCGTAAAAATGCTCAGCCGAATCCTTAAAAGGATAATTCATGGATTCATAAAAACTTTCTCCCAAAATGATGGGTTTAACAGGTTTTAAGTTGTAAGCATGAATGAATTGCACATGAGCGTATGGATCAAATCTGGGAGAATGCGACGGATCGTAACAATAAGCCATATTGTAGCTATGCCAGGGCTCGCGGTGAAATAGTGCCGAACTGGAAGTGCTGCTCCCATCGGAATACCGGCCACCATGATAACTCATCAAATGCTTTTTGTCTATGGCGTGGATCGTTTCAGCCAACGCCTGCTGGGCTTCCATTTTATCGTTGGGATTGATATCACCTCCTATAAACCACATCATATTATCGTGATGCAAAAACCGGTTTGCCACATAGTTGCCAAAGAACCGTGCATTATCCACCGTGGTATGATTGCGCCATTTGTTTAACCATAATACGTTAATATTCAACTGAATGCCATATTCACTTGCCTTTTGCAGAACCCATTCCACATGGTCAAAATAGTTGTCATTCGGATCGGTGAAAAATTTCATATCCCTGAACGGGGGTTCACCATAGCGGTTCGTATCTTCCACCTTCCAGGGAAGCAGGAATACCTGAATGGTATTAAATCCTTTTTCGCTTCGGTTTTTCAGATACACCTCCGTTTCTTCCCGGGTAAGCATCGAAAATAATTCCCACCCGGTACAAGCCTGGTAGAAAAATGGCAGGCCCCTGGCATCGGTAAAATACCGCTGGTTTGTGCTGATTTT
>DATEVU010000122.1:0-19436 GCA_035258345.1 Bacteroidales bacterium
ACAGGGGCATCGTGCTGCAATTCCCGTTCGATGCGTCCGCAGACCAGCTGACAGGGATTCAGTTGTTCACCTGTTCGTTGAAGGACCGGCTCATCCGGGCGCGAACAAAGCTCCTTAACAGGAATGATTGCCTTGAGGGCATGCATGAGCTGAACTACCTCACGCGGTGAAATGCGGCCAACGGCCACTCTTGACATAAGCCTTTCCAGATCGCCGATACGTGAAATATGGTCTTCGAATTCGTTTCGGATTTCGGAATTTCCGATCATGTATGCAACAGCATCCAGCCGCTCGCTTACAGGTTTAATATCCTTCAGTGGCATGGCAACCCAGCGTTTCATCAGTCGCGCACCCATGGGTGAAATGGTCCTGTCGATGATGTCAATAAAGGCTTTGCCTCCCTCATGCAGGGGGTGGAATAGCTCGAGATTCCGGATGGTAAATTTGTCGAGCCATACATAATGGTCCTCCTGAATGCGTGACAGCGAGGTAATATGCTTCACCTGCCTGTGCTCGGTGAGGTCGAGATATTGCAGGATCGCCCCGGAAGCTATAACGCCCAGCCGCAGGTTGCTGATACCGAATCCCTTGAGCGAACGGGTCTCGAAATGACTGAGCAATTTATCCGTAGCGGTTTCTTCCGTAAATATCCAGTCATCGAGTTTATAGGTACAGAATCCGCTGCCGAAAAGTTCCAGGAACTGGTTTTGTTTTCCACGTTCAAACAAAACCTCCTTGGGAGAAAAATTGTGAAGCAGTTTGTCGATGTATTCAAAACTGCCCTCAGCGGTGAGAAATTCACCGGTGGAAATATCCAGGAAAGCAATCCCCGCAGCATTTTTATCGGTGTGCACACAGGCCAGAAAATTGTTCTCCTTATGTTCCAGTACGTTTTCATTAATGGCGATCCCGGGTGTAACCAGCTCGGTAATGCCACGCTTTACGATCTTTTTTGTCAGCTTCGGATCTTCAAGTTGTTCGCAGATGGCAACACGCTGCCCGGCTCTCACCAGTTTGGGAAGGTAGGTGTCAATGGCATGGTAGGGGAAACCGGCAAGTTCTACGAACGAAGCAGAACCATTGGCTCGCCTTGTAAGTGTAATTCCAAGAATATCAGCGGCTTTAACAGCATCTTCTCCAAAGGTCTCATAAAAATCCCCGACCCTGAACAGCAGGATGGCATCGGGATGTTTGGCTTTGATGGAGGCATATTGCTTCATCAAAGGGGTATCGATAAGATTGTTCTCTTTCAACAGAGATTTTTTAAAAAGCTAAATTTAAGCCAAGTTGTTGGAAGAGCAATCGGACGAATGATTATTTTTACCATATAATTCTGAGGAATGACAGTAAGCGAGTTTTTAGATCTGTTCATAAAGGAGTTGGAAATAAACAGTGATCTCCACGGGTATTACCGGCTCCTTGAAAACAAGAAACGTTTTTTGTGGAGGAAATCCTACCTGGAACAACGGCTGGAATATGTGCGTAACCAACTTACCAGGCCCTATTCCATGGTGTGGGATGTAGGATGCGGATATGGCACCACGGGAATTTTCCTTGCACTGAACGGACATCAGGTATTGGGTACTACCTTGGAATTCTATTACAATAAAATAGGCGACAGGCTTTCCTACTGGAGGCAGTTTGGAAATCTCGACGGCCTGAGGATCGAATATGCAAACCTGTTCGACATGCCTGTTTCACAGCGGCAGTTTGATGCCATTATTGCACAGGATACCTTGCATCACCTGGAACCGGTGAATGATGCCATTGATATATTCAGGGTTTCATTGAAGCCTGATGGCAAGCTGATCGTTCTGGAGGAAAATGGCAACAATATTTTTATTATCCTGAAAAACTTTTCTAAGCGTGGATTTAAGCGGGTGAGCAGTTATTACGATGAAAACCTGCATAAAACCATTCTGATTGGTAACGAGAATGCCCGGAGCCTGCAGACCTGGAAGGAGATCCTCAACAGTGCCGGATTCTCCTTTTCAACAGAGGAGCGGGAATATATCCGGTTTTTTCCGCCCTGGTATTATACCGCAGAAAATTACCTGCAGGTTATCCGGAAGGAAAAAAATGCAGGGAAGAAATTGGATTTGCTGCGTGAATTGTTGTTTTTTGGGATTAATTTCACGGCGATTAACAGAAATACATAAATTAAACACTATTGTCATGACCACATCAAACGATCCGGTGGATGTTTTCGCAGGCACAGCATGGGAAGCAGCCCTGGTTAAAAGTCTCCTTGAAAATGCCGAGATTGAGGTTTTTCTTAAAGATGAAATCAGGGGAACCATGGCTCCCTGGCATATTTCGCCCGGTGGAACCGATCCTGTAAAGGTTGTGGTATCCGGTGCCGATTTTGAAAAGGCGATGGAAGTTGTTCGTGATTTTGAAAACAACCGTAATGCGTAATTCCTAATTCATAATTCCTAATTCATAATTCCTTCTCATGGCCTTAAACTACGGGACCGATAAAAAACCGGCTGTTCAGGCAAAATTCGATGCTCAAAAAATCGCCTTTGCCCCCATCATGTTCCAGGCAGCTATGGCACTCAGAAATCTCGGTATCCTTGAACTTGTGAAAAATTCGGCAGGAGGTATCAGCCTGGAAGCCGTTGCTGAAAAGCTTAACTTGCCGGTTTATGGCGTTAAGGTGCTGCTCGAAGCCGGATTAAGTCTTGAGGTGGTAAGGGTGGAAGAAAACTGCTTCCACCTGACAAAGACAGGCTGGTTTGTTCTGTGCGATGAGCTGACCAGGGTAAACATGGATTTTACCCAGGATGTCAACTACCTGGGCATGTTCTCCCTTACCGATTCGATAAAAACCGGAAAACCTACTGGACTCAGGGTATTTGGTGAATGGCCCACCGTATACGAAGGATTGTCGGAACTACCACAGCAGGTTCAGAAAAGCTGGTTTGGTTTTGATCATTTTTATTCGGATTACGCGTTTCCCGAGATCATGCCTGTCATTTTCAGGGACCGTCCCCGCCTCATTCTGGATGTTGGCGGGAATACGGGCAAATTCGCCATGCAGTGTGCACAATATAATCCTGAAATCCGGATAACCATTCTTGACTTGCCGGGTCAGCTGGCCAAAGCCGATCAAAATATCCGGGCTGCAGGGTACCACGACAGGATTGGCCTGTTTTCGATCAACCTGCTGGATCACACCAGGCCTTTTCCCAGGGATCCCGATATTATCTGGATGAGCCAGTTCCTGGATTGTTTTTCGCAGGAAGACATCGCCGGATTGTTAAGACGCTCCGCAGACGCGATGCATGAGAACTCATCCCTGTATATTCTGGAAACCTACTGGGATCAGCAGAAATACCAGGCTTCCACTTACAGCCTCCATGCAACCTCGCTGTATTTTACGAACATAGCCAACGGATGCAGCCAGATGTATCATTCCGATGATATGCGCAGGCTGATCGAAAGATCGGGACTGGTGCTGGCAGAAGAAATTCTGAACGTGGGTGTAAGCCATACGTTGTTTATTTGCAAAAAGATTTAATATATTACATGTGAAGTCTTTAATCTTTAATTTTTAATCTTTAATCTTCATGAATTTAAGCAGCCGCAGAAAATTCCTTAAAAATGCAACCGGATTGGTAGCCACCGGATTGGTGGCAAATTCCACCCTGGGTAACACTGTTCAGCAATTAAAGCCTGCTGATGAGAAGAAAGAAATGTTGTTTCGCACCTTGGGAAGGACAGGAGTGAAAATACCAATCGTTAGCATGGGTGTGATGAACAGCAGTAACCCAAACCTGCTTAAGGTGGCCTGGCAGATGGGAATGCGGCACTTTGACACGGCCTGGATCTACCAGGCGGGCAATAACGAAAAAATGGTAGGTTCCGTATTGAAAGAACTGAATGTTGACAGAAAAGAAGTTGTTATCACCACAAAAATCGTGATCGATGAAATCCTTAAAAAACCTGAAAACGGCGCTGAGCGAAAAAAACAGTTGCTTTCCAGGTTTGAACAAAGTCTCACCCGGCTTCAGATGGATTATGTCGATATCCTGATGCTGCATGATGTAAGCCGGATGGAAGAAGTCCTTGACCCCTATATCATGGAGGCCATGCAGGAATTAAAAGACCAGGGTAAAATAAGGTTCCCTGCCTTTTCCACCCACGTATACTGGCCTGAACTGCTCACTGCCGCCGCAGATAAGGGCTTTTATGATGTGGCGCTGATATCGTTCAATTATTCGATGGCCAACGACGAAGCATCTCTGAATGCCATGAAATATGCAGCTTCCAGGGGAACAGGACTTGTCGCTATGAAGACGCAGTGCCAGCAGGACTGGTATAAGCAAAACCTGCCGGCCGAAACGCAAAAATATTATGAGGGAACCCTTATGCATTCCGCCCTGCTGAAATGGGTACTGCACCACGACCTGATTACAACGGCTGTCCCCGGTTTTACAACCTTTGAGCAGTTGCAGGCCGATGCAGCAGTGGTTTATGACCTTGAATATTCATCGGATGAGGTTAAGTTTCTGGAGGACCATAATGTAAAACTTGCCTTACAAGCGGTTTGCCGGTTTTGCGGAGGCTGCAGGGAGACCTGCCCGCACGGGGTTGATATCCCCTCACTGATGCGCACCCATATGTATGCTGCTTCCTATGGCAATATGCATATGACGAAATCTACGCTTACCGGTATTGAAAAGGACCGGGGACTTGCCGTATGTGATGAATGCGGGGAATGCGTTGCCCGGTGCAGGAACAGTGTTCAGATAGCACAACGGCTGGAAGAACTTCAGGTGATGATGGGATAGGACGGCACGATTATTCTTTCATGAATAAATACGTTCCAACAGCACCTTCACCAAGGATGATTGTAAGGCTTTTTCCTATTGCATTAATGATGAATTGCTGAGGTTCACGGCTGTCATTCTGCACAACCACAACAACATTGTCATCGGGTGTTTTGAATGCTACGTTGTTCAGTTTACCCGGAATGGATGATGCGATCCTTACTGATCCCGGCCGGATGAATTTTGACGCATGTGCAATGATATAATAGGCGGGATTACGGGTTACCTTGTTCCCATCGATGGTTACCGCTCCCAGGCATTTTGAACAACCACCCCTGTCGGTATACGGCGTTAGTTGCGGATTGGAGGAGAGGTTCCATTCAAGCACCGTACGGCACCAATTCCTTGTGGCCCCGATGATCAGTTCCCTGACATGCCAGGTAATATCAGCTGAAAAGTTGCCGGGAGCACCTACCCATTGCTCGGTAAAATACAGGTTTTTATCAGGGTGGGCTTCATGAACTTTTGAAAGATCTCCTATTTTTCCTGCATACAGGTGAAAGGCTGATCCGTCGGCATATTGCCGCGCGGCAGAATCATTCAGGATGCTGATGGGATAATCGATCCGATCGGCGTTGTGATCATACAGGAGGATTTTCGTATCGATCCGTGCCTCCCTGAAGGCCGGACCAAGATGGTTCTTCAGGAATTCAGCCTGCTCCCCCGGCAACATGAGCAAACTGGGATTATTGCCCGGATGTAGCGGTTCGTTTTGAATTGTAACCGCATCAATCCTTATCCCTTCCTTCTGCATGGCATGAATATATTTTACGAAATACCTGGCATAGGCACTGTACCATTCCGGTAACAGGCTTCCTCCGCGGGTGTCCTGGTTATCTTTCATCCATACGGGAGGAGACCATGGCGACCCCATAATTTTAATATCCGGATTAATGGCAAGGATCTCTTTCAGTACCGGCAAAAGGTCTTTACGCTCGGGATCAATACTGAACCGTTCCATGTAAGGATCAGTTTGCCCGGCCGGCAGATCATTGTAGGAAAACAAATGATCACTCAGATCCGAAGCCCCGATGCTGAGGCGAAGATAACTGACGCCAATCTGGTTCCCTTCTGTCCCAAATAGTTCGAGTAACAAAGCAAGCCTTTCCTTTTCATCCATTGTATTAATATGAATCGCACTGCCACCGGTGAGCGTATATCCGAATCCGTCTATGGCCTGGTAAGTTTGTGTGTCGTCAACCAGGATTTGCTGATCCGTGCCGGAATGGCTGCCCCGGCTATTTTGCAAAGGCTGGGGTTGAAAAAAAATGCCGTTACCGGGATCCGTTAGCCAACATATATTCTCACCGGCTTTTGCCTGATTTTCGGTGTTCTGCCCGGATGCATCCCGGATCCCCGATACGGCAGCAAGCAATAAGGCTGCCCTGAAAAGTTTAATGCTGCAGTTATTTTTCATATTCAATTTACTGATTGATATGTGATTTACCTGGCAGGGACACAAAATTCCCTGTTTCTGTGGTAATATTAAATTTTAATATCGAAATGTTTTAACACCCTCAGTGCACGCAGGGTATTCCAACGACTGTTCTCTCCGGCCTGCTCCATGTTCAAATGTGTCTGCCCGGGGTGCTTGGCCTGGAGTGGCCACAGGTCACCGGCCTTCTTCTTCCCAAGCAGTATTTCTATCGCCGGGGTCATGCGATTATCTAATCTCATTCCCGCAAGCCTGAAATAATCGAGACACCGCAATATATCATAGCGCCAGCGCGAAGGGTAGGAGAGCAACAGCATTTTCGGGTCTATGATCTGTCCGGTACGGTGCGATTGAAATAATTTATGCTGAAGTATGAATTCCCTGGAGTCAAGTTCCGCCTGCTGCATTTCTTTCAGTCTGTATGTATAGCCGTTCATGGCATATTCAAGAATACCTTCGGCAACGGATAATGTGGAATGCAGCGAACTGTGGACAGCCCCCTTTCGGTTGTACTGACAGTTGAAACCACCGTCCGGTAATTGCTGGGACAATATGAAGTCGGTTACGGAGCGGAGTTCTTCGCGGTCAGCACCAAAATAGCAGGCATAGTTCAGGAACATCCCGTTAATGCAAACATCGCTGTACCGGGTTCCGTCGGAGGGATTAATTCCTCCGTCGGGCCCTTTGTTTTTTCGGGTTATCAGGGTAACGGTTTCCCTGATTTGCGGGATCACAGGTTCTATGGCAAGGTTCTTCAGGTCGAGCAGTGTGTAATGGGTAGATGTCCACTTAGGCCGGTAAAATCCCAAACCCCAGTGCCCGTTCTGTTGGCGGAGTGATAAAAGACCGGCGCCCCAGCCTTCGGTGGCGATCTTTTGCTGTAAATCCTGGTGCTCCGCGCCAAGAAGATCACGACAGGTTTGAAAACAAATGGAAACATCACCGGACAGCAGCCAGGCAACTACCTGATCATCGTGCATAAACCGCTTGTTATAATATTATTAATCGGACCACAACAATAAAAAATATCGGTGCCCGATCAAAATTATAAAAAATTGATAGGTTACATGCAGGATGAGTGAATAAAAATAGGTAAATACGGCTTTCATTCATTGCCTTTATTCACCAGTTTTAGCTAAAGCTTCCCGATAAGTAATCTTTTGTCAGTTGCTTTTTTGGATTATCGAAAAACTCTTCGGTAGGAGCAGCCTCTATAATCTTTCCGAGATACATAAATACGATATAATCGGCTATGCGTCTGGCTTGCCGTAAGGTATGGGTAACCAGGATAATAGTATATTTCTCTTTGAGCTTGACGAACAACTCCTCGATTTTCTTGGTCGAGATGGGATCGAGTGCTGAAGTAGCCTCATCTCCCAGAATATATTCCGGTTCAATGGCCAGTCCGCGGGCAAGGCACAATCGCTGCTGCTGTCCGATGGAGAGCCGGGTTGCCGGGGTCCGGATCCTTCCCCTGACTTCGTCCCAAAGACCTACATATTGGAGGTATTGAATAACAGTCTGGTTAAGTGCTTTCCGTTTTTTTAGTCCGTGTATCCGTGGTCCATAAGCAACATTATCATAAATCGACATGGGTAGCGGACAAGGGCGTTGTGCCAGCAATCCCATTTTTTTCCGGGTATCGATCACATTAACTTTTGGTCCGTAAATATCTTCACCGTGCACAAATATGCTACCCTTTATTTTGACTTCACGTGTTTCATCATGCATCCGGTTCAGGGTTTTCAGGAAAGTCGACTTACCGCAACCCGAAGGTCCGATGATGCAGGTAATTCTTTTCTCAGGAATGGTAAGGTTAATATCCTTAAGTATATGCTGATTACCAATATGAACATTTAAATGCTCAACCCTTATTGACAAAGGTACGGGCATACCAGCCACGGGATTGTCGGGCATGAACCCTGTGAATAAGATTTCCTGCATATTAACTATTTGAATATCATTTGCTCTCATATCTTGGTTTTTGAAAATTTTGAACTGAAATAGCGTGCTGAAAAGCTTAACAGCAAAATAATCACCGTCAGAATTATTGCCGAGGCATACGCCCGGTTCTGAACCTCTTCCACAGGACTCCCCAGTTGAAAAAATATCGAAAGTGGCAGGGTGGCAGCAGGTTGGTTCAGTGCATTGGGAATGTTATCGGTATAACCGGCTGTGAACAGCACGGTGGCCGCATCACCAATGCCACGACCGACCGCAAGTAACACCGCGGTGATCACCCCTGGCATTAATTGCCGGAGAATAACCTTGGTCATTTCATATTTGGTAGCGCCCAGTGAAAGCAAGGCATCAGGCAGATCCCTGGAGAGAAGCCTGGTGACTTCATCCAGTGAGCGCATCATAATAGGCATGATCAGCATGGCAACGGTTATTATACCACCCAGCAAGGATGCCCTGATTCCCAGGTATATCATAAGTGCAAATCCAAAGGCGCCATAAACGATGGACGGCACGCCAAACAGAATGTCAAAGCAGAAACGGGTAATATTGGCAAATAGTGAATTCTTAGGCAGGTAAAAATTAATGTACATTACCACGGGCACACTCAGGAAAATGCTTAACATGAGCGATCCGGCCACAATATACAGTGATCCTATGATGGCATTCAGCACGCCGCCTTCCTTTCCCAGGTAAAATCCTCCTCCGGGGAGTTTGGAGATCATGTCCCAGTTTAGAGAGGGCAGTCCCTTATAAACAATAGTTCCGATAATGAAAATCAGCACGCCCATGATAATCAGCGCTGAAGCTATCATCAGCATTTTGAAAAAGCCTTCTTCGTATTTTTTTATGGTTGCTCTCATCGTTGCTTATCTTCACTGACCCCAGGCTTAAGCCGGGGGATAATGATTGATGCTCATCCACTGGGTCTTAACCCCTAATGTGTAAGATCTTACCATTTTTAGGAACGGACTCATAAATGATATCTTTTTTCAATTTGTACTAAAGTCACCCGTGAAATCGCGTTGAATAGCACGATAATGATGAACAAAAGAAATGCTGCCAGCATCAGTGCTGACTCATAGCTGGGCATGGAAAGCATTTCCCCGTAATTGTTGGCAATAAGCGCAGGAAGCGGATAGCATGAATCAAACAAGCTATGGGGAATCAAGGGAATATTGCCGCATACCATCAGCACGGCAATGGTTTCACCAAAGGCACGGGATACGGAAAGGACTACGGCTGCAATAATCCCGGGAAAGGATTTACGGAGGACAACTTTTTTAACGGTTTGCCATTTGGTGGCGCCCAGTTGAAGCGATGCATCAATCATTTCTGCAGGAATGGAACTGAATACTTCAACCAATACGCTGATAAGCAAAGGAAGGATCATCACGGCAAGCACCACTCCTCCTGCCAGCACTGTATACCCTGAAGAGTATTCTACAAAATGGGGTGCAATCTTATTGGCAATCAGCGGCACGATGGTAAGCGTTCCCCACACACCATAAATTACAGAGGGGATGCCCGACAACACATCGATAAAAGGCTGGAAAAACCGGCGAAGATTCTGTGATGCATAAGTATTCAGATAGATACTTGTAAGCAGTGAAAGCGGCAGGGCAATTGCTATTGCTAATAAAGATACATATACAGTACTTAAAATATAAGGAAGAAAACCAAATTCACCCTTGAAAGGTTTCCAGTTTCCTGAAGATAGTAAAACCCAGATGCCTTTTTCTTTAATAATCGGCAATGCTTTAAAAAACAGGCCAATACCAATAACTGCGAGAAGCAACAGGGCAAAAATGGCGATGCCCAGCATAAAATGCCGGGCAAATTTATCTTTAATCGCTCGAATGATTAACATAGGCGTCTATTGGATCTTCTTTTGTTCAGTTGTAATTTTTTCTTTAGGCAAGTCTATATAACCTGCCTCATGAACATACTTCTGGCCATCGGTAAGTACCCACCGGATGAATTCAGTCAGCACTTTATTATTTTTGGGACTGCCCCTGGTAACAAAATACAACTCCCTGGCCGGAGGTGATGGGTATTTACCCGAGGCGATCGCAGTGATAATATCGTTCATGGAATTATAAAAATTCTCATCCGCATCGATCTTCCCGTTGTTGTTCAAATCAATTGGAACTACCCGCAGGCCTTTGACCTGCAGTTTGGTTGTGGCATCATAAACATATCCGATGTTATTGAATCCGATACCCAATGGATCTTTCTTAACGGCCTGGGCCAGTCCCGGGTCTCCAAATACCCCGACACCCAACAGATCCTCCTGCTTTTTTCCGAAGAATTTTGCCCACATTTCAGCAGCACCGCAGGCGTCGGACCGGGTATAAACATGAATTGGAGCGGCTGATTTGGCACCGAAAGCCTGTGACCAGGTTTTGGCTAAACCGGTGATCCAGATTCTATTTCCGGCTTCTTTTTTCAGACCCTTTGCAAGTATTTCAGACAAGGCCGGATTTTGTTCACTGATTGTTGCCACAACGGCATCCTTGGTGACAGCAATAGGGTATGCACCTTTTTTGAGTTCGTCAGCATATATCTCGCGGGAAACCATTCCGATATCCACCATACCGCTTAATACATCGGCTATGCCCTTACCTGCTCCCCCGGCGGATATGTCAATCCTGACATCCGGGTGGATCTTCCTGAACTCTTCTGCCCACTTAATAGTCATCGGGTAAAGTGCAAAGGCACCGGATATGCTGATCTGTCCCTTAAGCTTTTCCTGACCTACGGCTTCGGAAATAAAAAGTGCCTTGTCAAAAATAAGCAGGATTGAAAACAAGGCCAATAACTTCTTCATAATGTCAATTATTTAAATTTGGTACTGAAGAGAACAGGTCTGAATGTAAGACTTAAAAACCCCCAAAACAGGTTGTATGACGAGTCTCCCGAACCTTTCACCTTTTCAAGGCTTTCCGTTGGCAGCATGTATGAAAAACCAAGATCTATTTTTATTGAAGTATGGGGTCTGCAGGTAAGCAACCAGTCATTTTCCATACCCAGGTATCCGGGAATTTTATCGTCTGCCTCATAATACCCGGTTTGTAAATAAAATAAATGGAGATCCGATCTTATTTCCAATTTTTTGAAGAGGGATTGTACCATAAAAAGGTAGGGATTCACCAAACCGGCATTCCCAACATCATTTGGAAACCTAACGATATGATCCATCGATCCGTTAAAGCGGTGAGCCACGCCATACAGGGGGACAAATGATCTATCGTCAGAAGTGCCCGGTAAATTGCCTGTCCCACTGAAAATTTCGGCCCCAAGTCTTACTACCGGTCCTCCGGAGGTAGTTACCCGGATTTCAGGTTGAACGTACCAGGCAGATAAATTCTCTCCTGAGGAATTCTTTCCTCCCTGATAGTAACCTGAAAGTGTTCCGTACAAACTACCGCTTACAGCCTCAATTCTGCCTCCCAAAGTGTATCTGAAGTTCATCTTTTCCGGATCATCCCCGGTCTGGAAGCCGTCCGAACTATTGAGTACTGTCAGGGTAATAATCTTATTCGGAGTATATTTGATATAATTGATTACCAGAAATTTATAATTATTAAATGTAGCTGGTGTATAATCGGTGCCAAAATATCGTTCTCCCATCTGGTTAAAAGCAAATGCGAGGTCACCCGAGACTTTAGAGCTTTGGAATCTGAAATTCAATGCATCATGAGCCGCACCACTAAGCCGCCAATCGTTTTCTGCAAATAACCGTTGATTATCATATATCAGTCGCTGCCTGCCTAACCTTACCGAAAACCTCCCCGACAGCATAAGTTCTGCCCAGCTTTCAAAGACCTGAACTGAAGCTGCTGTGGTTCTTGGATCCTGTTGTCCCCAGACCCGGAGATCCTGCAGGGAGAACTGGAGGATGAATTTGTCGTTATGGCTGTAATTCAGGCCTAATCGACTTCTCTGGTTGGTGAAAAAAGCTCCGCTTACAGAATCATTTCTGAGTTGTTGATACCCATTCCTGTATTCAGACCGGGGCCGTAATTCAAAATCTATCTGTAGTTTTTTATCGGGAAGGGTGTTTTGCTGACCTATTGCATAGGTTGCCCTCAATGAATCTGCCTGCTGCTGCGTAATGGTTTTATTATCGGTGAGGACATTTAAAATATCGTTGGTGGACTGCGCCTTCACCTGGTGATTTGTTACCATGAATAGCAATAGGCAGAAAATCAGTAGGCTATGGAAGAATTCGGATAGGTGCATAATGTCTACAGAAATAGCGTACAAATATAAGCGGTCGGCCAGGGGATATGTATCGGCATATAAACCTATATTAAATAGGCACAAATACTTATATTTGTGCCTTAACATTATCCGGGGGTGATACTATCCAAGAAAACCAGATATGCTATTGTAGCCCTTACCAGATTGGCAAGGGAATATGGACAGGGTCCCATTCAGATCCGTGAAATTGCCAATGTGGAGAAAATCCCGCAACGGTTTCTGGAAGGAATATTACTTGAGATGAGAAAACTTGGTATTCTTGGGAGCAAACTTGGGAAGGAAGGGGGTTATTACCTGTTAAAAAGACCTGAGGATGTGCAGCTTGCAGATATCGTCCGCCATTTTGAAGGCACCATTGCCCTAATGTACTGTGTATCGGAAAAATCCTATCAACCTTGTGAATTTTGTAAAGATGAGGCTTCCTGCCAGATCAGAAGAGTGTTTAAGGAAGTGCGCGATACAACCTATGACATTCTTAGCAGGACTTCGCTGGCAGCACTAATCCAATAAAAAAATAAATGGGTCGACCCGTAATTTTCATAAACGGTCAACCCATGTACAATGGTATTCTATTTTACAAATAACAATTATCCGCTAACGATTATCTTCTGACAATCTTAATTATTCACCTCCACCACTGCATATTTCGAGATTTTCCAGAATGTTGCCGGATTCCTGATCTCGATATAGGCAACTTTATCGGCGTCGTCCTTTACCATTGTATAGGAATTTGCCGGATGTTCGGTAACCAGTTTGGCTGTTTTGGAATTTACCGGTATTGTCAGTGTTTGTGTTATGTCAATTGCTGTGAAAAGATTTTCATTTTCAAAATTTTCCTGCAGCGATTCTTTCCTGCCCAGTCCGAGTACCCCACCTTCTTTGGTAAGCAGTCCCTTTTCTTTCAGGTCTTTATAGGTACCGGTCACAACAAAAGCCTTGTTCAGATCTGCGGTCTGTTCACTGATCCGGGTTTCTTTTTCCACAATCGTGGCAGCCATGGTATCCACCTTCTCACTGAGTTGTACGATCTCTACGTGCCTGGTTGTAAGCTCCGAGTTCAGGATGAGAATAACGTTATCCCGCTCGGCAATTTCAGCATCCAGTGTATCCATTCTTGCCTGGAGACTGGCAATCTTAATACCTGAGTTTTTTAACTGGGCATTCAGCGAAACCAGCTTCTTTTTGTTCTGATCGATTACTTCGCGTATAAGTTGAATTTCTTTCAGGATTTCTTCCTTCTTGTCTTTTGATATCTCGGGGTTCATCGATTGCAGGCTCAACATGTTCTCCCTTGCAGTTATCTTCTTAATGTCACTTTCAATTTCATTAAACGCAAGCACCCATTCGTTGATTATCGAATCGCGCTGGCTAAGGTTTACAGTCAGTTCAAGTTTTTGTTCCTCGAGACTGGTCTGTGCCTGCTTGTTCTTTTTCTGGTTGCCTGAAAATGCAATGGCCCCGACTATAAGTACAAGGACCAGGGCCGTTGAAAGCCCTGCAATAAGTCCCTTACCGCTTTTGTTTGGCTGGTAATCCGGACTTGTTTTGTGCGTATTCATGTCTTCGGTTTTCATAGGTTATTCCTCCTTAAATTAATTGAATGCTGATGAAGCAAGGATCGTTCCACAACGGAAGGTTAATGCTAACCCACATGAATACAGTATGATGGGAAAATGAGGTCTGTAGGGGATTCTCAATTTGGGAATCCGATTCTCATTTTAAGAACTGCATGGGATTATTGCCGGTTTACCTCTTTAAGGAGCCGGTAAATAGTTGAGACCCCGATATCGAGCTTGTCCGCAACCAATTTAATATCGTTGTTGTACTTATTGAGAAACGATGTGATTATTTTGAGCTCATAATCATGAAGCGTAAGTTCTTTTTCATGATTTTCAATTTCTTTACCGGCAGAATAAAACAGTATATCGGCTGGTTGTATTTCTTTCTGGTTTGACAACGTCATTGCAAGCTCAATTATGGATTTAAGTTCACGGATATTTCCGGGATAGGTATGGTTAAGAAGCTTGCCCTGGGCGTCGGTAGTTAGTTTTTTACCGGGCATGTTATTCTCCCTGCCGAACTGTTCAATGAAATAATTTGCCAGGATAAGCACATCATTTCCCCTATCGCGAAGCGGAGGCAATTCAATCGGCAGGCCAAGCAGGCGGTAGTAAAGATCTTCCCGGAAATAGCCATTCAGAACCGCTTCCTTCAGGTTTTTGTTTGTTGCCACGATTATCCGGCAGTCGGTCTTTATTATCTGGTTGCTTCCTACACGAACTATTTCCTTCTCCTGGAGCGCACGAAGCAATTTGACCTGGAAGGAGGCAGTCATTTCGGCAATTTCATCCAGGAAAAGTGTCCCGCCGTCTGCCTCCTCAAATTTACCAATACGCCTGTAGGAAGCACCGGTAAAGGATCCTTTCTCATGACCGAAAATTTCGCTTTCGATCAGTTCGGAAGGAACGGCCGTAACGTTTACGGCGACAAATGATTTGTCCTTTCTTTTCGAATTATAATGAATGGCTTTTGCCACCAGTTCTTTGCCTGTTCCTGTCTCACCGAAGATCGATACGGTAATATTCGTATTCCTTGCCTTTTCAATTTTTTCATATACCTGCTCCATAGCAGGACTTTCACCCAGGATGCTGCTTTTAAATTTGTATTTTTTCTGTACTTCTTTACGCAGTTTGGTAATTTCACTGATCAATCCTATTTCTTTACGGATATTCTGAACCGTATTAAGCAACCGGTCCCGGATATCATTCGATTTGGTAATGTAATCCTTTGCTCCCTGCTTCAACAATTCAACTACGGTATTGATGTCGTCCTGTTCTGAAATGAGAATTACCTGAATTTCGGGATATTCCATCCGGATACGTTTCAGCAGTTCGGCCCCGCTGATATCGGGCAACCTGTAATCGAGCGTAACAATATCAGGTGGTTCATGAAGGCTGTTTAAAAAATCCGTACCGTTGATAAAGCCGGTGACTTCATAATCGGGATTAAGTGATAAGGTATGCACCAACAGCCGGTTATACCAGTCATTATCTTCTACTACGTAAATTCTTACGGACTTATCTGCCATTTTTACTAAATATTAGCTATATGATCGTTCAACATTGATCTTATGACTGCAAATTCCTGCAGGGAGTCTTCGGCCAGTTTTACCATGGAATCCTGATTTACACCGTTCCTTGCAAGATCCTCTATATTTTTCAGATACGAATATAGCTTATCGGCACCCAAATGTTTGCAGGGAGATGCAATTTTGTGGGCTGTTTCTCCGGCCGTGTCATAATCAGCCGATCCAACTGCTGTTTTCAGTTCATCGAGTCCCTGTTCCGTACTCTCGATGAACCTGTTAAGCATTTGTTTTACAAAGGAGATATCGTTATCCGCCAGGTGGTACAGGTTTTCCAGATTGATCCTGTCCTTGCTTAATGTTGTTTTAATTTCAGCGACCGGCAAAACATTGATCCGGCCGGAATTTCCCCACCCGGGTCCGGTAACGGAAAGGATAGTATGCAGCAACTGGTTTTCCGTAAAGGGTTTGGGAAGAAATGCGTTCATTCCCGATGACCGGAATTGTAAGAGGTCCTCTTCCGTATGTGTTGCGGATATCCCGATCACGGGAAGATCTGTTTCACTGAATTTAAGTTCATTCCTGATCGTTGCGGTTGCATTCAGGCCTCCGGTTCCCGGCATTCTGACATCCATAAATATAATGTCGTACAGACCTTTCCTTATCATTTCAATTGCTCCGGACCCGTCTTCCGCTTCATCATGCTTAACCTGCCACCTATCCAGGATAGTTTTAAAAAGCAGGCGGTTGTATTCCTCATCATCCACGATAAGCAGTTTCATGCGTTTAATTTCCTCCGGGATGTTGACCGATTGTGCGGGAGGAGGCAGTTTTTCCCATTCTCCGGCATTATAGGGCAACAAACAGGTGAATGTGGTACCCTGGTTCTTTTTGCTCTTTACTGTAATAGTACCCCGGTGAAGCTCAACCAGCTTTTTAACAATGGACAAGCCCAGGCCGGTACCGCCGTATTTCCGGGTGGTATTTGTTTCAGCCTGGGTAAAATCATCGAATATGCTATCCAGCATGTTTTCGCTGATGCCGATCCCCGTGTCGGTAACCTCCAGTAACAGATTCAGGCGGCCTGATCTTTTCACGGCATTCACGGTAAAATGAACTTCTCCGGCCCTGGTGAACTTCACGGCATTTCCTACCAGGTTGATCATGATCTGTTTCAGCCGGTAATGATCGCCGAGCAAAACAGCCGGTGTTGATTTGTCAATGGTATGACTCAGCCGGGTATTGTTCTCACCGGCCTTTTTTTCAAAAAGCAGTTGCACTTCTTCACACAACGCAAAGATCTGAAAATGACTTTTTCCCAGGATGATCTTTGCATGCTGTAACCTGGAGAAGTCAAGAATATCATTGATTATGTTAACGAGATGATCCGAGGATGATTTGATGATACTGAGGATTTTCCGGCTTTTTTCATCAAACGAATTATAAAGGAGCTGCTCGGTGAATCCGAAAATTGCGTTAACAGGAGTCCGGATTTCATGGCTCATGTTGGCCATGAACAATTCCCTGGTCCGGGTGAGCTTGTCCTTTTCTTCCATCGATCTCTCAAGCGCTTTCTGATATTGGTGTGTTTTTCTTACGAACCTTACAACTATCACCAGGACCAATATAACAAGCAGGGTGGTAAGTGCCGTGAAAACAGCCAGCCACAGGTAGGTTTTAACAGCCAGGTTGTCAGCTGCCAGGGCATTTTTTTCAATGGAACTTATTACCTCATCTTCCATTTTGGCAATGAGGTTGTAAAACCGTTCACTGATCTCACTACCGGTCGCAGCCAGTTGTGACTCCCTGGTCTGCAGGAGCCTGTTCTTTATACTATCCTGCTGTTCCAGGATGTTAAGTCCCTGAATGATTTCCTCCTGTCGCCTGATATTTTCATCGCGCCTGCTAAATACACGTTTCAGGATGCTTTTATCCCGGTTTTTCTGATCATCAAGTCCGGCGGAAAGCCGGTCCGAAAGTTGTTTTATATAATTATCCAGGGAATCACCCTGGTAAAGTTCAAGCATCCTGTCCCAGATCACGATATTTTCTTCGATCAGCCCGGTGATGGTATCAAGCTGAAACAGCAGCAAGGTATCCATACTGCTTCCCGACCGAAGCCTGTTGATTTTGTCATCAACACCTGAAATTGTCGAATAGTAGGGTTGGATATCCTTTTCCTTTCGTGTGAGGGTGAACAACCTTACGCTGTTTTCCGCTTTCTCAAGGTCCGATGTGATTTCACGGATAGTGTAAAGACGCAGATCGGGCTTTGATTTCACCCGAATGGAAGAAACAATGGACGACATGCTGCGGAATGAAAGATATCCGGCAGATGCAATCAGAAATACGGACAGGGTCATGAGAATACCAATCTTTATTGGTAATGAAAACTTATTCATTGTATTCCTGTTAAATGAACAAAGCTATATCAATTACGTATATTGTATAATATTATTATCGGGAAACCAGGTATAACCCGATTGCCTATATTTGTGCCATGTTTTCCATTTACTTTAATAATTCCATGATACATGAACATTGTTCAAAGCGTAATTGTTGCTGTTGTTGAAGGTATTACTGAATTTCTTCCAGTTTCAAGCACGGGTCATATGATCATAACCCAAAAGTTATTGGGTGTGGAAAATAATGATTTTGTGAAATTATTCACCATAAACATTCAGCTTGGTGCAATCCTTTCCGTTGTTGTTTTATATTGGAAAAAGTTTCTTGAGCCATTAAAAAAGGGTATGGTTGAAGGAACCCCTCTAAAGAGGTTTGCTTACCGGTTTGATTTTTATCTGAAATTGCTGGTGGCTGTTTTACCGGCAGCTTTCGTTGGCTTGCTGTTCATTGGGTATATATATGCGTTGCTTGAAAGTGTGGTAGTGGTGGCAATATCCCTTGTACTGGGGGGAATTGTTCTTTTGTTTGTCGACAAATGGTTCAACAGGATACCGGAGGATCAGGAGATCTCCTATCCAAAGGCTATAAAGATTGGCATGTTCCAGATCATTTCCATGATCCCGGGAGTATCGCGGTCTGCTGCCACCATAATCGGGGGGCTTACCCAGGGGCTCTCGCGTAAAAATGCAGCTGAATTTTCTTTTTTTCTGGCCGTTCCCACCATGCTTGCTGCTTCGGTCCTGGAATTATACAAGACTTTTGATTCCATTACCGCAGAAAATATAGGAATACTGTTGCTGGGGAATGTCGTTGCTTTCGTGGTGGCGCTTCTGGCCATAAAGGGATTTATAGCATTCCTCACAAAACATGGCTTCAGGTTATTCGGGTATTACCGGATACTGGTAGGAGTGGTAATTTTGATCCTGCTGATGCTGGGGATCGATCTGAATATGATTTCATAAGCCGGCTTTAACCTCCCGTTTCAGGCTGGTTACCGGGATGTTGCCAACATAATCTGATGAAAGTTGTTAATTTAGCTACTCACCAACATCAGTATTATGAGCAACAAAATAAAACTAATTTCCTGGAATGTTAACGGTATCAGGGCCGTGGCCGGAAAGGGCTTTTTTGAGATACTGAAAAATCTCGATCCCGATGTGCTTTGTATCCAGGAGACGAAAGCGCAGCAGGATACCATGCCCGGAATACCGGATAGTCTGAAGCAATACGACCTGATCATCAATTCGGCAGTTCAAAAGGGATATTCGGGAACGGCTGTCTTTTCAAAGATTAAACCTGTCAGGCACAATCCGGGAATCGGATTGGAAGAGCATGATCAGGAAGGCCGGGTGATCACGCTGGATTACGGTTCATTTTACCTGGTAAATGTGTACGTTCCCAATTCGGGACAGGATTTAAAACGGCTCGATTACCGCAGGGAGTGGGATAA
>DATEVU010000123.1:0-10539 GCA_035258345.1 Bacteroidales bacterium
GTTTATGACCAGCAATACAACGAAAGGCACGACCCGGAAGGATTTTACAACTGCCTGAAGGGATTGGTGGACAGAAGCCTGCACAATGAGGTGTATTCCATTATCGGCATAAAATCACATAATGATGAATACTATTTTTCCAAACTTCCCCTCATGCAAATGCTGGACTATGCCCGCATGAATAAAATCCCGGTATGGACCGAAAGCAGGCTTCTTGATTTTCTGACGATGAAAGACCAGGCAGCTTTTACAGGCATCGCAGGGTCGCGCGACCAACTGAAGTTTGTGGTGAATGTGCCGATGGCGCAGGGACAAAGCCTGACCCTGATGGTCCCGTATCACAGGAGTGGTAGATCCATTACCGGAATCACCGGCAACAGCAAAGCACTGAATTATATTGACAGAATAATCAAGGGTACAAGGTATGCCCTGGTGCCGGTCGCAGCGGGCCTAACCCATGCCATCGATGTAAGTTATGGGAATTAACAGGCCACTTTTCACCCAGCCAGGTATCCTATTTTCACAATAAAAATTATTATATATAACATAAATATCTTTCATTTACTTATTATTGAAAAAATTTCAAATATTTAAAACGGTTTTGAAATAATATTTATACTTTTGTTTTTATATAACCTATGGCTTATGATATTGTTCGGGAAATTTCTATCCGTTAGCCTGTTCTCAGCACTATTGGTTATGGGAATCTCTGTACGGGTATCGTCACAGGAGGACAAAACGCATTTCAGCAAGGTTTTTAACAGGGAAAAACCTTACAGGATCTTTTTTCCGGCCGGTTATCAGAACAACCATAAGCATTACCCGGTTGTGTATTATTTCCATGGCAACACAGGCACCCATGAACTGGATATCCCCGGTGTGATGCAACTGGTTCAGGAAAAGGAAGTGATCCTGGTAGCCTGGAACGGCCGTTCGGAAGATACCGACCTTCGTCCGTACAACATAGGAAACCACTCCAATATTGTCTACCAGGTACAATTCAAGGATTACTTCGTTGAACTGGTGCATCATATCGACAGTATGTACCGGACCCTTACTGATCGTGCCAGCCGGACTGTAATAGGACACAGCATGGGTGGCATCATGTCGTTTTATATTGCAGCAAAATACCCTGACCTTGTTGGCACTGCACTCAGTTCCAAGGGCTCACCGGAATTTTTTATCGGTTATCCTTCCCGGCATGTTTTGTACCATGTAAGGTATATGTTCAAAAACCTTTACGGTGTAAGACTGGGATTCAGCACAAGCACCGGGTGCGAATTGTATTTTCTGAACAACGAGGTTATCAGTGGGGCGCTGCGTGAAAGCGGACTTGATTTCTCGTACCGGGTATACGAAGGAAGCCACAGTATAACACCCGGGCAATTCAGGGATGCATTCGAATTTGTTACCTCCTCTTTCACGAACCCGGTTCCAACCCCTGTGCGATGGCACCATGCCGACCTCTATCCCGACTTTGATGTTTGGGGTTATTCGGTAAGAAGCAACCTTGACAAACCCGGTTTTATCGTTATGGAAGGTGTTACCGCAGGCGGCCTGGGTATAGGTACCAGGGCATGGGAACCGGATGGTATCCCGATTCCTGGTGTTCAGATCCGGATTACTACTCCGGGGATCTATCAGCCCGACACAAAGTATACGCTGCTCGATTACAATGCAACGAGGGATGAAAAAAGCACCACCACCGCTACCAGTGATAAGTCAGGTAAGATAAGTTTTACAGTCAACCATGAAAACCATCAGTTCGGCATCTACCGTAAAATTGATCCGGCTGAAATAACAGTGACAGGCTATCAGGTAAACGGTCAGGGCTTGTTTCTTGACCATCATAAGGAATGCAGGCTTGGTATCAGGCTGCTGAACAGGGGAGGCAGCGAGGCCGGCGGCATTAAAGTAACCCTCAGCACCTCAACAGCCGGCGTAACCATTGCCAATCCCGTCATTGAATTCGGAAAACTCAGTTCCGGTGACCTGGGGTGGCTGCCTGTTGAGTTTGCTGTAACTGCCTCCAATTTACCTCCCGCGGACGGTTCGCCTTTCCGCATCCGGTTTAACCTTTCCATTACAGATGATAAAAAGCACACCTGGCATGATGCATTTGACGCACCGGTGATGTATGATGTGCCTGAGTTTACACAGGTGGGAATTGATGACGGTGACAGCGGAATATTCGGAAGCGGGAACGGAAATAACACCGCCGAACCGGGTGAAACAATTATGATTTATGAAATTTCAAATGGCAGCCGCCGTTTGCGCTTATATTATGACGATCCATATATCGACGGAGAGCGCCTGTATGACGAAATTCAACCCGATAAATGGGGTGACGGATATTCGCTTTCCTCGCTGATCCACATTGCAAAAGACTGTCCCCCCGGTCATCAGATCAGGTTTCTTGCCAGCTATGAGGTGAAGGACTGGAAGAAGATCAGAAGGGATGTGACCTGGGGCACTTTTACCATTACTGTAGGTACCAATTAATATTGAAAAATTATGCATTTTTTTAAAAAAACAATTGTACTTATCCTGGCTGCATGCTGTGTGATATCAGGCATCAATTCAACAACCTGTCCGGCACAATCGCCAGAGACAAAAAATAAACAAAAGGTTTTTGTATTTCATGCACCTGTGAATGACCTTACGGAATTCCGCGAATTTGCCAGGCAGGCAGCACGGTTGAAACCCTTCGGCAGGGTTGAAGTGAATATAAGTACCCTGGCCGACAAAGGTTTTTATGAAATCCCGGAAGGCAACAACTTCTGGTTTGAGTATGCCAGCTATAATCCCACGCCTTATAAATTTTTCCCCGATCCAAAGATCGCACCTTTTATTCCTGCTGAATTCGTCAAAAAGAACCGCGAACTGCTTCTCGCCAAAGCGAAGATATTAAGGGAATTAGGACTGGAAGCTTCGTTCTGGAGTATCGAGCCAAATTTTATTCCGGAACCTTTCTTCGAGGCCTACCCCCATTTGCGCGGACCCAGGGTTGATCATCCCAGGCGGGGTAACCATCCTGCTTTTTCACCTTGCATCGATGAAGCCGGGACCAGGGAGATGTATACCAACATGGTGGCAACCCTGCTGAAAAACGTACCGGAGATCCATACCTTCTTCTTTAAAACAAACGATGCAGGCTCAGGAATTTGCTGGTCCGACTGGCAGTATGCAGGTCCCAACGGCCCCGTTACCTGTAAAAACATAAGCATGGGTGAAAGGGTGGCTTCCCTTATGAATGCCTTCAATAAAGGTGCTGAAGCTGCAGGTGAAGAAATTTCGATTTATCTCACGGGCTCCATGTTTTCCGACGCGGAAAAAAAAGATATCTACCTGCACCTGCCCGAAAACTGTTATTTCCAGAGTAACACAGCCGATGAAGTAAGGGCTGTTGGAAGTGAGATCGGAGGTAATTACCCGGTACGGGGATTGTTTAATCCCCTGGGAGTGCTCAGGAGCATCCATGAAATGGTAACCAGTGAAGCGAATACGGTATTCGTGAGCTTCCGCTCCTATTACGACAGGGGTTATGATCTCCCGCCGGTAATCGATAAAATCACCGGAATGCTGGTTAACTATATGAATTCCCCCATACCCGGGGGAGTAATCCCTGAACAGCAGGAACTGTTTCAGCTATGCACAGAATGGGCAGGTGATGATGCCCAGAAGCTTTTCGATGCCTTTCTGGCACTTGAGGATGCCGAGAACTATAAAAACGCTTCGGGCGGAGGGGCCTCAGGAATATACTGGGGTGTATCCGCCAGGCATATTACCCGGCCGCTTGTGATTGCCCCGCAATTGTTGACAAAAGAGGAGGAGGCTTATTTCCTCCCCCATGTTTTTAATGCCTCACCGGAGGAGGCACGAATGGACTATACCGATATTCACGGCAGCCATAATATAATACCCGAGGGCGCCATGAAACGGTATGTCTCCATGCTCAACAGGGCTTCACGGCTTATGGAAGGAGTTGACAGATCAGCTCCCGAATCAGCCTTTATTGCAACTATGTCCAGGGCCTTGCGCATACATGCCAGCATCATGCGCAGTGCCGGCAATTTTGCCGAAGCACAGGCTATCAGGGACCGCAATGCCGAAAAACTCCGGCAACCTTCACACCGGCCTGACAAGGTACCTACGTGGGAAGGTGATATCGAACTGCAGGTCTTTATGGCTGTTATGCGCGATGAACTTGATAACGCCCAGGAAATGATTGATCTGCTGACGGATGGAGGAATGGAACTGATCTGTCATGCATCAGATCCCAGGTATGAAGATACCTTTTTGCTCGGACCAGATCTCATTAATCAACTGAAAAGCAAAAGAAAGATCATGCTTCGGCATTGGACCGATATTGAAGGCTACCTGGCCACCCCGTTTAAATAAAATACCCATATGAAAAGCTGTCTACTTGCATTTCCGGTTCTGATGTTCTGCCCGTACATGTTTTCACAGGAAGTGCTGTTTTTTGAAAGTTTTGACGATGCGGACGTTGCCTCCCGGCAATGGTATGATAACACCCGTGTGGTTATTTCAGAAATGGAACATATTCCGGGAAGCATCGGATCAGCCGAGTTTCACTGGCCAAAGGGGGCAAGTGCTCCTCAAACGGGCGGTGCCATGAGGAAGTTGTTCACACCAACAGACGCTGTGTATGTGGATTTCTGGGTAAAATACAGTACCGGTTACACCGGTTCCGACCAACCCTACCATCCCCATGAATTCCTGCTCCTTACAACCGAAAACGATTCATTTGCCGGTCCCGCCTTCACCCACCTCACCGCCTATATTGAACAGCATGAGGGAACACCGATGCTTGCCTTGCAGGATGGCATGAACATCGACCTTTCGAAACAAGGAACCGACCTCAACGGTATTACGGAAAATCGCGCCGTATGCGGCTGCAACGGAAACCGGCCGGAAGAAAGAACTGCCTTTACCGATTGCTACAAGGCAGGCGGAGGTGCTTACTGGAATGGCAAGGCCTGGAAGGCCGACCGGATATACTTTCAATATACTCCCGGCCAGTATGACCAAACCAAATGGCACCGCATCACCGTGTTTTTCAGGCTGAATACGCTGACTGATAAAAAAGCAAACCCCGACGGCGTTCTCCGTTACTGGTATGATGAACAGCTGATCATCGAAAGAACGAATGTTGTCTTTCGTACGGCAAGTCATCCGGCCATGCAATTCAACCAGTTTATCATTGCCCCATGGATCGGCGACGGTGCACCGGTGGACCAGACTTTTTGGCTTGATAACCTGTTGCTGACAACCTGGCCTGTACCGGTTGCTACTCATTAAATGTCCCGATGATCGCCCCGACGTACAATGGTTCAGCCACCTTATCCGCCACTGGTTTAAAAGCTGACTTCAACCGTATGGCTGCCTGTTCCCGCAGGCACCTGTAATTCCGGACCTTTTTGTATCACAGCGGTACCATCAACTTTTAAAGACGAAACAGCACCTTTCTCTTTCAGCAGCCAGTCAGCAAACTCCAGTTTCCATACTGTCGGGCGTTTGCCGAAATCCATGCAATAATGCGAATCATAGTTCAGGTCAATGACCAGCTTGTTCTCTTTCACATTCCATCCTGCCGTATTGCTTGCATGCAGGTAACCTATGAATTCATTAATACCAATGAACCTTTTGCCTGGATACCGGTCAAAAACTGTCGCAAATACTTCCGGCTCACGGGCTATCCCAAAATCATGCGCATCAGGCAATGCCGGTACAAGTAAAGGAGACTCGGGCGTACCAAAGAATTGCCATGTAATAATCACCATATCCTTTCCCAGGTAACCGGTTTCCCATCCGCACCAGCCAAAACCTGCCTGGGCGGCCAATTTGGGCGTACTATTGAAATAGGAAACCGAAGTCCCCAACCCGCCGGGACAAAATTCAAGCGGGGTCACTCCGAATTGTTCCTGCAACCAGCGCATGCCTGTTTTCATACGCCACAATTGCTCGGCAGCAGGTATTTCCTTATGCCGGCGCGTATCGCCAAATTCACGGTACCACCCCACTTCACTCTTTTCCTGCTCGAGTCCGGCGCCATACCACCCCGGAGCCGAAACCAGGTCGGGTTGCATGTGGGTAAGCCCGTGACACATCACCTCAAACACACCCTCACGGATACCCTTAACAAATCCGGCTTTACTTGCAATATTATCATGCTGCAGTCCGAAACCGTCGGTGAATTTCTGGTTCCAGGTTGGCTCCAGCTGCCTGGCGGCGTCATTCACAAAGGCAGGTACAAAATTAATATTAAGCACCGCATTATGCTCCTGCAACGGTTTGATCAGGTATTTTTCAATGACTGATTCCGACAAGGGGGCATAATGCCAATGTTTAAGCCATGCATTCTGGGCTCCTCCCGGATCATCCATGATCATCACCGCATCATTCTCCCAGGTTTTATAGAGGCTGTAACCGACAGTCCATGTGATGGCCCTGCGCAACATAGTTCGTAATCCCTGGAATGAGAACATGTGGTTGCTGTCATTACCTATCCATACCGTGCGTCCTCCGGATGCAAATTCCCGGGCTGTTGCCTGAACAAAGGGACCCTTCAATATGAGCGGAACAGTGCCTGGTGACAACTCCACCTGCCCCCGCTTCATATGGACCTCCGGACCCGGATCGGCCACAAGGGGCGAAACGATCTCCCGGGTAAGAAAATGATCGCCGGTGGTAACCATCGCATCGCTGCTTTCCCAGCTGCCAAGGTATTGAATACCCAGCAGCGCCTGAATCTCAGGTTGCGACACCCGGTCCGCCAGCGCAATCATTCCAATCCCATATCGGGTCACCATTTCCGTTATGATGCCTAAATCGGCAGGAACAAGCTTTTCACTTCGGTTGACATCCCAAATCACGGTACCGTACATGGGATTGCCATGCATGTCCAGCAACATGTACCGGTCGAGAATCTGCTGATCCAGCCGTACCACGTCGAACGGTATACCCCATGACTTCAGCAATACGACCAGGTGGTGAAAATCCACGTTGCCTGAAACTTCCGGTTTCGCATCATATCCCGAATACGCTCCTGTGGGCTCAGGCATGCTTACCACATAACCGGCAGGGTCATCCCACTGATCACCAATGATGATAAGAATCCTGAAAGGTTTATGGGTGCCCGGTGCAGGATCCGAAGCATATGCGTAGCTAAAAAGCAGCATCACCAGGAAACACAATACGGATGCCCGGACACAAGAACTTACACTTGTTTTATTTTGTCTCATTTTTCTTTTGAATTTTGCAATATCCTGTTTTAACCGGTTCAATATCCCGGTACCTGAAAAGATAAAATTAGTAAAAATTACGGTTATCATAAGTATATAATCTAAAATAAGGTTTGATTTCTTTCATTAAATTATTTTATATTTGGTTCATATTTCATTAGCTTTCTTTCATTCCGGTTTCTGATTTATTTTATCAACAAAGTTTTTTATACCGCTTACGATGACAATACAACCACTACAGCAAATGAAGCCATCAACCTTGCTTACCGTACTTGTCATTCTGTGTATATCAGTAGCCTGCAAATCCAGGCAACACATTGAAAATCATGACGCCGGCAGGGATGAGTTCCCGAAAGAACTGGTCCGTTTCACACCCGTTGCGGCCAATCCTGTTTTTTCCGGTACCCGCGAGGATACATGGGACCGGAGCATCCGCGAACGCGGCTTTATCTTGTATGAGGACAGCCTGTATAAAATGTGGTACACGGGTTACAGGGGTGCGGATAATGATCCCAAAGCACTGGGGTATGCCACATCGGCCGATGGTATCCATTGGGAGCGCTATGCAGGGAATCCGGTATTCAGTGAGAAATGGACCGAAGACATGTTCGTGTTCAGGCATGAAGGAAAATACTTCATGGTTGCGGAAGGCACGAATGATGTGGCGCACTTGCTATCGGGAGACGACGGGATCCGCTGGCACAAGGTGGGTGACCTTGTGATCCTTACCACTACCGGGGATACCATTCCGGGACCCTATGGGACGCCATTGGTATGGATTGAAAACGGAAAATGGCACCTCTTTTATGAAAGAAATGACGAAGGCGTATGGCTTGCCGTATCATACGATCACATCACCTGGCGGAACCTGCAGGATGAACCTGTATTGAAAAAAGGTCCATCAGCCTATGATGCAGGGGCGGTGGCTGCAAATCAGGTTATCCGGTATGGCGACCGGTATTTTATGTATTACCACGGTTCATCGGATCCGGATTGGAATAAGCCTGAAGCCAATTCGGTTTGGTCCTCCAATGTCGCTATGTCCACCGACCTCGTTCACTGGGTTAAATATCCAGGTAATCCTATCGTAGCTGGCGATCATTCGAGTCCCATCGTTGTAAGCCATGAAGGCAGTTACCTGCTCTTCACCATGCACAACGAGGTTTGGCAGTATAAATCAAAATAACAGGAGTTTAGCAAATCATGAATTCAAAAGAACGTACCCTGGCAGCGATTTGTCACCGGCAACCCGACCGACCCCCGCTGTATGTCTCACTTACACCCAAGGTGGCGGAAAAATTGTGCCTTATCCTCGGCGTTCCTTATGAAGAGCCTGTGGATGCCATGGAATCAGCACGGATATCACACATGGACCTGCTTACCCGCATGGGGGTTGATATCGTTGCGGTTGCTCCCGGGGTTCCGTATAATTCACCAACCATCACCCTGGAGGACGGAAGGATGCGGAATGAATGGGGAATGGTTTTCCGCAATGTGGGCCTTTACAGCGAATTTGCCGAATATCCGCTGGCCCATGCGGAAACGGAAAAGGACATTCTGGATTACCGGTTCCCGGAGGCGGAGGCGCCCGGCCGGTTTGACACCTCGGTTGAAATGCTGGCCAAGTACTCCGGAAAATATGCTGTTATCGGTGACGTAGAAACTATGTTTTTTGAATTATCCTGGTACCTTACCGGTTTTGAAAAGTTCCTTGTTGACATGATGCTCGGAGCAGAATACCAGCCGGTTCTCATGGACAGGATCATGAACTACATACTGGTTGCCTGTAAAAAACTGATCAACATGGGTGTGGATATTCTCTGGTGCGGTGATGATTTTGGCAGCCAGCAGGGAATGATCATGGACCCCGATACCTGGAGAAGCGTATTCAAACCGAGAATTAAATACATGTTCGAAGAATTCCGGAAAGTGAGGCCGGGTATAAAAAATGCCTGGCACAGCTGTGGCTCCATCCTGCCCATCATCCCCGATTTCATTGAAATCGGACTGGATATTCTGAATCCCATTCAACCCCAGGCCTTCGGCATGGATCCGGTGTTTCTGAAAAAAACATATGGAAACGACCTCGTTTTTTTCGGAGGTATTGATGTTCAGCACCTGCTTCCTTTTGGTACACCGGGTGAAATCAGGGATGAAGTTCACCGCCGTATTGATATTCTGGGAAAAGACGGAGGATATATCCTGGCCCCGGCACACAATATCCAGCCCGATACGCCCATTGAGAATATCTTGGCCTTTTTCAGTTCAGCAATGGACCAGGGGTAACAAATTTTTGGTAACCCTGCCGGAAAATCTGGTTAAAAACATTCCCGCATACTTTTAATTCTCATACCTTGAATGCATTAGGTTACCCGGGACAACGGAAAATGCAACTGCTGTTACCTGTATTTCATAGATAATGAATATTTCGAAATGTTATAAAAGATTTTTATTAATTTTAAAAAGCTTTTGAAACTTTTTAATTAGGTATGCGAATTAAGAGTTGAAATGTTACAATGAATATACAAATAATCGAATATACCATTAAGCCACGAAGTGGCTAAATCTGAATAACCGTGGGTAAAACCCACGGAACGCAGTATACAAGGAACCTCAACCCTGAAAGGGTTGAATTTAATAAAGACTTTTACTTAATAAATTCAACCCTTTCAGGGTTGCGATAAGCCTCAGTCATTATCTCCGTGGGTTGCACCCACGGTTATCTCCGTGGGTTGCACCCACGGTTATCTCCGTGGGTTGCACCCACGGTTATTGAGATTAAACCCCTTCGGGGTTATTCATCAGTTACTTTTCATTTTGGGCTTCTTAGTTAGGATTTAGAACTTTTTTCGACTCTTAATTCGCATTAGGTATTAAAAGATTTACGGCTAAGTTTAAAGGTCCAACTTACTGTTGATTTCTACATCACGTAGTTAAAACTGTTTCATCCATGAAAAAACTGATTGTTCCTGCCTGGTGGTTCTTGCATGTGAGCTGCTGCTTGAGGTTTACAGGATCCAACGGTGATGCAGGATGCTATCCCTCAGGTCACTGGTAGAAAGCTTTTCGTTTCGACGAATCAAAGTACCGGTACAACAGCAATCCGCCGATAAACCCGCCGATATGCGCCCAGAATGCAATACCTGAGGCACTGTCCGAGAGCATCAGCGAGGTTGTTCCGCTTAACAACTGCACCAGGAACCAGATACCGATGTAAATGATAGCTGGAACCGGAAGGAAAAGGGGAATAATAAAAATAGGCACAAAGGAGATT
>DATEVU010000124.1:0-4371 GCA_035258345.1 Bacteroidales bacterium
ACGGAAAACATATGTGCTTTAAAGATGTTAATTAAACAGGTAACCAAAGAACTTCGGGTTATGAAATAAACCCTAGTATCAATAATTGGACATGCACGGTAATGCCTAAAGCGATTAATAGGGAACAAAAGGACAGTTTTAAAAACTCTGGTATTTGTGTCAGATTGAATCAAAATACCTCCGGTTACAGTTTAAGGCAAATTATGGCTTTTGCTGCAAATGATCCCCTTAGTATATACCGGATCCTCGAATCCTTTGCCGAATCAACCAGTAAAAACCTGGCTCTATTTCGCAATTATTTAAATGACAGGAATTATCAGCCACTACCGGAGCTTGCCCATAAAATGATAGCTATGTTCCGGCAGGTGGAAGCATTTCAGGTAGTAACCCTGTTGACAAAAATAGAGGGATCCGCTAATGATAAATTGACCGGCAAGGAATGGGATGACCTCGGCAGGGAATTCCTGAACAAAGCTGAAAAGTTCATCGGGGTGTTTTGTGAAGAGCAAAGTATATCCGCAGTTCCCCTGAACCGGAATCCTTGAATCTCAGAAATTATTTTGCCTTACATTCAGCTTATTACAGGATGGGCTCAGTTGTTTCCGGAGGCAAAAATGTTATAATGCTTTAACTTGTTGTATAATGTTTTCCTGTCGATATTTAGCAATCGTGCAGCTTTGCTTTTGTTGTATTCCGAAGCTTCAAGCGCTTTCCTTATGAGTTCAGGTTCATTGTTGTGGTTGGATTTGCCGGAATTCCCTTCCAAAATGGATTGTTCATACAGGTCCGGAGGTATTTCCCGGATTGTGATATATTCTCCTTTAGCCAACAGGGTTGCCCTTTGCACTATGTTTTTCAGTTCACGTAGGTTTCCCGGCCAATAATAATCCATAAATACAGGTTCAATACTTTTGTCAAATCCTAAAACAGTTTTATCAAGATTGGAATTGGCCTGATTTAAAAAATGATGTGCAAATATCATAATATCCTGTTTCCTGGAGCGTAGGGGGGGGACGGATAATTGAAACTCATTCAGCCGGTGGTACAAATCCTTCCTGAAATTGCCGCGTTCCATGGCTTCCGACAGGTCTTCGTTTGTGGCCGATATGATCCTGACGTCAACAGTAATTTCCTTTGAACCTCCGACAGGCTTGATCATGGGTTCCTGCAGTGCTCTCAACAGCTGAATCTGTATGTCGTAGGCGAGGTTTTCGATTTCATCCAGGAATAGCGTTCCCCCGTTGGCGGCTTCGAACTGCCCGGTCTTATCGGCAATGGCACCGGTAAATGAACCCTTGACATGACCGAAAAACTCACTTGCGGCCAGCTCTTTGGGAATAGCTCCGCAATCAACTGCTACAAAGGGAAACCTGCTTCGTTTGCTATGCTGATGGATAAACCTTGCAATGTATTCTTTACCTGTACCGCTTTCTCCGGAAATCAATACCGACATGGATGTCGGGGCAACAAGTCCGGTAATTTCCTTCAATTGCCTGGACTCGCTGCTGACCCCATCCAGAAAGTCGGCAGGTGAAAATACCGGTGTCTCATTGGTGTTGTTTGTTTTTTGCTGTCCCGCACGCAATGCGTTGGAAATCACATCCAGCACCTCATCGGGGTTCAGGGGTTTCGGTATATAATCAAAGGCACCTTGTTTGATCGATTTAATGGCTGTTGTGATGTCTGCATATCCTGTCATCATTATAATCTGTGTCAGCTGAGATTGATTCTTTATCAGTCCGATCAACTCCAGGCCGCTGATCTCAGGCATACGCATGTCGGTTAACACAACTTCAAAATTCCTTTCCCGGATTATGCGTTTTGCCTCAACCGGAGAAAAAACACTTGTGACCTCGTGGTGGTTTTTCTCAAGCAGTGTTTTAAGCATGAGACAAAAGGTTACATCATCATCGATTATAAGTATGCTGGCCATTCAGGAAAACTGATTATAACTATTTCTCTATATGGAAGCCCCTTGCCGGTACCCACACTTCATGCAATAACCGGAGGCCGGACCCAACAGTGTGTAAAACGATGGTAATGGGATTTTAGTTCAATCAGCCGTAACCTATTCAGCGGATCATAGATCCGCTTATTGATTCGATAGAAGATCTGCAATGCGTATATTGCTGTTTAGTAATATGTTATATTACCTTTATACCCTTGTTGACCTGCTGAATACCAATTGTTAAAAAAAACTAAAAATCAACAGGCCACAAAACAGTTGAAAAAAAAACCTCCGCATACGGATCTTAATTCCGCATGTCGGAGGTAAACACCATTATTGGGTACTTGCGTCTAACTTAATCGAATGATAAATCCTGGTTTTTGAGCCGTGATTTATTTGAGGATCTTAACGAATTCACCTTTTTCGTTATACACAAGATTCAGTTTTCCTTCGGCATTGCTAACGGTGACTTTATATGAACCGTCCTTTCCATGGAAAGCCTTTTCCACGGTGTAGCCGGGATATTTTTCACTGATTGCACTGGTGATCGATGCGGGAAGATCCGAAACTTTAATTTCGGTATATTCGCCATCCTTGGCCATTGTCTGCACCTCTTTCGTCAGATTGGCCGAGATGGCCTGCGGTATGCTGATTCCAAGGAAAACAGCCACCACTGATAACAACATTATCTTTTTCATCACATAGGTATTTTAAATTATAAAATTGTTTTGTCAGTAAGTTACATGAAATAATCGTGCCAGAAGGACTTATTTCCGGCTTGCTCAGTGTTTAAATACTAGTAATCAATTAATTACAACTACAATTGTGTATTTCCTGGCAGACTGCCCGACCGGGCAACTTTGTAGAATCCACAACACAGGTGTGGATAGTTCCACACTTTCAAACTGTAATTATGCTCAGAATTTTAATGTTACTCCAATTGACAACATCTCCTTGAATTGCACCCGGGCACTACGTTTATCAACCACCCCGTCATTGTCAGTGTCTCTCCCGACTTTAATATCGTCATCATATACAAGATGCGTAGCCAGGCTTGCCGAAAGATACGCATTGGCTTTCAGGTTAAGCATCGTTTCCCAGTTGATATCGATATTCTGGGGCTGATTAATGTAGTTTGAAAAAAGATCAACCTTTATACCGAATGTCACATTCTCGGCAATATTTTTCTTAACTATCACTCTTACATAACCACCCGTCTCACTGCGTAGCTTTTTTCCGCGGTCAACGCCAAAGGCACCCGAATCGGAGAGCGCCTGATTGTAGACAAGCGTAACCTTACTGGTAAACGGTGAGATAAAAACGGAAAATATATCATGCTTTTTGTAATCGAACCCGATAGCACCTAAAAAATATCCGGGTGCCAGAAAATTTGACATGGGCACACTGTCACCGGGATTCTTAAATCCTTTGGTTATCTGGGTCCTGAAATTAAACAAAGCAGAAAAGTACCATTCCTTAACAACCCTATATCCATACTTCGAAAAAAAGTCGATTTTATCATCGGTTTTAATAAGCTTGTTTATTTTTCCCTGTTTCATAATACCATATCCGACATCGAGCGTATTGTCCCAGTTTATATTTTTCTCCCTGTAATTGGCAAAGACTGTAGTCAGACCATTAATTGACAGTGAGTTCTGACCACCTGCTGACCAGTTTGTGAGCGAGGTTTGTGAAGTATTTATAAAAATAGTTGCCCCTTTCTTCCAACCGGTAACGGTATCGGCAGTAAAAGCTTTAAGGGATGCCATTACTTCGGTAAATTGTGCAAATCCTGTGCATATGGTAACCAGGACTATGGCAACAATTGCTGACATTTTTTTCATAACTGTAACATATGGGATACACAATAACACTTGCGAGGCACCTGTTAGAATTAATCAACAAAATTTCAGGGCCGTTGTTTTACCTGTTGCGCTAACATGCCCGTGCAGGGCGGTTTATTAACTATTCATGCGAATTAAGTGTTGGAAATTATTTCTTAATTTAGAGTGTGTACAATGCTTTCGCTTTTTATTACTTTTATTTGCCCTGAAGGGCAAAAGCATAACTACTATGTCACAATCGCAATCCAAGGTTTATGTGCACATAACATTTAGCACAAAAAACCATCATCCATTCATTGACCATTCCATAAAAATTTCTCTCTTTGAATACATAGGAGGAATATGTAAAGGACTAGAAAGTAATCCAGTCAAAATTGGCGGACACCATGATCATGTTCATATAAGGTTAATTATGATGAGAGATATGTCTGGGATTGAAAAGAACTGCTTTCGCCCCTTCAGGGCTTTTGGTGATTAACGATCAGTAAAATAGGGCGTTGCCCTATTCTTTTGCTTTTGCCCTTTCAGGGCACCTTTGCAGTTTTCAGATAAAAGGTGCAGAATATCTATACTTTACAA
>DATEVU010000125.1:0-5956 GCA_035258345.1 Bacteroidales bacterium
CCGCTGTCAGTGTCTATGGATATTCGGTACCGGAATTTTTATCGATGACAATTAAAGATATCCGGCCACCAGAAGACATCCCCGATCTGTTAAAAGTAGTTGAAGGACCCCGTGATAATTACTATCCCTCCAGGGAATGGCGACACGTCAAAAAGAACGGTGATCTTATAAATGTTGAGATCGTATCCCATGGTATTTATTACAACAACCGGCCTGCCCGGCATGTTCTTATCAAGGATATAACTGACCGGAAACGCGCGGAAGAAGCATTAAAGCAAAGCGAGGAACGATTCCGGAACCTGTTTCAGAACAATCTCACGGTAATGCTTGTAATAGACCCTGATACCGGCAGGATCATGGATTCAAACAAGTCGGCCGAACAGTATTATGGATGGACTCATGAACAGCTTATGACCATGAGGATCCAGGACATCAATATCATGGGTGATTCACTGGCATCAGATCTGGAGAAAGCAAAAGCCCATAAGCAGATCCGGTTCGAGTTAAGGCATAAGAAGGCAGACGGCTCGGTCAGGGAAGTTGAGGTCTTCGCAAGCAGCATTACCATTCAGGAGAAAGTTCTCCTGCATACGGTTATCCATGATATCACCGACAGAAAAAAGGCCGAAAAACAGATTAGACTGCTAAGCCGGGCCATTGAACAAAGTCCGGTAAGTTCAGTAATAACCGATCCGGATGGCATTATCGAATACGTAAATCCCAAATTCACCGAAATAACCGGCTATACAGCCGAAGAATCAATCGGAAAGAACCCGCGATTTCTGAAATCAGGAATTCAGTCCGGGGACTTTTATGCAGAACTGTGGAAGACCATATCAGCAGGCAATAACTGGCACGGCGAGATCCTCAATAAAAAGAAAACCGGAGAACTGAATTGGGAGAATATGATCATTTCACCCATGGTGGATGAAAAAGGTGAAATTATACATTTCGTTTCCGTTAAGGAAGATATCACGGAAAAGAAAAGATTATTCGAAGAACTTATTGCAGCCAAAGACAAAGCCGAAGAAAGCGACCGGCTTAAAACCGCCTTCCTGCATAATATTTCGCACGAGATCCGTACACCGCTGAATGCCATCGTGGGGTTTTCATCCATTCTGAGCAATCCTGAACTGCCCGCCGATAAAAGAAAGGACTTTGTTGATATCATTACGGTGAGCAATGACCAGCTGCTTTCCATTATTTCCGGGATCATAGCACTGGCAACCCTGGAAGCAGGGCAGGAGAAAACCAACGAAAAGGAGACCGATGTTAATAACACCCTGCTGAACGTTTATGAACAATTCCTGGTGGGACATATCCCTACGGGAGTTACTTTCAGTTTCCATCCGGCATTACCCGATGACCAGGCCCTGGTATATACCGATCCCGTTAAGCTGATGCAGATCCTTGTCAATCTGGTAGGGAATGCCCTGAAATTTACACAAAAAGGGAAGGTCAGATTCGGCTATGACCTGCAGGGCAATAACCTTCAATTCTTTGTGGAAGATACGGGGATTGGAATTTCTGAGGACATGTACAATCTGATCTTCGAACGTTTCAGACAGATTGATAACTCGGCCACCCGGAAATACGGGGGAACCGGCCTCGGACTTGCCCTGTCCAAGGGTTATGTGGAACTGCTGGGTGGTACGATCGGCCTGACTTCGGAACAGGGAAAAGGTTCGGTTTTTGGCTTTACCATTCCGTACAAACCGGTCAGGAAATCCGAAACGGAAGACATTGCGGGCTCCGATGTTTCAGCAATTGTATTCCCTTCGGGAAAGACCATCCTGGTTGCCGAAGACGAAAACAACAATTTCTTCCTGATCAGTGAGCTGTTGTCCTGTTTGAATCTGAAGGTCATCCGTGCAAAGAACGGGCTTGAAGCAGTGAATTTATGCGCAGGAGATAATTTGCCTGATCTTATATTAATGGATATCAAAATGCCAGTCATGGATGGCATTGAAGCCACTAAACTGATCAGGGAACACCATCCGGATTTGCCGGTAGTTGCACTTACTGCGTATGCACTTGATACGGACAGAAAGCGTATTTTGGAATCGGGTTGCAATGATTGTCTGGTAAAACCTTTCCATCAGCAGATATTAACCGAGATGCTGCTGAAGTACCTTACCCGGTAATTATAAAATTGTTGCATGGGATTACCCCAATCTGCTGAGGATTTTTAAAAGATCAACACTCTTGAGTTGTATTTTCCGGTCATCAATTTCTATCATCCTGTCATTTTTAAACTCTGTAAGAGAGCGACTGACACTCTCTTTTGTGGAATATACGAGATCGGCAAGCTCCTGGCGGGATAAAGGAAGGTCGAAATCATCATTCCTGTAAATTTCCATGGAGAAAAACAGCAATACTTCGGCAATTCGACCGGGAACCTGTTTTTGCGGAAAATAAAGCAGTTTGTTCATAAGACCCATCCCCTCTTTGCTGAACACCTGCATCATCTGCACTGCAAATAGGCCGTTTTCGATGAGTACTTCATGCAATACGGACACATTAATGTAAAGCAATTCCGAATCTTCGATGGCTGTAGCGGAAAACTGGTACCGGTTAGCGTAAAAAACTGAAAAAAGTCCGATGTAATTACCCGGTCCCACAATTCTCAGGATTATTGATTTCTTTTGATTGTCTTCTTTGAAGATCTTAACCAGCCCGGATGAAAGAAACATTAAATGGGATACAGGTTTATCTTCACTGAACAGGCTTTCGCCTTTTTTATGACTGACTGTCAAGCTGTTATCGTTGATCTTTCGGATCTGATCAGCGGTCAGCGCATCAAAAACCGGCAATATACGGTCCGTTGAACCCATAGGTAACAAAGATAGCACAGAATAGACATGTATTTTGAAAATCCCTAAGGCAATTCCAAGAATCTGATATATTTTTGTACTTTTATGGAGAGGTAGAAGATTATGGTGATGGGAAAAAAGATTTTATGCATCGATGATTCCACTACAGCCTTGCTGTTGTTGGAATACTCTCTGAATGAGGCGGGCTACCAGGCAATTACAGCCTTAAATGTTGGGGAGGCAATCGAGATCATCAATAAAGAGATCCCTGATCTGATCCTGCTTGACCTAAGCATGCCTGCTGTTTCGGGATATGATTTCCTGAAGATGAGAAGTCAGCTGAAAATCGAAAAAGTGCCTGTTATTGTGGTATCTGCGTATGATTCCCGGGATTCGGTTGAATCCACCCGTGACCTCGGAGCAGTTGATTTTGTGTCAAAACCCATCAGCTTTGAAACCATTCTGAAAAAAATCAAAACCCTCCTGAATCCGTAACAACAACTTTTCTTTTTGGTTAAATAACAAACGCAATACCAATTTTTGCGATAGCTCCAAAACCGTTTTCTCCCATGATCTCACCGGTTACCGGATTGGGATCCGAGGGTTTCTTAATTGAACCAAGATATACTCCGTACCCGACAGCGCTTTTGAGATACAAATCCTTTGCCAGGGTTATACGTACTCCTACGCCCAGGTGGTGTTCAAGTGATTTGTAGGTGGCATAGCCGGCTTCGGGGCCGTTTTCAGCCAATACCCCCCTGGTCTTTGTTATCCGGTATATCATGTTGTAAAATGCATAGGGAGCCACTTTTTTTTGACCGGCACTTCTGATCAGGGACATTTCATGATGAATGGAGAATCCGCTTATTTTTTTCGCTTCGGGACAAAAATAAAGCCCCAGGCTGAGATTCTTCTTTTGATCGGGAATTACGGTAATATAAATCTCTGTACCCGAAGCAAAGCCACTTCCGGTAATAAACTGGCTGAGTTCAAGCCCGTATCTGGTTTTTTTCAGCGCATCGGTTGTCTGGCCGAATATTCCTGTGATCATTAGTATCGAAATGATCATTGTGGCTGGAAGTTTTTTCATGGCGCTCCGGTTTGCCATATTTTACGGTTTCAGCCGTCCGGAGTTGGTTATAACAAGTTGATATATAGTTCAATATACAATGACGTTTATTTACTTCCGCAATGATCTTCATGGGTTACCCTGATGATTTGCATCAACGATTTAAACGGGCAGGGAGAAATAAAATGCCGCTCCCCGGTCAACCTCCGCCTCAGCCCATACTTTACCGCCCATACGCTGAATTACCTGTTTAACAATTGCCAATCCGATACCGGTGCCTTCAAATTCCCTGGTGCTGTGCATCCGCTGGAACACGCCGAAAAGCTTGCCGGCATATTTCATATCAAAACCGGCCCCGTTATCGCGTATACAATAAACAACCCTGTCATCTTCTGACTTGCTGGTGATTGTAACAGTTGCCGGTTCACGGTGTGCCGTATACTTAACTGCATTTGAGATCAGATTGGTCCAAACCTGCCTGATCATGGCTTCATCACCCTTTGCATCCATTAATTCCTCCACCGTAAAGTGGATCCGTTTTCTCAATTCCTCACCGGTAATTTCCAGGTAAACCGAGTCAACCAGCGGTTTCATTTGCACCGTGGAAAACCGCATCTCTACGCGACTAAGTCTTGAAAACCTGAGCAGATCATCAATTAGCTGTCCCATACGCTTTGAATTCTGCCTGATCACCTGCACGATCTTTTTCCCTTCATCATCCAGCACGTTGCTGTAATCCTCCATGAGAAACCTCGCAAATCCGTCTATGGCTCTTAACGGGGCCCTCAGATCATGTGAGACGGAATAGGTATATGCTTCCAGTTCCTTGTTGGTCTCCATCAACTGAATCGTTCTTTCTTCAATTCCTTGCTCCAGTTCTGCATTTAAGCTCTTAATTTCAAGCTCGGCTTTTTTCCGTTGCGAAATATCAATAAAAATAAACTGTGTAGCCTGTTCTCCCTTGAAAGTGAGTGGAGAGGCCATCACTTCCACATCCATGGTTGACCCGTCCAAACGAATAAAAATATCCTCAGCGGGGTAAAGTCCCTTTTCACCCGCCATCATCCGGTGAAACCGGTCAACAGATTCACCATTACCCGAAGGATGAAGTATTGATTCAAGCGGCCTGCCGATAATTTTACCCGAGGAATCCGAACCCAGTAATTGTGCACCCGCAGGATTGATGAAGGATATCTTATTTTCGGAATACAGCGCTATTCCTGCCGGTGCCATTTCAAGCAGCTTCCGGTAACGCTCTTCGCTTTCCATCAGGGCGCGCTGTATCCTTCTTTCCTCCGTCTGATCCCTGAAAACAAGGACCATACCCGTTATACTGCCATTTTCAAGCCTGATCGGTGAGCCGCTGTCAGCAACGGGTACCTCCTTTCCGTTCCTGGAGATCAACAGGGTATGGTCAGACAGTACGTCAACGGAACCGCCCTGTAAAACCTTATCCAAAGGACTTTGGGCTTTGCTTCTGTCTGTTTCGTTGATACTGTTGAATACCTTTTCTATTGGTATATTCTCCGCTTCGATCTCCTTCCAGCCGGTCAGCTGTTCTGCAATCTGGTTCATTTGCCTGATCCTGCCATGAATGTCAGTAGTTATTACCGCATCACCGATACTGTACAACGTTGTCCGGTATAATGACTCCCGCTCCCTGATCCGGTCAATATAAACTTTATTGTTTTCCTCATCCGGCAATATTTTACCGATCAGCAGCGAAATTACTGGATATATGCCGATCACCGTAAGTGCAACAGCCTGGTAAGCTTCCAGTATGAATTTCCCGGGCAGCGCAAAAACAAACAGCAGCATGGCAGCATGCACCCAGATGCCGAAAAGATACAGATTGATCCAGGTAAGAGGGTATGCCACAGGCTTAACTCTTTTCTGGTGGAAATAATATCCGATCAGGAAGGATGAAGCAATAACCATACTGCCCATGACCGTGCCCGAACCACCCAGAATGATCCGGTAGACTAATGCCATAACCGAGGTGATTATTCCCGAAACAGGTCCGAAAAAAAGAGCGCACAAACTGATTACAATTGATCTTCCGTCAAAGATGATC
>DATEVU010000126.1:0-3465 GCA_035258345.1 Bacteroidales bacterium
CAGAATTTGTTTTGTTAGAGAATATAATCAAATGAATGTAATCATGATTGGAAGCGGTTATGTAGGCCTGGTATCCGGCGCATGTTTTTCGGAATTTGGTAATAGTGTAACTTGCATCGATACAGACAGGACAAAAAGTGATGCATTAAATAAAGGAATTATTCCCATTTATGAACCCGGCCTCGATGCACTGGTAGAAAAAAACAGGCAACAGGGATACCTGACATTTACTTCCGAATATTCAGCAATCATTGGTGATGCGGATTTAATATTCATCGCCGTTGGCACCCCAACACGGCATGGTGACGGGCATGCAGATTTGACCTATGTTTACCAGGCGGCCAAAGATATTGCGCCGTATTTATCCGGCTATACCGTTATAGTTGATAAATCTACCGTACCTGTCGGTACGGCAAGGAACGTCAAAAGAATAATTGCAGAGACGAATCCACAGGCAGATTTTGATGTGGCTTCCAATCCCGAATTTTTGAGGGAAGGGGCCGCCATATCAGATTTCATGCGGCCTGACCGGGTAGTCATTGGAGTGGAAAACGAACGGGCAAGTAATTTATTGAAACAGCTTTACCGGCCCCTGAACCTGATTGAAACGCCGATATTATTGACAACGCTGGAGACAGCCGAGTTAATCAAGTATGCATCGAATGCATTTCTTGCAACCAAGATCAGTTTTATTAATGAAATATCTGCCTTGTGTGAGGCCACAGGAGCAGATGTACATGCTGTATCAAAAGGGATGGGGCTGGATGGAAGAATAGGCCGTAAATTTCTGCATCCCGGCCCGGGTTTTGGTGGATCCTGTTTCCCCAAAGATACAAGAGCTTTGGTGAGGATCGCGCAGGAGCATGGTGTAACCAGCCAGATTGTTGAAGCGGTAATTGCGGTCAATGAGGCACAGAAGGCGCGTATGGTCACCAAAATCCGCAAAGCACTGGGGGGCAGTGAATCAGGAAAGAAACTGGCAATATTGGGATTGGCGTTTAAGCCGGAAACAGACGATATGCGAGAGGCCCCGGCCCTGACTATATTGCCGGCGTTGCTTGAAAATAACGCACTTGTTCGAGCACACGATCCGCACGGTATTGAGGAAGCAAAATCCCTGTTGCCGGATTCGATTGAATATTTTGATGAAATTTATGACACAATAAAGGGTGTTGATGCGGTTATTCTGTTGACGGAATGGAATGCATATCGGGGGCTTGACCTTGAACATATCAGGGGAATTATGAAGGGAAATGTGTTCCTGGATTTGCGTAATGTGTATGAGCGTGAACAAATGACCAAGGCGGGGTTTGATTATTATTGCGTGGGGCGATAAGTACAATCAGGGAGTATTAGAGCGGGGTGAAAGTTGTCATTGCGAGCATCTGAAAGACAGTGGCAATATCATTGTTTCCTTAACACCATGTTTCAATAAAAAACGCATTATGAAGCAAATCCCCTTATTTTTAATGAATTACTGATTTGCAGAAATTCGGAAAATCTTCTATTCTTAGCCTTACTTTCGACACAAATGAAATATACTCATGTCCGACACACTTATTGTATCTGAACGCGGTCAGATAACGCTTCCAGCCACTATACGTAAAAAATATGGAATAAAAGGCGGTAGTGCCTTGATTATAGAAGAGCGGAATAACGAGTTATTACTCAAACCGGCAGCGATAATGGAGCTGGATATCTACAGTGATGACCAAATAGCAGAATGGGACAAAGCTGACCAATTAACCGAACGTGAACGTGCACGCATAATTCAAAACCTGGAAAAATAAGTTTGAAACGGATATTTCTGGATGCCAACGTGCTATTCACGGCAGCACATAATCCCGAGGGCAAGGCAGCTCTACTTATAGATCTTGGTATGAAGGGATACTGGGATCTGTATACCAGTGTCTATGCGGTTGAAGAAGCAGTACGCAATATCGAAATAAAATATCCCGAGTCCATGACCGGGCTTGTTCGGATCATCAAGCATATTAACCTGGTCAGACACTATTCCGATCATACTTGTCCGGATGGACTCAATATGAAAGACAGGCCAATATTCCAGGCAGCAGTTGAGTGTTCTGCAACCCATTTGCTTACAGGAGATATCAAGGGCTTTGGCCGCTGTATGAATCAAGCAGAGAAAACTTTTAACATATGTATACAAACCGTAGCTGATTTTGACAAAGATATGTTTAACGTGTGAGGTTGTCATTGCGAGGGAGCCGTCAGGCGACTGTGGCAATCTCATAATCCGAAAAGACGAGATTTCTCGCTACGCTCGAAATGACAGAGAGTTGATCTCACAATGACGTCAAGGTGTCATTGCGAGCCCCGAAGGGGCGTGGCATTTTCTTGTCATTTCGAAGAAACGAAGTGACTGAGAAATCTTTGTTTTAGCTGCAGAAAGATTCCTCACGTTCGTTCGGAATGACATATTATGAGATTGCTTCGGCCTTTGGCCTCGCAATGACAATAAAGAACAGAATACTTTTCTACTAACAACTAACAACTAACAACTGACAAATATGAACGATAAAATCATCAATCAAAACACCGTTTGGCATGAACCCACTATTTTTCGTGAAGACAGGGAAAAACTGAACGAACACAGGAGTGCCATATTATGGTTTACCGGATTATCCGGTGCAGGTAAATCAACACTGGCGCATGCAGTCGAAGATTACCTGCACAGGCTCGGCATAAGAACCTTTGTTCTGGATGGTGACAATATCAGGCAGGGATTATGTAAGGACCTGGGATTTTCAGATGCAGACAGAACAGAAAATATCCGGCGCATTGGTGAGGTCAGCAAACTCATGCTCGATGCCGGCGTAGTTGTGATGACCGCTTTTATTTCGCCTTTCAGAAAAGACAGGCAAATAGTCAGGGATTTGGTAAACAAAGGTGATTTCATTGAAATCTATTGCAAAGCTTCACTTGAGGTTTGTGAAGACCGCGATCCCAAGGGGCTTTACAAAAAAGCACGTGCCGGGCAGATCCCGGAATTTACCGGTATCTCCTCACCTTACGAAGAACCGGAAAAACCTGAACTGATTAATGAAACGGGCAAGAAATCTGTAGATGAATGTGTTGAGCAGATCATCAAATATCTCAAAGAGAAAAAGATTGTTTAAGATTTAATAAAGTAATGAAATAACCTTCCCCCTTGAGGGGGGAAGGTTAGGATGGGGGTGAAATAACCACTTCATCTTGCATCATCCTCTCCAATCACCAATTACCAATCACCGAAAAATCATGGTTGATTTTTAATACTCCTTACACTAAAGTAAGGAAATATATTTATTGTAAGGAATTGACCATGACAACTGCAACTGTAACCAGCAAGGGCCAGATTACAATACCAAAAGAAATCCGGGAAAGCCTGAATCTGCATGACGGGGATAAGGTAAATTTCTTTATGGATGAATCTGGCAAGGTTTGCATTATGCCGGCAACGCA
>DATEVU010000127.1:0-44169 GCA_035258345.1 Bacteroidales bacterium
TGGAGCCAGATGGTGGCCTGTCTCCAAACTTCCGGAACTGATCTTCGACCATCGCGAAATGATCGACAAAGCACTGCTCCGGTTGCATGAAAAGGCGGAAACTGAAGTAATCGGACCGGAATTGCTCGGGGATGTTTTTACGCTTACCAACCTGAAGAAATTGTATGAGGCCATCTTCCAGCGCGATATCGATGCAGGCAATTTCCGCAAAAAGATCCTTTCCCTGGGAGTGCTGCATAATACGGGGGAAAAAGATAAATCAGAATCCAAGAAGGGAGCCTATCTCTATGCAACACATCACGCTCATTCATAATTCATAATTCATAATTCATAATTCATAATTCCAAATTATGGCAACAATTGACTGGATTGTAATCGCCCTCTTCTTCGCAGCCCTGATCGGCATTGTAGTATGGGTTTTCCTGCAACGGGAAAAAGACACCAAGGATTATTTTCTTGCCGGAAAGGATGCGGGATGGGTATCCATCGGCTCTTCCATTTTCGCTTCCAACATCGGATCGGAGCACCTGGTAGGGCTCGCAGGGACGGGCTTTATAAGTGGTATGGCCATGGCCCACTGGGAAATACAGGCCTGGGTAATTCTATTGCTGGGCTGGGTATTTGTGCCTTTTTATGACCGGATCAAGATATTCACCATGCCGGAGTTCCTGGAACGCAGATTTTCTTCCGGATCACGGACAATTCTTTCCATCATCTCGCTGATCAGCTATGTGCTTACCAAGGTGGCTGTGACCGTTTATGCCGGCGGCGTTGTTTTTAAAGAGGTATTCGGTATTGAGTCGATCTGGGGAATTGACTTCTTTTGGATAAGCGCCATTGGCCTGGTCCTTGTTACCGGGATCTATACTATCCTGGGCGGGATGAAGGCCGTTATGTATACCTCGGTGCTGCAAACACCGGTATTGTTGATTGGTTCGGTTGTCATCCTCTTCATTGGGCTTGTCAAAGTCGGCGGATGGAGTGAAGTACAGCATATTGCCGGTCCCAACATGCACCTGATACGCCCGTTCAATGATCCCGAATTTCCCTGGCCCGGAGTAATCCTGGCATCCATGGTCATCGGTTTCTGGTACTGGTGCACCGACCAGTTTATCGTTCAGCGTGTGCTGTCGGGACGCAATCAGCGTGAAGCAAGGAGAGGAGCCATCCTGGGTGGCTACTTCAAATTGTTGCCGGTATTTATCTTTCTTATCCCCGGCATGATTGCCTTTACTCTCAGTCAGAAAGGCCTACTTAATGTCTCATCCAGCGATTCCGCCTTTGCTGCCATGGTGGCCCAGTTACTTCCGGTAGGCTTCAAAGGGGTTGTGGTATGCGGACTGCTGGCAGCCCTGATGAGTTCGCTGGCATCCCTTTTCAACTCTTCGGCAGCCCTTTTTGTAGGGGACTTTTATAAGAAAATCAAACCAGCCGCAAGTGAGGAACACCTGGTAGTTGTGGGACGTATAGCAACAGGTGCTGTTGTGATCCTTGGTGTGGCATGGATCCCGGTGATGCTTGGCCTGGGGAAGGTGCTTTATGAATATCTTCAGGCTGTTCAGGGCTTGCTTGCCCCTGCCATTGCCACTGTATTCCTTCTGGGTGTTTTCTGGAAAAGGACAACGGCAAAGGCAGCATTGTGGGGCATGATCCTGGGCTTTGCAATTGGAATGTCCAGGCTGTTCCTGAACATAACCGTGGGTGCTAAAGTAGCGCTGGTTACCGAAGCTCAGAAACTGATGATCAAAGTAAACGCCGTAACGGAATATACCCGTGAATTGCTGGTAACCAACATGCAGGCCTTTTCTGATAAGATCGGGAAAGCTTATCCTGCTGTCGGGGAATCGATGCAATCTTCCGTTAAAGAGGCAGCCGGATCGATGGCTGCTATGACTCCCGAAAGCAAAGAACACGCCTATAACCTGCTTTCCCAGGTATCCGGATCACTTGATACCATGCTCACGGATCAGTATGGCATCCTGTATAACATTGCAGCTGTAAATGGACATGTGTTCACCTCGTTGCTGTTCATTTTCTGTTTGGTGGTTGTTATATTTATTAGCCTGTACACCACTGCTCCAACTGAAAAGCAGCTGAATTACACCATGCAGGCCGCAACCGCAGATGACAAAGCCCTTACGCGTGCCAGCTGGAACAAATGGGATGTGATCCATACGGTGATTATTGTAGGAGTTATTGTGGTGTTTTATTTTTATTTTTGGTAGGGAAATAATTCTCATGCTGAAGCAAGATTCTAAATAGGAATCAACGTCAGAATCTTCCATCAGAATCAGTATTGAACATAGAATCATCCATCAGAATCAGTATTGAACATAGAATCTTCCATCAGAATCAGAATAAACAAAATCTTATGTCTAAATACGTCATTGGTGTAGATTATGGTACGGACTCTGTCCGGACTCTAATTGTTGATGCCGGGAACGGCAGGGAAATAGCAACCGATGTTTTCCTGTATCCCCGCTGGGCAGCAGGTAAATACTGCAATCCTTCGCAAAACCAGTTCCGGCAGCATCCGCTTGATTACCTCGAAGGGCTTACGGAGACGATTTTAAATGCGCTTGTTACATGCCCATCCGGTGTGGCCGAAAATGTGGTGGCCATTTCTGTGGATACTACCGGTTCCACTCCAATAGCGGTGGACAAAAATGGCACTCCGCTAGCCTTGACTCCCGGGTTCGAAGAAAATCCCAATGCCATGTTCGTGCTATGGAAGGATCATACTGCCACCCACGAAGCGGAAGAAATTAACAGGCTGGCCAGATCGTGGGGTGGTGTTGACTATACAAAATTCGAAGGCGGTATATATTCGTCTGAATGGTTCTGGGCCAAAGTACTGCATATACTCCGTTCAGATGATAAGGTCAGGCTTAAAGCATACTCCTGGGTGGAGCATTGCGACTGGATACCGGCCATACTTACCGGCATAACCGATCCGCACTCCCTCAAGCGCAGCCGCTGCGCAGCCGGGCACAAGGCTATGTGGCATCCTGATTTTGGCGGATTGCCCGGGGAGGAGTTCCTGGTTATCCTCGATCCTTTGCTGAAAGGGTTACGCGAAAGGCTTTTCAGCGACACCTATACCTGTGAGGTAAAGGTGGGAAATCTGTCAGCAGAGTGGGCCAAAAAACTGGGATTAAAAGAAACCGTTGTTGTTGGTGTCGGTGCCTTTGATGCACACCTTGGAGCCGTAGGTGGTGAGATTAAACCGTATTATTTAAGCAAGGTCATGGGCACTTCCACCTGCGATATGCTGATTGCTCCGATGGAGGAAGTCGGGGAAAAGCTGGTAAAGGGTATCTGTGGCCAGGTAGATGGTTCGATCATTCCGGGAATGATGGGTCTGGAGGCCGGTCAGTCGGCATTTGGCGATATTTACGCCTGGTTCCGTGATTTGCTGCTATGGCCGGTGGAAGAATTGCTGGATAAGACTACGGTGGTTGACGGGCCTACTAAAGAAAAACTGATCCGGGAAATAGCGGACCGCATCATACCCGAACTTTCAAAGAAAGCGGAGGCCTTGCCGGTTGGAGAGTCGGGCATTGTAGCACTCGACTGGATGAACGGCCGGCGGACTCCTGATGCAAACCAGATGTTGAAGGGAGCCATTTTCGGACTTAACCTCGGATCGGATGCGCCGCGCATATTCCGTGCCCTGGTGGAAGCAACCGCCTTTGGAGCGAAAAAGATCGTAGACCGTTTTATCGACGAAGGTGTCAGGATCGATGGCATTGTAGCCCTGGGAGGTGTTGCAAAAAAATCCCCCTTCGTGATGCAGGTGGTGGCCGATGTGTTGAATATGCCCATCCTGGTAGCCCGCAGCGAACAGGCATGTGCATTGGGTACTGCCATGGCTGCTGCAACGGTTGCCGGATTGTATCCCACGGTACTTGATGCGCAGAAAGCTATGGGAAACGGTTATGAAAAGGAATATACGCCAAACAAAACCAATGCCCAGGCTTATGCCAGGCTTTATGCCCGGTATGGAGAAGCCGGCGAATTTGTTGAACAATATTCGAAAAATACCTAAGATATGAGTAAATACGGGCAAATCAGGCAATCTGCTTATGATTCCAATTTGCAACTGCCCAAACAAGGCCTGGTGCTGTTCACCTTTGGAAATGTAAGTGTTGCCGACAGTAACCTGGGTGTGTTTGCCATCAAACCCAGTGGCGTTCCTTATAACGAGTTATCTCCCGGGAACATGGTAATCGTTGATTTCAACGGCAAAAAGGTGGAGGGAAACCTGAGGCCTTCTTCGGATACGCTTACCCATGCAATTCTTTACAAACATTGGGATAAGATCAACAGTATTGTTCACACGCATTCCAGTTATGCGACCGCTTGGGCCCAGGCACAACGGGATATTCCCATTTACGGGACCACCCATGCCGATCACATTACATGCGACATACCTTGTGCTCCTCCTATGGAAGATGATATGATCGCCGGCAGCTATGAAAAGGAGACAGGCAACCAGATCATCAATTGCATGAAGTGGAGGGGACTGAAATATGAAGAAGTGGAAATGGTCCTGGTGGGTAACCATGGACCTTTTACCTGGGGAGTAACCCCTGAAAAAGCTGTATATAACAGTGTGCTGCTTGAGGAACTGGCCAAGATGGCTTTTTTTACCGAACAGATCAAACCGGGTGCCCCCCGGCTTAAGGACGCGCTGATCAGGAAGCATTATGAAAGGAAGCACGGGCCGGGATCGTATTACGGACAGAAGTGAAGAAAGGCTGTAGCTGTTTAGGCTATAGCCTACAGCCTACCCCCGATAGCTATCGGGGACAACCCACAACCCACAACCCACAACAATCACAACCCACAACAATTAATATAAAATCAACAGTAAAATATACTACAATGATCGATCTTAGTAAACTACAGGTCTGGTTCATCACCGGCAGCCAGCATTTGTACGGGGAAGAAACCCTGAAGCAGGTAGCTGCCGATTCCCGGCAAATCGTGAAAGCACTCGGTAAATCTGCAAAAATACCGGTTCAGATTGTTTTTAAGCCGGTTGTAAAAACGCCGGATGAGATATTCAATACACTCCAGGATGCCAATGTGGCTTCGGCTTGTATCGGCGTTATTACCTGGTGCCATACATTTTCTCCCTCGAAAATGTGGATCAACGGTTTGAAGATCCTTCACAAGCCGGTTCTCCATCTGCATACCCAGTTTAATCGTGATCTTCCATGGGCTGATATCGACATGGATTTCATGAACCTGAACCAGGCAGCCCATGGCGACCGCGAGCACGGTTTCATTATGAGCCGCATGAACGTTAACCGAAAGGTGGTGGTAGGTCACTGGTCCGAAGATGACGTACAGGAACAGGTTGGGGTATGGACAAGGGCGGCTGCCGCCTGGTTTGATTTTCAAACCCTGAAAGTAGCGCGTTTTGGTGACAATATGCGTGAGGTGGCTGTTACGGAAGGGGACAAGGTGGAAGCACAGATCAAATTTGGTTTGTCGGTAAACGGATACGGAGTTGGGGATCTGGTTAAGATCGTAAACGGGGTTACGGATAAGGAAATTGATAAGCTGGTGAAGGAATATCTGGATATTTTTCAGGTTGCAGATGCCGGTAAACCGGGTGGAGCATTCCATGTCAATGTTCGTTATCAGGCACGACTTGAACTGGCCCTGAAGGGTTTTCTGCAGGCCGGTGGTTTCGGTGCCTTTACCACTACCTTTGAAGATCTGCACGGTTTGGCACAGTTACCCGGCCTGGCAAGCCAGCGCCTCATGGCTGCCGGTTATGGTTTTGGTGCGGAAGGAGACTGGAAGCACTCGGCCCTGGTACGCGCCGTGAAGGTTATGGGGGCCGGACTTAAAGGCGGTTGTTCATTTATGGAAGATTATACCTATCATCTCAATCCGAAAGGTATGAAGGTGCTGGGAGCTCATATGCTTGAGATTTGTCCGAGCATTGGCAAGGGCAAAGCACGCCTTGAGGTGCATCCGCTGGGTATTGGTGGTAAGGATGATCCTGCCCGATTGGTGTTCGGTGTTCCTGAAGGGCCGGCTGTAAATGCAAGTCTGATTGATCTTGGAACACGGTTCAGGCTTATCGTCAATTCAGTTGATTGTGTTAAAGCTGATGCCGATATGCCCAAACTTCCTGTTGCCCGTGCCATGTGGATACCCCAGCCCGATCTTAAAACCGGGGCTGCTGCATGGATATTGGCCGGGGGAGCGCATCATACTGCTTTCAGCCAGGCAGTGGATGCACAATATCTCGAAGACTTTGCCGAAATTGCAGGAATTGAATTTGTACACATCGGAAAAACCACCACGGTAGGAGATATTAAGAAAGAGTTGCGGTGGAATGATTTGTATTATCGTTACTTCTGATAAAACATTTTGGCCAGTTCCAACGGCGCCGGCACTTCGCTTTCATACCTGGCAAATAAATTGCCATTTTTATCATGCAATACCGCAAATGGGAATTGCACGACATCATAATGATACCTGACGATAAAGGTAGTTCCCTCGGTTCCCACAATAACGGCGGGATATTTGTTTAAACCCGTTTTACTTATATAGTTTTTTAAGGTTTGCATCGGAACATAGGTGATCATTATAATCTGTATATTAGCAAAAGCACTGATGTTTTTAAGCAGGTCCTCTACAAAGGCTGTACAATGATCGCAATCCGGGTCAAAATAGACGATCAGCGCCGGAACATCTTTTTTGAGGTCTGAAGCGCTGTATGCACTTCCGTTTGCCATCTGCATACGAAAAGGAGCGATCTTTTTCTGTGCAACGGATTTTGGTTGCTGTGCATAGGCTCCGTTGAATGCAAAAGCAATAAAAAGGACGGTTAAAAAGCTTTTCATGAAAATTTTCCTTGAAATATATATCCTGCTAAATTAATAACTTATCAAAAGAGTTACACATGAATGAGATGTCAATTGTTGTTGGTTCCTGAATTTTGGCTGTTTATCGATGAAATCCAATACTCATCACTCATTACTTGTTACTACTACATACACCGGCAAATGATCCGAAAACCCACCCTGGTATCTGAACCCGTTATAGGTTCTGAATGGTTTGAACCCGGTATATTGTTCATCACCAATCAGCAGGAATGACTCACCAAATATCTTATACCCGTTAGCTTGCACACGCAGGCCATTGGATGTGTATAACAAACTCCCCGACACAATAATCTGATCAAAGAGGTTCCATTGTCCCCGGTATTTCAGCGTTCCCCTGTAATTACCTGCCGAAGGGGCAACACTTACGTTATACAGAAAGCCGGGTTTCGGATCATGCATATTGGTTCTCGCCATTAGTTTGCCTGAAAGGCTTTCATCGACGGGCTCATCATTGAAGTCACCCATAATTATGATGCTGGCGTTCATGTTTTTGGCAAACAGTGAATCGGTAAATGATTTGAGCAGGAGTGCAGCTTTATTCCTGTCCCCTTCGGTTTCAATCTGGCCGGCCGACCGCGAAGGCCAATGGTTCACCAGGAAATGGCAGGTATCCTTGTGGAGAATTGCCTTTACATGCAAAATATCACGTGTAAAAAGTCCGTTTTTCCGGAGGCTGATCTTTTTGCTGCTTAACAGGCGTATTGTTTTCCGGTTGTAAAGCAGGGCAACATCAATACCCCTTTTGTCGGGTGAGTTGTAGTGAATAATGTCATAGGGGAATTTTGATAAAGGCGTGTTGTGGATCATATCGAGCAGGACCTTTTTGTTTTCCACCTCGCAAAGACCTATAATGTCAGGGGGTTGCCAGCCTCCCAAAGCCGTAATTACCTTATACAGCTTATTTATTTTTGAGTAGTATCGTTTGTAGGTCCAGTGCAGGTCACCCGAAGGGGTGAAATCATCGTCGCCGGTGAGGCTGTCATTCGCAGGGTCAAACAGATTTTCAACATTATAGAACATGATCTTGAATTCCCGGCTCTCTGCTCCGCCGGGCAGGGTTTTGTTTCCTGGTGCCGGGGGGAAGGCCAGGGTAATAATAAAAACACTCAGTATTCCCGGGATCATATTGATCTGGTTCATGGTGTTTACAGGAAGTTATTTATTCTTCTTTTCTTTCAAAAGCTCCGAGATCGGGCTTGCCATCCCCTGTCCGGTTTTCCCCGGTTATGTCATTTTCCAGGAACGGCGACAAAGTTGTGATCAGGATACTACCGGAATCTTTTGCCGGTGATAAAGTGTCCAGGGCGAAACTGAGGTGATACCGGTTGGAATCATTGACAAATTCAGGATCATTGTTAAAAAAAATGCTGTTAAAATGCTCATTATCATCCACATTTATGGAATCTTCAACAGCTTTTACAAGGCAATGGTCAAACCGGTAATTGAAAAGGTTTGATCCGTTATCCGCAAACTGGAATTCGTGGTTAAGATTTCCGTAAATGATGCAATTGCCGAAGGTGGCTTCCTGAAGATCCCCCGCGCGCGGAACATATATGTAATTTCCTGAAGTTTCATCAAATTCGGGATTATAGAAAATATTTGATAACACAACGGAAGGACTGGTTCGTGCACTTCCTAGGACACCGTTGTTTGAGATGGTACAATGCAGGAAACGGTAACTCCCCCCCCTGAGCAGGGCGACAGCAGCTCCTGCACAATCAGCAAAAACAGTATTATAACAGGTAAGGTTTGCACCAAAGGCATAAATACCGGCAAATGAAACATTGGTGATAAAGCTGTTGGCCAGTTCAAGGCCGGGTACATTATAATCCGAAGGGAATCCCAGTTGTATCCCGGCAATGGAATTTTTAATAATGGCGTGGTTGATGACATTTCCGTTGCTTATCGGATCGATGTAAATGGTTCCCCATTGTCCGGCTATTATATCGTAAAACTCTTCCAACCGGTCATTTTGAAACACCACGGGCTGCTCATAGGTACCATTTACCAGGAGCTTACCCCAGATGACCATACTTGAATTGCGGTGGAAAAATATCTGTGTTCCGGGTCCAATGGTAAGCGTCTGCCCCGTGTCAACTGCCATTGAATTGTAAATCAGGTAAGGTTTATCACTGGTCCAGTTTTCCGTGGTAATTATCCTTCCATTAATGAGGTGAACATCCTGGCCGTATGCAATGAGTTTAACATCCTGAAAATTCCCGTTGGTATTAAATATCAGGGAATCCTTGATCACCATGGGATTGTCAGAGTTCGTGGGGTCAATGGTTACCGCAATAAAGATAAACAGGCTGTCGTCGGGAGGTATTTCTGCCTGGGAGATGCTGTGCGCAGGTTGTCCGTCAATGTTCAACCGGAAAAAGGAACTGCTGCCGCCGGCAAGTTCAATGGAATTGATCCTGACATGTTTTTTACCCGGGTTATACACTTTAAAGCTGAGGGTAGCCGAACCAATGGTTGTGAATACCGTATCAAAAGTAACGGTGTCGACAGAAAAGGCAAGCCGGAAATCCTCATCACCGGTAAAATTCTCACGATTGCATCCTAAAGATATTAAAAGGCAAAAGATGGGAAATATAAATCTGATGCTTGGGTTGATCATTAAAAAAAACTGATTATTTTTAACGCAAAAATAATGGAATTATTGATGGCAATACATGCTGGTTTTTTTCGTTTCCTTATTATTTGTTATATTTGATAGGAAGGTAAATCCGAATATAGATGGAAATAGCACAGGCCAAACCCGCCGAACTGATTGAGATATTATATTTGCATAAGGTTTGTATTCTTGATATGAACCGGAAAGGTCAAAAACACTGGAATTACGCATTGCCCGACATACAGCATATTGTTGAAGACCTTCGTGAAGGTTATATATATGTTGCCAAAGACAAAGGAGTGTGCAAGGGAATGGTCACACTTTGCGAAAAAGAACCCGAAGACTATAAACAATTGAATTTCTCAACCGGTAAATCCAGTCCGCTTTACCTGTATCGCATGGTGGTACATCCAACCTGGCAGGGGACAGGGATTGCCGGACAAATGGTTGAGTTTGCCCAGAAGCTGGCCAGGGGAAAAGGATGTAACTGCATCCGACTTGACATATATCAACCCAGTGACGATGCACGGCGGTTGTGCGAAAAACAGAGTTTTAAGGAGGTCGGACCATTTCATAAAGCCTCACAAATGATCCCATTTATTTGTTATGAGAAACATTTATAATTTCACAACACATTGTAAGATGGAAATTCTTCCACACTAGTTCTCATGTTCTTATTCTGTTAATATCCTTATCACATCAACAGTTTTGTATATGTATGCAATTTGTATGTGTCAGTATACCAATGTAATGCAAATATAAATAATGAACAAAAAAAATAGTTATTAACAATGGCATGTAATGCATTGAATTCTTGCAGTTCATCATTATTCTTGCAACATTAATTTTTATTTAAGAAAGCATTTAAACAGTATTCATCTGATGAAACAAAACGGAAGCAACGGTTCCCGACCAAAGAAATACGGCCAGGTGCAAAATGGTTCATTAGGTCCGGTTGAAAATCTTGAACATTATCTTCAACCCGACTGGTGGAGAAGGATCTTCAATTCGATGTATCTGAAAACTGATGCAGATGTAGTTGAAGACAAACAGATCACCCAGGGGGAGGTAGACTTGTTTACGGAAATCCTGGGACTGGAAAAGAATATGGCAATTCTGGATTTGGCCTGCGGACAAGGAAGACATTCACTGGAGCTGGCCCGCAGGGGATTCAGGCATGTTGACGGGCTCGACCGTTCCCATTACCTGATTCGTAAAGCAAAAAACATAAACACATCTGAAAGCCTGGATGCCAGTTTTCGTGAAGGCGATGCACGTAAGCTTCCCTATCCGACAGATACCTTTGATGTTGTAATGATGCTTGGCAATAGTTTCGGGTACTTTGAAAGCACGGAAGATGATATAAAGATCCTGAAGGAGGTATTTCGTGTATTAAAACCCACGGGTAAGTTCCTCATCGATGTGGCTGACGGAAATTACCTGCGTGAGAATTACAATCCCAGGAGTTGGGAGTGGATTGATCCAAGACATTTTGTCTGCCGTGAGCGATCGCTGGCGTCCGACAACCAGCGCCTGATATCCAGGGAGGTAATTACCAACATCAACAAGGGAGTTGTGCTGGATCAGTTTTATGCCGAACGTTTGTACAACAAAGAAATCCTTTCGGAGATGTTTGACAGTATTGGTTACAAGGATGTAACCTTTCATGGAAATCTGGAAACCGATTCCAAGAGGAACCAGGACCTTGGGATGATGGAGCGGCGCATCATTGTGACTGCCCGGGCCTTTAAAGAATGGACCCCGGTAAAAGTTAAGAAAACCGAGCTTAAGAATGTGGTCATTTTGCTGGGTGATCCGGATAAACCGGATACGGTAAAACCTTCGGGTGGATTTGATGAAAATGATCTGGCTACCATAAGGCAATTAAAGATTGCACTCAGCAGTCTCAATGAATACAAATTCATGTATTTGTCCAATCACAATACATTAATTAACGATCTGATTAAGTTAAAGTCGCGTACAGATTTTGTGTTTAACCTTTGCGACGAGGGATATTTGAACGATCCCCGCAAGGAATTGCATGTACCTGCCGTACTCGAGATATTGGGGATACCGTATACCGGTGCCAATCCGCAAGGTCTTGCCTATTGTTATGATAAATCACTTGTTCGCGGCATAGCCCGGGAAATGGGCATATTGGTTGCACAGGCTGTTTTCATCAAATCGGAAGATAATGTTTTTGAGATGAATATTGATTTTCCGGTGATTGCGAAACCAAATTACGGCGACAGCAGCGTTGCCATCACATCTGATAATGTTTGTTATGATTATGAGGCATTGAACGATGCCATTATCAGGATCCGTGAAAAAGTGGGATTTGAGCAACCGATTATAATTGAAGAATTTTTGCCTGGAAAAGAGATCACAATCGGTATTATAGGGAATCCTCCCGAATCCTATACTGTTTTACCCTTTGCCGAGGAGGATTATTCTTCGCTGCCTTCTGAATTGCCTCAAATCTGCGGGTATGAGGCAAAATGGATTGAAAACTCATCTTATTTCAAGCTGTTGCGATCGGTTCCGGCTGTTCTTCCAGAGGAAACTGAAAAAATGCTGACAGAACAGTGCCTGAAGCTATTCGAACGGCTTAACTGCAGGGATTATGCAAGATTTGACTGGAGGTTTGATAAGGAGGGAATTCCCAGGTTACTTGAAGTAAATCCCAATCCGGGATGGTGCTGGGACGGACACCTTGCAAAAATGGCCACCATAAAAGGGATTGAATATGCTGAAATGCTCAGGCTTATGCTGCAGACAGCCGAGCAACGTTTCAGCAGCATTAACGGCAACGGGAATGGCAACGGGAATAGCAATGGTTCCGGTAAGGAGGAAATTCAGAAATTCAGTACGGTTGATCTGGATCAGATGTTGAATTAGGCTATAGCCTACAGCCTATTTCTTAACAAACAGTTTGCTCCACTCCCTTGGCTTTCTTTTCTCCCAGGCCCTGCTGTGGTAAATATAGCTGACAATCAGGGGTAGAACGGTTGTGGCTTCGGCATAAACCATTTGCTCGTATTTTGTATCTACTTTTCCCCATGATGATGCTTCTTGTAAGGTGGATGAGGAACATGCCCCATCGCGTGCATCAGCAACGGTGATTTGTATTGCATATTTGTGCATGGGAACGGATTTTCCCAGTATTTCTGCACATACCACGGTATCCTGTGCAAAATTCTTAGGAACGCCGCCACCAATCATGAACAAGCCCGAGGTTTCGGCTTCCATCTTGATCATGGTCAGCTCCCTGAAATCGCGAACGGAATCGATGGTAACATGACTGTCCGGATTCTCCCATTGATGCTTCACCAATCCGAATCCTGCACTACTGTCTGAAAAAGCAGGACAGAAAATGGGAACATCGTTTTCGTAACAGGCCTGAACCAGGGAATCTTTCTTCACGGAATTTGAAACGAGGTATTTCCCCAGTTCATGGATGAATTCACGGGAAGAATACGGCCTGGGCTCGAGTGAATCAGCAATGGTTTTGATGGTCCCGTCACAAACCTGGAGATCATCCTCGTCGATAAAGGTATCATAGATCCTGTCGATATAGTAATCTCTGAGCTTTTTATCGGGAACGTCGGTGCGGCCAATATAGTGTTTGAAACCAATGGCCTCAAAAAAATCCATATCGATGATGCTGGCACCTGTGGCCACAATTACATCGATCATATTGTGCTTAACCATATCCACATATACCTGCATGCATCCTCCTGCACTGGTGCTGCCAGCAAGGGTAAGGATGTTGGTGCATTCCTTATCCCTTACCATTTTTAACATCATTTCCGCTGCATTGGCAGTATCACGTGAAGAAAATGACATTTTTTTCATTGATTCAATGATCGCGGTGGAATCGAATGATTTTATGTCAATGTGTTCGATGGTGTCTCTTAAAAGTTCCCGTTTTGCTGTCATGTTATGTAAAATACAAATTGATAATCTTATAAATATAATGCACTTTCCTACCGGACAAATATATTAACTTCACCCATAAAACATCTTTTTACTGAAATATTTTTCGAAATAATTGCAGCAACCTGTGTAAAACTTTATTTGGTATAAAGTATGCATTAATGTACATTTGTGCCCGCTACCATAATCCTGATCCAATGTATAAGTGCAAATGCATCAAGAAGTATAAAGATCCGAAAGTGGATTTTACTGAGAACTACTTTTATGAATTCGAATATATACCCACCATGGCCCAGTATCCTCCATCGTACAGAGTATACACCGAGGTAAGGGATTTCCGGCATTTTACCCTGATCGAGTTTAAGCAATATTTTCAGAAGTATTAGGTTTAGGTTGTCTTGTTTTTAGAGAAGGCTACACTTGCATTAAAGTATAGTGGTCCGGGATTAGAGAAACAGGAGGTGCGGAAAAGAATCTGTTCTGTAGGGAGAGGAAATATCGTAATTAAGCCGATACTATGAAAAAGATTGCATTCAAAATGAAATTAAAATCCGGTTATAAGGAAGAATATATAAAAAGACACAATGATATCTGGCCGGAGCTCGTATCGTTGTTGAAAAATGCAGGTATAAGCGACTATACCATTTTCCTGGATGAAGAAACAAATATCCTTTTTGCCGTTCAAAACCAGGAGGGAGACAGTTCTTCGCAGGACCTGGGATCAACGGCCATCGTACAGACATGGTGGAAGTACATGGCGGACATTATGGAAACCAATCCTGATTTCTCCCCGGTTACTATTCAGCTGGATCCTGTATTTCACATGGAGTAAAGATTAGTCTGTCAGACTGTTAGCTTAATATGCTGCTAAACATACTCTTTTTCCTAACAGACTAACAGACTAAAAAGCTACAGCCAGTTACTTCGTCACCAAATCAATGTTAAGCGTAATATCATCGTAAATGAACTGATCCTTCAGCTCGGCGAAAATTGATTTTGACTGGTAGTTAACGCCCCACTGGGTGCGGTCGATTTTAAAAGGAGCCGAACTTGCTGTTAGTTTGCCATTTAACATATTAATGCTGGCATCAAAACTGATTTTCTTAGTTATATTCTTCATGGTCAGATCGCCTTCTATTTTATGGGTCGATTTGGCTGCACCGGCAGCAGAGCCGGGAATTTTTGTGACTTTGGTGATAACAAACCTGGCAGTTGGGTATTTTTCTACATCAAAGAAATCGGCTGATTTCAAGTGTCCTACCAACTTTCCGTTCATTCCTTCGTCCTTCAGATCAACATCAACAATAGAATTCAGGTCAATAACAAATGATCCCCCTTTGATTTCGTTGTTATCGGCAAGGATATCACCCCCGGTCAATTTTACAAAACCTGTGTGCTCTCCGGTGGGTTTTTTTCCAATCCAGTTCACCTTGCTGTCAGCCAGGTTAACAGTCAGCTTTTTTCCTGCTTTGGCTTTGGATGCTTCCTGAGCATGCATTGAAACAGATGATATGATGATGAAGGAAGCAATTAATGAAGTTATTGTTTTCTTGTTCATGGCACATTCAATTTAATTGTTTAATAATCTTGTACAATCATTCAACAACAAACCTTTTTACAGGTTCATGCCATTCCTTCGTCATTTTATGATCACCCGTAGTAACACTAAGACAGTCAATTTAATATGCCTCTAACTTTAACATCAAATTAACAGCGGTGGGCATCAGTTATGCGGATTAGTTATCGAGCTCGCGGGTAATGTTTATAGCAGCAATGGTCCCATCAGCAATTGCAGTAGTTATCTGTCTGTATTTCTTACTTCTGACATCACCCACTGCATATATATCGTGTATGCTCGTGCGCATATCCTCATCAGTTTTCAGATAACCCCACTGATCAAGTTCAAGTTTCCCGCCAAAAAGATCGATATTGGGTTTCAATCCTACAAAAATAAATACACCATCGGTCAGAAGTTCCTTCCTGGTACCGGTGCTGAGGTCTTCAACCTCAACTACCATTTTGTGACCCCTGCGGCTGAACGAACGGGGTTCATGCCGGAAAAGAACATGAACACGGGGATTAGCGAGTAATTTTTCCTGTGCCTGCCGGTTTGCCTGAAATTTATCAAACTGATGCACCATGGTTACCTTTGAAGCAAATTTGGTGATAAACTCAGCTTCCTCAACTGCTGAATTGCCTCCTCCTATTACAACAACTTCCTTATCGCCATAATACTTGGCATCACAGGTAGCGCAGTAGGATATTCCCTGTCCTTTTAATTCCTTTTCACCCGGTACATTCAGATAATTCGGGGATGTACCCGTTGCAATGATGATCTTTCTGGCCTGTATGGTTTCGTATTCATCTATCACAATTTCCTTCTTTTGCAGGTCGATGCGGGATACATCCACGGCAACTTTAAAAACACTGCCGCATCGTTTGGTTTGTTCCGACATATTGTGTGAAAGCAAATAGCCAGGCTGGGGATCAATGAATCCGGGATAATTGGAAACCTGGTGTGTAAGACTGACATGCCCTCCCGGAAGTCCGGTGTCGATCAGAACTGTGTTAATACGTGCCTGGCAAAGGTACAAACCCGCAGTGAGCCCGCCGGGTCCGCTGCCAATAATAGCAACATCGTATACGGAAGTCATTGGCTTCAGTTTGCTTTTCAGGTCATTTACCCTGTCTTCGTGAAGCATGGCATTCAGGTTTACCATGATCTCAGATCTTTTGATACCTCCGCTCAACCGTATGCCTGTTTCTTTACCCTTGTTGAAAAAGATCAGGGTAGGGGAACCTGATACGCCAAGCCGTTCCGCAAGATCCCTGTTCTGTTGTCTGAAAACTTTCACGAACGTAATATCGTTCCCGTATATCGCCGCCAGGGATTCAAATTTAGGAGCCAGGGCTTCACAGGGTGGGCACTCGCTTGAGTAAAAGTCAACTACTACCTTATCTGCCTGCAATACTTCGGATTCGAAATCAGCAGTAACAATTTCTTTCATGGCAATGAATATTATGTTATTAGGTCTTTCTTATCCAGGTTGGAATACAGGGAAATTCCCAGTTCAAGCAATTCTTTTACCGGTCTGCAGTCGGGTGCATGCAACGTATTTGCCTTATTGTAAGCAACGCTTGCACAACCTCCGCCACATGCCAGTCTCAGGTTACAGTTACCGCAGCCACTGATGCTGAGCACGTCACGCTGTTGCCACTCTTCAACCAGATCGGTTTTCAACCGCGATTCGGGATAAAAGGTGCCCAGTTCTTCACCGGGCTTTCCCACAGTTGCCGTACATGAAAATATTTTACCCGTGTAATCAAAAGCCCATTCGGTTTTGCATCCGGGACATGAATCGAAAAGCGGTGCGGGTAATTCACCGTTTTCAAAGAGGAATTTTGATACGGAATAAGCCGGCCTGTGGAATTCCAGCACCACGGGATGGTCATTGATCAGCCTGTACAGGTCCCTGTAAAGTTCTATCCTTGAATATAATTTTGATTGTTGCAACTGACAATAATGTAGCTCATAATTACGGCCAAACTGGGTCTTAAAGCCGGCTGCTCTGGTCCAGCCTTTATTTACTGCAAATTGCGCAAGTTCAGGCAGGGCAGCCAAATTTTCCTTATCGATAACAACCCGGAGGTTAACTGGCAGGTTGGCAAGCAAAGCAGCATCAATGCCCCGTACGATTGCACCAAAGGTTTCCTTCCCCCCTTTCATTGGTCGTCGCTGGTTGTGCACGTTTTCGGGACCGTCGAGGGTGACCTGGATTTCCCGGATGCCGGCACGGGAAAGCAACGGCACATATTCCTCCAGTGTATAGCCATTGGTTACCACAGCCAGATCGAGACTGTCTTCACGGCAAAGTTCCACAAAACTTTCCAGGAATTCCCTGTTTTTTACACCGGCCAGCAGCGGTTCTCCGCCAAACAGGGTAACGTACTTTTTTCTGTTCCCGAAAGTTTTCCTGATATAGGAAAAAAATGCAGTGGTTATATCCCCCACATTTTCCTGTCCTGCCTTCAAGTACCCGTCCTGATAGCAATAAGAACAACTGAAATTGCACGTATAGGTAGGTACAAAAAACAACTGGATCCCATCTGTGTCCCGTGTATCTATAAAATCCAGGTATTTTCGGCGGTATGTTTTTGCTTCCTCAAGGGGATCAACAACATATCCTTTTTCAATATACTCAGGATCGGTGGTTACCTCATGGTCAAGTAAACGGCGGGCCTCGACAGGTGAAAGAATATCCGCATTTCCGGAAAGAAGATTCACCAGGAAATACTCATCAGACTGATGAATAGCAGAAAAAATATTGTGTTTTGATAGTTCCACAGGATCAATCGTGGCAGCCTGCAACTATTTTGGAATTCTTAGCACAGCATTGTGCAACTTTACGCGATTTAATCTGATTTTTCTTTTTAATAAGCGATTTCATAGTTTGATTTATTTTAGGAACAACAACTACATTTTTTTTCTTTCATACCAAATATGGTAAAACTGGCTAATTCTGCATTCCCCTTTTGATAGGGTTTACTTTCTTCAAGTACCTTTATCCCGGTAAAACCTGCTTCTGCCAGCGTTCTCAGGTACTCGTCACGGGTAACCGCACCGGCCCAGCATCCGGATACTGCAACCGGATCGTTGCGGTATTCTTCCGGTATTGATGAAATAGCATAAATATCACTCACCACAAATCTACCACCACCTTTAAGGATCCGGAAAATTTCCTGCCAAACCCTGTCCTTATGTGTGGCATGATTGATTGTACAGTTTGAGATCACCAGATCGGCAATCCCGCCCGGAATGGCTATGGATTCCAGATCCGATCTCAGGAAACTGACGTTGGTGTTTCCCAGTTTTTCAGCATTTTTCCTGGCTGTTTCAAGCATACCATCGGATACATCCACACCAAAAACAAATCCTTTTTCTCCCACTTCTTCTGCCATACGCAGTACATCGGTACCCCTGCCGCTGCCCAGATCTATACAGCACTCGCCGGGCCTGGGTTCTGCATAATTCAGTGCGCCGCCGCATGAAAGGCAGCACGATTGTTCAGCCAGTTCAGAATATCGGATATTGATCGATGAAGTATCCATGATAAAATTTGACGCAAATATATAAAAAGATAGATATGTTTATACGTATTCTGAATTAGAATGATTCTAAATTAAACTATAGCCTACCCCCGATAGCTATCGGGAACAGCCTACAGCCTTCTTCTAAAACGTCATTGTAAACACCGTCTCCACGTCCGGTTCAGAATGTGCGGTAATGGTTGCATTATGCAGCCGCAGAATTTGTTTTGATAAGCTCAGTCCGATCCCTGAGCCGGATGGTTTTGTAGTGAAAAAAGGAATGAAGATCTTATCCAGCACATCCTGGAGTATTCCCGGGCCATTATCGGTAACCTGCAGGGTAACCCTGCCTCTTTTGTTGGTGAAGGCCAGCAACTGTATTTTTCCGTTTGGACGGCCGTTCAATGCGTGCATGGAATTTTTCAGCAGGTTGATAAGCACCTGCTCAATAAGCTGGTCATCGGCGGTGAACTCCAGGTTTTCGGGTTCAACCCGGGCTACAAACTCGACCCCGCATCTACTGATTTCTTCTTCCATCAGGTTGCCGATATTCGAAAAAAGTTCTTTTGCCTGGCACTGTTTGAAATTGGGTTTAGGGATACGCGTCAGGTTGCGGTAAGTATTCACAAAATGGAGAAGACCGGTGCTGCGTTTATTAATGGTTTGTAAAGCCTCCTGGATCTCTGACACCGATTCTTTGTCTATGTTTAGCTCTTCCCCGTTCCCCTCGGCCACCATACCTTTCAACATCAGGTCGAGGGTAGAGGAAAGAGAAGCTATCGGGGTTATTGAATTCATGATCTCATGGGTAAGCACCCTGATTAGCTTTTGCCAGGCTTCAGTTTCCTGTTCTTCCAGAACATTCTGAATGTCCTTGATAGTGACCAGGAAGATAAGCTTATCCTTTATCTTGATGGTAGAGGCGTAAATGGCAAGTTGCAGGATATCATCGTCGTATTGCAGTTTAACCAGCTTATTCTCTCCCGGTTTGATTCCAAGCAAGGTATGAACCAGTTCAGGGCTCAGCGTTTCGAGTGATTTGATATTTTTGATACTGGCAAGCTGAAAAAGTTTTTTGGCTGTTTTGTTGATAAGTTCTACATTACCATCCGGACTATAAGCAATAACGCTTACATCAATATTCTGAACAATGGTCTGGAGGTAATGAAAGTTTTCCTCTTTTTCCGCACGTACCTTTTGGAAATCATGCATTACCTCGTTAAACGCCCTGTTGAGTTCGTTAAAGGTGCCTCCCATGCCCTCGATCTGGAAAGACCGGGTGAATTCCGAAAACCGGATTGACTCCAGAAAGCTCGTCAATTCCCGGTTGGTTTTGTCGAGAAACCTGATCAGCGAAGCAACTTGCATAACGATCACAACTGCCACAATGACAGGTGCAATGAAGTAATTATACTTTTTAAGTATATAAAATAAAAGGAAAATAGTCGCTGTCAGGAGGATGACGCGAACAATAATGTTCAGCCTGTAATTTCTAAAACCCATATTTTTCCATCCTGCGGTATAATGATGTTCTGGTAAGTCCCAGCTCCTGTGCGGCCTGGGATATGTTGCCCTGGTTCTGTTTCATTACCTTTTCGATCACCCGTCTTTCTATTTCATCAAGATTAAAGGTGTCGAATTCCAGGTCACCTGATTTTTTACGGGGTGGCGACAGGATGAAATCTTCCGGTTCAAGGGAAGGGGTTTCTGTCATAATTACCGCGCGCTCAATGGCATGCTGTAATTCACGTACGTTACCCGGCCATGCGTAATGCATCAGTTTTTTCAATGCTGCGGAAGTGATTCCCCGTAGCGATTTCCGGTATTTTTTTGTGTAGATCTTCAGAAAATGGTTTGACAGCAGTTCAATATCATCGCCGCGGTCACGCAAGGGAGGCAGGTGAACTTCCACGGTGTTGATGCGGTAGAGCAGGTCCTGCCTGAAAAGGTTGTTGCTCACCGATTCATAAAGGTCGCTGTTTGTAGCGCATATGAGCCGGACATCCACGGCAACCGGTCTGTTTGCTCCAACCCTTGTCACCTCACGGCGTTCAATCACAGTAAGGATTTTGGATTGCAGCGGTGGTGGCATATTTCCAATTTCGTCCAGGAAAAGGGTACCTTTCGAGGCGATCTCGAAACGACCCGGCTTTTCTTTCTTTGCATCGGTAAAAGCACCTCTTTCATGACCGAACAACTCGCTTTCAAACAACGTGTCACTCAATGATCCAAGGTCGACACTGATGAATACCTCATCACGGCGCGGCGAATTACGGTGTAAAGCACGGGCAACCAGTTCTTTCCCCGTACCATTTTCTCCCAGGATCAACACATTGGCATCGGTTTGTGCTACTTTCTTAATGGTATTGAAAACATCCTGCATCCGCGTTGAGCTTCCGATAAAATCGATAAAAGGCTGGTCCATTACTGCGCTCATCTCTTTCTGTTTTGCTCTCAACTCATTGGCCTCGAGCCGTGAACGCCTCAGTTTGATAGAGGATGAGATAGTGGCCAGTAGTTTTTCATTCTGCCAGGGCTTAAGCACAAAATCGGTAGCTCCCGATTTTATAGCTTTAACTGCCCGTTCTGCATCGCCATAAGCGGTAATGAAAACCACAACAGCCTGAGGATCTATTTCCAGGATCTTGCCCAGCCAGTCGAATCCTTCCTGTCCGCTTATGGCATCCTTGTTAAAATTCATATCCAACAGGATCATATCAAAAAACTCCTTACCAAGCAATTCCGGTATTTTTTCCGGATTATTCAGTGTTGTAATTTTTTCAACATGCTGTTTAAGAAGCAGCTTTAGAGCAAAAAGTATATCTTCGTTATCATCAACGGCAAGAATATTTCCTATTTTTTCACTCATTGGATTCGGTTATTTAGATAACCTAACAAAAATAAAGAATAAGTTTGAATAAATCCGCGACGGTGCTCTTTCTTATTCGGCCCGATTGTGTTAGAAACTGTCCGGTTTCGGACTATAAGTGTTTCACTTTTATACAGATTATTTAGAATGCATGGAATTTCAATTATGATAAAAAACAGTATATCAGTAACATATAACAATTGGCATAATTAATGCTAAATTTTGTTAAAGTATTTAATTGTTTACTAAACTATTGTCACACCATGGATGGTATGGATCGCAGAATTGAAAATAAAGGACTTAGAAAAAAGCACATATGGCTAGGCGTTACAGTTCTTATTTTTTTGCTGGTGTTGATCCATGTAGTTTTTGGTGACAAAAGTTCAAAACTGAATGTTGATCAGGACAGGATCTCGATCGGAGAAGTACAGGCTGATAAATACCAGGACTATATTTCGGTCAACGGTTCGGTTGAACCCATCCAGACAATTTACCTCGATGCTGTTGAGTCGGGAAGGGTTGAAGAGATACTGATTGAGGAGGGAACAAAGGTGCAGAAGGGTGATGTTATCCTGAAACTTAGTAATTACAACCTGGTCCTGGATATTTCCGGCAATGAAGCCGATGTTGCCCGTGCCGTAAATGATCTGAAAACAGCACGCATCAATATCGAAAACCAGAACACACAAACACGGATCAATGTATTGCAGTTGCAATACTCCCTTAAAAAGCTCACCCGGCAGTTTGAGAATAACCGGAAGTTGTTTTCACAGAACCTGATCTCAAAGGAAGAATTTGAATTCTCAAAGGAACAATTTGAAGAAACCACCATGCAACTTGATTTGCAATTTCAGAAATTTATCCGGGATTCCATCTATTCAAAAACGCGTCTTGCCGCGGATGAAGAATCTATTGAACGCATGCAGAACAACCTGCATCTTACGCGCAGGCGACTGGATAATCTTGATATCAAGGCACCGGTTGACGGCGAATTGGCCACTCTGAATCCAGAGGTAGGCGAGGTCATCAATTACGGTACCCGTGTGGGGACCATCAACATCCTCGATTCTTACAAAATGCGCGTGCTGATCGATGAGCATTATATAACAAGGATAAACAGAGGCCTGCCGGCTGATTTTGACTTTGCGGGCCACAAAAATACCCTCCGGATTGTTAAGATATATCCCGAGGTAAGCAATGGAACATTCGCAGTGGATATGGAATTCACAAGTGCGATTCCGGAACAGATCAGGATAGGGCAGACTGCCCGTATCAGGCTTGAACTGGGTGAATCGGAAGATGCCCTGTTACTGCCCAAGGGTGGATTCTATCAGAATACAGGCGGACAGTGGGTGTATATAATTGATCCCTCGGGTGAATATGCATACAGGCAGAAAGTTCGTCTGGGACGCCAGAATCCGCGTTTTTATGAGGTTCTGGAAGGCCTGGAACCCGGGGATAAAGTGATCATATCCGATTATGAGAATTTTGGCAATGCTGATAAACTCATGCTGAAGAATAAGAATAAGAATTAGAATAATTAAGATAATTTTCATAACACGAAAAAACTCTCATTATGATTAAAACAATCGACCTGATCAAAGTATTTCGCACCGACGAAGTAGAAACAACTGCACTCAACAAGGTTAATATTACCGTTGAGAAGGGTGAGTTTGTCGCTATCATGGGACCTTCGGGCTGCGGCAAATCTACCCTGCTGAACATTCTTGGTTTACTTGATACGCCTTCAGGTGGTCAGTACTATTTCAACGGCGAAGAGGTTGCAAAATACAAGGAAAAGCAAAGGACCAACCTGCGTAAGGGAAATATTGGTTTTGTTTTTCAGAGTTTCAACCTTATTGATGAGCTTACCGTTTATGAAAATGTTGAATTGCCCTTGCTTTATCTCAAAGTATCCCCTTCTGAGCGACGGAAAAAAGTAGGTGATGTACTTGAACGCATGAAAATTTCACACCGCAAAAGGCATTTCCCCCAGCAATTATCAGGAGGACAACAACAGCGCGTTGCAATTGCCAGGGCTGTGGTAACCAGACCCCAGCTTATACTGGCCGACGAGCCTACTGGAAATCTCGATTCAGCCAATGGTGAAGAAGTGATGAATCTGCTCACTGAACTTAACAACGAAGGAACAACCATCATCATGGTTACGCACTCACCCTCGGATGCTGACAAGGCACACCGTATTGTACAGCTGTTCGACGGACATATTGTGACCGAGAATATCCGACAGATTTTATAATACAGTAATGCCATGAATGAGATCTGCATTCCTATTCCATACCTCAAGGACAATGAAATTGCAGAGGTAGAGGTAACACTCGCCGGCAAAAGGATCAGATATGATTTCAGGGTTGAGGCATTTCCCTGGGAAACAGGAAATGAATTTTCATCGCTTTCCGATCCCCTTGAACGCTCCCTGGCCATGATTTATAAGCTCAAGAGCGCTATTGAAGGATATGATAAGGAATGGGAATTAATTCAAATCTTTAATCCCGATACAAATGCCGATTTTATTCATGTGTTATACCGAAAAAAGTTAAAATCTTAGTAGCAGCAATTAACCATATAATATCCAACGTATGAGAAAACTAGTTTTGTTTTTGTGCACACTGACCGTTGCGGGGTTTTTGCCGTTGAAGGCACAAAAATTGTGGTCGCTTCAGGAATGTATCAGTTATGCCCTGGAAAACAATTTGCAGGTTAAACGCCAGGAATTGAATGTTAAATACAATAAGAATAACTTTAACCAAAGTTACTACAGTACCTTACCGAATTTAAATGCCCAATACAATCATTCTTTTAGTTCAGGACAAACATTTGACTACTTTGCGACTGAATACAAGGATCAGAATTTCTGGCAGGGCAGCGGTGGGATCAGCAGTAATATAACACTGTTTGGCGGGTTTCAGACCATCAACAACATCATGAAAAGCAAATACGATTTTCTTAAGAGCCAATCCGACCTGGAGAAGTCAAAGAATGATATTTCTTTACAGCTGGCGCTGGCTTATTTGCAGGTTCTTTTTTCAAAGGAGCTGGTGGATGTCGCTCAGAGTAAACTGGATGTAACTTCCTTGCAGGTTGAAAGGACCCGGAAAATGATGGAAGTTGGAAACGTTGCGCAGGGGGAATATTTGCAGATAAAGGCACAGGAATCGAATGACAAAACCAGCTTTATCAATGCGCAGAACAATCTCCAGATCGCATACCTCGACCTTACACAATTGCTTGATCTTGATTCCGTAGGAGGTTTTGATATTGTAATTCCGCAAAATATAGAGGTTGAATTATTGTCCCCGCTTGAGACCGTCAGGGATATTTACGCACAGGCGCTTCAGACCATGCCGGAGATAAAAAGCGCTGAATATGGATTGAAAAGCTCGGAAAAGCAATTGGCAATGGCCTGGGGTCAGGCCAGCCCCACGGTAAATCTTAATGGAAACCTGGGCACTTTTTATTCCCAGATTGCCGTTGATCCCCTGAATCCTCCAACTACGGAAAATCCAAATCCGGATTATGCCGTAAAGGATCAATTCAAGGATTATTATAACAAGCAGGTTGGTATTGGTGTTTCAATTCCCTTATTCAACCGTTTGCAGGTAAAAACCTCGATCAGCAATGCCAAACTTCAGCTGAATGATACAAAACTGCAGCTCGATCTGGCTCAGATGGCACTCTACAAAGAAGTGCAGCAAGCCCATGCCGATGCATTGGCCGCCCGTGAAAAATTTTATTCAAGCGTGGAGGCCGTAAAATACAACGAGGAAGCCTTCAAATATACCAGTCAGAAACTGGAAGTGGGACTGGTAAATTCGGTGGATTATAATATTGCCCAGAACAACCTGATCAGTGCGAAATCAAGCATGTTGCAGGCGAAGTACGAGTATATTTTCAAACTGAAAATACTTGACTTGTACATGGACAAACCCATTGTACTTTAGTTAAAGGGTTAGTGCAATGACCCGGTCCAACGGACCGGGTTTTTTATTTTCAATAAATGTGATTACTTTTATTAAAATCTTACTTTGTGGCTATGAGTCTGCTTTATGGTCTCATCCTCATCCTGACTGGAATTATTTTTATTATTGTCCTGACCTCCTGGTTTAAAATTAACGCATTCCTTTCGCTTTTTGTGGTATCTCTTACCCTGGCTTTGCTGGCATTACCCCTGCCGGATATTCTGCCCGCCATGAAGAAAGGTTTTGGTGACACGATGGCGTCCATAGGACTGATCATCATTTTTGGCACTGTGATTGGTGTAGTACTTGATACCACAGGGGCCACTGTAAGCATGGCTAATTATATACTGGGCATGACCGGGAAAGGTAACGCCCCGGCTGCCATATCCATAACCGGATTTATCACGGGACTGCCCATTTTCTGTGATTCTGGTTTTGTTGTCCTGAGCGGATTAAACAAGTCGCTGACGGCCAAGAGCATGTCAAATCCTGTTTTTATGTCCACCGTGCTGGCCACTTCCCTGTACGCAGTACACTGTATAATTCCTCCCCATCCCGGGGCTACGGCGGCGGCCGGTATTATCGGCGCCAATATCGGACAGCTTGTTCTTATTGGCATCTCAGTTGCCTTGCCTGCCGCCCTTGCTGCTTTTTTCTGGGCAAGGTTCATGACGCGGAGGTACAGTATTAAAACAGAAGCAATACATGAAACCGAAATGAGTACGGCTGCCGCCGCACAACTTCCCGCTGCAGGAAAATCATTTATGCCGATTATAATTCCGCTGTTGCTGATCACGGGAAAATCACTGGCAGACTTTTTATTTCCGGGTGGAACGTCCGGCATGGCCCGGCTGGCAGGTTTTGCAGGTGAACCTGTAATTGCCCTGTTTATAGGCGTGTTACTTGCTTTGCTGCTGCTACCGGCATTTAACCGTGATACGCTGAATAAAATTCTAACCGTTTCCATTGAAAAGGCAGGACCGATTATTATCGTTACGGCCGCTGGCGGCGTGTTCGGGTCAGTTATCCGTGCAACCGGTGTCGGGGAGCAGGCAGGTTCCTTTCTGGCTACAACCGGCCTGGGTTTACTGGTACCCTTTCTGCTTGCATTCATTCTGAAAACCGCGCAGGGTTCTTCTACCGTGGCCATTATAACAACGGCCTCCATAATTGGACCGATGCTTGACAATATGGGATATGCCGGGGAAACCGGAAAGATACTTGTAATGCTGGCCATGGGGGCTGGTTCGATGATGGTCTCTCATGCCAACGACTCCTATTTCTGGGTTATCACCAAATTCTCAGCCATTGAGTCCGGCGATACCCTGAAAGTGTATTCCACAGCAACGGTAGTTATGGGAATCACGGCGTTCGGGATGGTGATGGTTTTATCGCTTATCCTGTTGTAGCATTGCACTCCACAAATTATTCTCCTCAGGTACCTGCGCCGTAATAACGATCTCCTTTTTTGTCACCGGATGCACAAACCTGATTTCCCGGGCATGCAGACTGATACCTCTGTCGGGATTGGACCGCGGGAAACCATATTTCAGGTCACCTTTAACCGGACAGCCGATTTGGGTCAGTTGCGACCGTATTTGGTGATGCCTGCCGGTTTCAAGATTTATCTCAAGAAGGAAATAATTGTCTGATCTGCCGATAAGCCGGTAACTCAGGGAAGCTTCTTTTGAACCGGGTCTGGGTCCGTCACTGCTGAATGATTTGTTTTGCTTTGCGTTTCGAACCAGATGATGCACCAACCGGTCGGATTCCTTTGGAGGCGGATTCTTAACAATTGCCCAGTAGATTTTTTTCATTTCACGGTCGTGAAACATTTTTGTAAGTCGGGATAGCGACTTGCCCGTTCGCGCGAACAGGACCACGCCGGTAACCGGCCGGTCCAGCCGGTGCACCACACCAAGGAACACCTCGCCGGGTTTGTTGTATTTCTTTTTCAGATAGAGCTTTATCCTGTCGTCGAGCGATAAATCGCCGGTTGCATCTTTCTGTACAAGGTCGTGTTGTGTTTTGTTTACCGCAATGATGTGGTTGTCTTCATAAAGGATATTGATTTCCTGTGGCATATTTTCCATAACCTGTTACCTGTCAGTTACCAACTAATACTGCTCGCGATCATTTGGAAACTCCAGATTCTTAATGTCAGTAATATAGTTATTTACTGCGCTGGTGATTTCCTGGTAAAGATTGTGATAACGGCGCAGAAAACGGGGTGAAAAGTCCTGAGTAATGCCAAGCATGTCGTGAAGTACAAGCACCTGGCCATCAACATACCTGCCGGCACCGATTCCGATAATGGGTATCTTCAGTTCCTGGGCCACCAGGGCACCAAGGCGGGCTGGTATTTTTTCAAGAACAATGGAAAAGCAACCGGTTTGCTCGAGTAAATGGGCATCTTCCACAAGTTTTTTCGCTTCCTCGTCGTCGCGTGCCCTTACAACAAAGGTTCCGAATTTGTGAATTGACTGGGGTGTAAGTCCAAGGTGGCCCATTACCGGTATACCGGCAGAAAGGATCCGGGTAACTGATTCCACAATTTCTTTTCCCCCTTCAAGTTTTACACCATGGGCACCGGTTTCCTTCATGATCCGTACGGCAGAGTTCAGTGCCTCTTTCGAATTACCCTGATAGGAGCCGAAGGGCAGATCGACAATTACCATAGATCGCTCAACGGCACGTACCACCGATGAGGCATAGTATATCATCTCATTCAGCGTGATCGGTAATGTTGTTTCATAACCAGCCATTACATTTGAAGCCGAATCCCCCACCAGAATGACATCAACTCCCGCCCGGTCAATGATCCTGGCCATGGAATAATCGTAAGCCGTTAACATAGAAATCTTTTCACCACGTACCTTCATTTCCTGAATCACATGGGTGGTAATCCGTTTTGGTTTATCGGCTGCAGCAACTGACATAATAAAGGAAGTTTATAGGATTATTTGGTTTGCAAAGGTTATAAATAATCACGGATAAAGCAATAAAACAACTACAAACTGTCATGTCTGAATCCCTGCCGGGTTAAAAACTGACATATTTCCTAATGCCGGCACTGTCGTATTGTCAGCATTCCGGAATGGCACAATCCTTGTCAATTTAAAGCTCAAACAGAAACAGAATATTAACCAATAAAATATTTTTAGCATGAGCAAAATAATCGGAATTGATCTGGGGACGACCAATTCATGCGTTGCAGTTATGGAGGGTAATGAACCGGTTGTAATTCCCAACAGTGAAGGTAAGCGCACTACTCCTTCGATGGTTGCCTTTTTGGACAACGGAGAGAGAAAAATTGGCGATCCGGCTAAACGGCAGGCGATTACCAATCCTGTTAAAACGGTTTATTCCATCAAACGATTCATGGGAGAAACCTACGATAAAGTTCAGAAAGAAATTCAGCGTGTACCTTACAAAGTTGCCAAGGGCGATAATAATACGCCACGCGTGATGATCGATGACCGGAAATACACGCCCCAGGAAATTTCCGCACTGGTTTTACAGAAAATGAAAAAAACTGCCGAAGATTATCTCGGACACGAGGTAACCGAGGCTGTCATTACGGTTCCTGCCTATTTTAGCGATTCACAACGCCAGGCTACCAAGGAGGCAGGTGAAATCGCCGGCCTGAATGTCAGGCGGATTATCAATGAACCTACCGCTGCTTCTCTGGCTTATGGACTCGACAAGAAGCATCATGATATGAAGATTGCCGTATATGACCTGGGAGGTGGCACTTTTGACATCAGCATTCTCGAGCTGGGTGACGGAGTTTTCGAAGTGAAATCCACCAATGGCGACACACACCTGGGTGGAGATGATTTTGACCAGTGTATTATCGATTGGTTGTCAGAGGAATTTAAGAAAGATGAAGGACTGGATCTGAAGAAGGACCCTATGGCGTTGCAGCGGCTCAAGGAAGCAGGTGAAAAAGCCAAGATCGAACTGTCCAGTTCCTCACAGACTGAAATCAATCTTCCTTATATAATGCCTGTTGACGGCATTCCCAAGCATCTGGTGAAAACGCTTACCCGTGCAAAATTCGAAAGCCTGATTGATAAGCTCGTTCAGGCAACTGTTGAGCCTTGTCGCAAAGCACTTAATGATGCAGGACTTACTGCCTCGGATATCAGTGAAGTTATTCTGGTGGGTGGTTCAACACGTATCCCGGTGATCCAGGAGGTCGTTGAAAAATTATTTAACCGCAAGCCTTCAAAGGGCGTTAATCCCGATGAGGTGGTGGCAGTTGGTGCTGCCATCCAGGGTGGTGTTCTTACCGGGGAAGTAAAGGATATCCTGCTGCTCGATGTTACACCACTTTCACTGGGTATTGAGACCATGGGAGGTGTATCCACGCGGCTGATCGAAGCCAATACTACCATACCCACGAAAAAATCGGAGACCTTCACCACTGCTTCGGATAATCAGCCCTCGGTTGAAATTCATGTTTTGCAGGGCGAGCGTCCGATGGCAACTGATAACAAGACCATCGGCAGGTTCCATCTCGATGGTATTCCTCCTGCTCCAAGGGGCATTCCGCAGATCGAAGTTGCCTTTGATATTGATGCCAATGGCATACTTCATGTATCGGCCAAGGATAAAGGAACCGGCAAACAACAGAGTATCCGGATCGAAGCTTCTTCGGGTCTGACGAGCGATGAGATCGAAAAAATGAAACGCGAGGCCAAGGAAAACGAAGCCCGTGACAAGGAACAGAGAGAGCGGGTTGATAAGCTGAATGCTGCTGACAGTCTGATTTTCCAAACGGAAAAGCAGTTGAAGGAATTCGGCGATAAATTGCCAGCAGACAAAAAGAGCCCCATCGAACAGGCCCTTTCCAAACTGAAGGATGCTCACAAAAGTCAGGACCTGGCTGCCGTTGACAAGGCTACAGCTGAGCTGACAGCCGTATGGCAGGCTGCCTCCGAGGAATTGTACAAACACAGCCAGCCCGGCGGACAGGGTCCCCAGGAAGGTTATACTGCCGATGCAGGCGCTTCAGCCGGACAACAGGGCGGTTCCAAAAAAGACGATGAAGTCACCGATGTAGACTTTGAAGAAGTGAAGTAGAGAAGTGATGAGGTGATGAAGTAATGGAGTGAAGAAGTGAGATTGGTGAAACGGCCGTAGGGGCAGGGCTTGCCCCTGCCCGGTGAATAAACAGGTGATACTAATAAAAACCCCGCCAACGGCGGGGTTTTTATTGAAGTAGCCTAAAATGTGCCACCCATCCGCCACCAGGTGCCATAATAATCCTGATTTTCGAATCCGGGTTTACTTCTGCTTGTACTCTTTTGTAATCTGAGCCATATTGATCTGCATTCATGCCATCCTGATATATTTCTGCAGAAAACTTTCCTACACCAAGGAATAACAGATCAAGTTCCAGGGTCCTTGGTGTCCAGTCGGTCATAGCTGCCACCCACCAGTCATTTCCGTTACGACAGGCAACCAGGGTGATCTCCTTACCACCGGTTATCGTTACCGCAATTCTGCCATCGGGTGAACGGATTTCATTCCCCACGATACCTGTTGCCTGAATTATATCAGGCAACAACAACATGAACAGGAACGATAAAGATAACTGAACCAACACTTTATTCATAGTTGCAGGATTTTTTCTTTGTTGAATATAGGATACAATGAAGTAAATTTAAACCAAAATAGTGAAATCGTTGTTGTTACCCCAAACCCCAAACCTATGCAAACAATCCTCGGTTCCGGAGGTTCGATTGGAGTTCCACTGGCAAAGGAACTTACAGTCTATACCGACAAAATTCGTCTCGTCAGCCGCAATCCCAAAAAGGTAAATGATACCGATGAGCTTTTCCAGGCCGATCTCACGGATGTTACACAAATCGGCAAGGCCATAGCCGGTTCTGAAGTGGTTTATCTCACCATAGGATTCGAATACAACATCAGGGTGTGGCAGCGCGAATGGCCTAGGCTGATGCGCAATGTAATCGCCGGCTGTAAAAACCACAATGCCCGTCTGGTGTTTTTTGATAATGTGTATATGTATGACAGGGATTTCATGAACAATCTTACCGAGGAAACCCCTGTTCGTCCCACCAGTAAAAAGGGAAGGATCAGGGCTGAGATTGCCGGCATGATCCTCGATGCGGTTAAAAAGAACGAACTAAAAGCACTGATCGCCAGGTCAGCCGATTTTTACGGACCCAGGAACAGTGTTCTGGTTGAAATGGTTGTTAAAAACCTGGTTAAGAATAAGAAGGCCATGTGGCTTGCCAATGCCAATAAAATACATACGTTCACAGCTGCTGAGGATGCGGCAAAAGCCACAGCCATGCTTGGGAACACTCCCGATGCTTTTAATCAGGTCTGGCACCTGCCGACAAACCGTTTCGCATTAACCGGCCGGCAATGGATTGAACTGATTGCTGCAATCATGCATAAGGAGCCGCGTGTTTTCGTGATCCCGGTATGGATGCTTTCCGTTATGGGAATATTTATTCCTGTATTCAGTGAATTCAGGGAGATGGCCTATCAGTTCGACAGGGATTATATTTTCAACAGCAGTAAATTCGAACAACGGTTTAGTTTTACTGCCCGCAAGCCCGAAGATGGAATGAAAGCATTGATAGCCAATCTGCAGAAATAATCAGGACTTGTGAATCAATTCCTGACTATTTTGGTATAGGTTACATCATCGCCAGCATCAAGCTTTATAAGGAATAAGCCGTGGGGCAGAGAGGAACAATCTACCTTGTACCTGCCATCAATGGTAGCACCGGATGATGCAATCCGTAAATTTCCGGCAATATCATATATGGTTACTGCTATACGGTTTTGTCCGGAGTTTTCAGGTGCAATGGTGAGTTCATTGCCTGTGAGTGGTACAGGGTAAATTGCGTATTTTCCCACAGAAGTTACGTCATCCAGTGCGGTGGGGACTGACACCACAATCTGTCCTTTCATGCCATTCGAAGCCACATGAGCTGTACAAACGTAATAAAAGGTGCCGGCTTCATTGAATGTCACCGTACCTGTTCCTTCTGCAAAAGAGAACCCGCCTTCTAGTGGTGTGGCCCCGTTTTCACTCCAGGTTGCTTCACTTACCTGTACAATAGGATGAGTGGCTGTACCGTTGAACTGCACATTGTCCCCAAGGCTGATATTTAGCACAGCCGGATCATAGGCAAATCCGTTTTCGTTGACTGTATGCGTTGTTTGAGATTTCAGACCGGTTGCTGATAACAAGGCCAGGATGCAGAAAAGTAGAATTGTTTTCATTGTATTTTTTTTATGAAACAATCAAAACGAAAAAAAGTTAAATTTTGAAGATTGGGTTAATTTTAGTACTTTAATCGTTGATATTTTGATTGGAAGCATGTCACCTCTTTAAACCCACACCATGAAAAACCTTTACTTTCCTTTATTTGCTGCCATTTGTATAACTGCCACAGCATGTGTAGGTCCGGGAATATCCGACACCGTTTCACCCGACGCGGTTGATATGTCAGCCACGAGACTGGGCAGAATAGACAGCCTGCTTGAGGAAAGTATCAATAACAAATGGATCGGCGGAGCTGTAGGCTATATTGCCAGGGAAGGCAAGATAGTTTATTATAAAGCATTCGGTATAAATGACATGGAAAGCCAATCACCCTTATCCAAAGAGGGCATCTTCCGTATTGCATCACAAACTAAGGCTATTGCCAGCGTTGGCGTAATGATCCTTTTTGAGGAGGGGAAGTTCCTGCTTGATGATCCGGTCTCCAGGTATATTCCGGAATTTTCAAACCCAGTTGTGGTAAATACATATAACGATGAAGACACAACATACACCACTATTCCCGCGAACCGTGAAATTACCATAAGGGACCTGCTGACACATACAGCCGGAATTGATTATGCCGGCATCGGATCATCCATGATGAATGCCATTTATGCCAAATCAGATATCCCGGCTGGGTTCGAAGACAGGCCATTGGTCCTGGGCGATGCCATCAAAAAGCTGGCAAAACTACCCTTGGTGCATCAGCCAGGGGAGCGATTTACCTATGGTCTTAATACGGATGTACTGGGTTATCTGATTGAAGTGGTTTCCGGATTGAGCCTGGATCAGTTCCTGAAACAACGGTTGTTTGAGCCATTGGGTATGAAGGATACTTATTTTTACCTGCCTGCTGAAAAACATTCCAGGCTTGTATCGGTTAATACCGAGGATGCCGGACACAGGTTGATTAAATGGACAGATTCCACACTTGAAGGAATTAGTGTGAATTATCCGCTTGTTCAGGGAACCTACTATTCCGGAGGGGCAGGGTTAAGCTCTACCATAAAGGATTATGGCATTTTTCTCCAGATGTTGCTGAATGGAGGTGATTATAACGGGAAGAGGATCCTGTCGCGCAGAACGGTTGAACTTATGACATCCAATCAGATCGGGAGCCTGAACCTTGGAGCTAATAAGTTCGGACTTGGCTTTGAAGTAACCACAAAAGAAGGCCAGGCCAAATTGGGTGTAACCGAAGGATCTTTTGCCTGGGGTGGATTTTTCGGTACCACTTACTGGGTTGATCCGGAGGAAGAACTGGTTTGTTTGCTGTTCTGTCAGCAGTGGCCTCTCAGTCATGGCGAAATCGGTGACAAATTCAGGTCACTGGTTTATGCATCACTGGATGATTAAGGGGAGATGTAAACTATACATCTTCTTTTATTCTCTTTATCCATTAAAAATTTCCTTTATGTTCTTAGGTAAAAAGGTATTGATTCTTAGCGTATTTTTCTTTGTCAATATTGTTTTAATAGCCCAGTCCGATACCCTCTTTAACCAGACCGACGCCGGCAACCTGAAACAGGGATGGTGGAAGAAAACCTATCCCAATGGAAAGCTTATATACAAAGGATTTTTCAAAGATGATAAGCCCGTTGGCGAGATGACCCGTTACTTCGAGACAGGTTTGGTAAAGGCTGTATTGCATTATGACAGAAAGGGAGAATACGCCAGTGCAAAATTGTATTATGAAGACGGACAGCTGGCTGCAGAAGGATGGTATTATAATTCCCTGAAGGACAGCACATGGAAGTACTACAGCTATTATGACCATACACTTACGGCACGTGAACTGTATGATAAGGGTAAGAGAAACGGCCTCATGGAACACTTTTACAGCAACGGCAACCTTTCGGAAAAGCTCGGATGGAGGAACGACAGGAAAAACGGTGCATGGGAGCAATATTTTAACAATAATGTGCTGAAACTGAAAGGATCTTATGCCGACGGTAAACTTGAAGGTGATTTTGTTGTTAATTATAATGATGGCAATCCCTACCTGAAAGGGAATTATCTGAACGATCTCCGGCATGGGAGATGGATCTTCTACACCGAGGACGGATTAGTAGACATGGAACTTGAGTATCTGAACGGAAAAACAAAAGATGAAGATAAACTGGATGAGAAGCAGCAGCAGCTTTTCAACATGATCGATGAAAACCAGGGCAAATTTGAAGAACCCGATGAAACAAATTTTCTCAGACCGGCAGAGAGATAAATTCCGGAAATCCGGAGCTTACAATGATCTCGTTAGGGTGATCCTGTGGTTTATATGCAGTCTTTTTGTCTCCTTTGAAATGGCTGCCCAGGATAATTTTGAACAAACTGCACCGGAAAGATTCCGCATTGAATTTTCCGATAAGGAAAACAATCCGTTTTCAATTCTTGCGCCTGAGGAATTTCTTTCCGAACGGTCACTTTCACGCAGGCAAAAGCAGGGTATACCCGTTGTTGATGCTGATTTGCCCGTTACACCTGCTTATGTGGACAGCCTGAAGGCAGCGGGTGCAAAGATACTGACCCGATCAAAATGGTTCAATGCAGTTACCGTGCAGGTTTTCAGTGATAGCACCCTGAGCAGGATCGCAGGGTATTCCTTCGTTAAAAAAACTTTTCAGAAACGTACTCTTCAACCTGTTGCCAATACAACCGGAATTCAATCAGGAACACAGACCATTTCGGAAATCAGTTCTTTGAACTATGGTCCCTCGGTATGGCAGACCATGATCCACAACGGACACTGGTTGCACAACCGGGGATATACCGGACAGGGGATTTGTATCGCCGTTATTGATGCAGGTTTCTATCACGTGGATCAATTGCCGGCATTTTCATCGTTGTGGGAGAATGGTCAGATCCTTGGCACGCATGATTTTGTGATTGCCGGGAACAATGTTTTTAACGGCCATAGTCATGGTATGGTTGTACTTTCAATTATTGGCGGCAACCTTCCTGGTGAGCTGGTTGGCACTGCCCCGGGTGCGGAATTCTGGCTTCTCAGGTCAGAAGATACCGGCTCTGAATACCTGATCGAAGAGGACAACTGGATTTCCGCCGCCGAATTTGCAGACAGTGCCGGTGCAGACATCATCAACACCTCCCTGGGCTATTCCGAGTTTGATGCACCCTGGCAGGATCATTCCTATAGCGATATGGATGGAAACACCACACGGATATCACGGGCAGCAGATATGGCTGCTGCGAAGGGTATGGTTGTGGTGGTGAGCGCGGGAAACCAGGGTGATAACGACTGGAGGTATATATCAGCGCCGGCTGATGCCGACAGCGTACTGGCCGTCGGAGCAATAGATCAGAATGGTTATCTGGCCTCATTCAGCAGCAGGGGTCCTTCCTCCGATGGAAATATTAAGCCCGATGTAGTTGCAATTGGCAAGGGGACCTGGGTTGCAGATTATGACGGCGGCACCCGACAGGGCAACGGTACATCGCTATCGGCACCTGTAATTGCCGGTCTCACGGCATGCCTCTGGCAGGCCAATCCCGATGCTTCGGCCATGGATATTGTGGAATCGGTCCGGAAAAGTTCTGATCGCGTTACGCAGCCCGATAACGATTACGGTAACGGCATTCCTGATTTTGGACTCGCAAACCTGCTGGTGCATATGAATGAGGATGGTTCTGAAAAACCCGGCGAAGTCGAGGCTTATCCCAATCCCTTTACCGGGGAGCTTTATATTTTGTTCCAGGCCCCGGTGAATGAGCCGGTTAACATTAGTCTGGTGGATCTGGCCGGACACCTTGTTTTTCAAAAAGAATATCCCGGGATTCCCGGCAGAACCTATGTAAAACTCGACCATGAACTCACCAACCTTACAAAGGGAGTTTACCTCCTAAGGACCGAAACAGGTGGGGGAACAAGCGTTTCCAAACTCATGAAGTTCTGAGAAATGGACAATCAGACCTTATCCCTGTTTCAGCTGCTGGTGCAGGTTAAATCCGCACTGAAGAAAGCAATGCCTGTTTCTTACTGGATTCTGGCCGAGATCAGCGAAATGAAAGTAAACTACAGCGGTCACTGCTATCTCGAACTCGTTGAAAAGGAGGAAACCGGAGAATCAATCCGGGCAAAGGCACGGGCTACCATCTGGTCTGCCGTGTATCGCATGCTTCAGCCGTATTTCGAAACTACCACACAAACGCGGCTTTCAGCGGGAATCCGGGTAATGGTGAAAGTAACTGCCGAATTTCATGAAATGTATGGCTTTAGCCTGAATATTTCCGATATTGAACCTTCCTATACGTTGGGCGAATTGGCTAAACAGAAACTGGAAATAATAAACCGGTTAAAGGCGGAAGGTATATACGACATGAACAGGGCCTTGCGCCTGCCGGAATTGCCCCGGCGAATAGCCGTAATTTCTTCGCGAACAGCTGCAGGCTATGGTGATTTTATGGACCAGCTTACAGGCAATCCTTACGGTTATAAGTTTTACCTGAAAATATATCCTGCCGTAATGCAGGGTGATGAAGCTGAGCAATCGATCATTGGTGCATTGGACAGGATTTATGACCATGAGGACTTTTTCGATGCTGTGGTAATCATCCGGGGAGGGGGAGCACAAAGTGAACTCAGTTGTTTCAACGGTTACTGGCTGACCTCGCACATATGCCAGTTTCCCCTTCCTGTGCTTACCGGCATAGGGCATGAACAAGACGAGACAATTGCCGACCTTGTAGCGAATACAAGGCTGAAAACCCCAACAGCAGTTGCCGAGTTTTTGATCGACCGGTTCAGGGGAGCTGACATGAGGATCAATGAGCTGTCTTCTTCACTGGTGGATGCTGTAACTGAACAAGTACATGAAGAACAGGAACTCCTGAACAGATTTCTTTTGTTGTTAAGGCCTTCTGTAAGGGAAAGAATGGTATCTCATTCCGTGAGTCTACGGTATTTGTCCGTTCATATTACAGGAGCAGTTAAGCAACGCCTGATCAAAGAAACAGGGTCGGTTAACCGAAGAAATGATAAATTAAAGATTGCGGCCAGGGAATTCATGAACCAACGGAAACACACGCTCGACATACTCGACAAAAAGAACGGTTATCTCGATCCGTTCCTAATCCTGAAAAGGGGCTATTCAATAACATACCATAAGGGCAAAGCAATTAAGGATCCCGCGCTGGTTTCACCGGATGAGATCATTGAAACCAGACTGGCAGGAGGAATTCTTATAAGTAAAACAACATAAAACAAGGATATGACCAAAAAAAACCTGTCCTACACCGAAGCGGTTGCGAATATTGAAGAAATCCTGCAACAAATTGAAACGGGAGAACTGGATGTTGATGAACTGGCTGAAAAGGTAAAGCAAGCCTCCGAATTGTTGAAGCTTTGCAAGGGAAAGTTATTTCAGACTGAGAAGGAGATTGAGAAAATTTTGAAGGATATGGAGGGTGAGAAGAGTAATGAGTAATGAGTGATGAGTTATGAGCGGGGAGTAGGGAGTAGGGAGCGGTGTTACCATATGTTCTGCGAAATCTGCGAGAAACTTTAAACTTTTCAGTCGATTTTGAGTATACAGGATATAGTCCCTATAATCTGAGGAGTGATGAAAAGGCTGATAATACTGCTGAATTCGCTGATAATCGTTTTGCAGGTATTTTGCACCGATGTCTCTAAAATAAAGTTTGAATACCTCACTGTTGATGATGGGTTGTCACAAGGGGTTGTTGAGGATATACTGCAGGACATGCAGGGTTTTATGTGGATTGCCACGCGTGATGGTCTTAACCGGTATGACGGCCGTCAGTTTACGACGTTCAGGAACGACAGGAATGATCCCCAGAGTCTCGCTTCCAATTGGATTTTAAGCCTGGCGGAAGATCGGAGCGGAAAACTATGGATCGGATCCGAAGGATTGAACCTGTATGACCCGGTTATGAGCCGCATGACCCGAATTCCTGTGAAGCCCGATGATCCGCAGGCATTCCACGGGGGAAGGGTATACAGCATAACCGTGGATTTCGACAGTACATTGTGGTTCTCCACCACCAACGGCCTTGTGCATTATTTTCCGAAACAGAACAGATACAAAACCTACACGCACGATCCGGATGATCCCGGGTCGCCTGGCAGTACAGAGGTCTTCAGTACTTATGTCACCCGGGATAACAGGCTTCTTGTCGGTTTAAATGCTGATCCGGTTTACGAATTTGACCGTAAAAACGAGACATTTACAGCAATTAGGTACAAGCTGGCCTATACGGGCAGTAATAACCTGAAATACATGCAGGAAGACCAGAACGGATTGATCTATATTACCTCAGAGTTTTCCGCCGTACATGTATATAATCCGGTTACCGGCGAATCCAGGCTTATTGACAGGACCGAAGGCGGTCTTAATGCAACAAGTATAAAAACCAGGGTGTTGCCGGTTAACGCCAACGAGATATGGATAGGTACCGATGGCGGGGGTATAAATATACATGATCCTGTTACGGGTGAAATGCAATACCTGATGGTTGACACCCGGAACAATTACTCCCTGAGCGGTAACGCAATATTCAAAATATACCAGGACAGGGATAAGAATATTTGGGTTGGTCATTTTGGATCCGGAATCAGTGTATGGAAAAGAAACAAGGAGATATTCACTTCCTATGCGCACAACCCTTTTAATCCTGCATCGATCAACAAAGAAGTAGTTACGGGAATCTATGAGGATGCCAGCGGCAGAATCTGGATCGGTCAGGATGGCGGGGGATTAAGTTTGTTTAATGAAGAAAATCAGGCATTTGAACATATCAGGGCCAGGGCCGGAGATCCGGGATCACTTACCTCGGATGTGATTCTGAGCTTTAATGAAGACCCGGATGGGAACCTGCTACTGGGAACTTATTCTGGAGGCATGATGGTGTTTAATCCCGATACCAGGCGGGTGGAAAAGGCCTATTTTGCCAGTGACGGGGTGGGTTCCAATCATGTCTGGTACATTTTTAAGGACAGCAAGGGCAGGTATTGGCTTGCGACCCTTGGTGCGGGCTTCACACTTTTTGATCCGCTCACCAAAACCTTTACGAATTTTTCACAAAGCAGTGAAGAAATTGCCTCCTGTTCAAATTCCATCATGACCATCACCGAAGATGATCAGGGTAGGATCTGGCTGGGATCTGAAAATGCCGGCATATGCGTACTGGATTATGACAGGAAAGAAATCAGGAATTACCGGCATGATGAAAACAATAAAAACTCCATTTCCTATAATGACATCAAATCGATCGTTTTCCTCAGTAACTATGCCTGGATTGCCACCAATGGAGGAGGACTTAATCGCCTTGATCTCAGAACCGATTCCTTTAGGATATATACAACGGACAATGGATTGACCTCTGACGCCCTTATGGGTATTCTGATAGATAATAAAAGTAACCTCTGGATCAGTTCAACAAGGGGCCTGATGAAATTCAATCCTGTTACGGAGGAAATTGAGGTATATGACAAATCACAAGGAATTCAGGGTAGTGAATTCAAATACAATTCGCAATGCCATTTACGTGACGGACGTATGATGTTCGGGGGCGTAAATGGTCTTACTTTTTTTCATCCTGACAGCATCCGATACAGCAGCATTATTCCCAACATAGTTTTTACCGATTTCAAGATATATGACAAATCTGCCATCCCGGGAGCAAAACATTCACCCATTAAACAACACATTAACTTCACCGGATTCATTAAACTTAATCCAAGACAATCAGCCTTTACCATTGAATTTGCCTCACTTGATTATAATACGCCGGCGAAGAACAGGTTTATGTACAAACTTGAAGGCTTTGATGAGGACTGGGTAAATGCCGGAAACAGATCTTTTGTGACATACACCAATCTGGATGCCGGAAAATACACCTTTCTGTTAAAAGGATCAAACAGTGACGGATTGTTTAATGAAAATCCGCGAAAGCTCGTGATCCGGATCCGGCCACCCTGGTATGTTACCAGGCTCGCTGTTGTTCTATATGTGATATTGGCCGCGATGTTGATAGTTTTGTACATCAAACAGAGGGAGAAGCAATCCATTCAAGATAAACTGATCCTGGAGGAAAAAATTCAGGAAGCACAGGCCGAGCTTAAAGGCAAGGTAAACGAGCTGGAACGCAAGCAGGAAGAGTTGCGCAGGCGTGATGAGGAAGAAAAGGATATCAGGTTTTTCACAGAAGGAATCGCCCGGTTTAGCGACATCATAGCCAAGAAAAGACGAAACCTTGAAGAGCTTGCTACCGGCATTATATCAGAACTTGTCCGGTATGTGGACGCTTCTGCCGGTGGTATTTTTATTCTTGATGATTCCGATCCCGGCCACCTGCTGCTTAAGGCCACCGGTGAGTTCTGTTTCAGTTCCGACAACGAAAGAAAACCTGTATTTGAAGCCGGGGAGGGAACAATCGGCACCTGTTTCATAGAGCAAAAGACCATTGTACTTGAAAATGCACCGGACAATTACATTAAAATGCGATCAGGGCTGGGTGAAATATCCTTACATCATGTTATTTATATACCTGTATTACAGGATAAAATGTGTGTCGGCGTAATTGAAATTGCCTCAATTCAAAAATTGCCCCCGAACAAGGTCATGTTTTGTGAAAAAATTGCCGAATCACTTGCAGCCATTGTGGCTATTATCAAGGCCAATGAAAAAACACAGGAAATGCTTGAAAGGAATAACATCCAGGCAGAAGAGCTCAGGGCGCAGGAAGAAGAAATGAGACAAAACCTGGAGGAATTGCAGGCCACACAGGATATGTCGCAACGAAAAGAAAAAGAGATAGTTGCCGAACTGGCTGAGAAAACAAAACTTATCGGGATCCTGCAGGAAGATATCAGGAAGCTGAAGATATAGGATTGTTAGACCTTTTGGCTGATCTCCGCACCCGCAGATCAACCAGGGAACGTGTTATATGAATCAGTACGATAAGCAATGCAAAAAAGGCAGCACTCCGGCCAATAAAATCACCGTTTTTCACATAATAGGTCATTTTATCATTGGCGTTTAACGTGCCTTTGACAGTACCGCGTTTCCACCATCCCAACTGTTGCAGTACCTCTCCGCGCTGGTTGATCAGGCATGAAATTCCGGTATTTGCCGAACGGGCTATACTCCGCCTTGTTTCAATGGCCCGCAGGCAGGAAAAGGAATTATGCTGGTGATAGCCCGGGGTGTCACCCCACCATCCATCGTTAGTTACAACAAACAGCAGGTTGGCACCATTTTTAACATAACCGGTCACAAACTCGCCATAAACAGATTCATAACAAATAATAGGACTTACCCCGGTTGAGTCACCGGAGGAAAAAAACACGCCCCGGTAATCCTGTGTTCCCCAGCCCCGCATGGTACCTCCAAGCCGGAGTGTGAATTTTTCGAGGAATTTCATATATTTCGCATAGGGCATTTTTTCAACGCCCACCACCAGTTTCGACTTGATATAAAAAGGAACATTGCGGGTTGAATCAAGCTGGATAGCAGCATTGTAACTTTCGTACCTGATCCCTTCCCCGGGAATTTCCCGGGTAATGGGAGTATTTTTTTCTCCGGTTGCATATTTCCGGTAACATTGAATTCCGGGTATATACGATGCCTTCGGATAGCTGGCGAGAAACCGCCGGATCATGCTGATATCAGGAACCTGTTCGATCTCATCCATCCATATGTTATTGTTTATGGAAGTTTCGGGGGCTATAAAGTAATCCACCGTAGAATCGGCCACCCTGGCTGCTTCTGATAGTTGAATGTAGGTCTGGTCAATACTTTGAATGGAAACAAATTTTTCATAGGGATCGATGTTGGGCTGAATGACCACGACGGTTTTCGGGTCGTGGACCTCTATATAGGAGTAGAACCTTACCAGTGAAATGATTATGGGTCCGATAAGAATAACCAGGACCAGAACCGATTGCGCCAGAAGTCTGCCGGACTGAATACCGGAGACATAGCTTTTTAAAAGATTGAAGAGTATTATGTTCAATACCAATACCCAAAGCGAACCTCCCAATACTCCGGTATATTCATACCACTGGACAAGTTTGATGTTGTAGGCAAAACCGTTTCCAAGGGCAAGCCATGGCCAGGAGATTTCCGCATTGTGATAAAAATATTCCCAGGTTATCCAGAACAATATCAGGCTGAAATAGCCCAATTGCGGACCTTGTTTTCGCTTTACCAGGTGAAACAGCCACATGACAAGTGACCACATAAAGGTATTGATCAGAATGGCCAGTATTACACCAACAAGGGAGGCATTAACGATCCACCATGTAGTTGCAGTATTCCACACGAAAAATGTAAGCGCAGCATACCTGAAGAATATACCGGAACCATATTCGGCCTTGTTTTTGTCAAGAAAATCTTCAACAAAAAGTAAGGGAATCAAAGCGATGATCAATACAAGTCCGTGACCCCACTGGTACCATGCAGGACTCAACAATGCACCACTGAGAATTGAGAAGAGAAGCAGCCTTTTTTGACTCATAACGGTTCAAATTTAAAACGTTGTGTGGGATATTAAACAAAATGAGGTAAATTATTATATCTGTTTAACTGCGATAATTATAATAAGCCTGGCAGGCTCCTTCTCCTGAAACCATGCATGCACCTATTGGATTCAGCGGTGTGCATGTCTTTCCAAAAAGCTTACACTCACTTGGTTTTTTAAGTCCCCGCAATACTTCGCCACACAAACAGGCTGCCGGTTCCGGCAAAGATTTTACCTTGACGCTAAACTGAACTCCTGCATCAAAATTCCGGTATTCCTCACGGATGGCCATTCCGCTGTCTTTTATCAGGCCCAGTCCACGCCAGGAATCATCGCATGGCTCAAAAATACGGTCCACTATTTCACGTGCCTTTGGATTACCTTCCGGCATAACCGCCCTTGTATACTGGATCTCGATCCCGGTCCGGTGTTCTTCATGCATGCATACAAGCATGTAAACCGACTGCAGCATATCGACTGGTTCAAATCCGGAGATTACAACTGAAACATCATGCCGGTCAGTCAGCGGCTTATACATAGCTGCTCCGGAAACGGCAGTTACATGTCCCGGTCCGATATAACCATCAATTTTGTTGCCCTGCTCTAGGAGTGCCATCATAGCGGGCGGCATCAGCTTATGCATGGACAGAAGGCTGAAATTGGCCAGGTGTTGCCTTGAAGCCTCAAGAATAGCAACGGCGCTGGAAGGTGTAGTGGTTTCAAACCCGATCCCCAGGAAAACAACCCTCCTCGCGGGATTTGTCCTGGCAATTTCAAGTGCATCCAGGGTGGAATATACAATTCTTACGTCAGCCCCAAGTGCTTTTTCCTGGTTGAGACTGGTAAACGAACCCGGTACCCGTATCAGGTCGCCGTAGGTAGTGAGGATGACGTCCGGCTGTTTTGCCAAAGCGATAGCCTTGTCAATGGATGGTCGATCGGTTACACAAACAGGGCAA
>DATEVU010000128.1:0-7719 GCA_035258345.1 Bacteroidales bacterium
GGATCACTCCATACCTGGGCATCGGAAATAATATCCAGGGGTTTTTTATCCAGCAGTTCATCTTCACAGGATGCCAATGACTGAATAAATAATACAGCAACTATATAAAATATTACTTTTTTCATGTTTTTAAATTTAAAGGTGTGCCTAGAATGTTAAATTAATACCCACACTGACAGACTTCTGCTGTGGATAATGCCATCCGCGGCTTGTACCTGTCTCAGGATCATATGGATATACCTTGTCAATGGTTATCAGGTTATAGGCTGAAACATATGTTTTCAGTGTTTCGATCTTTAACCTGGTAAATAATTTCCGGGGGAAAGTATAGCCAATCTGTAAATTCTTTAACCTCAGATAAGAAGCATCCTGTAGCCAGAATGTGGATTCAAATTTATTATTGGTTGCACCACCCGGGTACATTCTGGGATATTTCGCATCTGTATTTTCTGGTGTCCAGTAATCCGATAGAACATCAAGCGGAACCTGTCCATTAAAGAATGGGCTTTGGGTTATGCCGGTAAAATTTGCATTAAAATGGGTAGCTCCCTGCCAAAGCATTGCCAGGTCAAAGCCTTTATATTCAGCTCCTAATGCCAGGCCATAAATAATTTCAGGAGTAGTCCCCCGGCCAATGACGTGTTCATCTTTGTAATTCAGGATCCCATCATTGTTATAATCAGCATATTTTATATCGCCGGGTTTAAGTGATGAATTATCATTATTATCCTGTATGACTGTCCAGTTGTCAATTTCTGCCTGTGACTGAAAAAATCCCAGTGCCTCATAACCAAACCAGCGATTTCTCCACTGACCTGATTGCTGAAGCCGGCTTTTCGATTCTTCATCCTGAAATACCGGTTCATCAAAATGGATCCATTTTGAACGGGCATATGAAAATGTCCCTTCAACATTATATGTAAAATCACCAAAACTATTTTTATGTCTTAGAACAGCTTCGAACCCACGGTCATCATAACTGTTTAAATTTTCCTCAGGCAAGCTTGCACCAAAGGTACTGGGCAGGGATGTACTTCGATATCCGGGAACATCAGTAACCTTCCGGTAGAAAACATCAACCTCAAATCCAATTAATCCCTTAAGAAATGAAGCATCAAGACCGAGGTTACTGGTTGTAGTGCTTTCCCATGTTAATTCGGGATTAGCCAATCCTTTCGACACAACGCCCTTTCTTAAAGCGGGGGATGTTCCCAGCACATAATTGCTGTTAAACATATAACCTGTGAGGTAATTGTAGTTTCCAACATAATCATTTCCCGCTCTGCCATATGAAGCACGCAGTTTCAAATTATCCAGGGAACTCAGATTGCTCATAAAGCTTTCTTCAGAAATTCTCCACCCAAGGGAAAAGCTTGGGAAAAACCCCCATCTGTTATCTTCATTGAATTTTGCAGATGCATCGTATCGAAAAGTTGCTTCAGCCAGGTATTTACTTGCATAGCTGTAATTCAAACGTCCGGCATACCCAATTCTGCCCGATTGCCATGCCGAACCATAATTGTTCTTATTCAGATCTTCTCCTGCAAACATCTGATCAATTGCAGTTGTGATGTATCCTTCGCGATGAGCGCCGAAACTATTTCCTAAACCCTCGATAAACTCACCAACAACCATCGCGGCCAGATTATGTTCCTTCCAGGTTTTATCATAATTCAGAAATAGCTGTGTGGTCAAACCCGATGATTTAGAAAGCCCTTCATCCAATTGATTTTTTCCAAAAACATTTGCCACGGAATAACTATCTGCTGTTCTGTCATAATTGTATACCGATATTTCTTTCTTCCAATCCTTATTATACAAATAATCTGAACCATAACTAAAACTGGCTTTTGCCGAAAGCCCTTCAATAAAGGGAAGTTTATATTTTAAACTCAGTATTCCCAGAAAATATTTCCTGTTATCATCGGAATAACCACTGTAATTCTTATCAGACATGGCTACAGGCTGATAACCGCTTTGGCCGACAAATGGTATTTTTGTCGGATCGGGGAATTGTGCCGCATAAGTTGGACGGGAAAAATACAATCCTTCCATGATCCTGTCGATAGAGGCTCCGGGGAAATTGCGTTGTTCCAATCTTCCACTGACATCCAGTGAGACTGACAGCGCATCGGTGATTTTGGCATCGATATTTGAGCGCATATTGTAACGCTGAAAGCGGGAATCACCTGACTTTAACATGCCTTCCTGATTCATGTAGCCCAATGAAAAGAAATACTTGGTTTGTTCGCCACCTCCGGAAGTATTTAGATTATACTGACTGATTGGTGACCATTTTCTGAAAGTCTCATTGTACCAGTCGGTATTTGGATAAAGAGGATCTGTACCAGTTCTGTACTTTTCAATTTCTTCATTCGTATACAGCGGATCTCTGCCAGCTGCAATTTCGGCATCATTAAACATTCTGGCATAGGTAGGAGCATCTACCATTTTTGGTGTTCGGGTAGGCGTTTGTACTCCGTAATACGAATTGAAATTGAATTTGGGTTTACCGCTTTCACCGCGTTTTGTAGTCACCAGTATGACACCATTGCCGGCTCTGGCACCGTAAATTGAAGCGGAGGCATCCTTGAGAATAGAAATGTTTTCGATTTCGTTCGGATCAATGTTGTTAAACGGTTGCTCCACACCATCTACAATAACCAACATGTTGTTGAAACCCCGAATACTGATGGATGCGTCATCATATCCTGGCTGCCCCCCCCTGTTCACTGCAATTAATCCCGGGAGGCGCCCGACCAATGTATTTGTTGTATTGGCAACCGGAACATTTTCGATCTTCTTTGAATCAATGGTTGCGACCGATCCTGTGAGATTCACTTTCTTTTGTGTGCCATACCCGACAACGATAACTTCTTCCAGCGTTGTTAGTTCGGAAACCAGTGCAACATTTATTACGGATTTGCCTGTAACGGTAACATTTTCGGTATTATAACCTATAAATGAAAACTGAATGATAGCATTTACATCCTCTACTTCAAGGGTGTATTGTCCGTTCATATCTGAAATTGTGCCGGAATTTGTACCCTCAATTCTGATGTAAACCCCGGGCAGTGGATCTCCTGTTGCAGCATCAGTTACCTTACCGGTAATTTTAAGTTGCTGATTTCTTTCATCGGTTGAAGTAATAATAATGACTTTATCAACCAGGTCGAATGTAAGATTTCTGTCAGATAGCACATCGGTCAATAGGAAGGATACCGGTTTCTGATCGGCAACAATATTTACTGACTTTGTGTCATCAATTAAGCTTGATTTATAGAAGATTTTGTAATCCGTAGTCTTTTCAATAACATTGAATAAATCCGCGAGTGTGCCATTTTCAATGGCAACAGAGATGGCTACATCCTGGGAAAAACCTCCCGCAAATGAATTCAAAACTCCGGCTAGAATTAGCAGTAGCGATAGTTTCATGATTCTCAGCATTTTTTTTAGTTGGAACCAATAAATAAAGAACGTACCATAATTTTTTTTCATAAATTTGCTATTGATTGTTAGTAATTGTGTTGCTACGCTGTTGTTAGTTTGCAGCAACAATTATTTAATTCTCACAACTTACGGGTAATGTGTCAGCATTGCCCGTTTGTTTTTTTTTGTTATGATCTTTGCATAGGCTACTTTTTTTAATGGTTAGGGTTATTTTCTTCTTTTGGAGATAATAAGCTCTTTTTGCTTTGTTGTATATTGTATGGATTCAGAACGGTTGAAAATGTCCAGGATCTGGTAAATGGATTCATTATTGACAAATTTTCCGGTAAATCTTTCTTTTTTCAGTGATTCATCATTTACCGTAATTTTAAGGCCATACCAGCGCTCCATCCTTACAGCAATTTCCTCAAATGTTTCGTCATGAAAGACGAGCTCTTCATTTTTCCATGCCGTTACAAGTTCTATTTCATTTATTAATTTATCCTTTCCTATGGAAGTATTTTCATTGATCTGACTTCCTTCCTTTTCATCCTTTCTGAGCAGGGAAGAGATCACAATTTGTTTACTTTCTTTCTCATATAAGGCTTTTTCATTGGGTTTCAGGCTTAATTCCTGAATAACCTGATTCAGCGTGTTTTCTTTAACAAGCCGTATGGAACCATTAACAAGTGTAGTTTCAATGATCTTATCCGTATCATAGGATTTTACATTGAATTCAGTGCCCAGTACCCTTACAGAAAGATTTTCCTTTAAATGCACGATAAAGGGTAAATTGTTTCGTTGGTGGGATACATCGAAAAATGCCTCACCCGACAAGTGAACTTCACGGGAATTTTTTAAAAAATTAGCCGGATACTTAAAATTGGTCCCTGCATTCAGCCAAACCTTAGTCCCGTCAGGAAGAATAAGTTGACTGCGTTGTCCAACAGGTACAATAACTTCTAAAAATCTGTTGTCAGCAATTAGTGTGTCCGTATTGAATTTCGGCCTGAAAAAAAGTGCCAAAGCGACAAAGAAAAGTAAGGATGCTGCATACCAATAGTATCTGGGGAGAATACGCTTTTGTTTGAATTCTCTCTGGTTTTGTGCTGCTTTGATTTGTTGCTGAAGATTAAGAAATACCTTTTCACTCACCTCATTGTGTTGTGGCAGTATTTTCCGTGTGGAAACAAATCTGATGATTTCTTCGGCCTTTTGAATAATATCAGATGCTTCGGGATGTTTATCAATCCAGGAATTCCAGAATTGCAGATCGTCTTCGGATTTATCCAATACATACCGAATGAAGGATTCATTCAGAATAAAATCTTCAACACACGGGTTTGATTTATTCATAACATGATCATTTATTATAAAGACAGGGTGATTGAATAAAAAGTACTCTCCCGGCAGGGTATTTTATCAATAAAGCAAAAAGGATATCATGGGAAACATACGCTTAAGTGAATCAAGGCCGCGAAAGACATTGTTTTTTGCCGACTGAAGATTTATATTCATGATGGTGGCAACATCTTCAAAGCTGAGTTCTTCAAAAAAACGGAGATAAATTGCCTCCCGTTGTTTTTCAGGTAATTTGTTTAGTAATGAAACCACTTTTACCCGGATATTGTCCTCCGTTTGATTCAAAATGAAAAAGTCCTCCGGTGAAAAATCAATACCGATGTTTTCCGTTATGTCGACCGAAACGGACTGGTTGATTTTCAGTTCAAGCACATTGAGTACTTGCCGGCGAAGGGCTTTAATCAGGTAAGATTTAACATGGGCTATTGTATTCAGATCAATGTTGTTTTTCCATATTCTGAAAAAGACTTCCTGGATACAATCTTCGGTGAGTTCCTTTTTGCCGGTTATTCTCAATCCATAGTTATACAAACAGTCGAAATGACTCTTGAATACCTCTGAAAATGAACTTTCATGAGTATAGGAAATATTATTATCTGTATCCTGTTTTCGGATCATTGATCAAGATGAATTTTCCTGTTTTGTCCTTTTCAACCAGGAACAAGTTTGAAGGGTAGTCAAGCCTGTCCGAAAATTGCTCTCATTACTTTATTTTGTTGGAAATTTAAAAGTATTAAAAGAATGGGGTTCGAGGGTTACTTCCAGCATTTTTTTATCGATCTGCAGGCTGATTTTTTTTGCGGTATTCTCTTTATTCCCAATGATCACGATAAGACTCCCGTCGGGATTTGCAAAGGCCAGTAAGGAAGAATCATTGCCCGTGGTGCTGAGTTTTCTTGCGCCGGGCATGATAAAGTAACTGAAATGCTTCAGCAGGTAAAACTCGGGATTGTATTTGACTTCCCGGGTTTTGCTGTCCACAGTGATCATGGAATTCTGTTTCCAGCCCCACATGCTTTTCCCGGTTTCATCCAGCACACTGTTCCAGAATGAGTACACACTTACACCGTGGTCAAAATAATGCTTCATCAGGGAGAAGGTGTATTCCGCGGCCTTCCAGTCGTTTGAACCATCGCCGCATTCGGTTTCCGATTGCATCAGTTTACTATCCGGATACTTTGCCCGGACACCCGTGATGGCTTGTTTTCCGGCCCATTGAAAGCTTATGCCATAGATGTACTGTGAAGCGACAGGGTCCTGCATGATGGTATCGATCTTCTCCACCGAAGGTCTTTCCACCGTTCCATACCAGATCTCAGAGCTGGGAGCCCCGATGCTCATAGCCGGACCCAGGTATTTTCCGATAAATGTTCCCAGGTCGGTAGCCGTCCAAATGCAGGACGGAAAATTCTGACATGAGTTCATCTCGTTCTGCACGTGCACTGCCGTAAGGTAAATGGCTTCATCATAATAGGCACGGATATACTTCACAAAGTATTTGGCATAGGCCTCCAGGTAATCCGGTTCCATGCGGAACTGTGTTATTCCTTCCTGTCCTGCCTGATCATTTCGCATATCATTTACCACGTCGGGACGACAGGCATAATGGTTGTTTGTCTTCATCCAGGAGGGAGGGGTCCACGGTGATCCCCATACTGCAAGATCGGGACGACACTTCAGGGCAGCCTTGATATAGGGAATGAGCATTTCCTTGTCCCGGGCAATGCTGAAATGCTTCATTTCGAAATCGCCGGCACTGTCGTTCAGCGAGTAATAATCCCGGGCATAGTCATTGGCCCCGATGGGCATGCGGCAGATGTTCAGTTTCAGACCGTCTTTCGGGTCAAAGATGTTTTTAAGTATTGCATCCCTGCCGGCTTCATCCAGAACAGACAGGGCAGTCCATCCCAGTTCATTGAAACAGGCACCGAAGCCGTCCACAAGTTGTTGTTCCTCGTTCAGTAGGATTGTAGCATCGGCCTGGTTGTCTTTTACCGTGGTGAGTTTGAGTGATTTTTGCGTCCATACCCCGGAAGGTGTGGATTGGGTCCAGCGTACCTGGGAATGGCTGTTTGCCACAGGCAGGAAAATCAGGACAAATAGAACAACCAATCGGGAATACAACAATTGCTTTTTCATATCCGGATATTTTTCAGGTGAAAAGTAATGAAATTTTCGGACCTTATTAGCAGTTCACTACTCCTGTATTTTCAAATTGTTTTTTCATAACTTTAGGCATTGTCCGGAATCAGGAATTGCCCCCTGCCGGTTAAAAAAAAATGTAATTTAATGGAGCCGGAAATCACCCATGCGTTGAAGGACCTGCTGCCGGATCAGCTGCCCGGATGGAAAGCGGATCAGACAACACCACTCACATCTCACAGTGAACTGTATGCCTACATGGATGGCGGTGCTGAGCTTTTTATCTCCTACGGATTCAGGGAAGCTATCAGCCGGACCTACATCGGTGAAGGTCATCCTGATGTTGTGGTTGAAGTTTATGACCTGGGCGAATCACGTAATGCGTTTGGTGTTTTCAGCCAGGTCCGGGAAAGTGAAAACCTTAAACTTGGCCAGGGTGGTTATACCATCCCCGGGGCTGTTTTCTTCTGGAAGGGTCCTTATTATATGTTGTTGTCTTCGTGGGAAGCAACTCCCGAAACTACGGATTTTATGCTCCTGCTGGGGAGTTATATCCAGGAAAAAATCACTGTCACCGGTGAACTTCCGGCGCTGGTAAAACTTTTACCTGAAACCGGGCTTGTTCCATTCGGTTACCTGTATTTTCATCATTATGTGTGGTTAAATTCCTATTATTTTATATCACACGACAACATATTGCTCATTGATGACGGTACGCACGCATTGCTTGCCAAATATGGTGATCCTGAAAGCCGGCAATACCTGCTACTGATCCAGTATACCGGC
>DATEVU010000129.1:0-4974 GCA_035258345.1 Bacteroidales bacterium
TTAAGAGTCGAAAAAAGTTCTAAATCCTAACTAAGAAGCCCAAAATGAAAAGTTACTGATGAATAACCCCGAAGGGGTTTAACCTCAATAACCGTGGGTGCAACCCACGGAGATAATGACTGACGCTTATCGCAACCCTGAAAGGGTTGAATTTATTAAGTAAAAGTCATTATTATATTCAACCCTTCAGGGTTGAGGTTCCTTGTATACTGCTTTCCGTGGGTAAAACCCACGGTTATTAAGATTTAGCCACTTCGTGGCTTTATAGTATATTCGATTATTTGCATATTCATAGTAACATTTCAACTCTTAATTCGCATAAATTGATAACCAATAATTATATGATAAATAATTGCATTATGAAAAGAAAAAGGAATTTGCACCCTGCATTTAGGACCAATCTGATATTGATCCGGCTCATGGCATTAATACTTGTGGCAAATTGTCCGGGTATCCTGGTGAAAGGTCAGTCCCCGGTAACAATTGAAGAAAAACCACTGGTAATTCCTACTTACCAGGTTGCGCCACCCGATAAAAACCCGATATTCTATACCGGGCGGAATTACCAGGGAGCGCAGGGCCATGTTTACCCGCACCCCCTCTATGATGTGCTTACAGATGTGCGAAAGGACCAGGCGTACAAAGCTGTGTATATGAACAATGAGTACCTTGAATTGTGTATACTTCCCGAATTGGGCGGCCGCATTTTCTCCGCCCTCGATAAAACCGGCGAGTACGATTTTTTTTACCGGCAGCATGTTATAAAACCCGCCCTGATTGGTATGACCGGCGCCTGGATATCCGGAGGAGTTGAATGGAATATACCGGATCATCACAGGGCTACTAGCCAGCTTCCGATCGATTATACAATGGTTGATAACTCCGATGGCAGTAAAACAGCCTGGGTAGGTGAAACCGAGCTTTCCCGTGGCCTTAAATGGATTGTTGGATTAACAGTATTTCCGGGCAGATCCTATGTAGAAGCAACAGTTAAAGTAATGAACCCGACACCCTTTAGGCATTCTTTTCTTTATTGGGCCAATGTTTCGGTACATTGCGATGACAATTACCAGGTGATTTTTCCGCCCAATACCCAGTATGGTGTTCAGCATGCAAAGGGTGAGTTTACCTCGTGGCCGGTAGGTCAGGGCAGGTATGGTGGAATCGACAGAACGGGCGTGGATCTGAGCTGGTGGAAAAACCACCCCAACCCGGCATCGATATTTGCCTGGAATTTTACCGACGATTTCCTGGCCGGATATGATTTCGGTAAGGATGCAGGTACAGTGCATGTAGCCAATCATCATATTGTCACCGGTAAGAAGTTTTTTTTATGGGGAAACAATCCCGAAGCGGAAATGTGGGAAAAGATGCTGACTGAAACCGATGGGCAGTATCTTGAATTAATGGTAGGGGCTTACTCCGATAATCAACCCGATTACAGCTGGATTGCCCCCGGAGAAACCCGGGTTTTTAAACAGTACTGGTATCCGGTGAAAAAAATAGGTGGTGTAAAAAATGCCAACACAGAGGCAGCCGTGAACCTTGTCAGGAAATCACCTGCCTTAATTCTGGTAGGATTATATACAACAAAAGAACAAAAGAAATCAAAGATTACAGTAACTGCGAAAGGCAGGATTTTGCATGAAGAGTTAACGGATATTGATCCTGCCAGCCCTTACCTGAAAGAAATTTCGATTGATCCTTCGATAAAGGACACTGAATTAAAGGTCACTTTGTTAACTGTTGACGGACAGGAACTGATAAGCTATGCGCCGGCCATTGCAGAGAAGGAAGAAATGCCAGAACCGATTGAAGTTCCGAAATCACCCAAGGACTATGGCGCGATTGAAGAGCTCTATATGACCGGATTACGCATAGAACAGTTCAGAAATGCATTGATCGACCCCATGCCTTATTATGGAGAAGCGCTGAGTCGTGATTCCCTGGATTACCGGGTTAACACAACCCTTGGCATTCGTTATTGCAAGGAAGGGAAATATACAGAGGCAGAAGAATGCCTGCGGAGGGCAATTAAGCGAAGCACCAATAACTATACCCGGCCAAAAGACGGCGAGGCATTTTATTATCTTGGCGTGGTTCTTCAATTGCAAAACCGTTTTGCCAAGGCTGCCGATGAATTCTGGAAAGCAACCTGGTACACCGGTTTCCAGTCAGCAGCCTATTTCAGACTGGCACAACTATCCTGTCTTGATAACCGGCTGGATGAAGCGATTTCGCTTGTTGATCAGTCGCTTTCAGCAAATAGTATGAATCTCTCAGCGATAAACCTGAAGGCTTATATTCTACGGAAGACCGGATACGCCGATATGGCCGTGAGTATTGTGAAGACAGCGCTGAATATGGATAAACTCAATCATTGGAGTGCTTCGGAATCCTATTTTCTGGATGCGTTGGAATCAGGACAGAAACATTGGAGTGAAGCGAATTGTAATTTGTTCAGAAAGCACCTGGGAGAAAATGTGCAATACCTTCTCGAACTGGTAAATAATTACGGGAATATCGGGGCTTATGAAGAGGCATTGCAAATACTGGAACTATATAGAAATTCAGGGGTAAAACAATCGGATTTTCCCATGCTTTCTTATTATTCCGGTTATTATCATATAAAAAGCGGAAATCAGGAAGAAGCCGCAAAGCATTTTGATAGAGCTGCAGTTGCACCTCCGGATTATTGTTTTCCCTGGCGTCTTGAAGAAATTGATATACTGGAAACTGCTTCAAGGGAAAACCCAGCCGATGCCCGGGCATTGTATTATCTCGGTAATCTTTATTATTACCTGAATCAAAAGGAAAAAGCAGTTTCGATGTGGGAACAGTCAGTCGGGTTGGATGATAAATTCTATCATGCTTTACGGAATCTCGGATTTGCTACGATACAACTTTCCGGAGATAGCGAAAAGGCCATTGCTTATTATGAAAAGTCTGTGGAATTAAACGGCTCGGATCCGCGGCTATTTGCCGAACTTGATGTTTTAAGAGAACGTATTGGAATAGCCCCTGAGAAAAGACTTGCGATGCTGGAAAAGCATTTACCGGTTCTGGAACAACGAGACGATGCCATCACCAGAATTGTAGAACTCTATAACTTAACCGGAGCCTATAACAAAGCCCTGGCAATTCTAACGAAACGACATTTCCATGTTTGGGAAGGTGGGGGCGATATCCACGGGATTTTTGTTAATGCCAATTTGCTTAAGGGAAGGTCGGCACTTGAAAAAAAACAATATGCCAGTGCCCTGAAAAGTTTTCAGCAAGCCCTGACCTATCCAGACAACCTTGAAGTTGGAGAACCCGCTTACGATGCAGGAAAAACACGGATATTTTATTATATAGCCCTTGCCCATAGTGGATTAGGTAATATATCCTCGGCCAGTGATTACCTCAACAAAGCGGTAAATACCATCGACCGCAGGGACATTTCTGAAATGGACTTTTATAAGGCCATGGCTTTTAAGAACCTCGGTAAGCAGAAAGAAGCAGACCGTTTTTTTAGCCGTATCGAATTGCAGGCGACAAAGGCTCTGGAGTCGCCGGAGGCAAATGACTTCTTTGCTAAGTTTAGCAGTGGCTCGGTCACTGAATCGAGGATCGCCAACAATTACTATTTGCTTGGACTGGCCAGTTTGGGTAAAGGAAACACAAAACTGGCCGGCGAATGGTTTAGAAAAGCTGTTGAGATTGATCCTAACCACCTGTGGTCGAGAATTATGCGGGAGTTTTAATCCGTTAATTAAACTTTTAAATAAAAAAATTGCTGGATACATAAAAAAATATAACTTTACACGTGAAAGTTACCGCGAAAGTAACCGTGTAAGTAAAATGAAAAAAAGCCACATCACCCAGCAGGACATCGCTGAAAAATTAAATGTTTCGCGAATAACTGTATCGAAAGCACTAAGAGACCATCCCGACATCTCGGCTGAAATGAAGGGAAAGGTTAAAAAAGTGGTGGAGGAATCAGGCTATTCACCCAACCTGATCGCCAAACAATTAACGCTCCGGAAAACCTTTACCCTGGGTATAGTGGTACCCGACCTGGAAAACAGTTTTTTTTCATACCTGGTCGACAGCATTATTGATACTGCCACAGAGCGTGATTACCATATTATCCTGACAGTTTCAAGGGAAAAGGAAGAAATTGAACAACGCAACATCAGAAATCTGATTGGTATGAGGGTGGACGGAATGCTCGTCTGCGTATCGCAGTTCACATCCAAACCTGAGATTTTTGAATTTGCGGGCAAGTTGAAAATTCCCCTCGTATTTTTTGACCGGGCTATAAAAGGAATTGGGTACAGTTATGTGGTATTTAATGATAAAGCCGGAACCATTGATGCCCTCAACCAATTGATTACCGCAGGATACCGCAACATAGCACATTTTGCCGGTTATTCCAACATCAGCATAGGGCTCGAAAGATGCAGCGGCTATAAAGAGGCTCTTGTGAGCCATGGAATTCCTGTACGTGATGAATGGATAATTGAAGGCGGATATGAAATTGAAGACGGATTCAAGGCATTTGACAGGCTCCATACCACTGGAGCGCTGCCTGAGCTTATCCTGGCGGTGAACGACCGGGTAGCCCTTGGTGCATACAAGGCGATCAGGAGGTCCGGATTGAAGATCCCGGATGATATCGGACTAATCGGATATGGATTCAGCGAAACGGCCCAGTTATTCAGCCCAACTTTGTCCATTATCACCCAGGATCCCAGGAAAATGGGAAATATAGCAGCCAATATGCTCATTGATGAAATTCAGGGAATTTCAACATCCACAAAGGCACAGGTTCTCATTGAAGAAGATTTTCAATGGAATACATCAGTGCTTAAAAGATGAATTGTAACTTTTTCATCGAAGAACACATCAATTAAAACAACATAATAATCAAAATATGAAAAAAGCAGTAGTTACCGGAGCCGGGGGCTTTATTGCCGGGCATCTTGTTGT
>DATEVU010000130.1:0-3272 GCA_035258345.1 Bacteroidales bacterium
CCGAGCCGGTGCAGCATTATTACAGGCAAGTACCCGCATTCCAATGGCGCTGCGGAATTACATACCCCGCTGCCGGAAAAGGAAATACTGTTCCCGACTTTGCTGAAAGAAAAAAATTATTACACGGCGCAAGCCGGGAAATGGCATCTTGGGCCTGCTGCGCACCGGGCTTTCGATCGTTATACCGACCAGAACGGATATGATAACGGCAACGGCGGAGAAGATAACTGGGTAAGGTTCATAAGGGAAAGACCAAGGGACAAACCCTTCTTTTTCTGGTTTGCCGCAGATGATGCCCACCGGCCCTGGGGGGCTGACACCTTCGATATTACCCACGATCCGGCTGAAATGGTGGTTCCACCTTATTTTTCTGATACCCCGGAGACCCGGCAGGACATGGCCTCCTACTATAATGAAATTGCCCGGTTTGATTACTATATCGGCAAGGTCAGGGATGAATTGAAAAAACAGGGGGTACTGGACAATACATGCATCATCGTGATGGCAGACAATGGCCGCCCATTCCCCAGGTGTAAGACAAGGGTTTATGACTCCGGAATGAAAACACCGCTTATTGTTTACTGGCCCAACGGTATACAGGACAAAGGAGCCATATCGGCCAGCCTGGTCAGTGCCGTTGATATTGCCCCTACTATTCTGGAACTTGCAGGAATTGCCCCCCCGGGGGAATACCAGGGAATAAGCTTTATGCCAGTAATCCAAAACCCCTCTGCAGAAATAAGGACTGTGATTTTTTCCGAGCACAACTGGCACGATTATGAAGCACATGAAAGGATGGCGAGAACAAAAGACTTTTTATACGTGTTGAATGCACGTCCCAATCTGACAAATTGCGGACCGGCAGATTCAAAGCAATCTGCAACGCAGGCTGCATTGAATAAAATCAGGGATTTGGGAAAACTTACTCCTGCTCAGGCTGATATTTTTGTTTCACCACGTCCTGTTGAGGAGCTTTTCGATGTGAATAACGATCCGGAGCAATTCCTGAACCTGTCTTCAGTGCCCGCCTACCTGAATAAATTACAGGAAATGAGAAGGATGTTGGCTAACTGGCAATACAATACAGATGATTCAGCACCCGGGAACCTTACACCCGACTGGTATGATCGTGAAAGTGGAGCAGCATTGGAAATTGAGCGAAAACGCGGAACCATGCCGGGTAATGCTGATGGCAGTGAGTAAATTAAACTATTTTCCGAACTCAAAATAAATAACCATGAACAGAATACTCGTTTCAATTACCGCCTTTTTCTTTTCCATATCAGCATTTGGCATGACTTCTGCCGAAAAAGCAGCAAGACCAAATATCTTGCTCATCCTGGTTGATGATCTCGGATATGGCGACCTGTCCTGTCAGGGAGGCAAGGATATACATACGCCCAATATTGATCAGCTTTTTAGCAACGGCATGCGGTTTACTAATTTTTATGCGAATTGCACCGTTTGTTCTCCCACGCGTGCAGCGCTGATGACCGGATGTTATCCCGACATGGTGGGCGTACCGGGTGTAATACGCACAAAAGAAAACGACAATTGGGGGTATTTTTCACCCGATGCCGTTACGTTGCCTGATATGATGAAAACAGCTGGCTATCATACTGCCATTATCGGAAAATGGCACCTGGGATTGGAAAGTCCCAATACGCCCAATGAGCATGGTTTCGATTTTTTTCATGGTTTTCTGGGAGATATGATGGACGATTACTGGACACACCGGCGGGAAGGTTTCAATTATATGCGGCTGAATGATAAAGAAATTGATCCCGAAGGCCACGCCACCGATATTTTTACGGAATGGGCCGTTGATTATCTGGCTGATCCAAACCGGAAGCAGAACCCGTTTTTCCTGTACCTGGCTTACAATGCGCCACATTTCCCCATACAGCCTCCCGAAGACATGCTGGAGAAAGTAAAGAAACGGGAGGGGGGCATCAGTGAAAAGCGTGCAAAAAATGTTGCCTTTGTAGAACATCTCGATGCCGGCATAGGACGGGTTATTGAAGCCCTTAAAAAAAACGGGCAATATGAAAATACACTCATCATTTTCACCTCCGACAACGGAGGACATTTGCCCAGTGCAGCCTCCAACGGTATCCTGCGGGGAGGGAAGCAGGAAATGTATGAAGGCGGTATTAAGGTACCTGCCTGCATGGTTTGGTACGGCGTATTCCCCAAGGGATCGGTCTCCAACCAGCTTTCACTGACCATGGACTTTTTTCCAACCCTTTGTGCCATTGCAGGTCAGGATATTGCTCACCGCATTGACGGGATGAACTTGTTGCCAGTAATATTGGATCAGAAACAGGAAACAGCAGACCGTACGGTTTATTTCATGCGGCGCGAAGGGGGTATTTACGGAGGGTTGTGCTATTATGCCATCCGCAAGGGCAATTATAAACTTCTTCAGAATACACCCTATGAACCGCTGCAATTGTTCGACATTGTCAACGATCCGTTGGAAAAGTCACAGCTGGATGCAGATGCTGCTCCATTCGGCGAATTGAAATACGAACTATCACAGCACATCAGACGATCCGGGACTATTCCCTGGCAGAAAAACAAAGATCATTCCAGTAAGTAATTTAATAAATCCCATACATTATGAATGCATTAAAAACCAAAACAATTGCACTGGGAAGCCTGCTGTCCGTCGGAATTTCCGGCCAGCTGGCAGCCATGGGTACCGGGAACGAACCAAAGACTCCCAATTTTATCATCATCTTTGCGGATGACATGGGTTACGGAGATGTGGGTGCTTACGGCCATCCCACCATCAAAACCCCCAACCTGGACAACATGTCATATCAGGGCCAGCGGTGGACCAACTTCTATGTTGCAGCCCCGGTTTGCACTCCCTCAAGGGCCGGATTGCTCACCGGCCGGCTCCCGGTACGTACCGGAATGAGCAGCGAAAAACGGCGGGTCTTGTTCCCCGATTCAAAAGGTGGTCTTCCTGAAAATGAAATAACCATTGCTTCTGCCCTGAAAGGTGCAGGCTATGCAACTGCCTGCATTGGCAAATGGCACCTTGGTCACCTTCCGCAATACACGCCGAATGCACATGGCTTTGATTATTATTTTGGCATACCGTACAGCAACGATATGGATCGGATTGGCAATCAGGACTACATGTCATCCTTTACTGCGCCAAAAATCGAATACTTCAATGTACCGCTGATGAGAAATGCAGAAATCATCGAGCGACCTGCCGATCAGACCACTATCACCAAAAGATACACACTGGAAGCCGT
>DATEVU010000131.1:0-10884 GCA_035258345.1 Bacteroidales bacterium
TATTGGCACCAATGCTGGGCAAGTTTATGTCAAGGGTTTTCACCAATGAAAATCATATCATGAAACCTGTTTTTGGTTGGCTGGAGAATTTGGTTTACAGGGTTTCCGGCATCGGCAATAAAGAAGAGATGAACTGGAAAAAGTATACATTCGTTGTTCTCCTGTTCAACATGCTTGGTATGCTTTTTTTGTTTCTATTACAGGTTTTTCAGGCTTTTTTGCCTCTGAATACCGAAAATTTACCCAATGTTTCCTGGCATCTCGCTTTCAATACATCAGTCAGTTTTACTACCAATACCAACTGGCAATCCTATAGCGGTGAAAATACATTGAGCTACCTGGTACAGATGCTGGGATTAACCTTGCAGAATTTTGTAAGTGCGGCCACCGGTATCGCGGTGATGCTTGCATTGATCCGCGGGTTGACCCAAAAAACAACGGATGCCCTGGGTAATTTTTGGGTTGATCTGACCCGGAGCGTTGTTTATGTATTGTTGCCCCTGTCAATTGCCCTATCCTTATTTTTGGTTGGACAGGGTGTGGTACAAACATTTTCGCATTATGTCACAGCAACCACACTGCAGGGAGCCGAACAGGTTATAGCCTTTGGTCCGGCAGCATCACAAATTGCCATCAAGCAGCTCGGAACCAACGGGGGTGGCTTCTTTAACATGAACAGCGCCCATCCTTTTGAGAATCCGACACCTTTCAGCAATTTTCTTGAATTGTTCGCCATTGTAATTATATCAGCCGGCCTGGTATTTACATATGGTCATTACATGAATTCCAAAAGTCAGGCTAGAACAATATTTATTACCATGCTTATCCTGTTTTCTATTGGGCTTAGCCTGTCACTCTTTTCCGAATACAGCCATAACAATGTGTTGCATGTTACGGGTAATATGGAAGGAAAAGAGACCCGGTTTGGAGTGATGAACAGCGTATTATGGGCTGTTACCACCACATCCACATCAAATGGTTCCGTGAATTCCATGCATGAAAGTTTGTCTCCGTTGTCCGGTATGGTTGCTATGTTCAATATGATGTCGGGTGAAGTCATTTTTGGCGGGGTGGGTTGCGGATTATATGGCATGATCATCTTTATCATGCTCACAGTTTTTATAGCAGGCCTCATGGTGGGCCGGACTCCTGAGTACCTGGGTAAAAAAGTTGAAGCATTTGAAATCAAGATGGCAACTATTGCCGTATTGGCGCCCAGTGTTGTGATAAAATTATTTTCCGCTATTGCATGCTCAGTAGCCCCTGGACTTTCAAGTCTCAATAATGCAGGACCGCACGGACTTTCAGAAATTCTTTACGCCTTTAGCTCAGCAGCAGGGAATAACGGAAGTGCTTTTGCAGGAATCAATGCCAATACCGTTTTTTATAACCTGATGATGGGATTTGGAATGATCATTGGCCGTTTTGGAGTTCTTGTTCCCGTTATGGCCATTGCCGGAAGTATGGCCAGAAAAAGGATCACCCCGGTTTCGTCAGGGACATTTAAAACCGACAACTGGTTATTTGTCCTGTTACTGATCGGAGTAATCCTGATAATCGGGGGTCTGACCTTTTTCCCTCCGCTGGTATTGGGCCCGATAGCCGAACATTTCTTAATGAATCTGGGTGTTACCTTTTAATAAATGAACCATGGATATCTCAGAAAAATATAGTAAAGGCCGGTTGTTTAGCGGGGAAATCGTAATAAATGCAATAAAAGATTCCTTTATTAAATTAAATCCGGTTCTTTTGGCAAAGAACCCTGTGATCTTTATCGTGGGAATTGGAGCCTTGATGACCACTGTTGTTGTGCTTACTGAAATCGGAAAGGGTCAATTCCCGATATTTAATTTTCAGATCACACTCTGGCTCTGGTTTACAGTATTGTTTGCCAATTTTGCCGAAGCGGTTGCTGAAGGGCGGGGTAAGGCACAGGCAGAAAGTTTACGTAAAAGCCGCACGCTTACAAAAGCAAGAAAGCTGGTTCAGAGGAAAGAGGAACTTGTACCTGCTCCGGACCTGAGAAAGGGAGATATTGTTATATGTGAAGCAGGGGATACAATTCCTGCGGACGGAGATGTAATCGAAGGAATTGCCAGTGTGGATGAATCTGCCATCACCGGTGAATCAGCCCCGGTCATCCGTGAAAGCGGAGGCGACAGGAGTGCGGTTACGGGGGGAACCAAAGTAATCAGTGACCGTGTCCTTATCAGGGTAACATCCGAACCGGGTAATACATTCCTGGACCGGATAATTGCCCTGGTTGAAGGTGCAAAACGTCAGAAAACGCCAAATGAAATTGCCTTGACTATCCTGTTATCCGGCCTAACCATTATTTTTCTTCTGGTTGTCGTTTCCATGCCTGCATATTTCGGGTATAGCCTGAAAGCTTCGGGTCTGTCGCCGGATCACAATCTCAAACTGCCGGTTCTGATAGCACTGCTTGTATGTCTGATCCCTACAACAATCGGGGGTCTGTTGAGCGCGATCGGAATTAGCGGAATGGACAGACTGTTGCGTAAGAATGTAATTGCCACCAGTGGAAAAGCCATTGAAGCAGCCGGTGATACGGATGTTTTGCTGCTCGATAAAACCGGCACCATAACATTAGGCAACCGAATGGCAACAGACTTCATACCCACGGACGGAATTTCCAGGGATCACCTGGCAGATACCGCCCAACTGGCTTCCCTTGCCGATGAAACGCCCGAAGGCCGTTCGGTGGTTATACTGGCCAAGGAACAATATAATATAAGGGGCAGGGAACTGGACCCGTCGGATACGGTTTTTGTTCCTTTTTCCGCTCAAACCAGAATGAGCGGCATTGATATCCGGAAGCCGGACGGCCAAATACGCAGCATACGGAAAGGTGCAGCCGATGCTATAAGGAAGTTCACCGAAAGCAATAATGGGTTCTTTCCCAAAAACGTTGAAGAGGTTGTGCATGAATTGTCAAGGCAGGGCGCCACACCACTGGTTGTCGCAGAAAATAACCAGGTACTGGGTGTCATCCGCCTCAAGGATATTGTGAAAGGTGGTATTAAGATGCGATTTGCACAGCTTCGGAAAATGGGGATCAAAACGGTAATGATAACCGGTGATAATCCCCAGACGGCCGCTGCCATAGCTGCCGAGGCCGGTGTGGATGATTTTATGGCCGAGGCCAAACCCGAAGATAAATTATTCCGTATCCGTGAAGAACAAGCCAATGGACATTTGGTTGGAATGATCGGTGACGGCACCAATGACGCACCGGCATTGGCCCAGGCCGATGTGGGCCTGGCGATGAATACCGGTACACAGGCTGCCCGTGAAGCGGGGAATATGGTGGACCTGGACAGCAACCCCACAAAGCTCATTGAAGTGGTTGAAACCGGAAAACAATTGCTTATGACGAGGGGTGCATTAACTACATTCAGTATTGCAAATGACGTTGCCAAATATTTCGCCATTATTCCTGCTATAGCAACGTTATTATATGTTACTTCTTCAGGAATAGCTCCTCTAAGCTCCCTCGATATAATGAATCTGGCTACTCCCGAAAGCGCCATTTTAAGCGCCGTAATCTTCAACGCTCTTATTATTGTCGCTCTTATTCCGCTGGCCCTGAAGGGTGTAAAATACCGCACGGTTTCGGCTACCCGGATGCTCGGATTGAACATCCTTATCTACGGTGCAGGAGGAATAATCATCCCATTTATAGGAATCAAGCTTATTGATTTGCTGCTTGAATTCATGCATTTGATTTAAGAAAGTATAATCATAGAATTTAATAAGAGGTTTATTATGAAAACGCAGTTTTTTATAGCGCTGAAAATATTGCTGGTTTTAAGTATCATAACTGGAATTGCTTACCCGTTGCTCATGACAGCGATGGCACAGCTTATTTTTCCGGTCAGGGCAAATGGAAGCCTTGTATTGAATAATGGTAAGATTGTCGGTTCTGAATTAATCGGTCAGCAATTTGACGGCAGTAATTATTTCTGGTCAAGACCATCGGCCATTGGATATAATCCTGTACCTTCAGGTGCATCTAATTTGGGACCTACAAGTGGAAAATTAGCAAAACAGGTTGCGGAAAGACGCGATCTGTTTTCCAAAAGCAATATGCTTACAGAGACAACGGCAGTTCCACCGGAAATGATCTTTGCATCGGCAAGCGGACTGGATCCTCACATTTCACCGGAGGCTGCATTGCTTCAGGTGGAACGGGTTTCCAGCGCCAGGAAACTTACTGAAGTCCAAAAGCTTAAGGTATTGCAGCTTATTAAAAACCACACCGAGGAGCCGCAGTTTTCTCTACTTGGAGAACGCAGGATCAATGTATTTGAGCTAAATTTAAACCTGGATAATATCAGATAAATGGGTTACGATGAAAACAGACCCGATCCGGATGAGCTATTAGCTTCTCTTAAAAACGAGGACGAAAAAAACAAACGGGGTAAGCTGAAGATTTTTTTCGGAATGTGTGCAGGCGTGGGCAAAACTTATACCATGCTTCAGGCATCACATGCGGAAAAATTGAAAGGAAGCGATATTATTATTGGTTATGTAGAAACCCACAACCGAAAGGAAACTGCGGATCTGGCCGAGGGCTTTGAATCAATTCCACGCAAATCCTACACATACAAAACCACTTCGGTACCGGAAATGGACCTGGATGCAATTCTGGTCCGTAAGCCCCGGATTGCAATTGTGGATGAGCTTGCCCATACCAATGCTCCCGGAAGCCGTCATGCAAAAAGGTTCCAGGATGTGGAAGAAATTCTCGAATCCGGCATCCACGTTTATACCACATTAAACGTACAGCATTTGGAAAGCCGGTCAGATACAGTGGCACAAATTACCGGCATTATAGTTCGTGAAACCCTGCCAGATGAAATTTTTGAGAATGCCGATGAGGTTGAACTGGTTGATCTGGCTCCGGATGAATTGCTGCAGCGGCTGTCCGAGGGTAAGGTTTATACACCTGATCGTTCCAAAGAGGCTATTGAAAATTTCTTCCGCAAAGGGAATATTACCGCTTTGCGGGAAATGGCGCTCCGTATTGTTGCTGATCGGGTTGACAAGCAGTTACACGATTACATGCATCAAAAAGGGATCCGGGGCCCGTGGAAATCGGGACTGAGCCTGCTGGTTGCCATGGATTACAGCCAGCAATCAACCAGGTTAATGCGTTGGGCAAAGAATCTGTCTTATTCAATGGGATCTGGCATACAGGCAATTTATGTTGAAACTTCCCATCAGTTAACCTCCAAAGAACGGGAACAACTCGATAAGAACATTAACCTGGCAAAGCAGTTGGGGATTAAATTCCGGATTATCACCAATTATGATGTTGTTAAAGCTATCGTCGATTTTGCATTGAAAGAAAACGTGACGCATATTATTGTGGGTAAGCCTCGTGTTCGTAACATTTTATCAATGTTCAGGCTGGGCAACTTCGTTAACAGATTAATCCGTTACAGTGGAAATATTGATGTTTACATTCTTGGTGCCGATCCCCAGGCAAAGGATCATTTCAGGGAAAAGGTTTCAATTCCTTCTTTTACACCAAATATTACGCAATATCTGATTACTTCGGTTATCGTAATATTAGCTTCTGTTGTTTGTTACATTGCGAAAGATGTTGTTGGTTATCAGGTGGTATCTTTTGTTTTGCTGTTCCTGGTTTCTATACTTGCCCTTTTCTTTGGCACCGGTCCCATTTTACTGGCTGCAACATTAAGTGCAGTGATTTGGGACTTTTTTTTCATTCAGCCTCCGTTTACAATGCATATTGAGAACCCGGTGGATGTGCTGATGCTGATCATGTTCTTTATTATTGCCCTTCTTAACGGAATTCTGACATCAAGGGTCCGTCACCAGGAGAAAAAGATCAGGATACGGGAAGAACGTACCCACGCCCTTTATCAACTAACAAGAGAATTGACCAATGCATCCGGTATTGATGATGTATTGATTATTGCCCTGAAATCCGTCAGAAGAAATTTCAACCTGGATTGTGCTTTTATCCTTAAAAACGAAACAAACCAGCTTGAAAATCATGTTCGGCATAATACCCCCTTACGGTTTTCAGAAAATGACAGGAGCATCGCCATGTGGGTGTTCAGACACTCGGTCAAAGCCGGAAAAAACACGGATACACTGCCTTCCACCGATTACACATTTTACCCCCTGGCCGGTAACCACGGTAATATGGGAGTCATAGCTGTTACGCACAATACCATATTTACCCAGGGCGAGGCACAGTTCTGGGAGACATTCATTTCTCAGATTTCAGGTAAATTCGAACGGGAGTTCCTCCGTGAGGTCGCCAAAAATGCATATATTCTGAATGAATCGGATAAACTCTACAAAACCCTTTTTAATTCAATTTCACACGAGTTGCGCATTCCGGTGGCCACCATCATGGGTGCTTCGGATTCACTGCTTAATACTATCCATAATGAAGAAGTGAGAACCGAATTAAGCAGTGAAATTTATAAAGCCTCTGAACGGCTCAATCGTCTGATAGAAAACCTGCTAAGTATGTCACGTCTGGAAAGTGGCCGTATTACCCCTCGTATGGACTGGTGTGATGTACATGATCTGGTAAACAGGATAACCGATACTTTGCGAAGTGAGTTGGCATCTTTTAACGTAATGGTAGTGATTCCCGGTAATATGCCTCTGGTTAAACTGGATTTTGGGTTGATGGAACAAGTTTTGTATAATCTGGTGTACAACGCATGCCAATATGCCACTAAAAGCACCAATCTGCGCATAAAAACGTTTTATGATCATGGAAATTTTATATTACAGGTGATGGACAGGGGACCTGGTTTTCCCAGGGAAGCCCTTCCTTTTGTTTTTAATAAATTTTTCAGGGTTGAAGGCAGTAAAGCAGGCGGTACCGGATTGGGTTTGTCCATAGTAAAGGGATTTGTGGAAGCACAGAAAGGTACTGTGGCAGTTGAAAATCGTCAAAACGGAGGAGCACGGTTTACCATTAGAATACCATCGGAAATTCCTGAAATTGAAAACATGCCATAAAAATGTCAGAAACCCTGTTGATCATCGATGATGAGGTCCAGATTCGCCGTTTGCTTGAAATAACCCTTTCAGCAAATGGGTTTAAAATTTTTAAAGCCGGAGACGGAAAGGAAGGATTGATTGCAGCTGCAAACCATCAGCCTTCCGGTATTATCCTGGATCTGGGCCTACCAGATGCAGACGGGTTGGAAATTCTCAAAAAACTTCGTACATGGTACCAAAAGCCAATTATTATATTATCGGTAAGAAATTCAGAAGAAGATGTCATTACGGCACTGGATTCCGGGGCCAATGATTATTTGATAAAACCATTCCGTACCGGAGAATTGCTTGCACGTATCAGATCTGCATTAAGGCTGAACAGAGGTGATGAACTAACTCCAAACTTTGTATTTAGTGACCTGAATATAGATATAACCAACCATGTAGTACGCAAGCAAAACAAAATCCTGAAGCTTACTTCTACGGAGTTTAACCTGCTGGCCCTGCTGGCAAAAAATGCCGGGAGAGTTCTGACGCATCAATACATATTGAAGGAAATCTGGGGATATACCTATCTTGAACAAACACAGTATTTAAGGGTTTTCGTTGCCCAACTCAGGAAAAAGATCGAGGATGATCCGTCGAAACCAACACTGCTGTTAACCGAATCGGGTATCGGATACAGGTTTGGTGACTAAAAACCAGCCAGGCATTGCATTTAATTTCTTTCGATCAACCTGAAGTTTTGTGCTCCTTCAAAACCAAGTGACATTTGTTCGATAACAACGGAACTGGCATCAAATCCCAGTGCCTTTACATCTGAAAGACTTAGTTTTACAATAAAAAAGTAAATATTGATGATCACACGGTCCATAAATTTGAAGTCCATATCCGAGATATTTAGCCTATCGATGATAATAAATTTAAAGTCGGTGATCACATTATGTTTCCGAAGGGAGGGATAACCGCTGAAAAGATCAATTTCCCCTTTCTTTGCCATTTCATTTGTGATATGTTTAAACATGGCATGTATTCTGCGTTCCACCTTGAAGCCCAGAAAAAAGTCAATCCGTGTGAGTATACCCGGTATTAATTGACTGACCTTGTATTCCATTGTCCGGGGATCGTCAAGAATATCTACATGAATAAGCCAGTAATGATCTGCTCTTTTGGGCTGTTTATTCAGGATTGATAGAATAATTTTCGATTCAACATCTGTTGTCCGGTTTGCTTTGGTAAGGTAAACCAGATTTGAAGCGGTTTTAGGCACACTGGAATCATTGCGCAGATCCTTGATAGTTGGAATGTATTGTTCGATAGGCAAAAAACGAAGAAACCTGTTGGTAACTTTGCGACCAAAATACCAGGAAAGCATAATAATAATCAGAATGCTTGCAACCAATATGGTAAACCAGCCACCATGACTGAATTTGAAAAGATTGGCATAGAGAAATGCGCCTTCAATCAATGTATATATAATAAGAAAAGCTGAGATCAATAATAAATTAACACGTTTCATAGAAAGGTATGATGTCATCAAAAAAGTTGTGATCAGCATGGTAATTGTAATCGAAAGGCCGTAAGCTGCTTCCATATTGTTGGATTCTTTAAACAGGATCACGACCAGCATACAGGATAACCACAAAAACCAGTTAATGCTGCTAATATACATTTGTCCTTTCTGCAAAGTAGGGTACTTAATTTTTGTTTTTGGCCAGAAGTTCAAAGCAATTGCTTCGCTTATCAGTGTGTAGGAACCACTTATCAATGCCTGGCTTGCTATAATAGCCGCAGCAGTGGCCAGGGCAATTCCTGCAGGAAGGAAAGCTGCCGGCATAATAGCATAAAACGGATTGCTTATCCCACCTGTAATTTCATTGTTGTGGCTAAGAATCCAGGCACCCTGTCCTAAATAATTGAGTATAAGTGCAATCTTAACAAAGGTCCATGATACACGAATATTCTTCATACCGCAATGTCCCAGGTCGGTATATAAAGCCTCCGCACCTGTGGTACATAAAAAAACAGCCCCCAACAGTATAATGCTACCCGGATAGGTCCATAACAAATGTATTGCATAGTATGGATTGAATGCCTTAAGCACTTCAACCTGCTCATGGATCTCCATAATTCCGAGTACTCCGAGCATAAGGAACCATAAGAACATGACCGGGCCAAAAAACTTACCGATAAACTGGGTCCCAAATTGTTGTATAGTGAACAATACAGTCAGAATAGCCAAAACAATTGGAATAACCTTAATATCAGGATTAAGCAGATTTAAGCCTTCAATGGATGAAACAACTGTGATTGAGGGGGTTATTATTCCATCGGCCAGCAGTGTACTGGCCCCGATAATGGCTAAAATATACACCCGTCGTTTGCTCTTACGAAGCAGGGCAAACAGGGAAAAAATGCCACCTTCTCCCTTGTTATCTGCCTTTAAGGTGATAATCACATATTTAATAGTCGTTTGAATGGTAAGTGTCCAAATTACACAGGAAAGGATACCAAGAATGAATTCAGTCTCTATTGGAAATCCTTCCCGTAAGATGGCCTTCATTACATATAAAGGGGATGTGCCAATATCACCGAAAACTATACCCAGTGTAACCAATACTCCTGCCACGCTGAACTTTACGCCATGGCCCTTGTCAATACCATTCATTTTTTATCCAATTGCGGGCTGAAAAAGGTATCTGACTGAAAATTCTCTTCCATAGACCGCCACTCTCTGGCTGGAGATCAATTCCTGCATACCTCATTGTCAAAAAACCGGTCAAAGGTATGATTGGAATAATAAGTGAAATATAAATAATCGCTGCTTGTATATAAAGATTATATAAAGAGAGCAGTATACAAAAAAAACCGCCTTTTGGCGGCTTTATTTGTTACCCTGAAAGTACAGAATTCAAACTATTTTACCGGTGGTTTTATGTTATTCACCGTTTGAAGATAAACAGTAAGCTCATCAATGATATCTTTAAGGTTTTCATAGGTTGCCTTAAGCATGACATCCCGAACCAATAAATTATTGCGCTTGAATTTTTGAGAATCAAAGGGCACCTTCCCATCTCCTGTGCTGAAATAATAAAAATCAGTAAATATATATTTGACCCTGGTGTCTTTAAATTCGCATGTAAGGATAAAGCCAATCCTGAGATTGGTAAAATCCCACAATCCATTCGGATCGGGAAGGTAGTATTGATGTGTAATAATTTTGCCTTTCAAGGCGTCAATATAAGTTCCCTTTTCGCCGGTATTCGGGTATTTGGTAAAAAGCCATTTGTAGGTCTTTTTAAAGAGCGTGTCTTTTTTTGCCAAATCAACAATTATCACATTCTCTTCATGATATTTTCCGGTTGTTTCGTTAATCTTAAGTTCCTGTCCTTTCACTGATAATGCTAATGCTGTTGATAACAGCACTGTAACCGTTGCTTTAATTGCTCTGTTCATTGTGGTAAAGTTTGCATTGGTTTGGTTTGACACACAAATATAACTAACTTAATTCACTTCTGTATAGGGACCTAAGTTGAAGGCTATTTACGATACAGGCATCGACGGATTATTATATCTCATTATTAATCAGGTAAATGGTGTATACAATGTATATTAGCAGTAAAATACCGGCTTCCCACCGGTCAAGTTTCTTTTTTCTGCCTGAGAACATCGCAACAAAAAGCAACATTGTGCCAAAACCCAAAACATACAGGTCATAGTTGAATTTTAGGTTGTAATTAACCGGTCTTATCAGAGAACTTATTCCCAAAATGAAGAAAATATTAAAAATATTATGAGTATCCGGAATCATGCATAATCATTTGAAATCATCATTACATAATCAATTGGAAACTTGAATAACTGCAT
>DATEVU010000132.1:0-59846 GCA_035258345.1 Bacteroidales bacterium
AAACAGAATATAAAATACTAAAAATAAAATTTGCTGATATTTTGTATATCGAAGGGCTAAAAGAATATGTGAAAATTGTAGTTGGCAACAACAAGCCTATTCTTTCATTATTGACTTTGAAACATCTTGAAGAGAAACTCCCACAGAATTATTTTATGCGAGTACATCGCTCGTTTATAGTTAACCTGCATCAGGTAAAAACTATAGAACGAGGCCGTATTATTTTTAATAAAGTAAATATCCCAATCAGCGAACCATATAAAGTTATTTTTCAAAAGTTTTTAGATAATAATTTTATATAAATAATAATCATAATAGAGGACTTAGTAAATGGCGGAAACCTTTGGGGTGAGGTTTTTACCAAAGTAAATTAATTACTCCCTTCTTTCAGACCGTTGGTTAACAAATATAAGTTTTCTTTTATGATGATGTAAACCAAGTGTTACATAACCGGAAATAACTCGCAGAGTTATTCTGGTTATTAACACATTTTCTTTTTTGGTTACTTTTTTCTTTTGTTAATATCTTCATTTTCTGTTAATATCATGCTACAGACCTGTACAGGCTTGCCGGGATCTGATGGTCAATTCCCTGGTGACAAAGCCGATTGTTATAGTAATCCATGTAATCCTTAAGTCCGCTGTACAGTTCAAGTCCATCAGCAGGGACCTTTATGTAAACATAATCCCATTTGACTGATCGCCAGAATCTTTCGATGAAGATGTTATCAATAGCCCTGCCTTTGCCATCCATGCTTATTTTTATCTCTTCCTTCTCAAGAAGTTCGATCCATTCATGACAGGTAAACCTTCAGATCTTTATGACCTTTTTAAAGCACTAAAAACAATTGACTCTTTATCAAAAGAGAAAATAATTCAGGTATTTCAGCATTACATGAAGAAGGAAGTTACATGTATTCCTCCTACGGAGTCTTATCTTAAGAACCTTGAAAATAAAATGGATGATCCGGAGTTCCCGGGGGATACAACCGCCTTACTTAGACCTGATGAGAAATATGATCCAAATGAAGGTTTCGAACTCATTAAAAAAGAAATAATTGCCAGAATGAAATAAATCGATTCAGCCCTATCCGCCAATCTCTGCTTATAGAATAATTTTGTACTACTTTTTGTACTAAAAATAAAAAAACCTTGTAATCATTTGATATACAAGGTCTTTATTTTTAATCTGTCGGGGTGAGAAGACTCGAACTTCCGACCCCCACGTCCCGAACGTGGTACGCTAGCCAACTGCGCTACACCCCGATTTTATTTATTGATTTGTTGATTTATTGATTGAATGATTTTATGACCGAAATCAAATCATCAAATCACCAAATCATCAAATCACCAAATCATCAAATAATTTGGTGTGCAAAAGTAACAATTTATCTAATTCGGAAAAGAAATATTTACGATTCTGTGCTTTCCTTTAAACATTTGACCACGGATTTGTTTTATTGAATACAAATAATCGGTAGATTTAAACCATGTCCGATACTCCCAAAAAACAAGGTCACCTGGTGCGGTCACTGGCACTGGGTTCTGCTATTATCTTTGTCGTCAGCTCTGTAATTGGTTCGGGGGTATTCAAGAAAGTAGCCCCCATGTCCGCGGAACTCGGGTCGCCCCTGCCGGTGCTGTTATGCTGGGTGCTGGCGGGCCTGATCACCCTGTTCGGCGCGCTGAGCAACGCGGAAATTGCCGGGATGTTCGCCGGATCAGGCGGGGAGTATGTTTATTTCAAACGTATTTACGGCCGCTTTATGGCATTTCTTTATGGATGGAGCGTATTTGCCGTAATTAAAACCGCTGCAGTATCTTCCATTGCCTATGTTTTTGCACAATCTTTCAATGCCATGGTTCCCCTTCCACACCTCCCTTCTGCGATGGCTGGTTTTGAACTGTTCGGAGTGTTCAAACCGTTGGAAAACCTTGGTGTCAAACTGTTAACCATAATGCTCATTGTAACACTTACATTTTTCAATACCCGGGGATTGAAAGGCGGAGCGCGGTTAAGCAGTATCTTTACAGGCCTTGTAATTACCGGATTAGCGGTTACTGTGTTGTCGGGATTGCTGATGGGCGGTGGTAGCCTGAAAAACATTACAACACCATCGATGGATTTTGTGGCGCAAAACTGGAATGACTTCAATTTTATCAAAGCCATTTTTGCAGCAATGCTTGCCGCATTCTGGGCTTATGAAGGATGGAACACAATTGGCTTTCTGGGCGGGGAGATCCATCATCCGAACAAAAACATCCCGCGCGCCCTGTTTGGCGGAATGGCCGTGATCATCATCACCTATCTCCTGGTTAATTTTACTTATCTTTATGTACTGCCCATCGACAACATGATCGATGTATACCGTTCACAGAATGAGATCGCCGGGGTTTCCGTGATCCGGCATTTTGCCGGGAATACAGGCGCTATGGTACTTTCCATACTTATTCTGGTCACTACCTTTGGCTGTACAAACAGCACGATCATCATGCCACCGCGTATCTACCAGGTGATGGCAAAAGACAAGCTGTTTTTCAGGGGAATCGCAGATATTCATCCCAGATTCAATACGCCCCACAAAGCGTTGTGGTTGCAAGGCTTCTGGGCCTCCCTGCTGGTGCTTTCGGGCAGTTTCGACCAGCTGACGGACATGCTTATTTTTGTTGTTTTCTTTTTTTACGGAGCAACTACCCTGGGTGTATTTGTCATGCGGATCAGGGAACCTTTACTGGAACGCCCTTATAAAGCCTGGGGTTACCCGGTTATTCCCGCCCTGTTCATCCTGTTTTGCATCAGTCTGGTGATCATCACATGCTTCACCAATCCCCGTGAGGCCGGTATCGGTTTCCTGCTGGTGTTAACCGGAATACCGCTGTACTTTTACTGGAACAGGAAAGCCGGCAAATAAACCTACCAGTTGCGGTCCTTCATGAATTCATCCAGTTCCTGCCGGCTCATGGGCAACTTATCCTGGTTTTCATCGAGCCATGCAAGAAATGCTGCTTTGATCTCTTCTGACCATGCCGAGTCAATTTCTCCGGGTGTGAACCTGCCTTCCCGGAGCATGGCATGCCCAAATTCATCCCTAATGGCGACAAACTCACCTGTAAGCACTACCTTGCCGAGCAAATGGGGAGGTATAAAAATTACTCCTTCCTTTTTGGCCAGCACCACGTCACCGGGCATCACTATTGCCTGTCCGATAGTAATGGGTACGTTGATGCCCATCAGCATGGTCTCCATAAGGTAACTCGGATGAAAATCCCGCACACAGGCATTAAATCCTTCAATTTCTTCGAGCCCCTGCAGGTCACGGGCTCCCGCATCAAACACAACCCCTGTTTTAGATTTCGCGTAAATTGAATTCCCCAGGTTATCGCCGATCAAGGTGCCGTCTACCACCTTGCCAAAACAATCCGCCACATAAACATCCCCTGTTTTCAACTGGTCAATGGGCCAGGAATTAGCCGCACCCCGCTGCCCTTCGGCATGACCCTTATCCACGATCTTCTTTTCAACATCGGGACGCCGGGGCATGTACAATGCTGTTACCGCCCTGCCCGTAAAAGGCTTATCGGGATGTATCATTTTCCATCCGTCGGCATACTGGTTGTTGTACCCTTCATTCCTCAGGGTCTGCCAGACCTCTTCAATGGACAAATTGACCACCCGTTTCAGCATATCATCGGAAACCCGGGGACGCCCGTCCGGAAAACGATCTCCTGTCCACAACAGCGTATAGAACATCATCATGTCCTTAGTCGGAAATGTCTGTGACCAGGCAACCTCCAGTAACAATAACGCAATTATTGAAATAAGAATTGATTTTTTCATGGCTTATTGAATTTATGAAACAGCATTTTCTTTTTCCGCTGGCCGGCCACGCCACCAATTGGCCAGTACCGATCCGGTAATGTTCATTAATGGTCCGAAAATGGCAGGTGCAAGCCCTACCGTGGCCACCTTACCCATTTGCAGTGCCAGACCCGAAGCCAGTCCCCCGTTTTGCATGCCCACTTCGAAGGCTAACGTTCGGCGGTCCCTTTCCGGCATGCCGGACAACCAGGCAAATGAATACCCCAACGTGTACCCGGCCAGGTTATGAAGCAGGCTTGTGAGAAGCAACAATGCCCCCACATCTAGCAGGCTGTTGCGCCCTGCTGCAGTTATGACAGCAACAATCATTGCAATACCAACCATGGAAACCATGGAAAGCACTTTGTCCATCCAGGAATTTTCACCGCTGGTGAAATACCGCAACACAATTGCTGCTGCCATCGGCAGGAAATAGAACCAGCCTAAAGAAATAAGGAAAGCACGCAAAAAGCCGGCAAGTCCCGTTTGGTTTACCTTCATGAAAATAAGATTCGTACCGAAGATAATGATGGCATATGACGCCAACTGGATTACCTTATTCCTGGCTTTTTCCGTATTCCTGAAAAGCAGGTTAAATGTAAAACCGGCTACAATGGGGAGGATGATCATGTTGAGGATATCAAGCATCATGCTCCAGAAATTCACCTCGATGAACTGTCCGCCCAGCCATTTCATCAGGGTTGGGGTTATCAGTGGCGAAAGTAGCGTGGTAACGGCGCTGATGGTGACAGCCAGCGCCAGGTTTGCGCGGGCCAGATAAGACATAACATTTGAAGCGAGTCCGCTGGGTACGCAGCCAATGAGGATAATACCGGCGGCAATCTCGGGTGGAAAGGAGAACAGGTTTGCAATACCCAATCCAACCAGGGGCATGATTGTAAACTGCAGCAACACACCAATGATGACGCCTTTGGGCATACGTATCACGCCGGCAAAATCATTGAAGCTCATCTGCGATCCCATACCGAACATAATGACCTGCAACAGGGGCACGATCATTTTCCTGAGCTGAAAACCACCCACGGTCGTAAAGGGTGCCGGGTAAAACATGGAAGCGGTAACCGCCGTAAATATCCAAAGGGTATAAGAAATTCCCCTGAACATCTCAAAACCTCTCACGGCAAACGCAAGAAGCGCAAAGGCGGCGATCATCAGCGGACCGGTCAATGATTTACTATCCGCATAATAACAAATAACAGCACCGGCAAAGGCCAAAACCGACAAGGCGAGCAATACAAAATACAACTTTTTGATCATCGTACGCGGGATGTGAGAATATTAGCTCCAGGTCCTGTCCCAGCTTTGTTCCTTGTCCCATTGGGGTGTAGGCGCAAAATACTGCTCACCTTCCCGCAATTGTTTTTTAACTGCATCTTCATTCAGATCGATTCCGAGGCCGGGTGATTCCGGAACCGTTATATATCCATTGTCCACAATGGGCTTGCTGATCCCCGAAGCAAGGTCTTCGAAACCCGGCACGTCAACATGATGGTGTTCCAGGGCAATAAAATTTTGTGTTGCCGCAGCACAATGCACATTGGCCATCAGCGAAACCGGTGAACCTGCCCAGTGCAAAGCCATGGATACGCCCTTTTCCTCGGCATAGTCGCCGATCTTCTTGGTTTCCAGTATTCCTCCTGCCGAAGCCAGATCAGGATGGATCATATCCACGGCACGGGTATCACACAGCTTAATGAATTCTTCTTTCAGGTAAATATCCTCGCCTGTGAGGGTAGGTGTTTCAATGGCATGAGAGATCTCCTTCCATTGGTCGGTATAGAACCAGGGAATGATGTCCTCGATCCAGGCCAGCCGGTACTTGTCCACAGCCTTACCCAGGCGGATGGCCGTGTTGACATCAAAGTGCCCGAAATGGTCAGCGGCAATGGGTATCTCATAACCGGTGATTTCCCGCACCCGGTCGATATACCCCAACAATATATCCAACCCCTTTTCGGTGATCTGGATGCCGGTGAAAGGGTGCCTGGTCTGTCCATAACCCATCCAGTCCTGGGTCCAGGCCTTATTCAGTTCCCATACATTTCCCCCTACTACGGCATCGGGAATACCCCGCAACAGTTCAAGGCCGAAATCGATCTTGACGAAGGTATATCCCTTTTCCATGCGTTTCTTGATCCTGTCGGCAGTAACAGCAGGATCGCCAGAGGATGGCGTATCTGCATACATCCTTATCCGGTCGCGGTATTTACCTCCAAGCAACTGGTAAACCGGCACCCCGTATGCCTTTCCCGCCAGGTCCCACAAGGCCATCTCAATTCCCGAAACACCCCCTCCGGCCCTGCCATGTCCTCCGAATTGTTTCAGGTTCTTAAATACCTGTTCAACACTGCAGGGGTTTTTACCAAGGATCCTGCTTTTCAGGAATAGTGCATATGTAGGACTGCCCGCATCACGTACCTCACCCAACCCATAGATATCCTGATTGGTATAGATCTTGATCAGTGGCGTATTTTTCCAGTAGGCAATCCGCAAGTCAGTTATTTTAAGGTCACTTGGACTTGAATACCTGGATACCTTCCGGGTCAAATACTCGAGTTCCTTTACCGTATTTCCGGAGTTAAAAAAAAAGCCCAGTCCCAGTCCGCCAAGAGCCGATTTCTGAATAAATTCACGACGACCATTCACCGTGTGATTTTTATTGCTTTTCATATTAAAAGGTATTATGATAAAGAAATATCAGCATCCAACAGCCATTCCTTTTTAACCGGCACCACGCCCACTTTTTCACAAACCAATCCTGCAGCAAGATTAGCCAGCCTGGCCATGTCGTAAGCATCCAGGCCCGCTGCCAGGCACAAGCTGGCCATGGCGATCACCGTGTCACCGGCACCGGAAACGTCGGCCACATCACGTACCAGTGTCGGCACAACCCGGTATTCATCACCCTTGCTGAGCAACATGCCCAATTCCGACAGGGTGATCATAACCATACCAAAACCCGATACTTTTTGCAATTGTAAGGCTGCTGCATGCACTGCATCGAAATCAGATTTACCGATATCGAGATGCATGCCCTCGGTGAGCTCCTTGAAATTGGGCTTAAAAAGCGTAGCATCCCGGTAATGCCCGAAGTTGCGCTTCTTGGGGTCCACCAGGGTTGGAATATTCCAGCTGTTTCCCAGGGATATGACCTTTCCGATCAATCCCGGCGTGATTACCCCCTTGTCATAATCCTGAAATACAATGGCAGAAATATTGTTCTGGTTAATCAGGGCCTGAATTCGCTGCCACAAAGCAATTTCAAGCGCTTCATCTATATAATTATCAACTTCCTGATCAACCCGCAACAGTTGCTGATGCCCGGCTATGATCCGTGTTTTACTTGTTGTGATCCTGTCCCCTGATTCTATCAGCCCTTCCTCCGGCATATCCAGCTTCCTGATAAGTTCCCTGAATATTTTGCTGTTTTCATCGGTCCCCAATACCGAGCACATCACAGGAATGGCGCCCAGCGATTTGATATTTAATGCTACATTTGCCGCACCCCCCAGCCTGTTTTCGGTATGAGTGTGCATAACAACCGGTACGGGCGCTTCGGGTGAAACACGCGATACCTTGCCCCATACATAGGAATCCACCATAACGTCTCCCACGATCAATACCTTCAGATCCTCAAATTGCCCCAATAACCGGGTGATAGCTGTACTTTCCACCTGTAAGTTTTTGTTCACGTAAAGATAAGACTTGCCGGGTAAAATAAAAACATGACCGGGCATTTGCCAAAACAATCCTATATTTGCTTTTTAATCCAGTAAAAAAAAACCTATGAGTTTCTTTGGTTCCGGTAGTGCTTTGTCGATGCCCCCTGTGGTGAAAAACATAATAATCATAAACGTTATTCTATTTGCGGCTACCCAATTCACCCTGTATGTCCTTAATACCGATTTCATGATCAGGCACCTGGCCCTGTTTAGTATCCTTTCGCCGAACCTGGAACCGCACCAGGTGATTACCCACATTTTTATGCATGGCAGCTTAGGACATATTTTTTTCAATATGTTCGGTGTGTTTATGTTCGGTCGTATTCTGGAACAACTTTGGGGAAGTAAAAAACTGCTGATTTTTTATACCATAACGGGACTTGGAGCAGCATTTATTCATCTCACGGTCAATTATATACAAATGAGTAAACTGACTGACCTGGCAGCACAGTTTTACAATTCGCCAAGCTATGCACTGTTTAATGATATTGTCAGCAATTATTCGCTACGGACCGGATCTCACAGCCAGATCATGGATTTTATGCAACAATGGTTCTACAAGTCCGATGACCCCTCCTTTATCCCGGAAGCCCGGGTAATTGTGCAGCATGTTGTGGACTCTAACCTGCAGATCCCCACCCTGGGTGCATCGGGTGCCGTATTCGGACTGCTGATCGCCTTTGCCATGACTTTTCCCGATGTGGAACTGATGCTGATATTTCTCCCGATACCCATAAAAGCAAAGTATTTTGTCCCTTTTTATGCTCTGATCGAGCTGTTTTTCGGAGTGGCAGGTTTTCAATGGGATAATGTGGCCCATTTTGCCCACCTGGGGGGTGCCTTGTTCGGGTTTATCCTCATCAAGATCTGGAAGAGAAACCAATTCAAGATTAATTGATAAATTTGCAGGGAACAACCTTAGCCACAGGATATGAATATGATTGATGAAATTAGGATGTCATTTGGAAAGGGTAATATTCTGTTCAAATTGATTTTTATCAACATTGTTGTTTTTGTGGCTGCCGGACTGGTGTTTGTATTCATGAGGCTTTTTACACCTGGTATTTCCCTGAATGAATTGCGGGGTGTTTACAATGATAACATTATGAACTACCTGATGGTACCCAGCATACCCCGGGAATTGCTGTTTAAGCCCTGGACCCTCATAACATACATGTTTGCACATACCAATTTTCTGCATATCCTGTTTAACATGCTGATGCTGTTCTGGTTTGGCAGGATCTTCCTGCAATACCTTACTGAAAAACAGCTGGTGAGTACTTACTTGCTGGGCGGACTTGCGGGAGCGCTGCTTTATATAGCCTTTATAAACGGTTTGCCCGGTCTCCGGGAGCATCTGGGCGGTTCCATGCTAGGCGCTTCCGCTGCCATTATGGCTATTATGATCGCCATTTCATTTTATGTTCCCGATTATACACTATATCTGTTGTTTTTGGGCCCTGTTAAGCTGAAGTACATCGCCCTTGTATTTATTATCATGGATGTGTTGATGATTGCCTCCTATAATGCCGGTGGTCATATAGCCCACCTTGGCGGTGCTTTATATGGTTACTTTTTTATCAGCTATTTTAAAAAAGGCCGGGACACAGGCAGGTGGGTGAATATCTTCCTGGACAGGATTATGACCCTGTTTAAACCCCGTCCGCGATTGAATGTTACTTACCGAAAAACCAAAAAAGCAGCCACGGATCTTGAGTATAACCGGTCAAAGGTGGAACAGCAGCGTGAAGTTGACCGGATACTTGATAAAATAGCACAGGGAGGCTACGAAACCCTTTCCAAAAAGGAAAAGGAAACGCTGTTTAAAGCAGGCGAAAAGAAATAACCCTTGAGAAGCTTTATCGGGAAAATATTACTTTCAATCAATGTTATATTGGCAATCTGGCTGATCATAACCTATTGGTCGGTGCACATCAGTCCTGAGAAATCCTGGGTTTTTGCATTTATCGGCATGAGCTATCCTTTTGTCCTGGCAGCCAATTTCCTTTTTATTCTTTTCTGGATAGGTTTCCGCAAGTGGTTTTTCATCATTTCCCTAGTCTGCATTTTACTGGGGTGGAACACCTTCCGGAGGTTTTTCCAGGTACAGCTGAAAAAGCCCGAATCCTTGCCAACGGAAAACATCATCCGCATACTATCATACAATGTAAGGCTGTTCAATTATTACCAGTGGCATAAAGATACTTCTACCTGGCTGAAAATAATCGATTATATTCATACCGAAAAACCGGATATCGTTTGTTTCCAGGAGTTCATCACTTTGCCCGGCAGTTCACATGACCTGGCCAGCCTAAAGAAAAAGCTCGCCGGACTTTCCTATTCGCATGTAAATTATACCGACCGCGTTCCGGGCAAGATCAATTTCGGGATGGCAACTTTCAGCAAGTATCCCATTGTGAACAAGCAGCTGATTAATTTTAAGAATTCACTCAATGGCAGTATTTGTTCCGATATTGTAAAGGGATCCGATACCCTGAGGATCTATAACTGTCATTTGCAGTCGATCAGGCTTCGCAAGGATTATAATGACCTGATCGATAGCTTGTTCTTTAATTACAGTGAAAAACAACTCGATGAACTGAAGGAATTATCGGTTCGCGTTCGCCAGGCATTCATTCAGCGTGCCGGACAGGCGGATATCCTCTCCCGGCATATCCATTCATCGCCTTATCCGGTAATAGTTTGCGGCGATTTCAACGATACTCCTGTATCCTATGTATATAACAAATTCAACGGCCGGCTGAATGATGCCTTTATTGAAGCAGGGGCAGGGACAGGGACTACAATCCGCGGAAATTTTCCCTACGTACGAATTGATTATGTTTTTTACAGTGCCCCTTTTAAAGCCCGGTATTATCATACCGATAAAATTGACCTTTCGGATCATTATCCGGTGATTGCCGATTTTATGATTCCCGGAACGGCAGATTCGACAAATCTACATTCCCGCCCGAAAGAATAATTCCTACCCGTTTACCGGGGAATTTATCCTGGTTTTCCAGCATCACTGCAACCGCAACAGCCGAGGATGGCTCAATAATGATTTTCATGCGCTGCCAGACCAACCGCATGGCGAGCACAATGGATTTTTCAGAAACTGTTAAAATATCGTCTACCCGGTTCCTGATTATTTCAAAAGTAAGGTCACTCAGTGAGGTTAATAATCCATCGGCTATGGTATCCGGGTTTACCGACGGTACAAGTTTACCTGTCCTGAATGAACGGCAGGCATCGTCTGCATTGGCAGGTTCGCAGCCATATACTTTAATACCGGGGTTTATTGATTTTGAGGCAATGGCACTGCCCGAAAGCAGTCCGCCCCCACCTACCGGTACTAGCAAAACCTCCAGGCCAGGTTCATCCTCCAGGAATTCCTTGGCTGCCGTACCCTGGCCTGAGATTACAAGGAAATTGTTGAAGGGATGGATAAAAGCAGCTCCGGTTTGGCGGAGTATCTCCGCGAGGGTATCCTCACGGCTTTGAAGGGTGGGTTCACAGAAAGTTATCGATGCTCCATAGTGTTGAACCGCTTCGATTTTGGTTTTCGGCGCTGTGTGCGGCATGGCAACATAACAGGCTATTCCCCTTTTCCCGGCTGCCAGGGCAAGGGCGGCAGCATGGTTTCCCGAAGAATGGGTTGCCACGCCATGCACCGCTTCTTTTTCCGAAAGCGATAACACCGCATTAGTGGCCCCGCGGAACTTGAATGCACCAACTTTCTGAAAATTCTCACACTTGAAAAAAAGGGAGGCATCCAGCATGGAATCAATGCCCGCGGAGGTGAGTACCGGCGTACGGTGCACGTGTCCGGTAATCCGGAGATGGGCCTGCTGGATGTCCTTAAATGTTGGCAGGCTAAGCATTTTTCTTACGCTTATATGCTGCATACTTCATGACGATCCTTTCCAACAGTTCATATTCATCTGCCCCAAGAATATATTTATCCGGGAAATCACAAAAAACCATGAATTCTATGATCTCGTCGTCATCTGTAAGATCAGTAACCTTCCTGATCACACCGGGATTGAACTTCTGGTAGATCTTTTCGCGGATCTCTTCCTGCTTCATTATTTTGCCAAGGGCAATCCGTTCTTTTTCTTCGGGTGTAAGGATAGGAACGGTCAGGAGGGTAATCCCGTCGAGCCTCCGGTTTGCCTTGGCCATTTCGTAGGCTTCCCTGGCTTCCTGATGTGAAATTACGGCCAAATCATCCGCGAGTTTTGTTGTATTTGTTACCGGTCGGTCGAGATCAACAAATTTTTTCCGGAACTGATCATAGGTACCCAGACCGAGTATCCTCGCTTCAGCTATCTCATAAGCCTGCATATTCATTGGGAAATCAATAACATCGCCCGCCCGGAGCAATGAATCCGTAACAATGATCTTCCGGTAGTAAAAACCCACAGCCGAAAATACGAGTGTATCCCCCCGGCCTGCCTCCAGCACAAACTCACCGTTAACATTGCTGTAGGTGCGGGTTTGCCTGCTGTAATTGAGCACACCGGCAAAATCAACAACCTGGTTTGTCACGTTATCCGTTATCCGTCCCCTGAGCATGCCAGTCTGGCCTTCCAAAGCAGCCTCGAAAGCTGTAAAACTGAAAAGGACCAGAAAAAAATATACCAGGTAGCGTGATTTCATGAAAGCCGCTTTAATTCAAAGTTACCGATTCTGGCGAAACAACAACCACGCATGGGGTTAAAAAATGTTAACGACATCGCGCGTTGTAAGCCTGCTTAACTATGTGATCAGCTTATACCGATATATCTTATGACTTTTTATGGCTATCTTTATCCATTATATGCGGATCTAAAATGCATGTTAATAATATCCTATATTTAAAGGCCAATCTGAATAAAGTTGCCAGGATACTTTTTCCCTTATATGGCATACTCAGCCTTACAGGATTCACCAGTGACATCATAAACTTTTACGAAACATCCCCCCGTATACTTATTCTCAACCTCACCACCATTTGTTTAACCCTGCTCGGGTTATCCCTGTACTACTTTAAAACGCTCCGGCTTAAATCCGCTTTTGCGCTGTTGATTTACATCAGCATCGGCAATGTTATCACCGACACCCTGACTGATCCTTTCGGCCAGGAACGTGTGTTATTCTTCCTGCGTGATTCCCTGTTTGTCTTTTTTATACTAACGCTGGCTGCCCTGTTTATCAATAAGAATCAAGCCATTCTGATCGTGTCGGTTCATTTGCTGACTACTGTACTGCTTACCGTAATATCCGGAAACTCATTTCTGTCCTCGAGCCTGATTATAATGTGCATATTTTTCATTGCCTATACGGCAGTGATATACTATGCCGTTAGCGTCATGGAGAGCTCCATACTTGACCGTGAGAATATCCTCCGGACCATAGAAAATGACAATATGGTAATGAATGATATCAATACCCAGCTGGAAGAAAGACAACAGCAAATCGAGCAGCAATCTGTGCGACTTGAAGCTCAAGCCGAAGTACTAAAAAAGCAATCGAAGGAATTAAGTGAAAGTAATTTGGAACTGGAACGGATAAATAAAACCAAGGATTTGTTTTTATCTATTCTGGCGCATGATCTGAAGAATTCCTTCCATTTAATTATGAATTATTCAGAGTTACTGGAAAACAGGCATGAAAGCCTGGATAATCTCACCAGATCTAAGTTTGTATCCATCATCAGCGCAACTTCCGTTAAAGCTTCCGGATTGCTCGAAAAGTTACTGCAGTGGGCTCAGTCACAATCCAATACCCTCGATTTTAATCCTGCAAAAATAGCGATGGATAATATAATCAGGGAAAACCTGATCCTGTTTGCTGAAAGCTTCCAGAAGAAAGGAATACAGGTAACACAAAACCTGCTTGAAGGTTGTAATATAAATGCTGATGAGAACATGATGAATACGGTAGTTCGTAACCTGTTGTCCAATGCCGGTAAGTTTACTCCCGATGGCGGGAAAATTGATGTCAATTGCAGGAAAGTCAACGGGCATGTTTTGGTGGAAGTTTCGGATTCCGGAATAGGCATGGATAAAACCAGCCTCGGAAATTTATTCCGGATTGACAAAAAACGATCAACATCCGGCACATCCGGTGAAACCGGAAGCGGGCTGGGATTGCTGCTTTGTAAAGTTTTTGTGGAAAAAAACGGGGGACAGATCCGGGTTACCAGTGAATTAAACAAGGGAAGTGTTTTTTCGTTCTCCCTGCCTGCAGTTTAGTTCCACCCTGCTTCAATTCCACAACCTGCTCCCCTAACATCAATTTGTACACATTCTAAATAGTCAATAATCTTCTGAATTACTGGATGTTTACTGATGATGTATATCATTCATTATATTTAAACATCTACTCATGTATATTCGTAGATACATAATATTTGCTTTTTGTAGTAATTTGGGAGCATTAATTTCACAATCGAATGACTAACCGTAGGGATTTTATTAAGATCACTGCTTATGGAGCCGGCGCCGTAATAATGGGCGGCGGATTCTTCCAGGCCTTAAAAGCATTTTCTTCACCTGAAAAAGCGGGAAAACTAACGGTGGATTTTACCCGTACGCCTACATATTGTGAGGTATGCTTCTGGAAATGTGCCGGCTGGGTTTACAAGAACCAGGACGGCAGCATTTGGAAAATCGTAGGCAACGATGAGGACCAGCATTGTAACGGCCGGTTCTGTCCCCGTGGCACAGGAGGTATTGGCATGTACTATGACGGGGATCGGTTAAAGACCCCCCTGATCCGTACCGGAGAAAGGGGCAGCCAGGTATTCCGGGAAGCAGGTTGGGATGAGGCCTTTGAATATATTGCCTCAAAAATGCAACTGATTAAAGAAACATACGGACCCGAATCCATGGCCCTGTTTACACATGGTTCCGGCACCGTGTACTTCAATACCCTGATGCGGGCTTACGGTTCGGAAAATGTTGCCGAACCTTCCTATGCACAATGCCGCGGTCCCCGCGATGAAGCTTTCCTATGGACGTTCGGTGAAGAAGCCTACTCGCCCGAGATCACAGATATCCGCGATACCCGGTGCCTGGTTTTGATTGGTTCGCACATCGGTGAGAACATGCACAACGGGCAGGTTCAGGAAATGTCGGACGCAATTGATAAAGGGGCCACGATCATTACGGTTGATCCGCGCTTCTCCACCGCCGCCAGCAAATCAAAATACTGGCTCCCTATTAAACCCGCCACCGACATTGCATTACTTCTAACCTGGATCAATGAGATCATCACCAACGGTTATTACGATAAAAAATATGTTGAACAGTACTGCCTGGGATTTGACCAGCTTGCCGAACATGTAAAAACCTACACCCCCGAATGGGCATATGGCATCACCACCATTACCCCTGACCTGATCCGGAAAACAGCCCGGGAAATGGCAGATGCCGCTCCCGCAGTGATTGTTCACCCCGGAAGGCATGTTACCTGGTACGGTGATGACACCCAACGTGTAAGGGCTGTGGCTATTCTCAACGCTTTGCTTGGATCATGGGGCCGGCGCGGAGGCTTCTACCGTCCGGCAAAGCTGAATGTGCCTTCGTATCCCCTGCCCGAATTCCCGTTGCCTTCGAGAGTGTGGCAGGATGCATTCCCCGGAAAATTCAGTGTGGCAATGGGTGTGGTATCCAATGCACTCATCGATGCTTCAATTCCTGAAAATAATCCGGCATTCCCTGTCAAAGGCTGGATAGTCAGCGGCACAAACCTTATCAATACAATCCCTGACCAGCCGACTACGCTTAAGGCTATTCAAAATCTTGACCTGCTGGTAGCTATCGATACCATGCCCATGGAAATTACAGGATGGGCCGATGTGGTACTGCCCGAATGCACCTACCTTGAACGGTACGATGCACTTCGCATAAGCCCCCACCGGAAACCTGCCGTAGCGCTGCGCATGCCTGCCGCCGGGCCGATGTATAATTCGAAGCCGGGATACTGGATAGCCCGTGAATTGTCAAAAAAGCTCGGAATGGAAGGATACTTCCCGTTTGAAAAACAGGAAGAGCTGCTCGACTGGCAATTGAAACAAATAGGTTCCTCGCTTGATGAAATGAAAAAAGCAGGAGTTAAAACATTTGAAAGGGATGCAGATGACCTGTATTTTATGCCGGATGAACCTGTATTGTTCCCAACCGACAGTGGAAAAATTGAATTGTATTCAGCCTATTTCGGGCAGCTTGGATTCGATCCGATGCCCGTTTATACACCCCACGAAGAACCTCCCGAAGGTTTTTACAGGCTTAATTACGGCCGGGCACCAGCGCACACGTTCGGCCGTACGGCCAATAACCCGAACCTCACCGACCTTATGGATGAAAACTCCCTGTGGGTAAATCCAAAAGTAGCCAATCTCTGGGGCCTGTCCAATGACCAGTATATCTGGCTGCAAAACCAGGATGGTGTGGTTTCGGAATTCCCGATAAAGATCAGGATCACTGAACGCATTCGCTGGGATTCGGTATATATGGTGCACGGATTCGGTCATGCACAAAAGCAAATGAAACGCTGTTTTGGCCGTGGTGCAAGTGATACACAACTTATTACCAGGGTGATGGTTGATCCGCTGATGGGCGGGACCGGCATGCGTGGCAATTTCGTCACATTCATTATTGAAAAAGCTGACAGGGAGGTGGCATCATGAGATACGGCATGGCGGTGGATACCAGGAAATGTGTAGGCTGCAGCGATTGCGTGGTGGCCTGCCAGACTGAAAACAACGTACCGATAGGTTACTGCCGTGAGTGGGTGGTGGAGGTGATGGACGGAACTTATCCGCAACTTGAGATCGAGATCCGGTCGGAACGTTGTAACCATTGCGATAATGCACCGTGTGTGCGCTGCTGTCCCACCGGGGCCAGTCACGTTGCCGAAGGCGGTATAGTACTGGTTAAGCCCGGCAAATGTATCGGATGCGGGGCATGTATCGCCTCATGCCCTTACGATGCCCGTTACCCGCATCCCGATGGGTATGTGGATAAATGCACATTCTGTATTCACCGGATAAAAAACGGACTGAAACCTGCCTGTGCTGCAGTTTGCCCCACCAAATGCATATATTTCGGCGACCTTGATGATCCAAACAGCGAAGTGTCGGTAGTACTGAAGAAACGGAAATCCAAGACACTGATCCCGGAAGCAGGTACAGTGCCCATGTTGTATTTTTTAATTTAGGAATTGCATACAATTATCACCCTATGAGAGAAGAAATCATTGTGAGTGGCCGGATGAATCCCATGGTTGATCCGCACCTGTATATCTGGCACTGGCAGATCCCCCTGTACCTGTTCCTCGGAGGACTTGCGGCCGGCATCCTGTTCTTTGCCGCCCTCTATTTTATCAGCGGAAAAGAAAAGGAGTATCCGACAGCTGTTAAATTGGTACCATTCATAACCCCATTGCTCCTGGTGATCGGTTTGATTGCACTTTTTATCGATCTCAGACACAAGGCCTTTTTCTGGCAACTCTATACCAGTATTAAACTGCAATCGCCCATGTCATGGGGCGCCTGGACCCTGATGGTGATCACCCCGGTTTCTTTTATCTGGTGTGCGTTGCATATCCGTGAATTTGTCCCGGACTGGAACTGGAAATTTGAATGGCTGAAAACAATGGAGGCATTTTTTAATAAGTACAAAAAAGCCCTTGCCTGGGTAATGCTCATCTCCGCTGTGATCCTCGGTATTTATACCGGTATCCTGTTATCCGCATTCAACGCCAGGCCTCTCTGGAACACCTCCATCCTTGGTCCGCTGTTCCTTGCATCGGGATTGTCTGCCGGTGCGGCTGCAATACTCATTTTCTCCAAATCTCCTGCCGAAAGAAAACTCTTTGCAAAAATCGACCTGATCATTATTGGTATAGAACTGTTCCTGATCATTCACATGTTCATGGGATTCTTTGCCAGCACACAGGTGCAGATCGAGGCTGCCAGGCTTTTCCTCGGAGGTCCCTACACGGTATCGTTCTGGATCTTTGTCGTGATCATCGGCATGATCGTACCGGCAATACTGGAAGTCATGGAATTGCGGAAATTTCATATTCCTGCCATCCTTCCCGCACTGCTTGTAATATTCGGAAATATTATGCTCCGCTTTATTTTTGTGGATGCCGGACAGGCCAGCCGGTGGCTTTACTGATATTCAAAATGAATTTTATCCAATTTACAGTATATGAACGCGCAACAAAACACAACCAAAAAGACCAGATACCTTAATCCTTACCTGGGAGGCGTACTGCTGGGACTTGTTCTTCTTGCAGCGAATGTAATTTCCGGAAGGGGGCTCGGCGCCAGCGGTGCCATAAAAAGTGGGATTGTTGCTGCAGTGACTACGGTGAATCCTTCTTCTGTTGAATCCTCAGGATTTATCAAAGAATTCCGGGAATCCCATACGGGAAATCCCATGAAAACCTGGCTGGTTTTTGAAATGCTTGGTGTTCTGGTGGGCGGATTCATCTCGGGGGCTCTGGCCGGCCGGTTGAAACTCAAAGTGGAGCACATCCCTTCGATAACTTCCAATAAAAGGCTTATCCTGGCCCTGGGAGGCGGAATTCTCTTTGGATTTGGCTCACAGCTAGGCCGTGGTTGCACCAGCGGTTCAGCGCTTAGCGGTATGGCTGTGCTTTCGCTGGGTGGATTTATAACCATGATGGCTATTTTTGGCACCGCATTCGCCCTGGCTTATTTCTTCAGAAAGAACTGGATTTAATTCTTAAATAATTCTAATCATGGGACCATTTGCAGTTAACGAACTGATATCAGAAAATACCAACCTTTTCCTGGCGTTTATTATTGGTATTGCCTTTGGCTTTGTACTTGAATCCAGTGGATTTTCATCGAGCCGTAAGCTGGCCGGCGTGTTTTACGGATACGATATGGTTGTGCTTAAGGTTTTCTTCACCGGTGCAATTACTGCCATGCTCGGACTCTTGTTTTTCAGCCTCTTCGGCTGGGTTGATCTGGATCTTGTATATGTTAATCCTACCTACCTTACTTCGGCTATCACCGGAGGAGTTATAATGGGCGCCGGGTTTATCATGGGCGGATACTGTCCCGGTACCAGCTTTTGCGGAGCCTCCATTGGCAAGATCGACGCCATGGTTTTCATAATTGGCCTCTTTATTGGCGTTTCAATATTTGGTGCCGGCTATGAATGGTGGGACAACATGTACCTTGCCCAATTCCTGGGTACTCCAAAGATCAGCGAATCCCTTGGCCTTACCGACGGTGTGTTTGGTCTGATCCTGATCCTTGTTGCCCTGGGTATGTTCTGGGCCGCAGATTGGGCTGAGAAAAAATTTTCCCGTGAAGAATACTAAAAACCCCGGAATATTTTAAAACAACATACTATGAAACCAAGAATGTTACTTGCCGCTTTCATTATTCCGCTGGGATTGATTATTGCAGCAGTCCCGCAGAATACGACACATCCTTACAAGCTTACTGCATCACAGTTGCTCGATGAGGTTAATACCCGCACCCAGTTTGTCACCCCCGAAACGGTGGCGGATATGATCATTAAAAAAGATCCCACACTGCAGTTAATTGATGTGAGATCCCAGGATGAATTCGAAAAGTACAGTCTCCCGGGTGCTGTTAACATCCCGATTACCGATCTCCTGTCGGATAAGTATACCGAAATGTTCGACCAGGATGTAAAAATGAATGTCTTCTATTCAAACGGAACCCTGGTGGCCAATGAGGCCTGGATGCTGGTTCGCCAGCTGGGTTATGACAACAACTTCGTTCTCGAAGGAGGTCTGAATTACTGGTTCGACGCTATCCTCAACCCGCAAAAACCCGCATCAACCAGCGCTGACGAGGAGTTTGCAAAATATGATTTTCGAGTAAGCGCTTCACAGGCACTGGGAGGAGGAGCTGTAGTAGCAAGGCCGGCAGAAGGTGCAACCTCCGCTTCGCCGAAACCCGCTATTCTGGCAAAACCGAAAAAGAAGAAGGCCGCAGGTGGTTGCTAGGAATACCTGATTTACCGGTACGAAGCCTGACTATGGCTTCCGTGAGTGTTTCCGTGGCAAAGTCAATTTGTTCCCGGGTTGTAAACCGTCCCTGGCTGATGCGCAGGGAACAGGGAAGAAGATCAGCGGGTACCCCCATAGCTTTTAAAACATGCGAAGGCTCATGAGTTGCAGATGAACAGGCTGAGCCTGTTCCCAATGCCAGTTTGCTGCTGACATCCAAAAGCAGTTGTTCGCTTTCAACCCGTTCAATTGAGATATTGGTAATATGGGGCAACCGGTTTGCACCGTCACCGTTCAGGTATATACCGGGCAAGCCCAGCAGTTTTTTCTCCAGTATGTTGCGCTGATCAACCACGCGCAATGATTCCGTCTCCATCTCCAGTTGCGCCAGCTGGGCAGCTTTACCAAATCCTGCTATGCCCGGAACATTCAGGGTACCGCTCCTGATACCCCGTTCATGATAGCCACCTGTCAGCTGTGCAACGATCGTGATGGCCGGACTTTTACCCCGGATGTACAATGCGCCCACACCCTTGGGTCCATACATCTTATGCGCGGTAAATGCCATCATATCCGGACCGTCAGTGGCAACATCCACAGGAATTTTTCCAACTGCCTGGGTTGCGTCTGAGAAAAACAGTACATTATGTCTCCTGGCTATAGACGCTATATCCCTGACAGGGGGAATGACACCGGTTTCATTGTTGGCATACATAACGGCAATGAGCACAGTATATGGCCGTATAGCACGCTCCAGTTCATCAGGATCAGGCATCCCTGTTTTGTTCACCCCAAGCATGGTGATTTCGCATCCCTTAGCCTCCATGCGCCTGAAAGTCTCCAATACTGCCTTATGTTCCGTACTCAGTGTAATTATATGTTTACGGTTAACGGCAAAACTTTCAATTACTCCCCTTATGGCCAGGTTGCATGCTTCGGTTGCACCACCCGTAAAAATAATTCCCGAAGGTTTCGCGCCAATCAGCCGGGCAACCTGGGACCGGGCAGTGTCAACTGCCTCTTCGGCTTCCCAGCCATACAGGTGAAAACGGCTGGCAGGATTGCCAAAGTTTTCGGTAAAATAAGGTAACATGGCATCTACTACTCTTGGATCACAAGGTGTTGTTGCACTGTAATCCAAATAAACCGGTGGTTTCATCGGAGAAGGATTTTTCCCTGCTTATAAAAACAAATTAATTATTCGATTGTTTACCCGTGGAAGGATTCCATTATAAATCTGCTTTTTATGGCTACCATTCAACTAACTATCAACAACAGGGCATATACTTTGGACGTGGATCCACAAATGCCATTGCTCTGGGTGTTACGTGACTTTGCAGGATTAAAAGGCACCAAGTTCGGATGTGGCATATCCCAGTGCGGTGTTTGTACTGTTCATCTCGACGGTGTTGCCGTTCGATCGTGCCAGATGCCCGTGTCGGCCGTTGTCGGCCGCAGGATTACCACCATCGAGGGTCTTTCCGAAAACAATAACCATCCTGTGCAGATGGCCTGGATCAGGGAACAGGTGCCGCAATGCGGCTACTGCCATTCCGGCCAGATTATGTCCGCAGCAGCATTGCTTAAGCAGCACCCCAAACCTACCGATCTTGAAATAGATACGGCTATGCAGGGCAATCTTTGCCGTTGTGGTACCTATCAGCGAATCCGTAAAGCCATACATGTAGCTGCGGATTTAATGCAGCAACCCGCTAATTCATAAAACCTTAACCCCATTGAAGTATGCAAAATTCAGCAACACTTGACCGGCGCAGTTTCATTCGGTTTACCAGCCTTACGGGAGCTGCATTTGTTCTGGGACTGGGTTCGGCCCGATCGGGCGGACTTCCGGAAATACTGAATTTAAGTGGCAAAGCCGACCTTTTCAACCTGACTCCTTATATTATTATTGAAAAATCGGGGCAGATAACCCTGATGAATCCCAAACCGGAGATGGGACAGGGTACCTATCAGTCGGTTCCCGCGCTCATTGCCGAGGAACTCGAAGTATCACTTGAACAGGTAATTATAAAACAATCCTCAGGTGAAAAAGAAATCACGATATGGCAGGGTGCCGGCGGAAGTTCATCGGTGCGAAGCAATTACCTGCAGCTGCGGAAAGTGGGCGCATCTGCCAGGATGATGCTCACCGAAGCGGCAAGCAAGATATGGAAGGTACCCCTGGCGGAATGCCATGCCGAAAATGCAAGGATCCACCACAAGGCTTCGGGCAAAAGTTTGGGCTACGGAGAATTGGTTGAATCAGCTTCAGAACTTATTGTTCCTGAAGATCCTGTTCTGAAGGATGCCAAAGATTTTAAAATATTGGGTAAATCGGCTCCCAGACTTGATATTCCGCTGAAAGTTTCGGGAAAGGCGGTTTTCGGGATAGATGCCGAAGTACCCGGAATGTTGTTTGCATCCGTGGAACATAACCCGGTATTTGGCAGTAAACTTGTTTCCTACGATGATAGCGAAACAATGCAAATAAAAGGTGTCCGGAAGGTATTCCAAACGGAAAGGGTAATGGGTAAAAACCGTTATGATGCCATCGCAGTGGTTGCTGACAATTATTGGGCTGCTTACCAGGGAAGGAAAGCATTAAAATCGCAATGGGATGATAACGGATATGGTAAGTTCAGCACGGCAGAATACGAACAAAAACTTCGCGAATTATCCAAATCAGAGGGATTTGTGGTCCATGAAAACGGGGATTTCAACAAGGCATATGCCGGTTCATCATTAAAACTGGAGGCATTTTATGAAACCCCGGTTGTTGCACATTCACCCCTTGAACCGATGAATTGTCTTGCGCACTGGCACGAAGACGGCTATGTGGAGATCTGGGCATCCTCACAGGGAGCTTCCCTGGTAAAAAACGAATTATCAGAGGTACTCGGCATCCCGGAAGATCGTATTATTCCACATATATTGTTTAACGGAGGCGCCTTTGGCCGGAGACTTAAATCGGATTTTGCCTCTGAGGCTGCCCTGATCTCCAGGGAAGTTGGAAAACCTGTGAAAGTAATATGGACAAGGGAGGACGATACACAACTGGGACCATTTCGCCCCATGACATTTTCTGCTTTGAAAGGCGCCCTTTCACCCGAAGGAAAAGCTATTGCATTTCAGCACAAGGTTATCTCCCCTTCCATGTCCGCAACCGTCAATGCCTCGTTTGACAGGACAAAAGCCGACGATTCCATGGTGGAAGGGATCAGCGAACAGCAGTACGAGTTCCCGAATATGAAAAATCACTATGTTTTCTCAGAAATTCATATACCCATGGCCCCATGGCGTGCGGTTACCAGTACAACACTGGCTTTCGCCCACGAATGCTTCATTGATGAAATGGCAGTTATGGCTAAGAAGGACCCCCTGGATTTCCGAATCGATTTGATGAAAAAAGATTCGGATGCACGGCGGGTTTTAGTTAAGCTTAAAGAGTTTTCGGGCTGGAATAAGCCACTGCCGGCAGGCTGGGGTCGCGGTGTTGCACAATATGAATTCTTTGCAGGATTATGCGCGCATGTCGTTGAGGTATCAAAACAGGAAGACAATTCCGTTAAGATAGAGAAAGTTTATGCTGCCATTGATCTTGGAACAGTTGTAAATCCCGATAATGTAAAAGCACAGGTTGAAGGCGCTATTGTTATGGCATTGACAGCTGCAACAAAGGAAGGTATCACTTTTGAGAACGGAATGTCAAAGCAAACAAATTTTCATAACAGCCCCATCCTGCGTATCAATGAAATGCCTCCGGTGGAAGTGCTTATCCTGGCCGAAGGCGGCACGGTGATAAAGGGCGTTGGGGAGCCGGGTCTCCCTCCCTTTGCCCCTGCATTGTGCAATGCAATATTTGCCGCCACGGGAAAACGCATCAGGCGATTGCCTTTTGATCTGAAGAAAGTATAAAATACAGGAATATGAAAAAGCTGTTGTTGCTAAGCCTCATCGCATTACTTTGTGTTTACTGGATAAACGCCCCATTACCCGTTGGTACTGAAACGGACAGCATTGAACAGGATGGTATCGCTCAGCGTATCGAAAGGGGAATGGATGTGTATTCCACCTACTGTTTAAGCTGTCACCAGGCTAATGGCGAGGGACTTACAGGTGTTTATCCTCCCCTGGCCAAATCCGATCACCTTTCGAAGGACCAGTCAGCATCAATTGTTATACTGCTCAAAGGACAAAATGAGGAAATCACCGTGAACGGTACAAAATATAGCCTCCCCATGGCCCCGCTCAATTACCTTACCGATCAGCAGATCGCTGATGTTCTGAACTATATGGGCAACAGCTGGGGAAATAAGTTTAATACTGTCACACCCGCCATGGTTAAATCCAAGCGCGATTAACCTGCAGCAACCCTGTGAGAATTAGCCGTATTTTCTATGAAAGAGATTATCGACATACTGGAAGAATATAGCAAAATCGATTTTATTGCGAGAAAGGCAGCACTGGCAACGGTTGTGAGCGTTGAAGGATCGTCCTACCGGCAGCCTGGGGCCAGGATGCTGATAACCGATGACGGAAAACTTACAGGCGCTATCAGCGGGGGATGCCTTGAAGGGGATGCCTTGCGAAAAGCCTTATTGGTTATGGCACGTGGTAAACCCATGCTCGTAACCTATGATACTACCGACGAAGATGACGCCAAACTGGGTATAGGATTAGGCTGTAACGGAATTATACACATCCTTATTGAACCCGTTGATCCCGGAAACCCTGAAAATCCGGTGCAACTGTTGAAAACAATTACGACCAGGCGGCAAAAAGCCGTATTGATTACCCTGTTCTCCATGTCATCCAGGTTAGATAACCAGTTCGGAACCTGTATGGCCTATACCCAAAATGGTACGCTAACAGGTACACTGCCAGACCGGATACCAGGGGATACACTGGTAAGCATCTCTGAAGAAGTGCTGGAAGGAAATAGCTCCATGGTAAAAAGCATTGGGATAAATGGTGCGGAATTTACAGTATTGGCTGAAATGGTTAATCCTGTTGTCTCCCTCGTCATTTTTGGTGCCGGTAACGATGTTATGCCCCTTGTAACAATAGCCGGTGTATTGGCCTGGCAAATTACACTTGTCGACGGAAGACCATTTTATGCAACCTGCCAGCGATTTCCGGCCGTTCATAAAGTTTTGGTGGCTGATGCAGAAAGGGCGTTGTCGGATATAGCCATTGATGATCAAACCGTTTTCGTGCTGATGACACACAATTACAATTATGATCTGGCAGTCCTTCAGAAACTGATCGATCAAAACGTATCCTATATTGGCGTTCTGGGCCCGAAAAAAAAGCTCGTCCGTATGCTTCAGGAATTGTCACCCCAAAACAAACCATGGGATGAAAACAGGTTTGAAAACATATACGGACCTGTTGGGCTGGATATAGGGGCTGAAACCGCCGAGGAAATTGCCTTGTCAGTGGTTGCAGAAATTAAGGCCGTGCTGGCCGGAAAGCAGGGGAAATCTTTGCGTGACAAGGAAGGCACCATTCACAGCCGTTCCCCGGAAGGGAAGGATTCCGGGACGAAATCCCTGTTGGTATTACAGCATTGATGAATTGATTTTTATGGTCCCTGAGTCATGAACTTACAAGGAATAGTCATACTTGCAGCCGGAGCATCCACACGACTTGGTAAACCCAAGCAGCTGCTTCAATACGAGGGCAACAACCTGATACAGCGCATTACACAAATTGCCGTGGATGTTGTTAATGAACCGGTTGTTGTTGTTTTGGGTGCTCATTCCGATTTGATCAGGCCGCACATTTCCCGGTTACCGGTAAGTATCGTGTACAATCCGGATTGGACCAGTGGGATCGGATCATCCATCCGGAAAGGATTGCGGGAGGTCCTTGATCTTTCACCCGATCTTGATTCGGTATTGTTCGCGGTATGTGATCAGCCCCATGTTTCCCGGGAATTATTTGCAGACATGATCAGCACCCGGATAAATACAAAAAAGCCGATTGTTGCCTGTTCTTATGGAAATACCCTGGGTACTCCTGTGCTTTTTTCAAAACAATATTTTGGAGAGTTAATGCGGTTGAAAAACTTTGAGGGTGCCAGGAAGATCATACAGCGCCATACAGCGGCAGTCGAATCGGTTCCTTTTCCGCTGGGAAAGGTGGATATAGATACATTGCAGGATTATATTGCCCTTGGTTACAATAATACCCAATAAATGCTGAAAGATACTTTTGACAGGGTTCACGATTACCTGCGGATATCCATAACGGATAACTGCAATCTCCGCTGCTTTTATTGTATGCCCGAGGAAAACTATATCCATACGCCTTCTTCAAGAATGATGCAGACCGATGAAATCGAAAAACTTGCCGGCATTTTTGTCAGCCTGGGTGTGAAAAAAATCAGACTCACCGGGGGAGAACCACTGCTGCGTAACGACGCGGCCAGAATAATAGCCTCCCTTTCGCAGTTACCGGTTGAACTTACGCTTACGACCAATGGCAGCCGGTTGCCCGAATTTATAGATGTACTGAAAAAGGCTTCGGTAAGATCAATTAATATTTCGCTTGATACGTTGAAAGCTGAAACATTCAATATTATTACCCGGCGTGATCAGCATGCGCGGGTGCTGGACTATATCCACCTGGCTATTGACAGTGGCTTGCGGATAAAAATTAACGTTGTTGTAATGAAAGGGCTGAATGATAACGAATTAAATGATTTCATCAGCTGGACAAAATACACCCCGGTTCATGTGAGGTTTATCGAATTCATGCCCTTTAGCGGAAACCGGTGGACCGGCAACAAGGTATTTACCTGGCAGCAAATGCTGCAGGTAATAAGCCAGCAATATTCCTTTGTGCCGATTCAGGGAGGTAAGCATGATACCGACAAAAAATATTCAGTTCCCGGACATGCCGGAACCTTTGCCGTGATCAGCCCGATGAGCGCGCCGTTTTGCGGCGATTGCAACCGGATGCGGCTTACCGCAGACGGTAAGATGAAGAATTGCCTCTTTTCAACAGGCGAAACTGATTTGCTGACTCCCCTGAGAAAGGGTGAAGATGTGGTTGCCCTGATACGGCAATCAGTTCATCAAAAGGCAGAAAAACTGGGAGGTCAGTTTTCCGATGGTTTTGAAATGCTTAAGGCTGGCAGCCTCAAAAACAGAAGCATGATCACTATTGGAGGATAGTAAGCTATTATATAAAATAAAATACATGGATGTTGTTTTTTACGGCCGGCTTGCAGAGCTAACAGGATGTACCACATTACATCCCGAAGATGTCACAGATACAGACCAGCTTAAACAAAAATTGTTCGGCCTTTATCCTGCCATAGCCAATATTCCCTTTGCCATTGCGGTAAATAACCAAATCGTTCAGGGCAATTCTTCCATACTGATCAATGATACGGTAGCACTTTTACCACCCTTTTCAGGGGGTTGATAACCATGAACGGCTTTGCGCCATATGGCAGATACCATCATCAGATCAACCTCAGTGGATTTGGTGAAACATCGCAACGCAGGTTATTGCAAGCCAGGGTGCTGGTCGCAGGGGCCGGGGGACTGGGTTGTGCAGCCCTGCAGTACCTGGCTGCCACCGGTGTTGGCACCATCGGTATTGCCGATGATGACGTGGTACGTCTCAGCAACCTGCACCGCCAGGTGTTATATACCGTGAGAGATATCGGATCTGGCAAAGCTGAAAGCGCAGCCCGGTGGTTACGGCAATTGAATCCCGAGATTGATATTCATGTGCATGCTGTCAGACTCACTGTCCGGAACATAATCGAAATAATCAGGCCCTATGATATAATACTCGACGGTACAGACAACCTGGGATCGAAATACATGATCAATGACGCCTGTATACTGGCAGGTAAACCTTTTGTATTTGCAGCAATTTCGCAGTTCGAAGGACAGGTGGCAGTATTTAACCACCTGCGTGATGGTATTGAAACCGCAAATTACCGCGATGTATTTCCCTTTCAATCAACGAATGAAAACGAAACACCCTGCAATGAAACCGGCGTATTGGGTGTGTTACCCGGAATTATCGGTGCCCTGCAGTGCAACGAAACAATAAAAGTAATTACGGGAGTTGGTAAACCTCTTGTAAATAGCCTGTTAACTTATAATGCCCTGACTAATCAGGTCCATGAATTTTCCATACAGGCCAGGAAAGAAAACCGGTTGCCTGTTCCTCGCAATATAAGTGAATTCATGTGTACTAACTATGACCAGCCGTGTGCTACCCAGGCACAGGAACAGTTCGAACTGCACGCAGGAGAATTCAGCAGTCTCATTAACAGGGAGCTTATAACCGTTATTGATGTTCGTGAACCCTATGCAGGCCATTCACCTGCCGATTTTCAACATATCCGCATTCCTTACCGGCAATTGCAGGAAAAGCTTGGGGCCATCACCGGGGATACTGTTGTTACATTTTGCGAGCATGGCATAATAAGCCTGCAGGCCGCCAGATTACTAAAAGATGCCTTGGGGGATGAGAAAAGGATTTACAGCCTGAACAAAGGGATCAGCCATTGGAATATGTCATATCGAAACACAAAGCCATGAAGGAAAAATCATTTCCCCCTGTATTTGTACAGGGTGCAATTTCAATGAATTTCATTGCGAAGATCATCCGGCAACATAACCGGAATACACTTACCGGTGCCTACAGCATCTTTCTTGGACAGGTAAGGAGCGATGAAACCCAGGGTACAAGGGTTCAGGCTGTTGAATATACCACCCACACCGCCTTGGCCATGGAACAATTCCACCGGATCCATGCATCTGTGATGGCCAAATATCCGTTGTTCAGCTTGCAGGTATTCCACAGCACAGGTATGGTACCTGCCGGTGAGATCTGTTTTTTCGTCCTTGCCGCTTCCATGCACCGGACGGAAGCCATAAAGGCCTGTAACGAAACCGTGGAGCGGGTTAAAGCAGAAATGGCCATTTGGGGCAGACTCCTGTTAGAAGATGACAGGGTGGAATGGAAGGAAAATAACTAATTTTGCACATAAATGAATGAATTTGATTTAAAAGCCCCAACCTGGGATAAAAACCAGCTTCATATCGAAAGATCGGAAGCAATTGCCGGCGCCCTCCGGGACATGATACCGCTTGGCAAAAGCATGCGGGCACTTGAATATGGTGCCGGAACCGGTTTGCTCAGCTTTCTGCTGAAAGACAATTTCCCTCAAATAACCCTCATGGATAATGCCAATGAAATGATCAATGTAATTCGCGGTAAAATTAACGTGCAGGGCATCCGCAATATGAAACCGGTAATGATTGATCTTGAACACGAAAACTTCACGGGTGAATTTGAGATTATTTACAGCCAGATGGTGTTTCATCATGTCGAAAACACAGACATTATCCTGAAAAAATTCCATGATCTTCTTACTCCGGAGGGCTACCTGGCAATAGCCGACCTGTATCCCGAGGACGGCTCTTTCCATGGTGAAGGGTTCTCCGGCCATAATGGCTTTGACCCGGAGGCTTTGTCAATGCAGTTGACACGGAATAATTTCAGAGATATCAGGCACCGGCATTGCTTTACCATTCGGAAAGTATCGGAACAGGGCGAAATCAGACAATACCCTGTATTCCTGTTAATTGCCAACAAATAATTACTCTCCCGGCATAACATCTCCCCTAATTAGCAACCGTTACCGGATAAATTGCAGAAAAATGCGAATGAAAAGTTAACGGGGAATAACAATTCCCGGATATTTTTCCTTACATTTAGTTTCACCTAAAAACCGGAATCCTATGAAAAAGAGAGTATTGCTAGTATTTGGCATTGCCTTGCTTATCCTGTCCTGCAACCGCGCTCCGGAAACTGCCAATTCCACGCTGCACCAACTCGAAACCACTGACATGACGGCCGATTCTTTGCGCGACGGGATTTTTGTTCACATTACCCAGGGTTATAATGATCCGCACCGGGTACTGATGCCATTAAAAATGGCCAACCTGATGGCTGCAGATAAAGATGTTCTGGTATATCTTGATATCCATGCCGTGGAACTGGTATTGAAAACTTCAAAGGACATGGAATTTGCCGATTTTGATCCGCTGAAAAAACAACTTCAGGATCTGATCGACAGGAAAGTGGGCGTTTACGCTTGCCCAACCTGCCTGAAAATTGCCGGACATACACCCGATGAACTGATGGACGGAATTCAGGTTGCCAGCAAAGACCGCTTTTTTGATTTCACCGGGGGAAGGATTATTACACTCGATTACTAATTTGGAAAGCTTAATCTTCAGTGCCATGGAATACTATTTCACCACAATCCTGAAAAGCTCTTTTGATGAGGCCGTTGAAAAGGTCACCAAAGCATTGAAGGAGGAAGGTTTTGGCATGGTTTCGGAAATAGATATGCAGGCAAAGCTTAAGGAAAAACTGGGTGTAACTTTTAAAAAATACAGAATCCTTGGCGCATGTAATCCCGGATTTGCTTACAAGGCCCTTTAGGCCGAGGAAAAAATAGGCACCATGCTGCCCTGCAATATTATTGTGATTGACAGGGAAGACGGCACCACCGAAGTGGCAGCGGTAAACCCGGTTGCCTCCATGATGGCAATACATAATCCTCTACTGGGGGATCTCGCGCAATCTGTCACTACGATCCTGAAGAAAGTTATTGATAACCTGTAAGCGCTCAATTGTTGGTATTTCTTATCTTTGCGGTCATCCACCAGCAATAATACCAACATGATACCGGTTACAATCAGAAAAGAATTGCCTGTTGATTATCCGCTTGTCTTCAGGATAATTGAGCAGGCTTTCCGTACAATGCCTTTTGCCGACGGTGATGAACAGTTTATGGTTGAAGACATACGGAAAAATAAGGAGTATATTCCCGAATTATCCCTTGTGGCTGAAACGGAAGGGAAACTGATCGGCCATATTCTCTTTACACCGAATAAGATAATCAGTGACAGTTCGGTTTTTAATTCGCTTACACTTGCCCCTGTTTCAATACTTCCCGAATTTCAAAACCAGGGAATCGGTTCGAAATTGATCAGGGAGGGACACAGAATTGCCAAAACCCTTGGATTCACTTCATGTTTTGTGCTTGGACATGCTGATTACTACCCCCGTTTCGGATACCATCCCGCTGCCAAATGGGGAATCCCTCCTCCACATGGTGCCCCCTCTGAGGCATTTATGGCGGTTGAGCTGGTTCCGGGAGCACTGTCAGGTGTCACCGGCACAATAAAGTTTCTACCCGAATTCGGATAATAGTATCTTAACCGGTTACCGTTTACTATTTACTTGTTACCGCTCATGCATAACAGCTCCGAACCACGCATCAACAAAAGCATCCTGCTGGCCGTCGTCCTCGTTTCATCGTTCTTTAATCCGTTCATGGGATCCGCCGTTAACATTGCGCTTCCCAGTATAAGCAGGGAATTATCCATGAATGCCGTATCCCTGAGCTGGATTGCCATGGCTTTCCTCCTTTCATCGGCGGTATTGCTGGTGCCTTTCGGCAAACTTGCCGACATTTGGGGACGAAGAAGAATGCTGCTTGTTGGTAACATCTTCTTTACCTTATCTACCTTGTTGTGTGCCTTTTCGGTATCGGGCTATATGCTCATCACCTCCCGTTTCATCCAGGGAATCGGCAGTGCCATGATTTTAAGCTCAGGTATGGCTATTATTATTTCCGCTTTCCCTCCCGAAAAACGCGGCAAGATCATTGGCCTGAATACATCGGCTGTATATGTTGGCCTTTCGGCTGCACCGCTGCTCGGCGGTGTTCTTACCCAGGCCTTTGGCTGGCAAAGCCTTTTTTTCATTAATGCAGCAGCCGGAATGCTGATCATTGCTGGAATTGTCCTGGGTGTAAAGGCCGAATGGGCTGAGGCAAAAAATGACCGGTTTGATTTAACCGGCTCTGTTATTTACGTGCTTTCCATGTCGGCTCTCATGTACGGATTTTCAAAATTGCCAGGAGGGTTTGCCTTGATCCTGACAATAACCGGGAGCATCGGGTTGATATTTTTTATTGCCTGGGAGTTGCGCCAGAAAACACCGGTGCTGAACATCGGACTGTTCCGTGATAACAGGATCTTCGCATTTTCTAACCTGGCAGCACTTATCAATTATGCCGCCACCTTTGGCATTACATTCATACTGAGTTTGTACCTGCAAAGCGTGAAAGGTCTTAGTCCCCGTGATGCCGGCCTGATCATGATCACACAACCTGTTATGATGGCAATTGTTGCATCGGTTTCCGGAAGGCTTTCCGACAGGATTGACTCCCGCATTCTTTCTTCGTCAGGGATGGCAATAATCGTCGCTGGACTGATATCCCTTGTTTTTCTGACAACAGAAACAAGTTCCGGTTATCTGGTTATTACCCTTCTTGTGCTGGGTTTCGGATTCGGTATGTTTTCCTCCCCTAATACCAACTCGGTGATGAGTTCCGTAGAAAAGAAATTCCTGGGAACAGCGTCCGCAACACTCGGGACGATGAGACTCACCGGTCAGATGTTCAGCATGGCAATTGCTGCCATGTCAATCCATCTCTTCATAGGTGATGCCCCGATTAACGAAGCCAATATTCCCGGCTTCATGCACAGCGTGCATATTGTTTTCATTGTTTTTGTCATCCTGTGCTTTATGGGCATATTCGCATCACTGGCCAGGGGCAGGAAAAATCCGGTCAATTATAAAGAAACCTCTTAATGCTTCTCTTTGGTGTCTTGGCAAATTCCTCGGGGTGAAGCTCAAACTTAGACACCTTCATAAAGGCCGGAATACTGGCATTCACCTCTTTGCGATATTGCTCAAATATCTTCAACAGGTCCTCTTTTGAAATATTATCAGCTGCAATGGCATCGTTATCCGGATAAATAAGTGCAACCAGCTTTTCATCGCGATGCACTACCAGCGATTCGCTGATATAATTCCTGTTGTTGATCCCGGCTTCAATTTCCTCGGGATAAATGTTCTTACCGTTTGAACCCAGGATCAGGCTTTTGCACCTGCCTTTGATGAAAATGAATCCATCCTTGTCAATTAACCCCAGATCACCCGTATGCATCCAACCATTCTCATCAATGATTTCGGCTGTGGCTTCAGGATTCTTGTAGTAACCCATCATCATATTCTCGCCCCGGAGGATAATCTCTCCAACAACCCTGTCGGGTTGCGAAGAATCGATCCTGACCTCGAGGGTATCGACCGATCTGCCCGAAGCACCTATCTTGTTTACTTTCCAGGGAGCATAACTGATCAGGGGGCCGCATTCGGTCATGCCATAGCCAACTGCAAACGGAAGGCCGACTTTTTTGAAAAATGTTTCGGCTTCAATGTTGAAAGCAGCACCGCCAATAACAATTTCTGCGAAGTTGCCCCCGAAAACCTGCATAAGCGTTTTTTTGATCTTATTAAGTATGATCTTGTTCAGCAGCGGTATTTTTAACAGCAGGCTCACAGGAAATTTGCGGGTAGCCGGCAATATCCTAACCTTGTATATTTTTTCAATCACAAGGGGAACCGACAATATCAACCGGGGCCGGACTTCCTGGAAAGCCTGGGTAACAATCTGGGGTGAAGGTGTTTTGGTAAGGATAGTAATATGACACCCGATGGAGAAAGGGAACAGGAACTCGAATGCACAACCGTATGAATGCGCAAGGGGTAAAAAAGAAACTATAGGATCTCCGGGTATCAGGGGCATATTTTCCTGGGCATATTTCACATTGGCGGCAAGACTGTTATGTTGCAGCATAACGCCTTTTGAAAATCCAGTGGTCCCTGAGGTATAGGAAATAACGGCAAGCTCTTCGTTACCTGTCTGCGGAAGCTTGAATTTGTCGGCAGTAAGTCCTTCGGGATATACCTTTACAAATTCGGCATCCATTTCATCCACCAGTGATTTCAGCTTATCAGAGGCGGAATAATAAAGTTCAAAGGTGTTCAGGGATATAATCCCCTGGATGGCTGGAAGCTTTGCCGGATCAATTGACTGAAACAGGACATCGGAGCTGAAAAGCAACACCGAATCCGAATGATTAATAATAGACTGGATATCATCCGGTTTGAAATCGGGCAAAATGGGAACAACAACAGCACCATAAGCGGTAACGGCAAGATATACACAGGCCCACCGGGCCGAATTCTTACCAACCAGTGCAATTTTGTCACCTTTCCTGATGCCCAGTCTGCCAAACAGAAGGTGAAATTTCAATATGTATTTACCGGTATCGGCGTAGGTAAGCTTTTCTCCATTGTAATCAGAAAGTGCAGGCAGGTCCCAGTTTTTCCTGATGCTGTTTTCAATATAATCGACGAACCTTTCCTTGATCATGGTGTTTCATTTTAGATTAGTAGGGAAAGATAATAATTTTTTTTGTTACCAGCTATCTGTTCTGAAAGGACAGGCAGGCAGGCCTTCCAGGTTGTACAGGTTTGCATCGTCAGGGTTATCTGCCCAGGCATATCGCACAGCTACCGGATTTTTCACTGTATCACTTGAAACAACAACCTTGTTGTCGGGTGTCAGGTAAGCCCTGGCCCAGACGAATTTCTTGTCGGGACCAGCCACGGCAAAGGATTTTAAATAACCATACTTGTCTTTTGCCACCAACCCGGAGCCAATGTGATCGAAGTCGAGAATAATGCTGTTCTCCATGATTTCCATGGCCCTGAATACCGGGCCGGAATATACCAGGTCCCTTCCATAGGTAATCTTTAAAGCAGCCAGTGACAGTCGGTATCCCACATCATCTTTGTTACGGGGATGAATGTCTTTTGCTTCCCCGATATCGATGATCACTGCCATACCGGTTCCGGGAACTTTCAGGGTCATCGTCTGGGCTTCACGCAACCCTGCCCAGCTGCTTTCCTGAGGATTCAGAGAAGGTTCCATATAATTGGCGAGCTGAACGAACAGGAAACTGAAATCACCGGTGTTCCATTTCGTCCGCCAGTCATTGATCATGGCAGGAAACAGGCTGCGGTACTTTATATAATTCCCGGCATTGTTTTCTCCCTGGTACCAGATAACCCCTTTTACCGGGAAGTTCAGCAACGGATGGATCATCGCATTGTATAAAAGCGAGGGAAAACTGTTCGGACTCGATGTTTCCCTGGGTGCCGGCAGGTTTAATCCAACACGGTAACGCCAGTCTCCTGCAAGATTTGTGTTATTGCCGTCCACCTCCACATACATCTGGTTATCCGTGCCCCATGCACCACCACCGCCACCGGTATCAATAACTTTCAGGCTGATAACATTGATGCCTTCTTTCAACAATCCCGTAGCAATTTTATATACCCGGGGAAGGTCATACCTGTTTTCGGTTTTACCAACCGAAACGCCATTAATATAACATTCATCACTGTCATCGATGGGACCCAGGCTGATCACTGCTTCTTTCCCGGCTTCAGCAGCGTTAAGTATGAACTCCTTCCTGAACCATACAACACCATCCAGCCCGGGCAATCCTGCGCCTTCCCATGCCTGGGGCAGCCGCATTTTATCCCATTGGCTGTCATCTGCCACGCCCAGAAACCATTTCTCCCTGATCCCCGGGTCTTCAACATCAATGGCATGCTGCCATTCCCTGAGTTTTCTTTCGGATTCCTGCTGCAACTCTTCCAGGTTCATCCGTTTCATGTCGTCGATCACCCGGGAATAATCCTTATCGGCATACATGGTTTCCAGGCTGATCCAGGTCTCAATATCGGTACCACCCCAATTGCTGTTTATCAGGCCGATCGGTATATTGAGCTGTTCATTCAGGTTTTTGCCAAAATAATAGCCAATGGCTGAAAAGGAAGAAGCACTTTTCTCATCGCACATCTCCCATGATGCCTCCTTTGTATTTTGAAGTGGTTTCATGCTCATGTCCTTGGGAACATAAAACAACCTGATGTTTTCATGCCGGGTATTGTTTTTGTCCGATGACCAGTTGCGCGAGCGTGACAACGGCCATTCCATGTTGGATTGGCCCCCACAGATCCAGACATCACCCGCCAGGATGTTCTTCAGTACTATGGTGTTTTTACCCTTTATGGTCATTTCGTATGGCCCCCCGGCTGGAATGGGTTTGAGGACTGCTTTCCATTCGCCGGAAGCAGAGGTTTTCACAGCAATTTTCTGCCCGTTGATTAAAACTGTTACCTTTTCGCCGGGTTGCGCCCAGCCCCAGATATTTACAGGTATATCATGCTGCAACACCATATTATCCGATAAAATATAGGGCAATGTAATGGAGGCATGCATCGCGGCATTGCATGCAAATAAAAGCAGTGTTACCATCCATGCGGTTTTGAACACTGCAGGTTTTTGATTATTCATGGTTCCTGTGTATTGTTTTTATATTGATTTCGGTCGCATAGCCTGGTAAGCCACATGCTGCATATAGGTATCAAGTATGATCAGGGAGGTGAAAGCTTCCACAACCGGCCACATGCGTGCGACTATGGTCGGATCACGCCGGGTGACAGCAGCCAGCTCCTTGTTCTCAAGGCTTATCTTGTCGATCGTAAGCTGTGGCTTGGCGATGGTCGGGGTAGGTTTAACCGCAACCCTGGCAACAATGTCCTGACCGGTGGTAAGGCCTCCGGTAATCCCCCCGGCATTGTTTGAATTAAACACAACCTTGCCGTCCCTGATCCGCATAGCGTCATTGCATTGTGAGCCTGTCATTCTGGCTGCTTCCATGCCGCAACCTATCTCAACGGCTTTAACTGTTCCGATACTCATGAGCCTGCCCAGTTCACCATCGAGCTTATTAAATACCGGTTCACCCATACCGGCAGGAACACCGGTTACAAACACTTCCACAATACCCCCCGAGGAATCCCCTTCCTGCATAATGCGCAGGATCTCATCGTACATGGCATCGGCAACATCGGCATCGGGACAGAACAGTTTGGGATTGATACCGTATTTTTCCCTTACTTCCTTTTCGTTATAAACAGGACGCGATATATTGGGGATCCGGGTTTCAAGCTCGGCGAGCATGGCCGCCTTTTCAAAGAAACGCAATCCCTGTTTCATTTTGCCGGAAGCAAACAAATCGAGGTAAATGGGGTCATATTGCTTACGAACTTCCCGGTAGGCAGCTGCCTTTTTTTTGATCTCCGCAACAGGCATGTCCTTCATACGGATACCTGCAGCTTCGCGCACAAATGAAACCACTTCAATGCCGTGATCTTTCAGTACCTTTTTTGCAATGCATCCTGCAGCTACAATGGAAGAGGTGTAACGGCCGCTGAAAAAGCCGGCTCCAATTGAATCATCCCATGTTCCATATTTCTGGAACGATGCATAGGATGCATGGCCCGGTCTCGGTGTACGGTTGGTTACCTGGTACTGCTCAATATGTTCAAGATGCCTGTCAACATTGGGTATCAATATCACCAGGGGAGTTCCGTTCGTGAATCCTTCATTCCGGAAACCCGGCATGGTATCGGCTGCGTTAACCCCGCTGAAGATAATGGGGACATCGGCTTCCCGGCGCGGTGAAGTCAGCTCACCCTGTCCTGGCTTGCGCAACATCAGCTCTACATAAATTTCCTCCTCGGTAAAATGATATCCGGGAGGTACTCCCTGGATGTTAATGGAAAGTCCCTCCTGGTATGAGCCCCCGGCTACCGTGGTCTTCAATAGCGTTCCGTATGTACAGCCAAGCATATAGTATCAGTTTTTAAGGGTTAATTATATCGGTTTAATATTGGCACCCAATTTATTCATATCCTCCAGGAATGTCGGATAGGTTACACCGGCAGATTCGGCAGTGTCCGCCAGGGTTATCCCTTCGGCTGCCAGTCCGGCTATCGCCAGCGCCATAACCATGCGGTGATCATTGTAACCATGTACTTCCGTTCCCTTTAGTTTGCTTTCACGGATAACCAGGCCGTCTTCGAGTTCCACGATGTCAGCGCCCATTTTCTTCAGTTCCTTTGCGCAGGCGGCAATGCGGTCGCATTCCTTCAGCCGGGCTTGCGGAACATTCAGCAGCCGGGTTGTCCCCCGGGCTAAACAGGCTGCAACCGCCATGGCAGGCAAAGCATCGGGGGTGCTGTTCATGTCAATATCGATCCCGTTGAGCGCCCCGCCTTTTACCCAAACCCCTTCCGTAGCATGAACGATCTTTGTTCCCATCTTTTCGAGATAGGAAAATACGGCCTTGTCGCCCTGATGATCCGAAAAATCCAGTCCCCGGATCAGGATCTCCGATCCGGTTATAGCTGCGGCGCAGAGTGGAAATGTCGCCGATGAAAAGTCGGCCGGGATGCTCCTTTCAAATGCCCGGTAATGCTGCCCGCCAAAGATCCTGAACCAGTCGGGCCCCTGCTGTTCAAACCGGATCCCTGACCGGCGAAGCCAGTCGAGTGTAATCTCCACGTAAGGTCTCTCATTCAGGTTCTCAACAACTATTTCGGTATCCGCAGGTGCAAGCGGGCAGGCGATGAGAAGCGCAGTAAGAAACTGGGAGCTCACGCCATTTACGGTAGTATTTCCCCCGCGGATGGGTCCCTGGATGGTAAACGGACATTTGCCGCCTGTTGAACCGGTCACCTTTACCCCAAGGTTTTCAAGTGCAGCAAGTAGCGGTGTCATTGGCCGCTGACGAATGGAGGCATCGCCGTCGAATCTGACAGGGTGATCCCCCAGGGCACACAAGCCGGTGAGGATGCGAAGCGTGGTACCTGAATTGCCGACATCGATGAACCGGCATGAATCGGCGGGTTTTCCTCCGTTACCCCTTATGATCCAATCCTTTTCAAGCCTGACTTCGGCCCCCATCCCGGTTGCACCGTGAACAGCCGATCGGGCATCGTCCGACATCAGCGGATTCCTAAGGACCGAAATTCCATTTGCAACAGCGGCAATGGCAACGGCACGGATGGTATGCGATTTTGAAGCCGGGATAAGAATATCACCATGCAGGGTTGAACCGGTGGACTGGATTTTCACGTGATCTTTAGTTGCAATGTTGGACCACGAAGATAATGATTGGAAGGAATAAATGCAACGGTATCCGGAACCATCCTCACGTCGGATGAATTATTGCGGAGATTTTATAACCCCTGCTGCCGCCTGAAAAAATAATATACCGGTATGCCTGTTATCACCGTTATCAGTGCCACCGATGACTCCACCGGGCGTTCGAAATAGGAAAGCACCAGCATACCTGCCCCGGCCAACATATACACAATGGCCGTTACCGGGAAACCGGGAAGACGGAGGTTACTCCTTCCGGTCATTCTCAGCTTAAATGTACCGGCAACCGCCAGCAGGGGGAATATCCCGAGGGCAAACCCCATGTAGGTAAGGATCTGGTCGAAGGTGCCCGACAGCACCATGATCATCGAGAAAACAGATTGCAGCAGGATGGCATTGGCAGGTGCATGATTTTTAGGGTTAACTTTTGCAAGCGATCTGAAAAAGAGTCCCTGGCTGGCCATGGAGAAATAAAGCCTGGGGCCGATGATCAGGTATGCACTAAGTGAAGAAAAAAGGGCGAAGGAAATCATGAGGGAGACAGCCTTTTCCGCGGACCCGCCGAACAAATTTCCGGCAGCCAGGGCACCTACGGAAATAACACCCTCCATTTCTACTGGTGGTATGGCATAAACAAACAAGGCATTGATGCTCAAATACAACACCACCACAGCACCCGTGCCGAGCAACAGCGATCCGGGCAGGTTTCTCCGCGGGTTTTTGATCTCCGAACCGATATAGGTGGATGCATTCCAGCCACTGTAAGCAAACATAATCCACATCAGGGAAAGACCAATGGTTTTCCATCCCCCGAAATCCAGGTCCACCCGGCCGGCCTGGCTAAAATTACCGGTATTGCCGCTACCCAGTGAAAAACCTAAGATAACCAGGCCAACGATCATCAGGATCTTAACCACCGTTAACACGTTTTGTATCCGGGCACCAAATGAAATGCCCCTGAGATGCACCAGCGTAAAAACCAGGATGATCAACATGGAGAATATCCTTTTCGGGGATAAAAAATCAGGAAGCGATCGGGCAATTTCCCAAACGAACATACCGGGGAATGCCCCGGCCAGGTATTCACTGACTCCAATAGCTGACGCAGCTATGGGTGCAGAAAATCCCACGATAAAGGATACCCACCCGCTGAGAAATCCCAGTGCCGGATGGAACAAGGTTGAGAGAAAGATATATTCCCCGCCGGCTTCCGGTATGGCAGCTCCCAATTCGCTGTATGACAAAGCCCCGCAGAGGGCAATCACTCCACCTGCTATCCATAACCCGATCATCAGCATCGGTGAATGCAGCCCTGCCATTAACAATCCCGATGTGGTGAAGATACCCGCGCCAATGATGTTGGCAATGACAATGCTGGTGACCGGAAAAAGGCCGAGGGATCTCTTCAGTTTTTGCACAGGACCGTTCATGCCCGTGAAGTTTTATTCCGACTTTTTATAACTCACCGATAATCCGTTTCCTGAACTGATGACGGTTGTTTCATAATTGGGAAGGTTCCTGATATAACTGTAAAATTCAGCTGTCCCCGTCAAGCCTGCATTGCTGCTGCCCCGTGATTCCCACACGTTATGTGCGGTAAAACAACCGCCGACTTTCAGATTGGGGTCTACGGCCACAAAGTAATTCTTATACCAGTCCTTGTCCGCATCACTGAAAACGAAATCAAAGGGTCCCTTCAGTTCCGGAACAAGCTGATGGGCATCGGCAAGCCTGGCATCTATATAATCCATCACCCCTGCTTCCCTGAAATTTGCAAGAGCTTCTTTATGACGGGCTTCGTTAATCTCCACGGTTATCAGCTTTCCCCCCGTCTTGCTCAGCGCCCATGCGATCCATATCGAGGAATGCCCCGTGGAAGTACCAATTTCCAGGGCGCTCTTGTACTTGTTTTTCACGATAATGTCATACAATGCCTGGCCGTCAGATACAGGGACATTCATATCACGCCACCTGCCGGCATGGCTGTCAAGAAACTTCTTTACCTTTTCATCAAGGCTTGCAGGTTGCGACTTGACTGAATTTGACCTGCATCCTGTTCCTAACAGGATAACGGCTACGATCAGAAGTGCTCTCATAATTCCGGTATTTTGGTTATGAGATATAAACGCAAAGCAAATACAGATTGTTCAACCCTAAAAAAGCGACATCTGCTCGCCGTTGGATCCACCTTCGGAATGCCCTGGTTTTTCAGGAACAATCTCAGGTTCTGCCGGTGGCTCCGGGACCTCAGATCCGGATTGGGATTCTTTGAACCGGACCGGCTCCTGCTCGGTTACCTGCACTATTTCATAACTGCTGAGCCTTTTGCCCTTTGCCTTGTAACTTTTTTCACCTATAAAATCAGCTGCCTCCAGGATCTCGGGTTCGCGCTTTTTGTGTTTTCCGCCAAACCTGATCTCGAGCCGGGGAAAATCATTTTCCGAAACCAGGATAAGTTTTGATTTTGGGTGTTCATCAAAATACCTGACCGGTTTCTCGGATGCTTCCGCGTAAAAACGCTTGATATAATAATAGTTTTGCTCTCCGTCGAAATATACCGCGCACAGTATCGTTCCGGGCGTATATTTCCGGATAAGGATCATATCCTCTTCAAAATGAGCCGTAAGCTCGTAACCCGATAACCTCATCTCACCCGACCGGGTAAGTACCAGTATTTTATCATTTCCGGAGAACTCGCCGAGGCAGTTACCTTTTCCGTCGACATTAAGCCGCAGGATCAGGGGATCCCACCAGATCTTCCTTCCCCCGAGTGTTGAATAGCCCTTTTCCTTTAATTCGATCTTATGAACGGGGTACCGTGAAAGGATATTCCCCATGGATGACCTGCCCTTGATGTCGGTTTCGCTGAAGTCGGCCGTAAATACCAGGTTTTTAACCCTGGGCCGCGGTTTCAGGGTCACCTTCACCGTTTCTGCCTCACCATTCGGGTTTACGCTCAGGTACAATAACCGGGAACCACTTTCACCCCGTGTAAGATTATATTCCTTGTCGCGCATCAGACCGCTGATCGCGCACCTTTTAATATACGTGGCACCTGCCGGCCCGTCCCGGTATATTATATTATGAATGGTCCGCTCATCGTTCTTCTTGAATACACTGGCATACGCAATGTCCTTGCCCACAAATTGCTTGTCGGTAACTTTGGTGATCAGATAGTTACCGTCTTTCCGGATGACAATGATGTCATCAATATCCGAACAGTCGCATACATACTCGTCCTTTTTCAACCCTGTCCCTATGAAGCCTTCTGCCCGGTTAACGTAGAGTTTTGCATTAGCTACAGCCACTTCCGTGGCCATAATGGTATCGAATCCACGGATCTCGGTTTTCCTTTCACGCCCGGCTCCGTATTTTTTCCTGATCTGCCTGTAATAGTTAATGGAATAAGGAATGATATTGGAAAGGTGGTTTTTTACCTCCTCCATTTCGGCTTCGGTTTGCCGGATATGCTCATCTGCCTTGAAAGCGCTGAATTTTGAGATCCGTTTGATGGGGATATTGGAAAGCTTAACCAGGTCATCGCGGGTGACTTCGCGTCTCAGCATTGTTTTAAAAGGTATCAGACCTTCATCAATGGTCTCCAGGATTGATTCCTCGGTTTTGCATTGTTTGATGGGCTCATACAATTCATGCTGAATAAAAATCTTTTCAAGCGATGCATAGTGCCAAATCTCACCAAGCTCCTCGAGCCTTATTCTTAGTTCAAGGGTAAGCAGCCGGACCGTGTTATCGGCTGAAACCCTTAATATTTCTGCTATGCCGGTAAAACAGGGTTTTTCATCACGGATAATACAGGCATTGGGTGATGCGGGCACCTCACAATCGGTAAATGCATATAAGGCGTCGATGGTCACATCAGGATCGATACCCGGCACAAGGTGGATAACTATTTCAACCGATCCTGCCGTGTTGTCATCGATCTTGCGGATCCTTATCTTGCCTTTTTCATTGGCCTTCAGGATAGAATCAATCACCGAAGTGGTGGTTTGTCCGAAGGGTATTTCAGTCACCACCAGGGCTTTCCTGTCGAGTTTCGAGATTTTTGCCCTGATCCTTACCAGGCCGCCGCGCAATCCGTCGTTATACCTGGAAACATCTATCAGACCACCGGTTGGAAAATCGGGATACAATTCAAAACTCTTGCCCTGGAGGTAAGCGATGGAGGCATCGATGAGTTCGATGAAATTGTGCGGAAGTATCTTTGAGGCCAGTCCCACGGCAATTCCCTCCACTCCCTGTGCCAGCAACAGCGGGAATTTTACCGGCAGTGTAACCGGTTCTTTATTGCGGCCGTCATAAGACAATTTCCACGAAGTGGTGCGAGGATTAAAAACCACATCCTGGGCAAACTTCGACAGGCGTGCTTCGATATAGCGTGAGGCAGCAGCTCCGTCACCGGTGAAGATATTACCCCAGTTGCCCTGGGTATCGATGAGCAGGCTTTTCTGACCCAGCTGCACCAGTGCATCCCCGATGGAAGCATCACCATGCGGGTGATACTGCATGGTCTGTCCGATAATGTTGGCAACCTTATTGTACCGGCCGTCCTCTATCTGGCGCATGGCATGCAGTATCCTGCGCTGCACGGGTTTTAAACCATCGTCGATGTGCGGAACGGCCCTTTCAAGAATTACATACGAGGCATATTCAAGGAACCAGTCCTTATATTTTCCGGCAAGTTCGGTTACATGACCGGTCCCGATGCGCGGATCATCCGATAACCCGTCACCTGACAGCTCCGGCTGGTTCCTACGGGCTTCTTCATCAGCATTGTCAATCAATTCGAAATCTTCAGGATCCATAACGAAACTACAATTTAAAATAACACCTCAGCAACATCTTCTTCGATCCTCAGGTTTTCAATGATAAAATCCTGTCTTTCCGGGGTATTTTTACCCATAAAAAAAGGCAGGATATCCTGGATGTGGTCACCCTTCTTCACCCGCACCGGCTCGAGGCGAATGTCCTTGCTGATAAAATTCCGGAACTCTTCAGGAGAAATCTCGCCCAGCCCCTTGAAACGGGTAATTTCGGGGTTTACTCCCAGCTTTCTGATGGCGGCCTGCCTTTCCTCATCGGTGTAACAATACAATGTCTGTTTCTTATTCCTGACCCTGAACAGGGGTGTTTGCAGCACATACAAATGACCCTGACGGACCAGTTCGGGAAAGAACTGGAGAAAAAAGGTCATCAGCAACAGCCGGATGTGCATACCGTCCACATCGGCATCGGTGGCAATCACCACGTTGTTGTAACGCAGATTTTCCAGACCATCCTCTATATTCAGCGCTGCCTGCAGCAGGTTAAATTCTTCGTTCTCGTAAACAATTTTCTTGGTGAGTCCATACACATTCAGTGGCTTGCCCCTCAGGCTGAAAACCGCCTGGGTGGCTACATCACGCGAGGTTGTAATTGAACCGCTTGCCGAATCCCCTTCGGTAATAAAAATGGTTGACTCAAGACGTCGTTCGTCGTTATCATTCAAATGGATCTTGCAATCGCGCAGTTTCTTGTTATGAAGGTTTGATTTCTTGGCGCGTTCCCGGGCCAGCTTTTGTATGCCCGAGATTGCCTTCCGTTCCTTTTCCGACTCAATTATTTTCTTCAGCAGGATGTCAGCGGTATCCGGGTGCTTGTGCAGGTAATTATCGAGGTGTTTCTTAAGAAAATCACCGATATGATTGCGGATGGATACACCTTCGGGGGCCATGTCCCTCGAACCAAGCTTGGTTTTGGTTTGTGACTCAAAAACCGGTTCCTCGACCTTAATGCTCAGTGCGGTAACAATAGAGGTGCGGATATCAGCCGGATCAAAATCTTTCTTGTAAAATTCACGAATTGTCTTTACCAGTGTTTCCTTGAAGGCTGTGAGATGGATCCCACCCTGCGTGGTATGCTGTCCGTTAACAAAGGTATAATATATTTCACCGTACTGACTGCCATGTGTCATGGCCAGTTCTATATCCTCATCCCTGAGCTGGATAATGGGATATAACCCGTCACCGTTTACATTATCACGCAAGAGGTCCACCAGCCCGTCTTTGGAGAAGAACGGAGTGCCGTTCAGATATATGGTAAGGCCCAAGTTCAGGTAAATATAATTCTTGATCATGGCCTCAACATAGTCCTCCATATACCGGAAATGACCGAACATTTTCTGATCGGGGACAAAGGACACCAGAGTACCGTTCTTACGATCACCGGGCTGTTCCGGGGCATCTTCCTGCAGGTTACCCTCAGTGAAACTAACTGTTTTCACTTTGCCCTCGCGGAATGATTTGATCTCGAAAAAAGAAGAAAGTGCATTCACCGCTTTGATACCGACCCCGTTTAGTCCAACCGATTTCTTGAACACCTTGGAATCATACTTGGCGCCTGTATTCATCCGTGATGCAACATCAATCACCTTGCCCAGGGGGATACCGCGACCATAATCCCTGATCTGGACAATGTTTTCATTAATAGTTATATCAATGGTTTTCCCGTACCCCATCATGAATTCATCGATGGCATTGTCCAGCACCTCCTTGAGCAAAACGTAAATCCCGTCATCCTGCGAAGATCCGTCTCCCAGCTTGCCAATATACATCCCCGGACGCTTCCTGATATGTTCCTTCCAGTCGAGCGTGCGGATAGTATCTTCGGTATACATTGCAGCAGTCATACTTATTCCAGGTTTGGCGCAAAAATAGCATAAAGATGTTAGCCGCCCGTATTTCTTTATTAACAGGCAAAGAACAACCAATTGCAGATTACAGGGGATTTTTGTGAGATTTAGGCTATTAACCTGTGGAAAACACCTGCGTTTAAAGTCGGAATTGTTGAAAAGTTACTTCTTCAACCATTCCTCCACTTCCTGCGGGCTTAATCCCTTCAATCCCAGTTTATTCTTCTTATTATATCCGTTCAGGTCATTGGAAAGCTTACCGGCTTTGGCTTCCTTCAGGGATTCGATGGTGGAATAACCCAGTTTTTGCAGCACTGCAATCCATTCCTCCGGGACTCCCAACTCCAGGTATTTCTCCTGCCTGTCGTCCCCGGTCCCCTGTCCTGTCTCCGGTTTCATCTGGGGAAAGAACAGCACGTCCTGGATACTGGGCTGGTTTGTCATGATCATGGCCAGTCTGTCGATTCCCACACCCAGTCCTGATGCAGGAGGCATGCCATATTCGAGCGCCCTCAGGAAGTCCTGGTCAATGAACATGGCCTCGTTATCTCCTTTTTCCGAAAGCCTGAGCTGTTCCTGGAAACGTTCGCGCTGGTCAATGGGATCGTTCAGTTCGGAATATGCATTACACAATTCCTTTGAATTTACGATGAGTTCAAAGCGCTCTGTAAGTCCGGGGTCACTGCGGTGTTTCTTGCACAAAGGCGACATTTCAACAGGGTAATCCATGATAAAAGTGGGTTGCACCAGGTTGGGCTCAACCCTTTCACCGAATATTTCATCGATGAGTTTCCCCTTGCCCATGGTAGCATCAGTCTCAATCCCCAGCTGCCTGCACGCTGCGCTAAGCTTATCCTCATCCATGCCGGTAATATCTAAACCTGCATATTTCTGAATGGCCCCAGCCATGGTCAACCGGTTGAATGGTCTTTTGAAATCTATTACCTGATCGCCATAAGGCACCCGGGTGGATCCATGCAGGTCGAGGGCCACCTTTTCGATCATTTCCTCCACGAAATCCATCATCCAAAGGTAGTCTTTGTAAGCAACATAGATTTCCATCACCGTGAACTCGGGATTGTGGGTCCGGTCCATCCCCTCGTTCCGGAAATCTTTGGAAAATTCGTAAACGCCTTCATATCCTCCCACCAGCAGTCGCTTCAGATATAGCTCATTAGCAATCCTCAAATACAAAGGGATATCCAGTGTATTGTGATGCGTGACAAATGGCCGCGCTGCTGCGCCACCGGGAATAGGCTGAAGAACAGGGGTCTCCACTTCGAGATAACCGCGTGCATTGAACAATTCGCGCAGTGAATTAATGATTTTGGTGCGTTTTATAAATACATCCCTGACAACGGGGTTAACTACCAGGTCGACATAACGCTGCCGGTAACGAAATTCAGGGTTGGTAACAGCATCATACACCACGCCGTCCTTTTCCTTGACAATGGGCAGGGGTTTAAGTGATTTGCCCAGCAGTTTAAATTCTTTCACATGTATGGAGATCTCTCCCATCTGGGTTATAAAAACAAAACCCTTTACCCCGATGAAATCGCCGATATCGAGCAGTTTTTTAAAAACGGTATTATAACCGGTCTTGTCTTCGCCCGGACACAGGTCGTCGCGTTTCAGGTAGAGCTGAATCCTGCCCTTCTCGTCCTGCAGCTCTGCAAAGGAGGCGCTCCCCATAATCCTTTTGCTCATCAGACGGCCTGCAATCGAAACATCCTGGTATTCTCCTTCTTTGATCCGGAAATTATCAAGTATTTCCCGGGTGCTGACAGTAACAGGGAACATTGCGGCAGGATAAGGATCAATACCCAGTTTTCTCAGTTCGTCGAGGGCCTGCCTGCGAATTTGTTCCTGTTCGCTTAAATCGGGGTAATTCATAATTTCGTTTTAATTTTGGCACAAATATAATTTTTTTCAACACATGCGCTACTTCATTATCGGCTTCAAGAACAGCGGTAAAACCACTTTTGGACGGGAATTGGCCAAAAGACTGCAACTGGCTTTTATCGACCTGGATGAATTCATCGAAAGGAAAGAGAACAAGAGCATTCCTGAAATTTACAGCCGGCTGGGGGAAGAAAGATTCCGCATGCTGGAATGGAAAGCCCTCCAGGAGGTAGTGCATACCAGCGACATCGTAATTTCCACCGGAGGCGGTGCACCCTGTCATTGCGACAACATGACACTGATGGAAACCTATGGGGATGTGATTTATTTAAAGGTATCCGATCATACCCTGGTGGAGCGGTTGAAAATGGCTGCAGAGGACAGGCCGATCGTAAAAGGCAAAACCGCGGACGAGTTACGCCAATACGTCACCGCCCTGCGTGAAAGATGCGAACACCATTACCTGCGGGCTAAATATATTGTTGACGGTGATAACCTGGAAATGGAAAGTGTTGTAAAGAGCCTCGCGGGATTATCAGAACGGTAAATCATCGGGCTCACCGGCACTTTCATCACGGGAGAGCGGTTCGGGACCGAATTCTGTTGTGGTGTTTACACCTTCCGGAGTAACTGCCTGTTCCGGCTTCTCAATTTTCCAGATACGCAGATCGGTATACCATTTCCCGTTAAATTCCCGGGATTCAATATTAAAAGAAACTTTCACCCTGGCATCTGTCTGCAGTGCCTTCACCTGGGCTACCTTTTCTCCCCAGGCTGAAAAACATACCTTTTTGGGGTATTGTTCCTCGGTTTCAATAACAAAATCCTGCTTTGACCATTGTCCGTTCTTACCGGTACCGGTTTGTTCGGGAAGTATCAGAATGATCTTCCCCGATAATTCGTTCGCCATAACAAGAGAATTTTAGTTGCAATTAGTCCATAAAACTACAAATTATCGGCAGATTTTTATACAGGAATTTTAAGAAAGTCTATTTATTCATCCTGATTAAGGTAACATCTGTCAACCAACCTGTCAACTCGCTGTAAAATCTTGATTTCAAAACAATATTTTAGTACTTTTACCACCAATCAGCATTGGAAAATTGCAAAGCAGTATTTAAAGTTCCGAAAGGTATGAAAAACTCGTTTTTAGGAGCAAGTGTTTACAATCGAAAAGAGGTTTTCATGTTGGTGATCACTTCCATGCAGGCTTTTTTTATCGGTGCCTTTACATCGTTATTCACCATAGGTACCCACGTGTTATTCCTTCAGTCATGGGAACCTTCGAATATACCCATGGCCTTCATCATTTCCGGAGCATTCGGCCTGTTGCTTTTTACGGTTTATTCCCTGCTTTCAAACCGCGTACCTTCCAAGGGATATATCCTGTTCATACTGTTGATTATTTCTGCACTGAACGTGCTGGTCTATCTTTTTTATGACGAGGTAATTAACTATAATATTTACGGCATCCCGCTCATGCTGCCTTTCACCCTTGCCATTCCTTCCACTTTCATGGTATTGCTGGTTTTCCGCCGGTCGATCAGACACATATACAGTCCATTTCAACAACGGAGGTTTTATCCGCTGATCCGTACCTTCCTGATGGCAGGTATTGTTGTTGCAAGTTATGCTCTGGTGGGTGCGTTATTCGTACATTTCGACATACTTCTTATAACCGGCAGCAGTGCGGTGTTCATTGGAATTGCAGCAGTGCTGCAATTAATTGTCAATTTCCATCACCGTACCTCCGGAGTGTTCCCCAAAGCACACAGACGAACAACCTTGCTGCGGTCAAAGTTTTATGAAATGTTTTATACCCGCTTTACCTTTTATCTTGTTCTTTTTGTTATCATTTCAGCTGTTACCGGATTTGTACTCCATTACAGTTTTGTGACCGGGACCCGTATCAATTATCCCAATACTATCGGCCTGGCAAAATTTTTCGGGTTTTTTACGGGAACAATGTTCCTGTTTGTTTATGTCGTTGAAAAGTTCCTTGTCAGGAAAATCCTGTATACCTACGATTCTCCCTACAGTCTCGTTCTTATCCCGGCCATCCTTGGAATTGCCTCCCTGGCTTCCATAATTGTAGATCTGTTACTGGGTCAATCCATCACGTTGGCACGGTTCTCATTTGGTTTCCTGATGGTTGCCATACTCAGGATCGGGTATGAAACAGCATATGAAGCCATTGAACTCCCTTCGCTCCGCGTTCTGTTCCGAACCCTCGACCTGCGTTTCAGCAATGCCATCATTCCCCGTATGGAAGGCTCACTGCGTATGGCTGCCCTGCTGATCGCCGGGTTGGCGTTGTCAGGACTGCTGTTGTTGAATCTCAACAGAAGCCTTTACATTAACCTCACCTTGTTACTCCTCACTGTGATCTGGTTGCTGGTTGGAATATTGCTGGTGAAGTCTTATCAGGTGGCCTTGCGGGACACCATCAGGAGGCTGAAGGCCAGCAAAAGGGACCTTGGACAGGAACTGCTCAATACCGATGAAAAAACACATACCCTCATTAACAGCGATGATCCTATAAAATCGATCCATACCCTTTCCATTGTTGAAAAAATTGAACCGCTTACACACGAGAAACATCTTGTTTCACTGCTGGAAACAAATTCTCCCGATCTCAGAAAATACCTGCTTGAAAGGATCGAGGAAAATGCCTTATTAAGTTCTTTGTCCAAACTCAAGGAAATACAACTGATTAACAAACATAAGCAGCACAACGGGTACCTGCCGAACCTGATCAACCGGTTTGAGATAAAAATATCCGCAGGTGCTTCAAAGGATTCCATTAATTTTCTGCTGAATTCAAAAAATCTTACCGACCGGGTACTGGCTGCCGAGATCATCGGTAATTCCGAAAAAAAGGAATTTGGTGACTATTTACTGCATCTTTCCAGGGATGTTGAACCCGAAGTGAAGCTTGCCTCGGTAAAAGCAATGTCCAGGCTCAGTGATCCAAATCACAGTTATATACTTATAGGATACCTCACCACACCGGTATATTATCCTTATGTCTTCGAAGCCCTTGTTAAAATAGGCGACCCGGCGCTCTATTTTATGGAACAGGCTTTTTTATTGCCCGATGCCGACAACATTCTTCTGTCCAGGATTGTGAGGATCTATGGCAAAATCGGCAGTCAGGCCGCCATTGATTTGTTGCTCAGCAAGATTGAAAATCAGAACCGAACCATAGTCCGGCAGGCACTTCTTGCCCTGCGCGAGGCAAAATTCCAGGCGACTCCCGGAAATATCAACCGCATATTGAACGATATCGTTCGACTGATAAACATGATGTCGTGGAATTTTGCAGCCTGTTCAAGTCTGGAAAAACACGTCGAATATGATTTGCTCAGGAAGGCCCTTGAATCTGAAATTGAGGACAATTACGTAACCTTGTTCCATTTGCTTGCCCTGGCCTATAACTCAACATCCATTGCCAATATCAAAAACCTGCTCCTCGAAGGGAATGATACGGATATCAGTTTTGCAATTGAATTGCTGGATCAGATAGTAGATGAAGAAATCAAGCAGGCTTTTTTCCCCGTAGTTGAAAATATTACCGTCAAGGAAAGGTTTAAACAGCTTCAGTACTTTTTCTATGCAATAAAACAGGCGCCCGAAGATCTGATCCAGGATATCATTACCCGTGATTTTAACCAGATATCGTTGTATGTAAAGGCCTGTGCCATATTTAGTCTGCTCAACCTGAAAAATCATACCGCAGATCAGGAACTGGTCGCCAGCATTTTCCATCCCAATCAGCTTATCCGGGAATCTGCAGCTTATGTATTGGAACAAAAAGAACCCGAGACTCTCGAATCTGTGCTGCTTAGGCTTGAACCATCGGTGGTGAATGAGATCAGAACATCCCTTTCGCATACCGATACGAGTATTCCCAGTTTATTGATCCACCGCATCAGGTTTATTAAAGCCTGTAAAAAAATGCAAAAGATCTCTGAGGATGTGTTGTTCGAAATTTCAAGAGCCCTGGAGGTCCAATTCCTGAATAAGGATGAGGAATTCCTGATCAGGCGTGATGATGTGCATTATGCTTTCATGATCATCATCGAAGGAAGTGCCGAAATAAAGATTTCTTCGGGGAAAGTTCTTACATTTGGTAAAAATGATGTAATTTATAGTGATATTTTTGCCGAAGACAGTACGTTCTCATTAAGAGCACTTACCAACCTGAGGATTTACAGTCTCGAGCAGGAGATTCTTAATGCCCTGATGTTCGATTTTATTGATTTCAGGAATTCGGTTCTTGAAATTGTTGAAGAAGCATAAGCCGCAAACGACATGAGCTTTGAACATGACATATTTATGGGTTACGCCCCGGCTGCAGGACAAGAGAATCAAGCCTCAACGGACTGGACATTAAAATTTTGCGATTATCTTTCGATATTGATGCACCGGTTGTACAGCAGGAAACCGGTTTTCCTGCTCCACGATGATCTCAGGGTAAGACAGAGTTTGCTGGGTGAAAGTTATGAGGCTGCCTTTTCAGATACGGCAGTATTCGTGCTGATCCTGTCGCCGGAATATGCAAAATCCGCTTCCTATATGAAGGAGGTGGATGAAATATGCCGCACCATCTATCCTTCCGGCAATGTGGAGAGCAAACATCCCCGTATTTTCAAGATCCTGACCTCACCCATTGCAGCCGAAGAACAACCGGAATGCCTCAGGAACGAACTTGTATATGACTTTTTTGAGATCAACCGCTATAACAAGAAACCTGTCCGGTTTGACCTGAACGGCTCCGGCGGCCCGGAGATCAGGTTCTGGTCAAAACTGGTGGACCTGGCCTACGATATATCCGATGTTCTGCATGACCTGAATCAGGAAAAAATCGGACATCAGGTTGTGGCTGACCGGCCAGCCGTTTTCCTGGCGGAAACAACCTTTGACCAGACAGAGAACAGGGATATGCTGAAACGTGAGCTGCAACATCTTGGATTCCGGGTGTTACCCCAGGTGCAAATTCCCGATGATGCCGTAAAAAGCAGGGCGGCAATTGAAGAAGCCCTGGATGAATCTATCATAGCTGTTCACCTGATGGGGGCGTGGCATGGTGATTTTATCAAGAATTCCAAATATTCCTCTATCGATTTTCAGATTAAAACAGTTAAGGAATACATCACTTCAAAGGAAATCACACGAAAACCAAACCAGGTAATCTGGATTCCCAATGACATTAAACCTACCGATCAGCGCCAGGCTCTGTATCTTAAACGTCTTAAAAGGGATGAAGCACAGCAGCACACCGAGATAATTGAAACTCCTTTCGAAGTGTTCAAGACCATACTGAACGCCCGGCTGAATGAGATAACAAATCCCCAGATCATTCCGCAGGCAGAAAAGAATAAATTGTACTTTATATATGAGAAGTCGGGACTAAACAAGATCGGCGGATATTTTGAACAGATCCGTTCAAAAGGATTTGAAATTATTGAATCACATGATGACAGCAGGGATTTTTATCCCATCTCCAGGCATATCAATAACCTGCTCATCGCCGACGCCGTGCTGATTTACAAGGGTGACAGCACCATGGAATGGCTGAACAGCAAAATCCGTGACCTGGTAAAAGCACCCGGGTACGGTAAAAGCAAATCTTTCCGCGCTGTAGAAATTATATCCATGCAGAAAACCGCTGACAAATCATTGTTATTTTTAAAAAATGTTCCGGTTAACTGGGATGAAGAATTAAATGCAAATGTAATTAATCATTTTTTGGTTCAGTTGGCAAAGAAATGACAGAGAATCCGATACGGCATATTAAAACGACCACGCTGACACTGGCAAATCCGTTCCCCGGATTGCGGCCATTCAGTGTTGAAGAGAGCCACCTTTTCTTCGGACGTGAAGGACAATCCGAAACCGTGCTGGGCTACCTGGCACGCAACCGTTTTGCTGCCGTTACCGGTGCCTCGGGAAGCGGAAAGTCCTCGTTGATATATTGCGGACTGATACCTGCCCTATATGGTGGCTTTATAACGAATGCCGGTTCGAACTGGAGGATCATTACCACACGTCCCGGTAACAGCCCTGTTGAAAGTCTTGCTTCCGCAATTGCTGCTATTGAAAAGCGCGACACCACCGAAGAAGATTACGATATCAATAAGCAGATAATTTATACCATATTGCGCCGAAGTTCATTCGGACTGGTAAATGCCGTGCGGCAGATAAAACTTGCTCCCGGTGAAAATATTCTCCTGATCCTCGACCAGTTCGAGGAACTTTTCCGCTTTAAGGAGAGCAGAAAGGATAGTACTGTAATTAATGAAACCGAGGCGTATATCAAATTACTTGTAAATGCCATCAAACAAAAGGACCAGCCTATTTATGTGGTGCTGACCATGCGTTCGGATTTTATTGGCGAATGTTCCCAGTTCCAGGAACTTACCAGGCTGATCAATAAAAGCAATTTCCTGATCCCCCAGATGACCCGCGACGATTTCAAGGAGGCTGTCGTTGGTCCGCTTTCAGTAGGTGGCGCAGAAATTGATCCGCAATTGTTGCAGCATCTGCTGAATTCCATTGAGGACAAGAATGACCAATTGCCGGTTTTGCAGCACGTGATGATGCGAACCTGGGAATTCTGGACACGTAACAATGAAACGGGTATACCCCTCAGGATACGTGATTATGAAGCGGCCGGTAAAATTGAAAATGCTCTTTCCATGCATGCCAATGAAGCTTACGATGAGCTCACGGATGAAGGAAAGATCATTTGTAAAGCCTTGTTCAAATGTCTGACCGAAAAAGGAACAGACAATAAGGGTACCAGGCATCCGGCCACAGTTAAATATATAGCCGAAATTGCCCAGGTTGCGGATCAAAAGGTAATTGAGGTTATTAACAAATTCCGTGCAAAGGGACGTTCATTCCTGACCCCGGGAGAAGGCGTTGAAATCGACGGTGATACCGTTATCGATATCTCCCATGAAAGCCTGATGCGAATCTGGGACAAGCTAAAATCCTGGGTTGATGAGGAGTTTTCATCGGTTCAGATGTACCTGCGGCTTGCTGAAGCATCTTCGCAATACCAGGTTGGAAAGACCGGTCTGTGGAGACCTCCTGACCTCCAGCTTGCCCTTAACTGGAAGAAAACTCAGCACCCTACCCTGGCATGGGCTAAAAAGTACAACCCCGCCTTCGAAAAGGTCATGGTCTTCCTGGATGCAAGCGAAAAGAAATACCACCAGGAGGAACAGAACAAAGTGAGGCTGCAGCGGATGGAACTGAACCGTACGCGTAAATTTGCCGTATCCAGCCTTTTTGCCGCTGTTGCATTTCTTTTTATATCGGTCTGGGGGTTTCAGCAAAGGGGAGATGCCATTAAAAAGGCAAAGGAGGCAGAGCTCTCAAGACAGGAAGCTGAATTCAGGAAGAAGGAATCGGATAGCCTTCGGATTGTAGCAGAAGGAAGGGCCAGTATGGCCGATATACAAAAATATCTGGCGGAGATGGAAGCTGATTCTTCCGATAAACAGCGTGCAATAGCATTTTTGCAGTCGAAAATTTCCGAACAGGAAAAATTGATTGCTTTTCAGCGGGCCGAAGAAGCAGCAAAGAAAACGCAGGTTTTCCAGAAGGAGAAGGAGGTAGCCGAACAAACAGCTGAGAAAGCCACTGAACAGCTCACTACAACGGAAAGAGAGAAAATACAGGAGTTGAAAATGAAAATGCTCTCCATTGCACAAACCATGTCCGGTAAAGTTTACCAGGTTGACGATAAAGATCTTAAAGGTCTCCTGGCCCAGCAGGCATTCATTTTTAACCGCGAATACGAAGGTCAGCCTGATCATCCCGATATATACAATGCCCTGTATGCTTCCTTATCGGCACTGAACGGTGAAAATTACAACGGACTGCTGGGGCATGAAGGCCCGGTCAGGTCACTTGCTTCTTTACCCGGTTCAGGTATTTTCTATAGTTCCGGAAGCGATGGCAAAATATTACGGTGGGACCTTAACGGCAACACCAGGGCATACCGTACACTCATCGATAACAATTTCATTAACCGGAGCCTGGCCATTAGTCCCAACGGCCGATGGCTTGCCTGCGGAACACCAACCTCCGGTATCCAGCTTTTCAACCTCAATACTTCCGGGACCGATCCGTCGCTTTTGCAGGGGCATAAAGGCTGGGTCGAGGCACTCAGTTTTACCTCCGACAGTAAAGGATTATATTCCGCCAGCACCGACAGAAGTGTTATGTACTGGGACCTGATCGCCAATACAAGCTCGGTATTCGTGAGCCTGCCCATTAAAGTAAGATGTCTTGCCGTATCCCCCGCTGGCCGGTTTATTTATGGGGGTACCGATGATGGAAAGCTGATCAGATGGCACATGGATACCAAGGAGGAAACTGTTGTTTTCAGTTCCGACAACAATTCAATTTATGCCATTTCCGTGAATTCGAACGGAACCAGAATTGCATTTGTGGATAAGAACGGAACACTTAGAATTGCCGATACCCGTTCCAACAGCATAGTCAGGGTAATTCCCGCACACACCGGCCGCGCACTCGATGTTAAATTCAGTCCCGATGACCGGCAGATCGCCACCTGCGGAGTGGACAAGACCGTAAAAATATGGGATGCCGGCAACTTTACCAACCGGCCAATAGTAATCAGTAAACATAATGCCTTTGTAATATCGGTTTCATTTAGTTCCGACGGCAGATACATAATTTCATCCAGCGAACAGGGCAATATGATCTATTACTCGCCCACCCATGCCGTGTATATGGCTGACCAGTTGTGTGGAAAAATCAGCCGGAATATGACGACACGCGAATGGGAAAACTATGTAAGTTATGATATCGATTTCCAAAAAACCTGTCCAAACAAATAGACCATAATGTCTCCCAATTCCTCCAAAAAATACAGTATGATCCGTTCCACCTGGCTTGTTGCAGGCCTGCTCTTTTTTGTTCCTCCCGGAATTTACAGCCAGGAAGATTGTTCCGCAAAGATCCAGGAAGCAAAAAAATTCTATGAAATGGGTATGATCGAGGAAATTCACCAGATGCTTTCACCCTGTATTGAATATGGCTTTACCAGGACTCAGAAAATTGAAGCATACAAACTGATCATCCTTTCTTATCTTTTTGATGATGATCAGTTTGAAGCGGAAAGATCCATGCTCGAATTCCTGAAAAAATTTCCCGAATACGAGATCATACCCAATGATCCGGTTGAATTCGTCTACCTGTTCGATTCCTACCGCACCTCATCTGTTTTTTCATTCGGCCTGATGGGTGGTTTTAATCTTACCGATCCGAAAATTATCGAGCCCTATACCCTGTTCAACCTGAATGAGACAACCCTGAAGAATACCATGAAACCCGGATTTCAGGTTGGCATTGGAGCAGGAAGGTATGTTGGCAAGCGGATGCTTCTCAACCTGGAGTTCTATTTTTCTGAAAACCAGTACCGGTTTTCGAATGAAATTACCATGCCGCTCATTGGCGGAAATGATGCCATCAATCTTGTCACTTTCAGTGAAAGGCTATTCAAGATCGAAGTCCCGCTTACGCTTGCTTATGAATTCAATGTCAGAACATTACATTTTTTTATACGTGCGGGTGTGTCTGCGGCAAATCTTACCGGTATCACCGGAATACCTTCCCGCAAGTATGCGCAGGAATTGCCTCCCTTTACCGGCGAATCGATAGATATGAGCGATTACCGGAATGATATGCTTTACAGCGGGGTTATCGGGGCCGGATTACGGTACAAGGTCCCCAGGGGAGTGATAACATTTGACCTGCGGACAAACATCGGGTTGAATAACATCGTTAAATCCGAAAAAAGGTATGACAACCAGGAACTCGCAGCCAAGTTTTATTACATTGACAATGATTTTTCACCCAATACCTTATCTCTTTCAGCCGGATATTATTTCTCGTTTTACAAGCCAAAGAAACAACAATGATCATGAAAAGAATTGATCTTATTTCCATGCTGCTGGTATTCTTTGCAGGTTCATGTGATAAAATGGACATTTCCGATTCACAATCCGATACCTTTTTAAAATTTTATAATACTTTTCCGGTTTGTAGCGGTGTAGATGTCAAAGAAATTTCCTCCAACGGTTTTGCCGTGATCGGAACTGTTGAATCCTTTACATCAGGTTCTCAGGTTTTCCTTGCCCGTACCAATAAATATGGTAATCTGGTTGACAGCATACGCCACTATGGCCGTTCGCTTGATGACAGGGCGTATTGCCTGCAGGTTTTGTCCGATGGTGGTTTTGGAATACTGGCATCATCACAAAACCCGGTGACTGAAAGAAAAGAAGTTTACTTCATTCGTACCAACAGTTTGGGGGATACCTTGTGGACCAAGACGATAGGTGGGGAAAATAATATAGAGGCCCGCCATTTTGAAGTGACCTCAAACGGATCCTTTATCATGACAGGTTATGCAGAAAAAATAACATCAGGGATCCTTAATAAAGATATCTGGATCTATGGCATGGACGAAGAACGCAACAGTTTATTCAGTCCGCGAATAACCGGAGGAATAAAAGACGATGAAGGTATTCATCTTCAGATACTTGAAAATGGAGACTACGCAATTACAGGCCGTACCATGAGTTATCCTACACTTTCAACTTCCAATCATGCCTTTATTTTTATAACCCGGCCGAACGGAATTACTTACATTCCCTATGCCATGCCTTCCGTTGCAGATGAGGCAGGCGCATGTATCAGGAGTCTGGATAACGAGACTTTTTTAATTCTTGGGAATTCAAAAAGTGCGGCAACTTCAGCCAACGCTGATATCTTTCTGAGAAAAGTAAAAGTTTCCCTGAGCGGATCAGAAGTTATGTGGGAACAAATCTACGATTTTTCCTCCCATGATACCGGAGAAAACATCCATTTTCAGGGTAATTCAATTTACATTCTGGGTACTTCATCCAATGTTGCCAACTTTTCCTCTATTGCATTCATCACTACCGGGGCTTCCGGTGAAAATCCTGTTTATACCAGTTTCGGACAAGGGAGTCAGATGTCAGCCAGCTCATTTGAAATAACTACGGATAACGGCTTTATCTTTACCGGTGCCAACAAAAACTCCGATAACAGTGTCTCTGCGGCACTCATTAAAACCGGTGCCAACGGATCATTATAGTTTTTGCTTACACACAATACCTGTTAAACTGTTAAATACCCTCTTTTGGATCTGATTTTTGACTAGTTCATCAAATTCTTGGTGTACCGTTGTTTGTAATTTTGTATTTTTGTCGTAATCGTGTAAACCAGCATCAAAATTTATGTAAGGCCCACTCTTTTGCAACCTAAACTCTCCGCTATGAAAAACGGTAAAGACGTTCACCGAAACTTATCACTCTTCCTTGCTTTTTTTCTGTTCACACTTACCACTTCCATTGCCGGACAAACCGCCCTGAAAATAATGCCGCTGGGCAATTCAATCACTTTTGATACTTATGCAGGTGATCCCCGGTCAGATTTGGAGAAATATTCCTATCGGTACCATCTTTACACCCTGTTACTGGCTGACGGATACACTTTTGATTTCGTTGGCAGCGAAAAAAGCGGGGGTGCGCTCCTGCCCGAAACTCCCCCTGATTATTCCGAAAATGCCGGGTTCCCCGGATATACAGCCAGCGAGATCCTTTCCTTGCTGCAAACAGGCACAAACCGGGACGGTGACTGTGAAATAGTTCTCTGCGATAACAGCTACCTGCAATATTTCAATCCCGATATCATCCTCCTCCATCTCGGTACGAACGGGTTAAATACCGAGGAAGATGCCGATGATATCAGCGAGGTAATGGACGATATCCTGAATGAAATTGATACTTATGAATCCGCGGCCGGCAAAACCGTCCCCGTTTTTCTGGCCCGGATCATCAACAGGGCCGGGTCAAACCCTAACGGGAATCATGACGTTACCAGTTATTACAACGGTTTGCTCGATGTCGTAGCTACCGGACGCGTCGGTGACAATATTATCATGGTTGATATAGAAACCGGTGCAGACATGGATTACCGGCTGACTCCTTCCGGAGACATGATTGATGAACTTCATCCTGCGCCTTCGGGTTACATAAAAATGGGAACCAAATGGCATGAAGCCCTGGAATCATATAACTTTGCCCCGCCTGAAGTTTCGGATATCCCGGATCAGGTTGCGGACGAAGGCGAAAGCATTTCGATTCCGCTCGACGATTTTGTCTTTGATCCCCAGGAACACGATGCAGATCTTACCTGGTCTAATTCCGGAACTTCCAACTTCACGGTGGATATTGACCCCGCTACCCGCATTGCTTCTGTTTCACCCGTTGATCCCGACTGGAATGGCTCGGAAACAGTTACCTTCGAGGCTGCTGATCCCTTTGGCGTTTCTGCACAGGATGATGTGACCTTTACTATGAACCCGGTTAATGATGCACCGGTTATTTCCAATATTGGGGACCAGGAAATCAACGAAGGTGAAACATTTGCACCGGTTGCGCTGGACGACCTGGTTACCGATCCCGATAACGGCAAGGATGAGCTGAACTGGTCGTACGCCGGCAACACCGAGCTTTCGGTCCTTATTGATCCCGACCGGGTAGCTACTATTAATATACCTACCGACTGGACAGGGGACGAAACCATA